>NZ_CABFLN010000042.1 GCF_901873445.1 Gemella haemolysans
TGTAGCAACAGTAGAAGCAACAGAAGTAACATCAACAACAGAAAATGGAAAAGTAGATGTATACTATGAAGCAGATATAAAACCTGAACCAAAACCAACACCGGAAACACCAAAACCAACTCCGGAAACACCAAAACCAACACCGGAAGCACCAAAACCAATTCCGGAAACACCAAAACCAACACCGGAAACACCAAATACAGATGAATCTAAATCAACAATTTGGAAATCTGTTGATGGAGAAACTCTAAAACCTAGAGAAAATGGTACGAAGGATAAAACTTCAATTCAAGGATATGAATTTGTACGTACTGAAAAAGATAAAGAAGGAAATACTGTTCATATCTATCGTAAAGTAACTTCATCAACTCCTGAAGTGAAGGAAAAAGAAACTTCATATGTAGATGAAAATGGTAAAGAAATCCGTTCAACTAAGAAAGGAAAACAACCAAAAGAAAATATTCCCGGATACAAATTCGTAACAACGAATAAACTTCCAAACGGAGACACAGAACACGTATACGAAAAAGTAACAACAGTGTTCAAAGACAAAGAAGGAAATGTAATTCCAGGAACAACAACAGAAACAGGTGAACAACCTAAGAAAGATATTCCAGGGTACAAATTCGTAACAACGAATAAACTTCCAAATGGAGACACAGAACACGTATACGAAAAAGTAACAACAGTGTTCAAAGATAAAGAAGGAAACGTAATTCCAGGAACAACAACAGAAACAGGTGAACAACCTAAGAAAGATATTCCAGGATACAAGTTCGTAACAACGAACAAACTTCCAAACGGAGATACAGAACACGTATACGAAAAAGTAACAACTCCAATACCAACTCCATCAGTTGAAAAAACAAAAGGAATCATCAGAGATACAGAAGGAAACAAAATCCCAGGATTCGAATTCGATATGTTATCACCAGTTCTAGATATTCCTGAATATGAATATGTTGAAACAGTAACAGAAAAAGATGGAACAGTTAAACATGTTTATAGAGCGAAACAAACTATCCACAGAGATAAAGACGGAAACCCAATTCCAAACGTACCTGCGAAAGAAAAAGGACTAAAAGAAAGCAGAAATATCCCAGGATACCGCTTAGTAGAAACTAAACCTCTTCCAAATGGAGATGTTGAACATGTATATGAAAAAGAAACATCACCAACTCCAACACCAACTCCAGTAGTAGAAAAAACTACAACATGGACAGATGAAAATGGAAACCCAATTAAACCATCTGAAAAAGGTTCAGTAGAAGCAGGAGAAGTTTCGGGATACGAGTTCGTAAGAACTGTAGTTGACGAAAATGGAAATGTGCGTCACATCTTCAGAAAAGTAACTGTAGCTACGCCTAAAGCACAAGTTAAACGCCTAGCTAACACAGGTACAACTGAAACTAATACTGGATTAGCAGGATTAGGATTAGGAATCCTAGGTGGATTACTTGCAGCAGCAAGACGTCGTAAAGAAAAATAAGAAGTTGTTAGAACTGAATAGAAGATAACACAACAAAATCAATTTTTGGTTAACTTCTATAAAAATTATAAAAAAGTTCATAGTGATTTTATAATTACTATGAGCTTTTTTATACAACGCTTGAAAAAATGGCTTAAATATAGTAATATAGAATGGTATGTAATAACTTTCTGGCTACATTGTAGCGAGGAAGTTTTACTAAAATGGAAAATATTTATAAAAGAAAGAGAGATTAAAAGACTATGGGTCGTAAATGGAATAATATTAAAGAAAAAAAAGCGGCAAAAGATGCTAACACTAGTAAGATTTATGCTAAGTTTGGACGTGAAATTTACCAAGCTGCAAAAACTGGAGAACCAGATCCAGAAAGTAACAGAAATCTAAAAGTAGTATTAGAAAGAGCGAAAACTTACCGTGTTCCTAAAAATATTATTGACCGTGCTATTGAAAAAGCAAAAGGTGGAAGTGAAGAGAACTACGATGAATTACGTTATGAAGGTTTCGGTGTAAGTGGAACTATGGTTATCATCGATACACTTACAAACAACGTTAACCGTACAGCTGCTGAAGTACGTACAGCATTAGGCAAAAATGGAGGTAACTTAGGTGTTACTGGTTCTGTAAACTATATGTTCGACAACACTGCAGTAATCGGTGTTGAAGGTAAGAGTGCAGATGAATTATTAGAAATTCTTATGGAAGCTGATATCGATGCTCGTGATATTCTTGAAGAAGATGAGTTAACATTAGTATATGGTGAACCAGAAAACTTCCACGAAATCCAAGAAGCTCTAAAAGCAGCTGGAATCGAAGAATTTGAAGTTGCTGAAATTTCAATGCTTCCTCAAAACGAAGTAACATTAAGCGAAGAAGATAAAGCTAAATTCGAAAGAATGTTAGAAATGCTTGACGATTGTGAAGATGTTCAACAAGTCTACCACAATGTTGACTTAGAAGACTAGGTGAACTATGGTTAAGAAAATTAAAAAAAATAGTTCATACAGCTATAATGATAGAAATATAAAACCAACACTAAGTGATGCTTCAGTATCGGTTGAAACGCCACTATTAGATGTGTACGGAGAAGAAGCTTCACCAGTAAAACGTCTAATTGCTTATTTAATCGACTTAGCAATCTACTTACCAATAGCGATTATTTTCCAATATTCCACTGTGAACTTACGTGCACAAGGTGGAGCGGAAAACGAAAGAAATGCATTATATATGACACTTTCAATAGTTATTTTCGCAGTTTTGTTATATGGATACCTTCCACATAAATGGCAAGGGCAAACTATTGGGAAAAAACTTCTTAAAGTAAGAATAGTGCCTACAGATAACAAAAAAATTGAATTTTCTAGATATTTAATTAGAGAATTCTTAATTAAAGTTACTATTGGTTGGGGTGCAGTACCAGTTTCTGCAATATTCTGGTTATATGAGAAATATGTACTTAAACGTAAGAATCCTATAATGCTGTACGATAAACTTCTGAACATGAGAGTTGTCGCGGCTACAGAACAACCAAAAGTAGAAAAAGTAAAAGAAGAAAAAGAAAAATAATGAATAAGAACTAGTTGTTTGAGGGCTACTATAGTCTAAAAGCAGCTAGTTTTTTATTTTTATGTTAGATTTAACGTTCGTTTTGATAGTTCTTTTATGTTTTCTGTTTTATATTTTCGAAAAAAGTGTTAAAATATAAATGTTAAATTTATTATTTTAGAGTGGAGAAAAAATGTTAAAAATAGACAGACATAGTTATATCTTAAATGAATTAAAAAATAAACATTTAGTACGTGTTAGTAATCTTGCTCATGACATGAATGTCACTGAGATGACAATTCGTCGTGATTTGCAAGAATTAGAAGATTATGGGCATCTTACTAGAATACACGGTGGAGCGAAGTTAAAACCGAAAAACTTCTATCAAGAGGATAATTATAATAAAAAAATATCAGTAAATGTTGAAGAGAAAAAACAAATCGCTAGAAAAGTATCAGAGCTTATAAAGGATAATGAAACTATTTTTATAGGGCCAGGTAGTACTACGAGTTACTTAGCGGAATATCTTCAAGATAGAGATATTAATATTGTGACGAATTCATTAACAGTATTCGAACAGTTTAAAGACAATCCGTCTTGTGATCTTATTTTTATCGGAGGAAGATACCGTCAAAAAACAAAAGGATTTATTGGGTACTTCACACAAGATGCACTTAGTAAAATAAGTGTAAATAAGGCGTTTGTTGGGGTGAATGGAATAGATTTAGAGAAGGTTACTATCTCTGATGAAGAAGAAGGGCGTTGTAATGAAACGATTCTTAATAATGCGACTGAACGTTATGTCCTTGCAGACCACAGTAAGTTTTCAACACACGCATTTTACACATTTTTCCAACTAAAAGATCTTACAGCAATTATCAGTGATGATGTTCTTGATGAAAATATTAAAGATCAATATAAAAAAGAAGTAGCTATAATATAAAAAGATAAATTCAGGACTAAGTTTTAAGTCCTGAATTTTTTCATATTAAATTATGAGGTTTACGTAATTTCAACATATATCTTACTTTGCGAAGAAACATCTCTAAAACATCAAAAAACCTAGATTTAGAAATTTCTAAATCTAGGTTTTTGTTGTTAGAATTAATCTTTGAAAAGTTTTCCTGAGAATCCGTCTGTATTCTTAAGAAGCGCTTTAAAGACTTTTGATTTAAGCTCTACAGTTTTAGCTGTTCCTCCGCCTGCTAGGTCAGTCTCCACCGCTTTATCAAATAAGACTTTTAGTTCAGCATAATTTGTAATTTGTTTACCATCAATTTCAATTGCAGTAAATCCTTTGTCAGCTTTTGCTTTTACTTCTTTGTAGTACTCTTTCTTCCAATCTTCAAGGTTAGTGAATCTTCCATTAGAAACTTTCTTGATAATGAAGTCATCACCTAATAGCTTATTATTTTCTTTATTAGCTGCACCTTGATATTTGCTAGAAGCATATCCAACAAATCCATTCTCATATCCGAAGTACCCCCACATACGGAATGTATTGTGTTTGAAGGATGCAGCACCAGGTGCACCTTGACTCGTATTTCCACCATAGATACCTGTCATCATATTTATATTGACATAAGCAGAGCTAAAGTCCGTTGGGTTGTAAGTACCGTCACCAGGCGCTCCATGTTTCGTCATTAGGTTATTAGTAATTAAATCATCAATTGTATTGATTGCTACTTTTTTCTCATCCTCTGTCAACTCACGAATTTTATCGAACTGATGACCTGAATTTCCACTGCGGTATTGTCGATCCATTTTCTTGAACCAGCGGCTCGTATTTCCATTTAACTGTGGTAATACAGCATCAGCCTCAAGATGGTCTAACATCATAAGAGCATCATTGTAGTTCTTCATATAGTGATCAATTTGTTCACGAGTTTGTAATTTTTCAGGATCTGGGTTATACCATTGATTTCCATCATTTTGACGATGATAAGCCATATTAATCCCTAATGCTCCATATTCACCATTTGATGTTGATTTATCAGGCGTTTGTAACATACCCTGCGCATATGCTTCAAGATCTGTACCTTGACGATGTCCATGACCACCAAGGTATGCCATACGGTCATTTACGTGAGTTGTTTCATGTGTAAATGCTGAAATACCGAAGTCATCTAACATATTCGTTACCATGAAGAAAACTTGTTCATCTTCATATGGTTTTGCATAGACTTTAGCCATTGCTCCCATATTCCAATTAATTTGATGCCATCTGTCTGTTGGACCAAATAACTCACGAATTGGTGTCGCTACCTTACCATCTGTACCATATCCACGACGATTAGCATCCTTAATACCCGCATAAGCTTGATTATCCCATACAGGTGTAGGAACCATATTTTGACTCTTAAGAAGTCTATCTCGAACATTCGGAAGTGCAAGACGTGACCAGAAGTCTAAGTATGTTTGTTGAGCTTTAGCTACATAATTAATACGTTCTTTGAACGCTTCACGTTCAGCTTCTGTATTTTTACCATATTTTTCAAATGAACTATATGCCATAGTATTATAAGTTGAAATCATAAAGATATGTGATTTCTTCAAGTTCAATAATGGTAAAATCATACGCGCATGCATATTATTATTCAGACCATCAAAGACACGGTGACGTTTATTTGTGAAGTCTGGATTTGTTGTTTCAGGTTCTACAACATAAACATTTTTCGCTGAGTGAATAAACCAGTCGTTAAGGTCTGTATCATTTGTGAAGAGACGCATATTATAGTCTAAGAAACTACGTAAATCACCTTTACCAGTGTCTCCTGCAATAATTTCGCGATATGCATCTTGAGTTCTGTCACCCTTCAAGTTCTTTTCTTGCGAGCCAATTCGAATTAATCTGTCAATAACACTTGGTGTCTTACCGTAGAAATCTGGTTTAAACATCATCATATTCTTAATGTTTAAATCACCATATTCAACACCATAATAACGATTCAAATAAGTAAGTGCCATCATAATTTTAGCTTTATTATCTTCTACTTTCTTAAGAAGTGCTTTGATGGCTGCCTCATCATCATTTAACTGATGATCTTCATTTTCAACAAGAGCTTTTACTAATTTATCAAGATTTTCTTTTACTTCTGCGAAACTTTCTTCTAAGTATAATGCTCCAACATTACCTGTTATTGCACGAACTTCAGGAGATTCAAGAGTAATTGTATCTAATTTCGCTTTAATATCACTTAGTAATTGAGTACGATCTTTAACAACCATATTTGGTGTATAAACAATACCATCTAATCCAGTAATACTATATTCACGAACTTGTTGTACTTGAGATTCTTTTTGAGTGACAGATTTTTCTTCTTTCGTACCATCAGCATAATGAATCATAATCTTATCAACATCTGATAAATCAGTCACAAATTGACCGTCTTTCATACCTGTAACAGATAATACCTCTGTATTTAGTAATTTAGATCCTTCAGGAATCTTGTTACCTTGATTTATAATCCATTCTTTATTGTAGAATGGTTGAAGTTTTTCGATGTTACGGTAAGCAAGTTCACGCTCTGTATTGTAATCTTGAGTATCTTTATAAGTATCAGCTTTTGGTTTGATGTTGTTAAGGGTATTTGTAATAGGATTGTTGATTACATATTTATCAGCAGTAATTCCGAATGTTGCGATTTTAGCATCAGCTTCTTCTTGAGAAACTGATTTAATACGATGCTGTTGTTTAGAGAAATTATATGAAGATTTACCTTCACTTACTCCTGTAACAACAAGGTTTCTATTCAATCTCATTCCAGACCAGTAACCACCATCATCATCAATATCTTCAGAACCGTAGAAGATTTCTCCGTTACCTTTATTAACTTTCATCATAGATACGCTATCTTCAACTGAACCTAACATATGATTACTTCCAATGAAACCACCGACTTTAATAGGATCACTCACATTGATAGTTCCTTTAGCTACTGATTTCTTAATAGCACCCTCTCTACCTACAGCGTTGTTATCCCCACCATTTTGAGACCAATAAACAATACCTGCAGCTTTAGCTCTCTTACCAGTGATATTAGCGTTGACATAAGCTCGTTCAACATAACCTTTCCAGTTTTCACCGACAATACCTGATAAATATTGACTACCAGTACCAACAGATGTAATATTACCAATAAATGCAACATTGACTAATCTACCACCACTGTCAATTTTATCAATAAATCCAGATACCCAGTCACGACCAACTACATCACCTGTAACTTTAACATTTTCAATAGTAGTTCCACCTTTAATGATATTAGCAATTGGTGCTACTTGGTTATCCTCTGGCATATTAATATCTACATTAGCTAAGTTAATATCATGGATGTGTCCACCTTGAATATTTCCAAATAATGGACGAGTTGTATTGTGAATAGTAAATCTACCACCCTCAACACTTGATAACTTACCTTTAAATACAGATGTAACATAAGATTTTCCATTAGGTTTTACGTTTGCTGCATTAAGGTCTGCTCCAAGTTTGAACTCGCCAGTAGGATTAGCTTGCATATCTTTTACAAGTTCATTGAAGCTATAGTAAACATTGCCTTCTTTTGCTTTTTGTTTTTCGAAGTAATGAACATACTCGTTTGCTAATTTAGATGCATCTGTGTGTTGAACTAAATCAGGAGCTGTAGCAGTAACTTTATATAAAGTTTTTCCATCTTTAACTACTTCTTCAACTTTATCAACAGAAAGTCTTGTCACTTTGTTATCGTGAGTTGTAACTCGTAAATAAAGTGGAGCAACATTTCCTGGATTTTCTGAAAGTAGACTGATGTCAGTTTCGTTACCTTCAGGATTAACACTTATTAAGCTTGTTTCTTTAATATTTTTAATTTCAACTTTTTTAGGATCTAATTTAATTGGTTGATCTTCTAAAGTTTCAGTTTCTTCACTGTTACCTCTATCGTAAACCATAGTTGTTGACAGAGTATATGCTTTGAAGTATTCTACGTTGTCTAATAAAGCGTTTAGATTATTTTCTGTCAGGTTTACAGTTTTAACAACTTGTCCATCTTTTTTCAGAGTAGCTGTAATTGATTTAATTTTTGTCTTAGTAGGATTATCTAAAGTATACTTAGCAACTACTTCTTTATCTAATACTTTCTTATCGGTATTTACGAATTTTAATACTGGTTTTTCAGTTAATGGAACTAAGTTTTTGATAGCTTCTTCTAATCTTCTAGTAGCTTCGTCTACTTTGCTTTGAGTAGCAGTATCATCTGCATTTACAGGATTTGCTGCTGCAAGAGCTTCTTCTAAAGCTTTCCATGTTTGAGTAGTGTATTCTTCTTTACGTTTGTTGTTAGCTGTGTTAATAGCAGTTTGTAATGCAGTTTTATCAACGGCAAGAGCCTTAATAGCGTCTTGAAGAGCTTTAGTAGCCACATCTATTTCACTTTGTTTAGGAAGTGGAGTAGTTTGGTTGTTGATTTCTTTTGCTTTGATTTCAGCATTTTTGAATTCGTTCCAAGTTTTTGGACTGTAGTCAGCTTCTTGTTTAGTATCTGCATCTTTTATTTGTTCTTGTAGTTTTGTTTTATCAACATTTAATGCGTCGATAGCGGCTTTAAGTTTCGCAGTTTCACTATCTACCTCAGGTTGTTTAACACTATCAGAAGAGTAGATATTTTGCGCAGCTTCTAAAATTGGTTTAAGAGCGTTGTAACTTGTAGCAGAATAATCAGCAGGAACAAGTGCAAGAGCTCTATCGATTTGAGCTTTTAATGCTGTTTTGTCAACTTTTTCCTCAGGTTTAGTCTCTTTAGGTTTTTCAGGTTGAGGAGTTGGAGTAGTTTCTTCCTTAGTTCCAACGGCAATTACGTTATTCACAGGTTGTTTTGTAATTGTGTTTTCCAGTACTTTGCTAGTTTGTTTGCCATCAACAGTAGTTACCTCTGTTAAAATAGTACGTTCTCCGTCAGCTCCTTTTTGAACAACTTTAGTTTGCCCTTTAGGTAAAGTAACATCAGGTTGCTCGATTGTCTCGAAAGGAACAACTTCTGTAGTTACAGTCACTTCAGGTTTTACTACAGAGGGGGCTTTTTTACCTTCGGTAGGAGTTACTTGAATTGTAGGAGTAACGACAGGAGTAGGTGCAATTTCCTCTTTAGTACCAACAGCAACTACTCTATTAACAGGTTGTTTTGTAATTGAAGTTTTGATAACTTTGCTAGATTGTTTATCATCAACAGTGGTTACTTCGCTGAATACGATTTGTTCACCATTAACTCCTTCTTGAACAACTTTAGTTTGCCCTTTAGGTAAAGTAGCATCAGATTGCTTGATAGTTTGGAAAGGAACAACTTCAGTAGTTGATTTAAGTTCAGGTTTGTTTTCAACTGTAACTTTAGGTGTTTCCTCAGTAGGTGTTGGAGTTGGTTGTGTTGGTTTTGGAAGAACTTTTTGTTCACCTTGGGGTAAAGCACCTAAATCGCTAAGAGTGAAGTACCCGACATAGCGATAGCCATCGATGTTAATTACACCATTCGCAAGTTCTGTAGAATCAGCAACTGTTGTTTCTGTGTTGTAGCGTACTAATTCTTTGTTCTCGAAAGCAAATGATTGATAAGGCATAACGATACTTTGTCCCATAGCTCCTATTAATACGACGCTAAGAACTTTATTTCTGTGTTTTTTAGACATTAAAAGTACTACCAATACTGCAGTACTGATTCCAAGACCGGCTACTGGAAGTGAACTTTGACCAGTATTAGGTAATGATTTTAATTCTGTAGTTTTAGTAGAAGTTTGCGCTTCTTTTTTATAAACCATATAGTATGTTTCGTTGCTTTTTACATTATTTGGGATGCTTTTTTTAATTAAACTTTTTTCTGCTTCGGTTAGTTCATTTTCAGCTAGATAAGTATATTTAACACTTGTGTTGTTTTCATTGGCAAGCGCTTCGCTTGGTGCATGACTTCCAAAAAATAAAGCCCCGATAACAACCGGCGCTGCACCAAGAGATAATTTTCTAATCGAAAACTTTAAAATTTTATCATTATTTTCATTTTTCGTTCGCATAAAAAATCTTCTCCTATACATTTATTTGTTGCTATTTAATTCTATCAAAAAAGCTATTTAAAAGCAATTAATCTAGCTTAAAGAAAGTATTTATAGTTTAATAAATTTGTATTTGTTTGCTATCGCTACAATAGAAAATTACTTATATGACTATGATAATAATGCAAATATAACACGAAAATACAACTGTACTAGTGACAAAGAAATATTGATAGTAAAATATAAACATAATTAATTTTATTTTTTAAAAAATTATTTAGGAGTCCTATCTTTTGTAATTGTTGTTTTAAAAATGATGTCTTGATGTTTGTTTATTTTATATTAAAATTTTTATAATAGTAATTTAGTTTAATTGGTTTCCGAATTGTTGAAATAGTTGCAAGGATAAAGAAACTATGATATAATATAAATATCAAGTTGTATTAGTACAGTCTGCTATAAGTAGACGTTGGAGTAATTATATAAATTAAAATCAGAAAGGACGATTTTTATGGACGGAGATACAACCAAGAAAAACAAAAAAAATATAGTGGTTAAAAAAGCGATAAGCTTAGAGACATTTGTCTTCTTAGGAATATTTTTCCTAATATTTGGTCTTATGGCTAGAAAAATGGGGACACCACTTATGTTCAAGACGATGATGGCGACAGCGCATGATTTATTACTTAATACAGTATTTTTCATCATGGCAATGGCAGTTATTGCTGGTGCAATTAGTGCGTTATTATCAGAGTTCGGTGCAATAGCGTTAATTAATAAAATTTTTGCACCACTTATGAAACCACTTTGGGGAATGCCTGGAGCAAGTGTTACAGGTGCGGTGGCTACATATTTATCAGATAACCCAGCTATCATTCCATTTGCGAAAGATAAAAGATTTACATCTTTCTTTAAAAAATACCAAGTGCCAGCTTTATGTAACTTAGGTACAGCTTTTGGTATGGGACTTATCGTAACGATGTTTATGATGGGACAAGGAGAAGGATTTATTAAAGCGGCGATTATAGGGAATATCGGAGCAATTTTAGGTAGTGTTATAAGTGTACGTTTAATGTTACGACAAACAAAAAAATACTACGGCGATGAAGCAGAAGAACCAGCAATCGAGTTAGCTGAAGGTGATGAAAGACCGGATAAAGTAAGAATAGTACGTGATGGAAATATGTTCCAACGAGTTCTAGATACAGTTTTAGAAGGTGGTAAAACTGGGGTAGAAATGGGACTAGCAATTATTCCAGGGGTACTTATAGTGTGCACTTTTGTAATGATGCTAACATTTAAAATGCCAGCTGGAGGATATACAGGAGCGGCATATGAAGGTGTTGGATTCTTACCTTGGTTAGGGGAAAAACTAACATTTATCTTAGAACCATTATTTGGATTCCATTCTGCAGAAGCTATAGCCTTCCCAATTACAGCCCTAGGAGCAGTAGGAGGAGCAATCTCATTAGTTCCAGAATTCTTGAAGAGTGGATTAATCGGAGCGAATGATATTGCGGTATTCACAGCGATGGGTATGTGTTGGAGTGGATACTTAAGTACTCACATTGGTATGATGGATGCTCTTGGAGTACGTAAATTATCTTCAAAAGCAATCGTATCACATACAATAGGTGGTCTTGCAGCGGGAGTTATTGCTCACTATTTATTCGTATTGTTAGGGTAAAAGATTAAAAGATAACTGATTAAATTAAGGCGTAACATTTTTGGTTGCGTCTTTTTTATATCTAAAATAAATTATGTGGCTTAAGGAGTATGTTTAGCGGTTAAATTTATGATTATAGTTGCGAAAATGTCCTAAGTTTGCTATAGTAGAAATGATTATAAAATTATGAATTTATGGAGAAAAATAATGAAGACAGAGAATTTTAGAAAAAAACAGAATTTCTCAATAAGAAAGTATAAAATGGGTGTTTGTTCGGTTTTACTAGGAACAAGTTTGTTTTTATCTTTAAATTATACAGATGAAGTGAAAGCAACTGAAGTGAAAGATGTAACTGTTCATTCTGTAGATAATAGTAGTTTATCAGAACAAATAAAAAATCAATTGAAAGTCTTTGAAGAAAATAAAATAGCTGTAGAAGAAGGTAAAGAATATTATTTTGTTTATAGAAAAAATAATTTATTGCCGAATACTGGTGATATTCCAACAGGAACGTTAGCTCTGGGTGGAGCGTTTTTATTATTAGGATTGACTTTAATTAAGAAAAAAAGAGGAAAATTAATTTTCTTAGTTAGTGTATTAACGGTTACTAGTAATCTAAGTCAGGTAATCGCTTTTGATGATTTTAAGGAAATTCAACCGGCAGTTATAAAAGTTGCAGCAGGAGGCGTGTTACCAAACCCTGATAATATAGAGGGATATAGTTTTACAGGTTACTATTTTGAAAAAAAGAAATCTCATGGAGTATCGAACGCAAATAATAAAATAGAGAAAAAAGAGTACTCTGATTCTTCTTTAGTTGAACCTGAAAATTCAGAGTTAAAAGCAAAACCAATGTTAGAACAACCAACGGTTGAACTTAAACAACCGGAGAACCCGGCAGGAGTAGTAAGCAAAAAAGGTGAGAGTTTAGTGCAACCAGAGAAACCAGAGTTAGGGATAAAACCAACGCCGGATGGGGAGTTGGCCCCAGAGAAAGAAAAGGAACCAGAAATACCTAATGTAAAATCAACACCGGAACAACCGATGCCGGAGGTAACACCAAAACCTGCTAGGCCAGCTGATAAACCGAAAGGAAATGCTAGACCAATACAAATCCATGAATCAAACCCGGTGCCACCAAAAGAATCAGTAGTAGAAATACCGATACGTGAAAAACCAGCAGTTGAGCCGGAAAAACCTGAAACATCTCCAGAAATTATTGAAGGAAAAGAAGGTAAGACACCAGATGTGATTACAACTCCAAAAAAACCATCAGCAGACAAAGTAACCGAGGGAATACCGGTTATTCCTCCTTCAATAACTACCGAAAAAGAACTGGACTATAAAACAATTTATAAACCATCCCCAGTCTTAAGTTATAATAAGCAACAAGAAGAAACACCGGGTGAAAAAGGTAAGGAAGTGACCACTACTTCGTATACTCTTGATAAATCTACTGGAAAAATAGTAGAAAATATTTCTACAAAAATAGAAAAACCACCAGTAGATAGAGTTGTTAAAGTTGGGAATGTGGAGAAAATAGTAAAAACTATAGAAATCACTGAGTTGAAAAAAGATGCCCCTGAACTTCCCAAAGGAAAGGAAGAAGTTGAGACTGAAGGTGAACAAGGCGAAATAACAACGACTAAAACTTATGAAGTTAATCCCGAAACAGGGAGATTAACTAATCCAACAGAAAAAACTGAGACAACTAAAGCTATGCGACAGAAAGTAATCTTAGTTGGAACTAAAGAAAATAAACCGCATTTACTACCAGTTAATAGCAGATTAGAAAATGCAGTAAATGTAACGGAAGCTACTGCGGAGATGAGAAATGTAGACTTGTTGACAAATGAAAAATTAAAATCACAACTAACGCCATCAGATACAGAAATAAATCGAGATTTATATTTGAAACGAAAAGAACTACAAAAAACTAATCCAGCGATAACTGATGCAGAAGTAAAAGAAGTTTTACGAAAAGAGTATCTAGAAAAATTATCAATTAAAGAAACATTAGAAGAGACTAAAACAGATTTAGATGCTAGGTTGAAAAAAGTTGCGGCGCACACGTTGAGTGTTATTGGAGATACTCCACAAAATAGAGAAAAAGTAAAACGTGATATTGAAGATAATAAAGAGAAAATACTATTAGGATTATCATATATAAATAGATTTTATAATATTGATTTTGGTGATACTAATATTCGTGATATATTAGCGTATAACCCAAGCTCGTTCGGTAAGAAAGATGTTACTTCTCTAGAATGGTTAAAACATCTTGGATCTATGAGCTATGATGAACTGAAACTTACTAATAGTCCAAAAACATTTGAGAAATATTTCGAGAAAATCACGGATAAACCAACGCTACTAGATTTCCTTGATTACAATAGAACTACATTCACTAATATGGACGGTGATACGTGGTTGAAGAAAGCGACTAAAGCTATCGTAGTTGAAAAAACTTCGAAAGAAAAACCTGAAGAGAAAGTAGAATTATATACGAAATTAACTACGTCTCCTGAGAAATATGGGGCAGAAGAACTTCAAATAAAAAATAGAAGACAGCAGAACATAGCTACATTATTAGGTTTGGTGAATATTAAAGAACCAAGCGTGTATGCTATAACTAATATGGCGACGGTAACTTATGGAAATATCGGAACGTATATGGATACTTCTTTAGAGAAAACAAATAAAGCTAAGTATACCGAAGAGCTTAATAAGGTTAAAGAATTGATAGAATTAACTGCGACAAGACAGGCTAATTATATTGATACTTTATACAGAATAACAAAAGCAGAAAATCGCTCGAAACTAATTACCAATAGAGTGATTGTAGATACGATGAAAAAATATTCGCCTAATGAGTTTGCTGGAATAACGACAACATGGTCTAAAGAATCAGGGCCAACAGCGGATAAAGGGGTTAAAGATTTCATGACGCCTCTAGGGCTGTACTCACCATCGCAAATTGTAGGTGCAGAAGCAAACGGTGTGGGTGTACGTTACTTCATAGATAGAGTTCTAGATGATAGAGGATCAGCGACTTATTCTCATGAAATGACGCACTTATTAGATAGAACCGTGCTGTTTAATAATCATGGTCGTCGAGATGGTACAGCTGCGGAGTTTTATGCTCGAGGAATCTTCGAGAATTCTTACACACCAGAAAAAGATACATATTTTAACCTAAACTTTGTTTACGATGAAAGTAATAAAAATGGCTTCTACAACAAAACGCCAGATAGATTCAAAACAGCTGAAGATTTAAAATCTTATATGCATGGAAGTTTTGATGTGCTGTATAGTTTAGATTATCTAGAAGCAGAAGCAACAAGGAAGCTTTCAGCAGAAGATAAAACTAAATACTTCAAAAAAATAACACCGATAAAAACAACGGGAGTGAGAACACCTGTAACATACACAAATCCAGCAGTTCAAGCTACGCATAATAGTGAAAGAATCTCAGAAATCACTTTAGATGAAGCAAAACAATTAACGGATATTAATAGTCTAATTGACAATAATATTTTAGTTAATCGTTATATTATCAATGGATTCAACGCTAAAGGTGATGTTAAAGCAAATGGATACTATTTTATAGATATGTTTGATACGATTTTCGGAGTTAGTGAAAATGATAAAGGTATGAGTGGGGATATTACATTCAGAAAACAAGCCTTTGAACTTATGGGAGCCTTAGGTTATTATGAAGGATTTGTCCCTTATGTATCGAATCAATATAAAAACCAAGCTGAAGCAGAAAGTAAACCGTTGTCTGATAAATATATTTTCGAAAAAATCTTAGGAAAAACATATGCAGCATTCAAAAAAGATCAAATTAATGAACGTGTTGCAAAATTAGATAGGCTGAAATCTATTACGATAAATTACAATGGAAGAGAAGAAGTAATTGAAAGTAAAGAAAAATTACAATCACTTATGAATGAAGCCGTTTTAGCTGAAGTAGCTCAAATAAGAGCAGGAAACACAACAGCGGTGAAACGTTCGTATATAGAAACTCCAGTACAAAAACTTAAAAAAGAAATATATATAGCATACTTAAAACAATCACAAGACTTTACAGAGTCTATTTATAAAAATTAAAAAATAGCCAAGAAGGTGAATTTAAAATTTATTTTCTTGGCTATTTTGTTATTTAAAAGATGAGTATAGGGTTAAGTGAATTTTTCAATATTTTATCTTTATTCTGAGGTTATAAAGTATTGTTTATGAGAATTTGATTATTTATTGAACATCTTCTTTTAGTAGAGTATAATTAAACTATAAATAGTTTTTATTTAGATAAATATATAAAAGGGGAAACTCGTATGGAAAGATTCAAGAGTGTTAATTTTTATTATACCTTAGGTATAATGTTGATTATTTCGTTAGTAGCGAAATATCTTGCTCAAGTGCCTGCGTTAAAACTGTTTGGGCATTTGGTAATTGCGCTTGTTATAGGTATGGCATTGCAAGCGTCAAAAGGATTAAAAGAACAGGTTAAGGCTGATATTCCATTTATAAGTAATAAATTCTTACGACTTGGAATAATTTTATTAGGATTTAAGCTAGCATTAGATAGACTTTTATCGGAAGGTAAGAAGACGTTGATTGTGGCGTTCTTTATCGTGTTATTCATGGTAACTTTAACTTACTTTATGTGTCGAGCTTTTAAAGTGGATCATGAACTTGCGTTACTTTCTTCGTGTGGTTGCGGTATTTGTGGTGCTGCGGCAGTTATGGGGGTAAGTGGACAACTTCGAGCGAAAACAGATAACAGCGTTCTTGCAGTTGCGGTAGTTGCGATACTAGGTACAGTATTTACCTTAATAGAAGTAACTTTACAACCATATCTAGGGCTTGATGCTTATAACTACGGAGTATTTACAGGAGGAAGTCTTCATGAAATAGCTCACGCAGTTGCTGCAGGAGGAGCAGGTGGACAAGTAGCGTTAGATGCTGCGATTCTTACTAAACTATCCCGTGTTCTTATGCTTATTGTAGTTGCAGGTGTATTGATTGTAGTTAACAAAAAAACTCAAGATGAAACAAAAGGAAAAGTTCCGATGCCGTACTTTATTCTAGGTTTTATCTTTATGAGTATTTTAGGAAGTTATGTTACTTTCTTAAAACCGTTAGCTCCATTTTTCGTAGATACAGCGTATGTATTCTTAGGTATGGCGATGGCTGCTTTAGGAATGAGTGTTAACTTCAAAGTTATTAAAGAACGTGGTGTAAGAGTATTTACAGCGTGCTTCTTATCATCTGTTATTTTAATGGTAGTTTGTTACTTTGTAGCTAGATTTATCTTTTAGTAGTAGATTAAAGAAGGTTTAATAGATAATAAAAATATATAGAGGAGAACAATTATGATGATTACAAAATTATTAGGGATAAAGTATCCGATATTTCAAGGGGCTATGGCTCAAATAGCTAGACATGAACTTGTTTCGGCGGTATCGAATGCGGGAGCGTTAGGTATTTTAGCTTCAGGAGGAGTAAGACCAGAAGAACTTCGCAGAGAAATTCAACAATGTAAAAAACTTACAGATAAACCTTTCGGTGTTAACCTTATGCTTATGATGCACAATATTGATGAAATAATAGATGTTGTAATCGAAGAAGGTGTAAAAATCGTTACAACAGGAGCAGGTACTCCGAGAAAATATATGCCACGTTTAAAAGAAGCGGGAATAAAAGTAATTCCTGTAATTCCTTCGGTGAAAGCTGCGATAAAAATGGAAGAATTAGGTTGTGATGCAGTTGTTGTAGAAGGTATGGAAGCAGGAGGGCATGTAGGAACTAGTACTACGATGGCGTTGTTGCCACAGGTGACAAGTGCTGTAAATATCCCAGTTATTGCTGCTGGAGGAATCGCAAATGGTCGTGGTATGGCAGCTGCATATTGTTTAGGGGCTAGTGGAGTTCAGATGGGGACTGTATTCTTAGCTTCTGAAGAGTGTCCGATTTCTACAGAGTATAAAAATATGATTTTAGAAGCGGTTGATACATCGACTACATTAACAGGAGAAAAATTCGGAGCTCCTGTTCGTGGTATCAAAAATGAACTTACGAAAAGGTATCATGAATTAGAAGAAAAATCTTCAACGCTTATGGAGTTGGAAGAATTAACTCTAGGTTCGCTAAGAAGAGCGGTTTATGATGGTGATGTAGAAAATGGTTCTGTCATGGCAGGGCAAATCGCAGGTTTAGTGAGTGAACTTCGACCAGTTAAAAACATTATAGAAGAAACTGTAGAAGAAGCAAGAGAAGTTTTACAAAGAACAAAAATATAATATTAAAGGAACAACTTAGGTGATTTAGAGCCTGAGTTGTTTTTTGCTTATAGTTAGGAACACAATGATATTTGGAGGATAGAATAAAAATCTTATAGAAAAATTAAAATAGAATTTTAGTTTTTAGATAGGTATAATACTGATAGTAATTTAATTTATTTTCAAAAGCAATAAACAAGAAGGATGTATTGGTTTCTTGTTAATGGTAATTTGAAATTTAAGAAGAAGAAAAATAAAGCAAAAGTTACATACTTTAATTATATTTCAATTGACTATGATGCATGTTTATTATATTATAGTTATATATTTATTTAATTATTTTTATAGGAGGTTTTTTATGATAGACCAAAGATATAGAAAAGTTAGTTTTGGTACTGCAGTTACAGATTTCTTCAAAGGTTCTGTAGATTATTCAGGATTTACATCAAGAGCTGGTCACTGGTTCCCTGTAGGACTAATCTATCTTATTTTTGCCGGTGTATATACGGGCATGTTCGCGAGTGTTTATAAAAGTTATAGTTCAATAGGATTCTTTAAAAAAGTAATAGGATTTTCAGAAGCGGCAGAATTATATTTACAAATGAACAGTGACTTTGCTTCGTTATTATACATTATTACAGCTTTATTTGTTTTATTACACATTCCAATCGCAGCAAGTTTTTGTAGAAGATTAAGAGATGTAGGATTCACAACTATATTTGCTTCAATTCTAATTGCATTATATGTGATTTTAGCGTACTTCTATGTAGCGTTAATTACGCCAGTTTATGTTATTATTTTCTTCTTTATTTTAATGTCATTACCAGCGAATAAAGTTGAAACAAATAATAATGATGAATTTTCTAAATTTGTATTTAGACAATCATTCCAAGCACAACAATATTACGCACAATTCAGCAATCAACAGTATGATCAATTTGGGAATCCAATTCCAAACCAACAAAACTTTAACAAAGATGTGAATCAAGGATTTAACCCACAAGGACAACAAGGATTTAATCCAAATGCACCACACGGACCTCAAAATCCAGGATTCCAAGGGCAACCACAAGGATTCAATCCAAATGCACCGCAAGGGCGTCCAAATCCAGGGTTCCAAGGACAACCGCAAGGATTTAACCCACAAGGACAACAAGGATTCAATCCAAATGGACCACAAGGACGTCCAAACCCAGGATTCCAAGGGCAACCACAAGGATTTAATCCACAAGGACAACAAGGATTCAATCCAAATGGACCACAAGGGCATCCAAATCCAGGATTCCAAGGGCGACCACAAGGGTTTAACCCACAAGGACAACCACAACAAAATGTAAACCCAAATGCACCTCAGGGAGGACAAAATCCGGGTTTTAATGAAGCTGGGGCACAAGAACAACAAGCTCAACAAGCTCCAGAAGTAAAACACGAAGAGGTTGTAGTTGAGCAACAAAATGCAGAAGTAGTACCACAAGTTGAGGGTACTCCAACAGTAGAAGAAGCACAAGTTGAAACTGCTTCAACAGTAGAGGAAGTACCGCAAGTAGAAGAAACTCAAGAAGTAAAAGTTGAAGCTGCAGGTGGAGCAAGAAGCAGAAGACTTCAAAAGCTAAATAAAGCTGAAGAAGAAGTCGCCTTCAAAAAAAGAAGATAAAAAATGATTTAATAGATTAAAATTAAGAGGTTCAAGCAGAAATGTTTGAACCTTTTTTATGTAAGTTGTAATTTCAATTCTATGGCCAAATCTAAAACTATAACTATAGTTGTTTCTTTGTTTGCTAATTTTACTACTTTAAAGTATAATACTTATGAGTAGTAAAAATATTTAGTAAAAGAAAAAGAAGGTGGATTTATGTTTCTAGGAAGAGAAAAAGAGTTAGGTTCTTTAGAGCAAATGTATAAAAAAGAAGGATTCCAGATGGCTGTTGTCTATGGAAGACGTCGTATAGGTAAGACGTTTTTATTAACTGAATTTGTAAAAGATAAAAATTCATTGTATTTACCTGCTGAAGAGTTGAATGACTTACTGAATCTTCAAAAATTCTCTAGAATTTTAGGTGAGAAGATAGGGATATCTAATTTTCCGAATGTAGAAAATTGGAATAATTTTTTTAGTTTGATAAAAGAGCAGTTTGGAAATGATAAGTTAGTTCTTATTATTGATGAGTATCCTTATGCAGCAACTGCAAATAAATCATTGAATTCAATATTGCAACATGTAATTGATAATGAATTGAAGGATACTAATATATTTCTAATCTTGTGTGGTTCATCTATGAGTTTTATGGAAAATGAGGTTTTAGGTGAGAAAAGCCCTTTATTCGGGCGTCGAACAGGTCAACTTAAGGTTAATCCTTTAGATTATTACGATTCAGCAAAATTTTATCCGAATGTCAGTAATGAAGATAAGGTTAAATATTATGCTTGTGTAGGTGGAACACCGTATTATTTATCGTTGATTGATGAAAAATTATCGTTTGAAGAGAATATAAAAGAACTATATTTCGATATCAATGGATACTTGAATAATGAAGGGGTTCTGCTTATGAAACAAGAGTTTAGAGAACCGGCTAACTATAATGCAGTATTACAGGCGATAGCTAGCGGCTCGAATACATTAGGAGAAATCGTTAGCTACACAAAACTAGAAACTAATATAGTTTCTAAGTACCTATTAGTTCTACAAAACTTAAATTATATAGAGAGAGTAATTCCTTTTGGAGCTAATTCTTTGAAGGGGAAAATTAGTCGTTACATTATTACTGAAAATTTCTTAGCATTTTGGTATCGTTATGTATTTTCTGTAAGAGGGGAAATAGAACGAGGACATGGAGAAATCTATTCAGAAGTGGCGTTAAATGATTTGCCTAACTTTATAGGGCCTATTTTCGAAGAAATATCTAGACAGTATTTACGAAGAATGAATATAAACAAACAATTGCCATTTGTTGCTAAAACTTTTGGACGTTGGTGGGGTAAAGATAAGCAGGGTAATGTTCAAGAAGTGGATGTTGTAGTAGATTCTATACTTGATAAGAAGATGATAGTAGGAGAATGTAAGTGGCGTGATTCATTCAAATTAACAAAAACTATAGATTTACTGTCTCAAAGAGCGGAAATTTTTGATAAATATACTACTTATAAGTATCTGTTTGTAAAAAATAATGATATTTCTGTAGAAGATCGTGTAACAGTAGTTACCCTTGAAATGCTATATAAATAATTTTACTACTTTAAAGTATAATACTCACGAGTAGTAAAATTTGAACAGGTAGGACATTATGTTGATTGAAATAATAATATTAAATCTCTCATTGATTTCATGGGAAAAATTTGCGATGATAATTTAAGGATTAGTTTGAACTATGTCAACCTGTATAACATGAAAATTTTTTAGAGATAACTTTGAAAATTAAAAACGCTCATCATTTAGAAAAACAATCAAATATAAAAATAAAAACACTCATTTTAATCGATTATTTTGATTATTTATGAGTGTTTTTGCTTGATTTTGATTGAATAGCTATATTATATTAGATATAATAATCTTGTGAGTTAGGAGAGAAGAAATTGGTAAATGAACGATGGAATATAATTTTAGATTTGTTGGATAAAAATGGATCTTCAAACATAAGAGAGCTTATGGAACATTGTGGTGTATCAGAAGCAACTATTAGACGAGATCTTACGAATTTAGAAGAACAGAATTTATTATATAGAACTCATGGTGGTGCGATGAAACGTTCTGCAGCTCGTGGTAGCGAAGAAAGTGTTCAAGCAAAGCGTGCAGAATTTCTACAGGAAAAAAGAGAAGTAGCAAAGTATATTTGTGCAAATGTCTTAGAGTCTGGTCAGACGATTTATCTAGATGCTGGGACGTCAACATATGAAATGATTGATTATCTTCGAGATAGAAGGATAACGGTTGTTACGAATTCAACGTATCACTTGCCAAAACTTATTAATAACAAAATCCATACTATTATACTAGGTGGAACGATAAAACATTCTACGCAAGCTGTCATAGGTTCGGTTGCTATCGAACAACTGAAAAAATACAGTTTTGATATATGTTTTGTCGGTTGTAATGGAATAGATGAAACTTTTGGTGTTACGACTGCTGAAGAAAATGAAGCTTTTATAAAAGCGACGGCGATAAAAAATAGTAAGAGAAGATATATTCTTGCTGATAAGTCAAAATTTGGACATAGAAAGTTCCAAAAATTTGCTGAGTTAGATGATGTGACTATAGTATCGTATGAAGTTCCAAAAGAGTATAAGAGGTATAAAAACATAATAGAAGTAAAAAGTATGAAGGAGGACTAATAGTGTATTATACAATTACTTTAAATCCAGCTGTTGACATGCTGACAACGGCGGAAAATTTCGCACTTGGAAAACTAAATAGAACACAAGAAGCGAAGTACGTAGTAGGTGGAAAAGGAATTAATATCTCAATCTTGCTAAACAACGTTGGTGTTGATAGTAAAGCGTGGGGATTTGTTGCTGGATTCACAGGATATTTTATTAAATCAGAACTAGATAATCTAGGTGTGAAACATGATTTTGTAGAAACGAGTGGAGCTACTAGAATCAACATGAAGTTGACTACAGAAGCTGAGACTGAAATTAACGGTCAAAGTAGTAGTGTAACCCTAGATAACGTGAGCAATTTCTTTACGAAATTAGAAGTGCTAACTGAGGAAGATGTAGTATTCCTATCAGGTAATGTTATCGCGGGGATGGATGTAGAAGACTTCAAAGCTATTGCGAAGAAAGTATCTAAATCAAAAGCTACATTAGTAGTAGATAGTAATAAAGAACTAGTGTTAGACACACTAGAGTACAAACCATTCGTAGTTAAACCAAATGAATTTGAACTTGGAGAAATGTTTGGTGTAACTTTAAATAGTATAGAAGAAATCTTACAATACGCTGAAAAGCTACAAGAACGCGGTGCGAAAAATGTCCTTGTTTCACGTGGAGCAGACGGAGCTTTACTGCTAACTGAAGATAAAGAAGTATTCGAAGTTAACGTAGCCAAAGGTAAGATAGTATCGACGGTTGCAGCAGGAGATAGTATGCTTGCGATGTTTGTTGCGAAATACAATGAAACAAAAGACTACCAAGAAGCCCTGCGCTATGCATCGGCTGCAGGTGGTGCGACATCATTCTCAGTAGGAGTAGGAAGTAAGAAATTAATTGAGGAATTACTACCACAAATCGAAGTTAAAAAGTTAAAATAAAATTTCAATAAATTATTTACAAAAAAAATAAAATTAAGTTAAAAATATTTCCTTGGAAATATGAAATTAACAAAGGAGAAAGAAATGAAATTAACAGATGTTCTAAATTATGACTTAGTTCAATTCGGATTCAGCGCAACTGATAAAAAAGAAGCTCTGGACAAACTAACAAGCATGTTAGTGGAAAAAAATATTATCGCAAGTAAAGATAATTTCTTAAACGCATTACTAGCTCGTGAAGCTCAATCAACTACAGGAGTAGGAGAAAACGTAGCTATCCCTCACGCTAAAAGTGCAGACTTCGACAAAGCGATGATCGTTTATGCGAAAAGTAACGAAGGTGTTGAGTGGGAAAGTTTTGACGGACAACCTGCTAAACACATCTTTATGATCTGTGCACCAGACGGAGGAGCAGACGAGCACCTTAAAGCTCTAGCTTCATTATCACAAGCTCTTATGGATGCAGATGTAAAAGCAGGACTAGATGCAGCTATAACTAAAGCAGACGTAGAAAAAGTATTCGCAGACTTCGTAGCTAAAACAGAAGCTCCAAAAGAAGAAAAACCAACAGCTCCAAGTGGAGAAAAACCGTATATCATTGCGGTAACAGCTTGTCCAACAGGTATTGCCCACACATTCATGGCTGCTGAGAAAATTAAAGAAACAGCTAAAGCGATGGGATTAGATGTTAAAGTAGAGACAAACGGTCAAATCGGTGTAGAAAACAAACTTACGAAAGAAGATATCGAAAGAGCGGCGGGAATCATCGTTGCAGCTGATAAGAAAGTAGAGGTTGCACGTTTTGATGGACGTCCAACAATTATGACAAAAGTTGCGGACGGAATTAACAAACCAGAAGAACTTATCCAAACAATCTTAGATGGAAAAGCTCCTATTTACAAACACGACGGAGCAGCTGAAGATTCAGAAGATTCTTCAGCAAATGAAAGTATCGGACGTCGTGCTTACAAGCACCTAATGGAAGGTGTAAGTAACATGCTACCATTCGTAGTAGCTGGTGGTATTCTTATTGCATTATCATTCATCTGGGGTATTAACTCATTTGATCCAAAAGACCCATCTTACAACAAAGTTGCAGAAGTATTATTCTACTTCGGTAAAATTTCATTTAGTATGATGTTACCAATCTTAGCTGGATTCATCGGTCGTTCTATCGCTGACCGCCCTGGATTTATTGTTGGTATGATCGGTGGTATTTTAGCAGACCCAAGTATTTTAAGTCTGAAAAGTGATTTATTAGCGTACACTCCTTCAGGATTCTTAGGAGCATTAGTAGCTGGGTTCTTAGCTGGTGGAATTATCCACGTATTAAAAATTGCATTCAGCTGGATGCCTCGCTCATTAGATGGTATTAAACCAATCTTCCTATTCCCTATCTTAGGATCACTAATTATGGGATTACTAATGATCTTCCTAATTAACGCGCCGATGGCAAGTGTTATGGAAGGATTAAAACACTTTATCGAAAGTCTTAACGGAAGTGGTAAATTTATCCTTGGATTCGTAGTAGCTGCGATGATGGCTATCGATATGGGTGGTCCGATTAACAAAGCTTCTTACGTAACAGGTACAGCTTTATTAACATCTGCTGGATCAGCAGGAAGTGATGTAATGGCTGCGGTTATGATCGGTGGTATGGTACCTCCATTAGCTATCGCAATCTCAGCAACAATCAACAAAAACATCTGGCCAAAAGCTCAACGTAGTGGAGCGTTAGTAAACTACGTAATGGGATTATCATTCATCACAGAAGGGGCTATTCCATTCGCAGCAAGTAACCCAGCACGTGTTATTCCACCATTATTCATCTCAAGTGGTGTCGCTGGAGCGTTAAGTATGACATTTGGTGCTGTGTCAAAAGCTCCTCATGGAGGAATCTTTGCTATAGCTGCAGGTGCTGTAAGTAACCCGCTTATGTATTTGTTAGCTTTAGTAATCGGTGCAGTATTAGGTGCATTACTATTAATCGCATTTCTAAGCTTTGGGAAAAAGATAGTAAAATAATTTTTTAGTAAAATATAATATTATAAGAAAATATTTAAAATAATAAAGTCGTCGAAGTTTCAAGATTTAATTCTCGAAACTTTGATGGCTTATTTTTATGGGTGTAGGAGAATTATAAGGTTCTAAATAGATGAATGCTACTACTTGCTATTGCAAATCTTAAGTAAAAAATTATTTGAAATATATAAATTTTTTATAAGAAGCTGTTAGAATATAATATTGTTAAAATATGGTGCTGCCCCAAAAGTACTAGATTTTAAAAATAGTTTACCTGAAAACTCATAGACGCAGTGGTTTATTGATATCTAAATTCGCTTTATAAAAGCTTTTTAGATATCTAATAAACTTTGCGGGAGTGACTCTAAAAAATCGATTTCTTCGAAAATCACAATTTTTGAGTCACTCCCTTTTTGATTATAGAATTTTAGTTAGTTTACTAAAAGCAATCCCAGTTAAATAATACGTCTTCAAACTCTAAATTTTCTAGTTTTTCTTTATTAATAAAGAAGTTAGCAACTCCACAATCGCCCCACATAATTTGAGCACTGTTAGAGTCGCTCTCCCACTGGCTATCTACTTGAAGTAGAGTGATACCGTATGCGTTTGGTTCGTCTGGATTTCGTGGATCCCATTGAGTGAATGTCGGATAAGCTCCGATAGCGTGATTAACTCCGGTAAATGCCTTGAATAAAGTATTAAAAACCTCTCGCTCTAAGTCATCGTATAAATCTTTGACATTCTCATTCGGGAATAATTCTCTTATAGTCTGAAGTGCAAGTTCCTCAAATTGAAAATCATTTGAAGTAATAGTAGACATACTTTTTTTAAATTTTAAAGCGAAAGAGGTATTTTTTTTATTAAAAGGTGAATATTCTTCGTCATTATTCTCATTTAGTAAATTATACTTATTCAAAACATCTTCGTTTGTTATATCATCTTCAATTTCTTTAATATATCTCACACAATAATCTTTTTTATTATTTAATCCGAAATCATCATTACGACTAATCCAAAATTGTATTAAACCCTCTTTAGGATATAAATCATTTTCTGGTAATTCAGTACAATTTATCTGGGCTAACAGAGCTAACTGCATGTTATTTGAATCTTTAGGTACAGCAGAATCTTTAGCGATATATGGAATTCCACCGAATTTGCTATCTGCAACACTGAGATTATCGTTTGCTTCAAGCACGATGTCGATGTATTCGTGTGTATTATTATCTCTTATTTTTTCTATAATTTTGTTAATATTTTCAAGTGTAATCATAATAAACCTCCGTTATATGATATTCGTTTAATTTTTTGTTAGGTTCTCTAATAGGAATAAAAAACCAAATAAAATTATAGTATATATAGGTGTGAACGAACTCTATAGTTTTAATAAGTTTTTTATATATAAAATTTTTCGGTGACCTTAGGGTGAAAAACTATATGTTAATATTTTTAGTTCAATTCACTGTAAATATACTGATTTCAGATGAAAATTTTTAGTGTATAACTTTTCACGGTTTCATTCTAACATAAAAATCTTGGCTTGGTCAATTACAATATAGTTTAATGGTGATGTAGGTGGATTTAATCTGGTTTAATAGGTGAAAATCTTAAATAACATATTAAAAAAATACTAAATAAGACTACTATTTCCTCGAAAAAATCAAATAAAAGACTAACTGTTTTGTCTTGGGTGAAGGGTACCTCTGAATTAGTTATTCTTAAATTTGAGGATATTTTTTAGTTTGTTGATGAATTCGAAGAGTTCGCTTTTAGTTTATTGATGAATTCGAAATCGAACTTTTTCTCGTGTTTTAGAATTTATTACATACCAGAGAAAAGTTGCTGTAATTTCTGTAGCAAAGATGGTGGAATGTGTAAATTGATACAAGTTATAGATAATTTGTGATATAATCAAAGGAATAATATTAACTAAAGGAGCATTTTATGAAAACATATAGCAGAAAAGTTGAAAAAATACTAGCGTGGATTGCGAATGTTATTATGATACTTGTAACAGGGTTATTATCACTAGGGGCGTTTTCTAGCCAATTAGCAACAGCGTTTAAACAAAAAGAATTTGAACCAGTTCTTCACAACTTATTGCAAGATCCAGCAGTAACATCGTTATTAGAAAAATCTGGGTTAGATGTTGTAGCATTACTTGTATTATTGGTGAAAATTTATACAGTAGTTGCGATTGTCGCTTTAGTATTAGCGTTAATAGCGTCATTTACTATGAAAGCGAGAATTGTCTCAGGTATTTTATTCCTACTTTCAGCGATAATAATTGGTGTGATGACAGTAGGGATACTACTTCCTGTGTACCTATTATACTTTGTTGTAGCCATCATGTTATTTGCAAGAAGAGCGCCTAAAAATTCAATCGATACAGATTTCACACAATCATCTGAAAAACCAGAAATAGACAGATTAGAGTACTTATAAGAATAAAGAAGTCTATATTTGTGAGTGTTTAATAAAAATAATAAACTATTCTATTGATTTAGAAGTTATCGAAAATTAGATATCTTCGTTCAAATATTAATAGAATAGCTTTTTATTTGTGTAGTGTTTTTAATAGCTGGCAAATAAGAAAGTCCAAAAGACGAGGATGATTTAAAAATCGTGATTTTGGAGAAATCGATTTTGTTGATTCGTTCCTTGAAAAGCTTATTAGATATATAAGAACCTTTTATAAAGTGAATTTAGATTGTGACTATGAGTTCTTATATAAACCTTTTTAAAATTTAGGATTTTTGAATCAGCTCCTTAACGTTAAAATTATCTAAATATAGAAAATAAATTTTTATAATTGAAATTTATTGATAAATTGAAAGAACAGAAATAGTCAATAAAATACTGAAGAATTCTCTTGTTTTAAAGGGATTTAAAATAGATAAATCTTTGATAAACAACTGAATTTGTTGTATAATTATTAAGATAAAGTATTTTCTGTATAGGATTGGAATATGATTGAAATAATAGTTAATTCTAGAAATAAGAAAAGTCTTATTGAACTTGATAAAATAGAACGAGTTTTAAAGAAAAAGAATATGCCTTATAAGGTATTAAAAACCTCTAAAAGTAAGAATGCAAGTGATTTGATGAATGAAATCTGTGGAGATGAACTAATTGTCATCGGAGGAGATGGAACTATTAACGAAGTGATAAATAATTATCATGGTAGGGATATTATCTATCTTGCGCATGGTTCAGGTAATGATCTTGCTAGGTCTATAAAATTCAAGAAAGATGTAGAAATAAGTCGATTATTAGACTCAAAAAGATTCATTGAATATGATGTAGGCGTTGTTAACAATAGGATGTTTTGTTCGGGATTTGATGTAGGTTTTAATGCTGACATAATAAAAAGAGCGAATAACTCAAAATTAAAGAAATATTTAGGAAAGTATATCTATCTTCTTCAAGGAGTAATAGGTATTTTCATGCTGAAAAAGTATAAGGCGAAAATATCGTGTGATGACAGGGAAATAAATACTGATAAGTTGTACTTGCTTAATGTGATGATTCAGCCATATGAAGGCGGTGGAATAAAGTTTGCTCCTAATGCGACAGGTCAGGATGGTAATCTTCACATAATGGTAATGGAAAATATACTTTTGACAACTTTCGTATATAACTATTTATGTTTGTTTTTTAAAAAACATAGTAAACTGAAGAATGTTACACATATAACGACTAATAGATTAACTATAAAAACAAATCAGAAGTACTTTCAGATTGATGGAGAATTAATAAACAACAATCGAAGCTTAAACCTTAGTTGTATTAGCAAATTTTATAAATTAAAGAGGATGGAGAAAAATGAGAAGAAATTCAAGTAGTAGAAATAGAAGACACGAGGAGGGTATAGGAATTTTTGAGATAGTTAATGGAATACTAGCTGTTTTACTAACTATACTCGGAGGGCTAGTAAGTTGGACAATGTTAAAATACGACTTTTTAAATTTTAGAGGAGTCAACTATGCAATAATCGGATTAATAATCCTAGCGATAGTGCTGTCAATATTCTTAATAATCAAGAAAAAAGCGAAAGTATTTAATGTAATAATGTTGATTGTTATGAATATTGTTTTAATATTTTCTTACATGCAATTTAGAACAGCGATTGGATTATTTGACAATCTAAACAACAATGCGGCAGTAAGTGAGTACACTATGAACGTTGTCGTCCTAAAAAATGACAAAGCTGAAAAACTAGCCGACTTAAAAGACGCTACGGTATCAGCTCCAGTATCAGCGGATGGTGAAAACATCAACAAGCTGATGAAAGAGATTCGAGACAAAGAAAAACAAAGTTTAAATCTTACGGAATCTAAAAACTATATTTCAGCTTATGAAGAACTAACAGCAGGAACAACTAGAGCAATGGTGTTAAACAGCTCGTTTGAAGACTTAATCACAAGTCAACACCAAGATTTTAAAGATAAAACAAAAGTAATATACTCATACAAAATAACAAAAGCTGTAAATGCTAAAGCAAAACAAAATGCAGGAGATACATTCAATATTTATGTAAGTGGTATTGATACATATGGACCAGTATCAAGCGTGAGCCGTTCAGATGTTAATATTATTATGACTGTAAACAAAAAAACTGGAAAAATTTTATTAACTACAACACCACGTGACTCATATGTAAAAATCGCAGACGGTGGTAACAACCAATACGATAAACTTACACACGCAGGCCTATACGGAGTTGAATCATCAATTCATACATTAGAGAATGTCTATGGTATTAAAATTGATTACTATGCAAGGCTAAACTTCACATCATTCCTAAAACTGATTGATACTGTTGGTGGAGTAGATGTGTATAATGATCAAGCATTTATATCACATGGTGGAGATAAATCTTTCCAACCAGGATTATTACATATGGATTCTAAAACAGCACTTATATTTGTTCGCGAAAGATATGGTCTAGCTAGTGGTGACCACGACCGTGGTAAAAACCAAGAAAAAGTCATTACAGCGATAATTAAAAAACTTACTTCGAAAGAAGGATTAGCGAATTATCAAAGTGTAATTAAAGAACTAAGTGCGTCAATTCAGACAAATATGCCGATAGAAACAGCTATGGGACTTGCGAATGAACAACTTAGCGCAGGTAAAGATTACAACGTAACTTCTCAAGCTTTGACTGGTACTGGAAGTATGGGCTTACCATCATACGCGATGCCAGGAGCTCAATTATACATGATGCAAATCGATGATAAGAGTCTAGCAGAAGTTACAGCGAATATTAAAGATGTATTGGAAGGAAAGTAGATGAGAGACGGAATTAGAATGATAGACATACATTCCCATGTAGTCTTCGGAGTAGATGACGGTGCAAAAACTGAAAAGGATACTCGTGATTTACTAGAAGAAAGCTATAGACAAGGTGTTAGAACGATTATCGCAACCCCTCACAGAAGACGTGGAATGTTTGAAACGGATATAGAAATAATAAGAGAAAATTTCAAGAGAGTGGAAGAAATCGCGGGAGAGATAGCTAGCGACCTAAGAGTTTACTTAGGTAGCGAAGTTTACTACAAAGAAGGGGAAGTCGCTAAGATTGAAAGTGGAGAATACCCAAGATTAGCGGAAACGGATTATGTACTCGTAGAATTTCCTTATGAAATGCGCTATAAGGAAATCCACAGAGCGATAAATAAAGTTATATTACTAGGATTAACACCAGTAGTAGCACACGTTGAAAGATATAACGATGTAGATGAAAAAGGTGTGCAAGAGTTAATTAACATGGGTGCTTATATCCAAGTAAACGCGGCAAGTGTTCTTAAAGCAAAACTTATCGGTGATAAACATAAACATTACAAAAAACGAGCTAAGAAATATTTGGATGAGGAACTAGTTCATTTTATCGCAAGTGATATGCACAATATGGATTCTCGAAGAACATTCATGAAAGAAGCATATGATATTATTGAGAAAAAATATGGACCAACAATAGCTTACGAATTATTCGAAAAAAACCAAGAAAAACTATTAATGAATAAAATAATATAAAGAGAGGAAAAACAAAAGAATGGATAATCAAGAAAAAGATTTAATACAGTTAGATATTATGCTACTGTTAAGAAGAATTTGGGAGAAGAAGATATTAATAGCATTAGTGACATTACTATTCACAGCAGTTTCACTTGCAGTTAGTATTTTCTTAGTAACTCCGAAATACTCATCTACTACGAAAGTATACGTAGTTAACCAAAAAAAAGGGGACAAAGCAATCACTACACAAGATGTTCAGCTAGGATCATTATTAGTAAAAGACTACAAAGAGATTATTCTTTCTAACAAGGTAATGGAAGATGCGGCAGAGAAAAGTGAGACAGGAATCACAGCTAAACAATTAGTAGGGAAAGTTAGTGTTGAAGCGCCGAAAGATACACGTATTATTTCAATTACCGTTCAAGACAAAAATCCACAAGTAGCGAGTGACTTAGCAAATACAGTAAAAGAAGTATCAGCAGATCAAATCAAAGAAATAACAAAAATCGAAGATGTAACGACGTTAGAAGAAGCGAAAGCTGCCACTTCACCAAGTTCTCCTAATATCCCTAGAAATGCGATTTTAGCGACAGCATTAGGGTTTATCCTGGCTGTAGCGGGTGTAGTACTATTTGAACTATTAGATGATAGAGTTAAGAGAGCAGAAGATATTGAAGAAACAATGGGATTAGTACTTTTAGGTGTAGTTCCAGATACAAAAACAGGAAAGAAATAAGGTGAAAATATATGGCACAAATTAATTTACTAACAAATCAAAAAATAGTTGATCCTAAAAATGAAGAGTACTATAACGCCTTACGTACGAATATCCAATTTTTAGGAAAAGATAAAAAAGTAATCGCAATTACATCGACTTCTGAAAATGAAGGGAAAAGTACAGTATCGACCAACCTAGCTATCTCACTAGCGAAACTAGGATTAAAAACTATTCTTGTAGATACCGATACACGTAAGTCAGTTATGGCAGGTCGGTTCAAATTTAAACATAAAATTAGTGGGTTAACTAACTACCTATCTGGAGTATCTCCAATAGAGGATGTTATTTATGAAACAGATGTGGAGCATCTTAATGTTATCCCAGCAGGTCAAGTACCACCTAATCCAACAGGATTACTACAAAACAAAAACTTCAATATTATGATTGAAGTCTTTAGAGAGTATTATGATTACGTTATTATCGATACACCGCCTATCGGACAGGTAATTGATGCAGCTATCGTAGCGCCTAAAACTGATGGGATAGTAATGGTAGTAGAAGCGAACTGTGTTAAGAAAAAATCTTTAGAGAAAGCAAAAGAACAACTGGAAAAAGGTGGAGCAGAGTTTCTAGGGGTAATCCTAAACAAAGTTAGCTCAAATGAGCTTGGTTATGGTGGTTATTATGGGCATTATGGTAGCCATGGAATAGAAGGGGTTAAGAAGTAGTAAAGGGGAAAATAAATAAAATGGAAGAGAACTCAGTTAATAGTCAGTTCGAGGGAGCAAGAAGTAAAACCAGTTATTTATTTTTCAAGAGATTATTTGACATATCTATAGCATTAGTGGGGATGATAGTGTTAGTGATAGTTACTGTCATCCTAGTTATCTTTTATAGTTTTGGTAAAAATAAAGGGAAAATATTTTTTTCTCAGGAAAGAATAGGCTTAAATGGAAAAAGATTTAAAATTTATAAATATAGATCAATGGTAGAAAATGCCCAAGAAATACTGAAAAAAGATGAAGAACTTTATAAAAAATATATAGAAAATAGTTATAAACTGCTTCCAGAAGAAGATCCAAGGATGACTAGATTAGGTAGATTTATAAGAAAACATAGTATTGATGAAATTCCACAATTTATTAATATCCTAAAAGGGGATATGAGTTTTATAGGACCTAGGCCTGTAATAGAAGAAGAACTTCTTCAATATGGAGAAAGAGCTTCAAAATTCTTATCTGTAAAGCCTGGTGCAACAGGATGGTGGCAAGTTAGTGGAAGAAGTGAAATAGGATATCCAGAAAGATGTGACATGGAGTTGTATTATGTGGATAATTGTTCATTTAAGTTAGATATGAAAATATTCTTCTTAGAATTAAAGAGAATAATAACAAAGGACGCTGCATACTAAAATAGATAAGTAGTTAAATAAAAAAGACTGTGTTTCGTCGCCAAACTAAAACACAGACTAATATAAGTGAATATGGATATATTAACATAAAAATTGATAAAATGGAAGAGAGAGGATTAAATTTGACTAGAAAAATTAGAATATTAATAGCAACACATAGAGAGTTTACTCCTCCTAAAGATGAGATTTATCTACCAATTCATGTTGGTGCTGAAGGTAAAGGAGAACTTGGTTACCAAAAAGATAATATTGGTGAAAACATATCGTGTTTAAATCCGTACTTTTGTGAGTTAACAGGTGTATATTGGGCATGGAAAAATTTAGACGCAGAGTATATTGGATTAGATCACTATCGTAGATATTTTAGTACTAAAAAAGTAAAATATAAAGATGGTATGGATATAAGTGAAGTAGTTTTAGATAAGAAAAGTACAGAACAATACTTAAAAGAAGCGGACATATTAGTTCCGAAATTAAGAAAATATTATATTGAAACACTTTATGATCATTATGCAAATACACTTGATGGTAGTCATCTTGATAAAACAAGAGATATTATTTCAGAGATGACACCAGAGTATATTAAGGCTTTTGATAAAGTTATGAAACAAACTAGTGGACATATGTTTAATATGTTTATTATGAAAAAAGAATTACTCGATGAATATTGTTCGTGGCTATTCCCAATTTTATTTGAACTACAAAATAGAGTAGATGTAGCTAATCTTACAGCTTTTGAAGCAAGATTATTCGGAAGAGTAAGTGAGCTTTTATTTAATGTTTGGTTAGAATATAAGAATTATCAAGTGAAAGAAGTTTCATTTTTTGATGCATTCGAAGTGAATTGGATTAAAAAAGGTGGAGCATTTTTAAAAGCGAAGTTTTTCAAAAAGAAATACAAACAAAGTTTTTAGAGGAGGAAATATGTCTGAGATAAAAATAATTCAAACTAAAATTTTAGAAATACTTAAAATTTTTATCGAAACATGCGAAGAGCATAACTTAACGTACTATGCACTTGGTGGAACTCTATTAGGCGCAGTAAGACATGGTGGATTCATTCCGTGGGATGACGATATAGATATAGGTATGCCGAGAGAAGATTATGAGAAATTTAAAAAAATAGCTAGTGATAAATTTAATGGTAGATATCTATTTTTAAGTGAAGATACTCCAGGCTATAAAAAAGCTTTTTCTGTAATAAGAGATACTTCTACAAAGATTGTTATGAATTATAGTAATATAGAGCAAGAGGAAGGTTTATGGATAGATATATTTCCGATTGATGGCCTACCAGAAAAAGGTGTGAAGAGAAAATTGCATGAGAAACAGTACCTATTTAGAAGAATGATGGTACAGCTATCTCAATTCAATTCAATAGTGAATCAAAATAAAGCCAATAGACCTTTGTATGAGACTGCGATAATTAAAATTGCAGGTATTGTAAAGATTGAAAATTTGCTGTCTTTCGAAAAAGCACAACAAAAGTATCTAGCAACTATAAAGAAGTATAGTGTGACAGAGGGATACGCAGGAAATTATACAGGGGCATATAAGCTTCGAGAATTAGTTCCAAGTGAATATTTTGGAGCTGCTAGAAAATTACAGTTTGAAACAGTGGAATTAAGTGTACCAGAAAAATATAATGAATATTTATCTGCAATCTATGGCGAAAACTATATGGAGCTACCACCGAAAGAACAAAGAGTTCCTCATCAGTATGAGATTTTGAGCTTAGGAGAATAATAGTAATGAATAAAATAAGAAAAACATTGAACTATTATAAAGACATAAAAAGTAAAAAGAATTATTTTCCAAGTAATGTGTTGAATTGGCAACTAGCTGGAAAGTTTCTTGGTCAAATTCCACGTCTTATCGGAGAGAGGAATGCAAGGAGAATTTGTGAAAAAAGACATAGCGTAACAAGAGAATTTCTAATTTCAGAATTTAGTTCATTTTTACAAAATTATGAATTTAAGTCTCATAATAAAACAAATAGCAAAATAATATGGAGCTTGTGGTTACAAGGATATGATTCGGCTCCTGAGTTAGTGAAAGCTATTTTAGATAATTCGAAAGAATATGCAGAGCAAGAAGGTTTTGAATTTATATTATTAGATGAAAAATCGATGTTTGAATATGTCGATTTTCCTCCGTATATTACTGATAAAATAAATAAGGGATTACTAACACACACTGCACTTGCTGATTTATTAAGAGTTTCACTATTGGCAAAATATGGAGGTACTTGGTTGGATTCAACTGTATTTTTATGTAAAAATTTTGATGCGTCTAACTTTATGAAGAGATTTTATACGATTAAAACAGGTGATATGAAAGATTACTCCCCTAACGTCTCTAAACATAGATGGAAAACATTTGTATTATCGGGAAATAGCGAATTATTTACTTTTACAAGAGATTTTTTCTTTGAATACTATAAGAAATTTGATTTGCAAATTGATTACCTATTAATTGATTATATATTTGATTTAGGATTTGAATATAGTGAAATAATAAGAAATCAGATGCTGGAATTAGAAAAATCAAATCCTAATTTATTTTGGTTAGAAAATCATTTAGGAGATGAGTTTGATCAAAAAGTGTGGAGTAATATTACAGAAACTACGAAAGTATTCAAAACAACGTATAAATTATCTGAAGAAATTAAACCAAATAAGAATAATTTTTATTCCAAATTAATAGATAGAAAGTTATAGGATGAGAACAATGAAGAAAAAGATATGTTTTGTGAAATGGATTGTAAATGAAGCCGATGGGGGATTAAAGGTTGCGGTCAATTTGGCAAATGAGTTACAAGAAAAATATGAGGTCCATCTTGTTTCAGTTTTTTCTACAGAAGACGTATTTTTTGAATTGAATAGCAATGTGTACTATCAGTCATTGTCAAAAGAAAAATTATCTATGTCAAGAGATTTTATGAAGGCTGTAAAGTTACTGAGATCGTATATTGTTGAGAATGATATAAGTATTCTATTTGGGATTGGCATTACAATGAATGCTGTGGGAGTAGCAGGTACATTGGGATTAAAAACAAAGTTTGTTTCCTGTGATCATACAAATTCTATATCAGATAATAGAACTTTGGTACAGAAAATACAAAGATATATAGGTGCATTTAGTTCAAGTAAAATAATAACTTTAACAGAAAAAGATAGATTAAATTATATTAAAAAATATAAAGTATCAAAAGATAGAATAAATTATATTTATAATTGGATAGAAGGTGTTTATAGAAGTATTGAATTATATTCAATACAATCTAAATCTATTTTAACTGTAGGTAGATTTCATTCTCAAAAAGGGTATGACTATTTATCTAAAGTAGCTATCAATGTATTATCAAAATTTCCTGATTGGAAATGGTATATATATGGTTTAGGCGATGATAAAATCAAAGAGCAGATAGCTGTAGAGTTAAAAATAGGTGGAGTTTTAGAACAGGTTAATTTCATGGGGAATGTAAAAGGAACAGAGAATATTTATCCAAAGCACGGAATATATGTCATGACTTCTCGATATGAAGGTCTTCCTTTAGTGCTATTAGAGGCAAAACAATACGGATTACCAATTGTTAGTTTTAATTGTCCTACAGGTCCATCGGAGATAGTAATAGATGGCGAGAATGGATATTTAATAAATGATTTTAACATTGAAGAAATGAGTAATAAAATTATTGAACTTATTAAAAATGAGAAGTTAAGAGAAAGTTTCTCAAAAAATTCTATGAAAGATACGGACAAATTTAATAAAGATAAAATCCTTAAACAATGGATTCATTTGATAGAAGAATTGACAGGAGGAGAATAAATGAAGAGAATGTTGATATGCATCTCCACTTTAGGATCGGGAGGAGCAGAAAAATCATTAGTAAATTTTATTAGTGAGTATAAGAAGAGTTACGATATATCATTATTGGTATTTAGTGAAAGAAATAATTACTATTCAAAGTTCCTACAAGAAATACCAATAGACTATGTAATTAAAAAGAATGTTCATTTATTTACACAAAAGATTGTAAATAAGTTATTTAAATATATACCTTCAAGTATTCTGTATAGAGTAGTGATGAATAATTCTATATATAGGAATCAAAAGTTTGATATAGAATTTGCATACTTGGAAGGAAGAGCAACTAAAATTATTTCAGGATCTAATAATAAGAATAGTAAGAAATATGCATATATTCACTGTGATTTTTTAAAACATTGGCATTCTAAAAATAGATTTATATCGTATAAATCAGAATATAATAGTTATAAAAGATTTAATAAAGTAATTTCTGTGTCACCGGAACAAAAAGAATCTTTCTTACGTGTATTTCCAAAATTAGATGTTGATGTTATTCCAAATTTTATTAATAAAGAAGAGATATTATTAAAAGGAGATGAAAAACTTAATAGCTATAATGATAGATATTTTTGTTCAGTAGGTAGATTAGAAAAAGTTAAGAACTTTAATCTTTTAATTGAAGCATTTCACAATTTTAGAAAAAAAAATCCGCTCTATAAATTGTATATATTGGGAGAAGGAAGTCAATATAGCTCGTTGTTGACACATATAAAGAAATTAAGAGAAGAAGACAATATACGTCTATTAGGATTTAAAAAAAATCCATACAAATATATAAAAAATAGTATAGGATTAATACAAAGTTCACATTCTGAGTCATTTAGTTATGTTCTAGCAGAAGCGAATATTTTAGGGATACCGACCTTATCTACAAAAACACAGGGTTCTAGTTATATGGGAAAATATTTTGATGTAATAGAAGTAGAACATAATGTAGATGCATTAGTTGAGGGAATGGTAAAACTACTTGATAAAAAAGTTTTCAATGCTCAATTTATAATAAACAACGAGGCAAAAAAACAATTTGATATGCTTTTTAAAGGAGTTTTAGGAAATTATGAATAATAATGAAAAGATATATAATAGTTTATTTAATGTAATATTTGGTATATGCTTTTTAGTTTATTCTCTGAAATCTATAAATATAGGATTAGATATATCAATGTTTAAGTACTTAAATTTAAGTATATTAGGATTGTCTGTTATATTGTGGTTATTTAATATTTCTTTTTTTAAGGTTTCCTCAACAAAATTAATTGTTATAATAACATTCTTAATTTACTTATTGTTATCAATATATATTCAATTTAGTTTTTTTGATATTTTCTTTTTTCTGGTATTTTATACTTTGTTGAATAATAGTAATAAAAAATTTGCTTATTTACAAGTGACAATAATGATTCTTACGTTTATAGGTACACTAATAGCAGTGAAACTTGGATTTATTGAGAATCTATTATTTTATAGAAATGGTGATGGAGTAAGACAGACACTCGGATTTAATCACCCAAATACTTTAGGTATGTTTGTTTATGCAATTACAATTAATTTACTAAATATAATGAATAAATCAAGATATAGACTATTGAAATATATTGTGTTATTAATATTTAATTTATATTTTTATTATATTAGTGATTCTAGAACTGCATCACTAATCAGCTTGGGAACAATTATTATTATTGTAGTCCTAGAGTCTGTTAATTTGGATAATAAAATTATGAATAATAAATTAATAATAGGGGGAATACTATCGTTTATCTTAGTAATTGTTGGACTTTCAACTTATTTTAGTTTTGTAGATAATTATATTGAATTAAATAAGTTGTTTACTAATAGATTATATAGTAGTTATGTGTTTATAACAGAATATGGGTTTAACTTATTAGGGGATATAATTCCAGATATTTTGAATACAGCTACGGGTGAAGTAATTATTGATAGTGGATATATTAATTTAATATTAAGAAAAGGAATTGTATTTGCAATTATTTTCTTTATGGTTATTTTTAATAGGATATGGAATAATAAATTCACCAATAAGGAAGGTATATTAATTTTAAGTGTTTTTTGTACTTTAATGTTTGAATCATATGGTTTTTCAATTTTTATGTTTCAAATTTTATTTTTTGATTATATAGGAAAAAGAAAGGAATATAGAGAATGATGAAAATTACAGTTTTCACACCCACCTATAATAGGGGATATTTACTAGATAAATTATATGAATCTTTATTAAAACAAACAAATACAGATTTTGAATGGTTAATTATTGATGATGGATCTAATGATAACACTAGTAATATCATAAACAAATTTATAGATGATGACAAAATACGAATTAGATATTTTTATCAAGAAAACTGTGGGAAGCATAGAGCGATAAATAAAGGGTTAGATATTGCAGAAGGAGAATTATTTTTTATTGTGGATTCAGATGATACTTTAATTCCTACTGCAATAGAGATAGTTTTAGAAAAGTATAAGTCAGTAGAAAATTATCCGGAGTTCGCAGGGATTAGTTTTAATAGGGGGTATTCAGAAAAGGAAATTGTTGGGAAAACATTTTCTTCAGAATTCATCGATTGTACTAATCTGGAAAGAGGAAAAAAAAATATTTTGGGAGATAAATCTGAAATATATAGAACAGAGATACTAAGAAATATAAAATTTCCGGAAATTGAAGGAGAAAATTTCATGAGTGAAATTGTTTTATGGAATGAAGTTGCTCGGCAAGGATATAAATTGAGATGGTATAATGAAATAATATATATATGTAACTATTTAGAAGATGGCTTAACTGTTAATAGGGATAGTATATATTTAAGGAACCCAATTGCTCATAAGATGATGGTTAATGAATTGCTCCAAATAGATTTTCCAATTAAATCAAAGGTCAATACTATATATAATTATTATAAGTTGTGGAGAGATAAAAAATCATTTATTGAGATTTCTAAAGATATAAATATTAATAAATTTATCTTAGTGATTTCTATTGTAATAGGTTTAGTTAAAAGTAAAATTAGAAGGAGAAAATAATTGAGTAATAAATATTTTATATACGAAGATTTTGGGAGTGATTCTACAGCGGCTACTAAGGCGCCTAATGATTTGCAAGAAATTTTTCTTAATAATCAATTTGTTGATCTTTTGAAGATAAAAAAAACAAATAATAAAGTAATAAGAGCATATTATTTACTTAAAAATTCAATTATTTCTATTCTAAAGTTAAAAAAAGGTGATATAGTAATATTTCAGTTTCCATTTGCAACAAATACAAAATTTAAAAAAATATTATTAAATATTTGTAAGATAAAAGGAGTTTATGTTATTTTCTTAATGAATGATTTAGAGTCTTTAAGGTATAATAAAGATTCAGCAAAGATAATTGATAAAGAAAAATATATTGATTTAGCTGATGTAATAATATGTCATAATAATAGTATGAAGAATTATTTAATATCTTCTGGAATAGACTATAATAAATTAGTAGAATTAGAAATTTTTGATTATCTAGTGGATTTAAACATAAATGAAAAAAAAGTTGTTAAGCCTACTGAAGTTACAATAGCAGGAAACCTGTCAGAAATTAAAAGTGGATACATATATGAGTTAATAAAAAAAATAAGAAATGTAAATATAAATTTATATGGTCCTAATTTTAATCCTAGAGAGAAATTAGGAGAAAATATTATATATAAAGGAAGTGTAAGTCCGGATAGGTTACCGTTGGAAATTAATGGTGATTTTGGATTAATATGGGATGGAGATAGTATTAGTACATGTTCTGGTGTAACTGGAAATTATTTAAGGTATAATAATCCACATAAAACTTCACTATTTTTAGTCTCTGGGATGCCGATAATTGTTTGGAAAAATTCTGCAATGAAAGAATTTGTTGAAAAAAAAGGTGTAGGACTTGTTATAGATGATCTTAATGATTTGGAAAACACAATTTTAAAAGTTTCAGAAGAACAATATAGTGCAATGAAACGAAATGTTGAAAGTATGTCATTACAACTAAGGAAAGGGTATTATACAACTACTGCTATTAATAAAGCACTAGATAAAATAAATAATGTTAGGAAATAGAAAAATATGAATATAAAACAGATACTACAAGAAAATAAGTATACAAAAAATGTATATAATAAATTGAGAGATAAAAAACATAATTATTTAGAAAATAAAAAATTTAATTATACTGGGAAATTTATAGATAGAAAAAAAAACAGCAAAGATTTATGCATAGTATTAGCAGGATATAAAGAATTCTTATATCCCGTAGTATTAGGTAGATTAGTGAAGTTCGCTCCAAAAAATATGGATATTTGTATAATCTCATCTGGTGTTTGGTCAGAAACTTTAAATAAGATTTGTGAAGAAAATTCATGGTCTTATTTAAGTACTAAAGAAAATAATGTTTCGTTAGTGCAAAATATTGCTATAAAGTATCATTCAAAAGCTAAGTATATTTTTAAAATAGATGAGGATATTTTCTTAACTGCATATTACTTTGAAAATTTAAAGAATGCATATAAATTAGCCCAAAAAGGAGATTTTGAACCAGGTGTGATTGCTCCGTTAATTCCAGTAAATGGGTACGGGCATAAACGAATCTTGAGTAAGTTGGCTTTAGAAGATGTTTATTTTGAAAAATTCGGAGAAATTTCAAAACATATGGCTGGACACAATAGATTTATTGAAAGTAATCCAGAGGTGGCTAAATTCTTCTGGGGAGAAGGAAATTATGTTCCATCAATTGATGAATTAAATGACAAATTCTCAAGAGAGAGTAAAAAGGTACAGCCATGCCCCATTCGCTTTAGTATAGGAGCGATTATGTTCGAACGTAGCTTATGGATAGATATGGGTTATTTTAATGTTGATTTGAATGATAGTGGATTGGGGGAAGATGAAGTTCAAATTTGTTCTTATTGTAATCTTCATTCTAAACCCCTGATGGTTAGTGAAAATATTTTAGTTGGTCACTTATCTTTTGGCCCACAGAATAAAGAAATGAACAAATTTTTCAATGAAAATAAAGATAAATTTATTGTGAAGTAGGACATAGTTATGGATAAGTATAAAGTAAAATCAATAAAATATAATTTTATTATGAATTTTATTTTAACAGTATCAAATTTTCTTTTTCCTCTCCTTACATTTCCCTATGTTTCAAGGGTTTTACAAGTAGAAGCAAATGGTAAAGTTGCATTTGTTTCATCGATTGTTTCGTACTTTATGATGATAGGTTCTTTAGGGATACCTACTTATGGAATCAGAGCAGCATCAAGAGTAAGAGATGATAAAAAGAAATTATCAATAGTTGTACAAGAATTATTGATAATTAATTTGTGCTTGGTGGCTATTGTATTGAGTTGTTATTTTGTAGCAATATTGAATGTTAAAACATTTTATGAATATAGAGAGTTATTTTATATTAATGCGGTAGGTGTATTGTTGAATGTATTAGGAATGAATTGGTTCTTTCAGGCAACGGAACAATATGACTATATAACAACTAGATCAATAGCATTCAGAATTATCTCTATAATTTTATTATTCACATTAATTCATAATCCTTCAGATTATGTTTTATATACGGCTATATTAGTTTTCTCAGGAGTGGGCTCTAATATATTGAATCTGAAGAGAGTTTTTAAATTTGTTAGTTTTAAAAAAATAGGTAAATACAAACTTTCGCGTCATTTTAGACCGATTTTAGTAATGTTTGCTCAAACTCTTGTCGTTTCAATATACACTAATCTAGATACAGTAATGTTAGGTTTTATTAAAGGTAATTTTGAGGTTGGTTTATACAATGCTTCAATAAAAGTAAAAGGATTATTATTAAGTGTTGTAACATCACTAGGAAATGTTTTATTACCAAGGATGTCATATTATGTTAAAAATAATATGAAAGATAAATTTTTAATTATGATGACTAAAGCGATTAATTTCACTTTTTTAATGGCACTGCCACTTTCTATATTTTTTGTACTATGTGCCAAAGAGAGTATTTTATTACTTGCAGGACCGGAGTATCTTGGAGCGGTTTTAGGAATGCAATTTTTAGTTATAGCAGTTATACCTAACGCTTTGACTGGTGTTTTAGGAATGCAAGTCCTAATTCCATTAGAAAAAGAGAATTTTGTTCTATACTCAGTTATTGTAGGTGCAATACTTGACTTTGTTTTGAATATTATATTTATACCGCTATATGGAGTAAGTGGAGCATCATTTTCAACAATGGTTGCAGAATTTGTTGTGTTAAGTGTACAAATATATTATACAAGAACCTATTTGTTACAAATTAGAAATAATATTTTATCAATAAGATACATTAGTGCAACAATAATAGCCAGTATATTAATTCTACTTTTAAATAATATTGAAATTTCAAATTTTTTATTGTTTATGATAAAAGGAATAACATTTTTTGGTAGTTATTTACTTATATTATTTGTGAAAAAAGAAGAATTAATTTTAGAAAATTTTAACTTTATTATAAAAAAATATAGGAAAAAGTGATATGAAATAATAAAGCATATAAAGAGTTAGGATGCAGTTATGTAAGATTATTTTAACATTTATTAGAGATTTGAACTTTAAAAGGAGAAGTTAATAATTAAAGGAGAAAAAGATAGAAATGAAAAAAAAGATATTAGAATATGATGTGTTAAAATTTTTCGCTATTATTTTGGTAGTGTTAAGTCACAGTACATATTATAAGATAACTTCTAATTTTGGTGGATTTGATTTTGGGGGGATTGATTATCAATATTTAATTAGAGACAATAAGGTAATAATAATTTATAAAGTTCTAGATAAATTGAAACAAATTTTGTATTATTTTCATATGCCAATGTTTATGGCATTATCAGGAACATTTTATTATTTACAAGTGAAAAATAGTAAGTGGATTAGTTTTAATATGTTATATAAGAACAAGATAAAGAGACTATTGATACCGTTCATTATATTTAGTATTTTATATACACTACCATTAAAGTATTTTTCAAATTATTTTGAAAATATTACTTTAATTAGAGCTATCAGTGGACAGGTGTTTTTATTAGGAAACTCGCACTTATGGTATTTATATGCATTATTTATTATATTTTTATTAGCGTATTATATTTTAAGAATAGAGATTAATATATTTACTTATGTAATACTATACTTTGCACATTTTATAAGTTTTAAAATTACACTTACATTAATCAGTGCTCCGTTGCAGTATTTCTTCTGGTTTTCATTAGGATTTTTATTTGAATCAAAGAGGGAGAAATGGAATGATAGAATATTAAAAAATAATTGGATTACTATTTTATTAGGATTTTCATTCATTATATTTGTGTTAGTATATCACTATATAAAAGGTGAATATAGATTAGTAAGTAAGTTTTTATTAGATATTCTTGCAATATTAGGATCTTTATTTGTTTATAATATATCTTTTTTAATGTCTAAGTATACTACAATAGGGAATAGCAAATTTTATAAATTAATAGTTCTGAATGGATTAGGAATTTATATTTTTTCAGATACACTTAATTATTTTATATTACATATCATATATTTATTCGGGGGAGATTTTATGTTTTCACCAGTAGGCGTAGTAAGTTTAGTTGTAATACGATTTGTTGTTACATTATTTGGTGGATTACTTATAACAATAATATTCAAGATGGTATTTAAAAATTATAATTGGTTAGTAAATTAAAGATAAGATTAAAAAAAATGACAATTAGGAGGAACATATGTACGATTATTTAATAGTAGGAGCTGGATTGTCAGGTGCAATTTTTGCTCATGAAGCAACAAAACAAGGAAAAAAAGTAAAGGTAATAGATAAACGTGATCACATCGGTGGAAACATCTATTGTGAGAATGTTGAAGGAATCAACGTTCATAAATATGGTGCACATATTTTCCATACTTCTAACAAAGAAGTTTGGGATTATGTGAATCAGTTTGCTGAGTTTAACAACTATATTAACTCACCAGTGGCAAACTACAAAGGTAAATTATACAATCTACCTTTCAATATGAATACTTTCTATGGATTATGGGGAACTAAAACTCCTGCAGAAGTAAAAGCTAAAATCGCTGAACAAACAGCTCATCTACAAGATAGTGAACCTAAAAACCTAGAAGAACAAGCTATCAAACTTATTGGTACTGATGTATACGAAACTTTAATTAAAGGTTATACAGAAAAACAATGGGGACGTAGTGCAACTGAACTACCACCATTTATCATTAAACGCCTTCCAGTACGTTTTACATTCGATAACAACTACTTCAACGATAGATACCAAGGTATTCCAATCGGTGGATATAATGTTATTATTGAAAACATGTTAAAAGGTATCGAAGTAGAACTAAATGTAGACTTCTTTGAGAATCGTGGAGAGTTAGAAGCAAGTGCGAAAAAAGTGGTATTCACAGGAATGATTGATCAATACTTCGATTACAAACACGGAGAATTAGAATACAGAAGTCTTCGCTTTGAACACGAAGTACTAGATGAAGAAAATTACCAAGGTAATGCTGTAGTGAACTACACAGAACGCGAAGTTCCTTATACTCGTATTATCGAGCACAAACACTTCGAAAAAGGTACTCAAGAAAAAACAGTTATTACGCGTGAGTACTCAGTAGATTGGAAACGTGGGGATGAACCATACTACCCAATTAATGATGCTAAAAATAATGAAATGTATCAAAAATATTTAGAAGAAGTAAAAGGTAAAAATGTTATTTTCTGTGGACGTCTTGCAGACTATAAATATTATGATATGCACATAGTAATCGAAAGAGCTCTTAATGTAGTAAGAGAGGAATTAGGTAATAATGACTAAAAATAGAATAAACTGGATAGATTTTGGGAAAGGATTCGCAATATTTCTAGTAGTTGTAGGTCATGTATTTACTGGTTTATTTGATTCTGGAAAATTTACAAGTGATGCCAAATGGTTATCCATAGTTATTGCATTTATATATATTTTCCATATTCCAGTGTTCTTTGCGTTATCAGGATATTTTTTCAAATCTGTAGAAAATTTTAAAGAGTATTATTACTATATGAAGAAGAAAACGATAGTATTAGGATTACCGTATGTATTTTATTCTATAATTCATTATGTATTACAAAAAATAGCGGGGGGAGCAGTGCGTGTTCCCACTACATTGTTTAATTTGATAAATATTTATAAAGAACCATTAGGAGTCGTATGGTATTTGTATACATTATGGGCCCTATATTTAGTATATGGATTCTTATCAATATTTATAAGGAACAAAAATCATCTTTTTATGATTAGTATACTTGGATATATAATTACATTAGTATATATGTCAGAAATATTTTTTGTAAAAAAAGTTCTAGCATGGGGAGTGATTTTTATGTTAGGTTTTGTATTGAAAACAGTTAAGTTTAATGATATTAGATTTAGAAACATAATTCTACTGGGAACTATATTTAATATCGTATATATTTATATAATGTATATTTCATTCAATATAGATGGTAAAATAATAACGGATTATAATTATCCTAGATGGTGGATTATTGGATATATAGCTAATGTTATCTTAGCATTTATAATTTTTCCAAAAACAGAAAAAATATCTCAAAACATTTTTAGGTATTTTAGTAAATACGGGGGAATTAGTATAGGGATTCTAATTTTCCATTCGCCTATTAGTAGTATGATAAGAATAGTCTTGTTAAAAATGGGGATTTTCAATATATATATACATATAATTTTAGGTGTGGTATTAAGTTGGTATTTGGCAATTCTATTAACCAAGCTTTTTAGGAAAATTAAATATTTGGATATTATTTTTATACCACAAAAATATCTCAAGTTTTAAATTTTGATTTTATGAATAATATTTTAAAGTTTAACATAGTTAAAAACTGCAATACTTGAAGTTGAACAAGTATTGCAGTTTTTGTTATATTTCCCATTTGAAAACTGTCTTAAATGCAGTATTTAAATCCGTTGCGAACACCCTATGAATGTCTTTAATATTTCTCACAGGTTGCTCAAGTTCAATAATATTCTTGAATTTTCTTTCGAATTTCTTATTACTCAGCATCTCAATAGCTTTTTCAAAATCGATTCTACCTGAACGCGATGAACCTATTAGCGTTAGTCCTTTTTCTAACATATCACGTGTATTAATATTTACTTTGTATTCACTAACTCCCATAAGTACTAGGCTTCCTTGTGGTTTGATGTATTTGATTAAGTCATTTATCGCATATACGCTACCATCTCCTCCACAACATTCTACACCGTGATCGAAAGCTAAGTCTTCAGGAATATCATCAGTAATGTATCTTTCTTTTGCGAAACTGAATAGTTCTAACTTCTCCCAGTGACGACCTATTACGATTATCTCACACTCTGGAAGAGTATAGTTTATTATGTTCGCCATTACATAAGCTAAACTACCATCACCGATTATCGCTATTCTATCTTTTTTACTATGTGAATTCTTCAAGAATCTATCCATAGCGTGCATTCCAACACTTATGAACTCTGTAATAGCCGCAACAGAATCTTCCACCCCATCATAAGCTACCACTCTATCTTTAGATAAAGCTACGAACTCTCTCATAAAACCATCGAAACCACTTGATAGGAAGTGTGTTCCTGGCATGTAGTTTTCATAGAATTCTTCATCACTTTGTCTTGGTGGTTGGTTAGGTATCATTACTACCTTTTGTCCAACTTTATACGTTCCTGTAGGATCTGCGATTACTATCCCTGCACATTCATGAATAAGTGCCATTGGTAGTTTTTTAGCTAGTACCTTTGGATCTCTTTTTCCTTGGTAGTATCTTTGATCTGCGTGACATAGTGCCATGTAGTTTGGCCGGATGATGATTTTGTCACCATCGTTTATGTTCTCTTCATTATATTTTACATTAATAAATTTCGGTTTAATTAATTGATATATTTGATTTATCATATTACTCGTCCTCTAGCATACTCTTAGCTATCTTAAGGTCAGTTACTGTAGTTATTTTGATATTAGAGTATTCTCCCTTAGCTAGTGCTACTTTTTTCCCTTTTATAACGAATATCTTACATGCATCTGTAAGTATTTGTTTTTCTTCTTTGTCTAATGAGTTATATAGATTTAAGAAATCTAAACATTTGAAACTTTGAGGTGTTTGACCTTGGTAGTAGTGAGCTCTATTAGGGATATTTGAAATATATTCTCCGTTAGTACTTTCTACGATTGTGTCTACTGCTTCTACTACTGTATCTACCGCATCACTTTCTTTAGCTAGACGTATGTTATCTTTAATAATTCTAAGTGTGATAAATGGGCGAACTGAATCGTGTGTTACGATGATATCTTCATCAGTTAAAGGTTTATATTCATTAATTCTATTAATGATGTTTTCAATAGTTGTATTTCTATCAACACCACCAGGTGTGATAATGATTCTATCAGCAAATGCTGAAACATATTGTTCAATTAAGTCTTCAGCATGAGATACCCAATCTTCATAAACACCGACTACGATTTTTTCGATTTCAGGCTCTAATAAGAACTTCTCAATTGTGTGAATAAGTATTGGCTTTTTACCTAATTCTAAGAATTGTTTTGGCATATTACTTATTCCCATTCTAGTTCCTGTTCCACCAGCTAATATTCCTGCGTATATCATTTTTTCGCTCCTTTAAAATATTGTAAAATTTGTTATCAATCACTATTGATTATAACATGAAAGGTTAGAATTTCAAAAAATATTGATAACTAATATTAATACAAAAATAGTTGAAATATGGAGATAAATTACGTACACTTATACTAGTAATAAAAATTTAGAAATCTCCTATTTTTAGGAGTTCCTCATATGTGATGAGGAAATATTAATGAAAGTAATAAAAAAATTATTTATATAATCTTTCGTATCAAATATTACCGATAATAACAGTTCCGTACGTTATGAGAATTTTCACTAGTGAAGCTTTAGGGAATTATGTATTTTATAATTCTATAGTGAGTTATTTTTCGTTGTTTGCGATGTTAGGTATCGGTGTTTATGGTACGAAGCAAATAGCGGCTGCAAGTGACGTAAGTAGCACATTTTGGAATATATATGCGATTCAGCTTATCGCAAGTATATTAGCAGTTTCTGTCTATGTAATAGCGGTATTCAGTATTCCACAAATGGGAGGCATAATACCATTAATAGTAGGGGTTACTTTGTTTGCGAAGATGATTGATATCTCGTGGTTGTTCTCAGGGAAAGAAGATTTCAAGAAAATAACAATAAGAAATATAGTTATTAGGCTTATTGGGGTAATCAGTATCTTCACTTTTGTTAAAAGTAGTGATGACTTATACCTCTATGTATTTTTAATTGTGATTTTTGATTTCTTAGGGCAACTTGTGATGTGGGTACCAGCGAAAAAATTTATAAAACGTCCTTCGTTTGATGGTAAAATCATTAAAAGAAACCTTCATCCTATCGTATTGTTATTCTTACCGCAAGTAGCGATATCACTTTATGTTGTATTAGATAGAACTCTACTTGGGATTTTAGGATCATATTCAGATGTTGGAATCTATGAACAAGGGCAAAAATTAATTAGTATACTTCTTAAAGTTGTTAGTTCTTTAGGAGTTGTTATGTTGCCAAGAGTAGCGAATCTTCTTTCTGAAGGGAAAGACAGGGAAGCGCAAAATATGATGAAATTCTCATTCATTTTGTATAACCTTATAATTTTCCCAATGATTTTTGGACTTATTGCGGTAAATGAAGTATTCGTTAAATTATTCCTAGGAAAAAACTTCCAAGATGTTAAGTATGTATTATATATTATTGTGTTCAACATTATGTTTGTAGGTTGGACGAATATCCTTGGATTTCAAGTATTAGTAGTTAGAAACAAAAATAAGGAGTACATGTTGTCAACAACGATTCCTGCTTTTGTTAGTGTGGCTGTTAACATTGCTGTTATTCCATTTTTCGGATATGTCGGAGCGAGTATAACATCTGTAGTTGTTGAAATTTTAGTATTCGCCATCCAATGGTATTATAGCCGTAATATTATTAACAAGAAATTATTGTTCAACAAAGATTTAGCAAAAATTATATTGGCATCCCTTGTAATGTTCGGGGCTGTAATGTTGTGTAAGATGGTATTAGGCTTAACTGGAATTGTAGGGCTTGTAATTTACCTTGCAGTCGGTGGAATTAGTTATTTAGGTATGTTATTCTTACTGAAAACTGTTAATATCAAAGAGATGAAGGCAATGCTGAAGTAGGTAGTAGGGCTTGGTTTTATTAGATTTATAATATTTATATATAGATTTAATCGGATTGACGATATATCAGTCCTTTTTTTGACGATTGCTTAATAAATTAACAGCGTTTAAATTTTATGAATGTTATTGTGTATTAAAATTTATTTTGATATAATTATATAACATAAGTAAGTAAAGTGAATTTATTGGAAAAAATTGATTTAGAAGAAAAACAAAATAGCTGAGCTTAGCGAGAATTTAAAATAGTAGCTAAAAGGAATAAAAAATAACGATTTATCATTCAGGAAAATTCCAAATTTAAGAAGAAGTTTCTATTGAAGAAATAAGATTTTTTAAGCAGGTAATAAAAGAAATTATAGACAAAAGGAGAGATGAGTATAGTCCTGAAAATTTATAGTATATAGGAATCATTGAAAATTTACTGAAAGAAACTGGGGAAAGGGAATATTTTGAAAGTAAAATATAGTGGGAGTTGTATTTTAAAAGAAAAAATAACTTAACGTAATACTCTATGAGGATATAGTTATTGTTAAATAATTGGATGTTAAAAGGAGAAAGCGAAAGGAAAATGAATAAGAAAATAAATAGTCAAGTATTATTAATAGATATGAAAGAAGCTGCATATGAAGAATGCATAGATAGGCTTTTAAAATTAGATAAAAATAATAAACATGTAGAATTAACATATAATCTAGAATTTTTGACTCCGTTCATAGGTGTATTAGTTGCGTCGTATTTAAATAATAATACTTTTAAAGTTGAAACAAAAATAGGAACCATAGGGAAAAAATCACAAGGATATGCTAAACATTGTAATTTTTTTCATTTTGCAGAGAACAGTCAGAATTTTTCGGAGAGAAATACAAATTATTCTGGGAGGTATACTCCAATTATGAAATCAATATTAACGGACTATTATAGAGGTTCTGATAATATTGTAGAAAGCATATCTAATAAGATTGCAACTGTGCTTTCGTGTGGTATAAATGATATTAGGAGCATGTTTGAATATATTATTTTTGAAATGGTACGAAATATCCCAGAGCACTCCCACAGTTTTAATGCTTGGCATTTTTCTCAAGTTTGGAGAAAAGAACAGTATATTGAAGCGGAATTTTCGTTAATCGACTATGGAATTGGATTCAAAGAAAGTCTAAACTTTAAAGGCGAGCGATTTCTAGATAGTGATTGTGAGGCACTTGAATTAGCTTTAAAACCAGGGATAACTAGTGGAATAGTTGAGGATTTTAAATTAAGAGAAAATGAAGAAAAAGAGTATCTAAATTCAGGATACGGTTTATATATGATAACAGAATTGTGTAAAAGACTACAAGGAGAATATATTATTATATCAAAAAGTGCTATAGCTAGAAATGGGAAGGTGGAGTCTTTAACAAAGAACAAGGTTTTTCCTGGAACAGCAATTAAAATAAAAATTAGAATACCTAATGGCTTTACAAATACAGCTTTTAAAGACATGTTAAAAGAAATAGCTGACTTGGGAGAAAAAGAATCTAGAGGAATACGAGGAGCAATAAAAGAAGCTTCTAGTAAATCTAGAGGTCTAGTATAATGAAGATTTTAGTGGAGTTTGTGATATTGTAAAAGTGCATATTTAGAATATTATGAAGTTTGAGTTTTTTTCTTTTTCTACTTTTCGAATTTTAAGTTTCATATTTTCTATTAAGTTAATTTTTCTAGAAAAATAACTAGGAGAAAATCCTGTAAAAAATCTTTAATTCAGAAGAATTTTTCTCAAATTCGGGGGATCAAGGTAAATATAAAATAAAATCTAGGTGGGCTTTCTGCTTAGATTTTTTCTTATTTTTACTAAGTTTAATATTATTTAATTCTATAAAATTTGAGATTGATAGAAGAGACGATAAAAAAGAAATTTTCTAGTGAATAGTCACCATTAGAGTTATAGCATGTAAATGTAACGTGAAATATAAAGGAATATCCGATTATGGATTTACTATAGTGATGGTAGAAAAATATATACTAGTTTTTATGTACCTATAGTTTAGATTTTTCTATGATTTTGTTAAGAACAAGGGGGATTTATCATTAAATTTTGAGAAACAAATTCCACAAGAGCTAATAAAATTATAAATAATTAACTTTATTTAAATATATATATAAATCTTGATACTACTTTGTAAATCGTTATATAATTCTTTTTATTTATATATTATGTCAGAGGTATTTACGAAGGTAAAATCTTAAAATTAGTTTCTGTATCTAAATTAACCAGTGAGTGTATAATAAAAATTAGTAAATTAGAGAGGTTTAAAACTATGAATTTAAATAAATTAATATTAAAATACTTACTACTATGTGAAGTTCAGAATAATTTAGACAAAAAAACATTAAAGGCGTATCGTATAGATTTAGAACAGTTTAGAAAATTTATGGTTGATAAAAATGATTTTAACTCAAGAGGAAATATTAGTGAATATATTTGTGAATTGAAATATAAGAATTATGCTGTAAAAACAATTAAAAGGAAGATAGCATCATTAAAAGCTTTTTTTTCTTACTTAAATAACGAGGACATCATTGAATATAATCCTTTTCAAAAAATTAAGATTAAAATAAAAGAACCGTTTATTTTACCAAAAATAATTCCTATGAAAGAACTTTCAATCTTATTTAAGTATATATATCAAGAAATACAATTATGTGATAATGTTTCATACCGTTATAAAGAGCTTGTAAGAGATAAGGCATTACTAGAATTATTAATAGGGACAGGAATGAGGATAAGTGAAGTTTGTATGTTAAAAAAGGAAAATATAGTTTATTCTAGAAATGTAATAAAAATAAATGGAAAAGGATCCAAAGAGAGAGTTATACCTATTTGTTATCCTAGTTTAATAGATTCTCTTATGCTATATTCTGAAACTTTTTCTGAAGAGCTAATAGAATCAGATTATTTTTTTATAAATAAACGAAAGAACAGGTTATCTAGCCAATCAGTGAGATATATGATTAAAAAATATTGTTTATTGGCAAATATAGATTTACATATAACTCCACATATGTTTAGACATACATTTGCAACCGTGTTATTAGATCAAGATGTAGATACGCGACATATCCAAGTGTTGTTAGGGCATTCAAGTATTGTAACAACACAAATATATACGCATGTAACTTCAAGTAAGAAAAACGAAATAATGAAATATAAAAATCCACTTTCTAAGATAAATATTAATAAAGGATAATTTATTATTATCGTAAGGAGATATAATGAAGGTAAATTACAATATAAAACATGCCTCTAAAGTCAAAAGAAAAGATTTATTAGCAGCATTAAATATCTATATAAAAACAGTTGATAAATTTTCACAAACTGACACTAACCAAATTATGGATTATATTTCTAAAAATTATAATGAAAATAGAATTATGTTTTTCTTTGTATTATATCTTAACGGTGATGTATGTGGCTTTGCAGAATATGCCTATTTAAAACAAAACAAAGTTTTAATGATCGATTATCTATGCACAGAAAATAGAAATCATACATTATTTTATAACTTTTATCATATGATTTTTGAGGAAATAAATAAAATCCTAAATTCAAAAGAATTGTTTATTGAGTTTATTGTGACTGAGTTATCTTTACTTAAACATGAAAAGAAACTTTTTGAAACAGATAGTAATTATTTTAGACAGGTTTTATCATTCGAACAATTTCGTATACTAAACATACCTTATAAACAACCATATTTAGAAGAAAAATTGGAATTTTACGAATATAACCTGGCTATAAAAAAAGCAAATTCGTTAGAAAATATCTTGTACATATATAATAAAGATTTTTATGTATCTTTAATATCAGAAATATATATGGAGCACTATTTACAATGGTATCTACATTATTATGAAGGTAATAAAAACAATCTTATAAGAGAATTTGAAGAAAATATTGATATATTACATAAAGAGTATCCTTCAAAGTCAGGTGTAAAAGAAATGTATTCAGTTAATTGTAAACTATTTGATGAAGGAATATGTAAGCACATAAAACCTGAAACAATTACTCTATCTAAACAGAGAAAAAAGAATATTAAAAAATATTTTATATATATTATTTGGATAATCTTAAGTTTAAGTTCAATTTTACTATGTTATTTCCAAGATGAATTAAATATTACTAAGTACATCTCAACAGTTGTAAATACAATAACAATGATTACCGGGGTTCTTGCGCTACTCCCTAACAAGTAGTATAAAACTATTTTGTAATCTCTATTATCACATTATGAGCAAATGGATATGATAACTTTTGAAAGGAATCGTCAAATTTATAAAATTTTGATGATTTTTTTTCGTTTAAACCTAGTTTATACAAAAGTGAAGATAGTATATGAAACCTATAAATATTTTTTATTTTGAGATTTTTAATTAGTAATATCTCTTTAATGTATTTTTCACTGTACATCCATAATAAGTGTTGTTGATTATTATAGTTATATTTTTTCAAGAAAACAGGTGCACTATAATTCTTTGTTAATAAAAATTCGGCACTATTTGAACGTTCAAATTCGATTATTGCTTTTCCATTTATTTTTAGAACTCTTTCAATTTCGCTTATAGAACGAATAGCATCACAATAATTTAAAACACTTCCAACACATACGATAAAATCTACACTTTCGGTTTCAAGAGGAATACTTTCTAAACTTCCAACTATATAATTTGGTTCATTCTCAATATACTCACTTATAATATCCATTTGTATTAAAGTACCATGGACACTGTATCTGCTTTGACCTGCTCCTATATTTAAACAAATTGAATTTTCATGTGTATTCTTATTAAGCCAATTTATAACAGTTTTTTCAATTATTGAATGTGTAGAAGCATGCCAATTGTCATTTTCTGGCCAGGGATTATTGTTTTTATAATTTTTATACGCCATATTTTGAACACTTTTTTTATTTGAAATATTTCTCATAATAATAAATTATCCTTCATTAATATTTATATGAGTATTATACATCAAGTTTAATGTTATTTCAACAAACAGAAGGATGCTGTAGGTGTAAGTCAGATTTTAAAATTTCATCTAGTAAAATTCGGCAGTAGTATAGAGTTTTATGATTGAAGACACGAATGATAAATAGAATTATGAAGTAGTATTTTAAAGAAATAATGAAAAAATAAAATTCTTCAATATTGTCTAAATTAATACTTTATCAGGTAGATTATTTGAAGATATTTATAGTTAATTACTTTTATTGTATATCTAGTCTAGGTTTGTTATAATAAACTTAGGTGAGTAAGGTTAGTTATATATGTGAACATAAAAGTGTAAATTAATTCCAAGATTCTAAGCTCTGGATTTATTATATAACAATTTTTTATTCTATTTTTAGTATCCAGCTGTACGTGCGATCAAATATGAGATGTTACTTAAAATTATTTGGAGGCAATTAACTAATTAATAATTATAGTTGTTTATAGGATTAGAGAATTGATTGAAATAAAAAGCAGATTGTTAACAGTTTTAAAAGAAAAAACAATAAGGAACTATAAGGCGCTCGAATAAAAGCTTATAATTTAGCTGTAGAGTCAACTTGTTTTTCCCTAAGCGGTCGAATAAACGAATAAATAGAAAAGATGTTTACTTATGATTAACGAAAATAATATAAAAAGATATTTAGAGATAGGAGAAAATAAAAATTTAGAATTTAAAGAATCCGAAAATAAGTTTCCAATAAATGCTTTAGAGACAATAAGTGCGTTTGCAAATACGGAAGGAGGAATAATTATTTTGGGAGTGAGTGAAAAAGAAAAGAATACCATTTCAGGTGTTGTAAATCCTCAAAAACAAATAAAAGAGCTATTTAATCATATGACTAATCCGAGAGAAATTAGTGGGAGCGTATTAAGTAATGATGATGTCTATAGTGTTCAAGTCCAAGATAAATCTATTATTGTTATCCATGTAGCTCCCGAAAATTATAAAAACAAACCAATATATCTAAAAGATAATTCTAATAAGACCTATATTAGATAAGGAGAAGGAGATTATTTAGCAACTGAAGAAATCATACAATCTATGACAAGAGATGCTTCTCGAGACAGTTATGACAATAAGTTATTGGATGGATATACTGTTGATGATTTAGATAACCTATCTATTCAAAAGTATAAAGATATTCTAATGAGAAATAATCCTGATCACCCATTTAACAACTTATCTACAATAGACTTTTAAAAAAAATAAATGTTATTAAAGAAAAATAATGAGGAATGTTTAACATTAGCAGGACTTTTAGTATTTGGTAAACATGCATCGATAAAAGAATACTTACCACATTATAATGTAGAATATATTAGAAAATTTAGTAATACTGAAAATTCCTCTTATTCTGATAGATTAATATATGATGGGTATTGGGGAGAAGATAACTTGTTTAATTTCATGTTCTCAGCATTTGAGAAACTCAAATTAACTATTTCCGATAATTCGAAAATTTCAGCAGATTATTTGACTAGAGAAAGTAATTCTAAATTGATAATAGCGATAAGAGATTGGGGGCAAATATATGGAGAGTTAAGAATAATGTATGAGGATAGGATATAAATAAAAAAAGTAGCTTTAATTCTCTTGATGAGTCTAGATTTTACGTCTTTACTTGTCAAGGACGAGGGCTTCGCCTTATAAAATCCTTGACAAGAAAGCCTTAAAAATCTAAAATAGACTCTAGAGAATAAAAGCCACTTAAAGTAATTAAATTTATAAAATTAAATATTATAAACTAGTAGATTTTGGTCAACATAAAGAATTTAGAGTTTTATTCACACTCCTAGCAACTCAAAAATCGATTTCTCTGAAATCGATTTTTGAGTTGTGTCTACTTTTTATAGTTTATTTATTTCTATTTTCTAAGTAGTCTGCAATTGCGGCTACGTCTTTGTCTCCACGTCCAGATACGTTAACGATAATTACTTTATCTTTATCTAGTTTTGGAGCACGTTTGATTACCTCTGCAAGCGCGTGTGAACTTTCGATTGCTGGGATAATTCCTTCTGTTCTAGTTAATAGAAGTAAAGCGTCGACAGCTTCATTGTCAGTTGCACTTACGTATTCCGCGCGTTTTGTATCTTTTAGGAATGAGTGTTCAGGTCCGATACCTGGGTAGTCTAATCCTGGAGAGATTGAGTAAACAGGTTTTACTGAACCGTCTTCGTTGAATAATGCGTAAGTTTTCATACCGTCAACAACCCCTACAGTACCAAGTGTTAGTGTTGCTGCGTGACGATCTGTATCTAGACCACGACCAGCTGCTTCAACTCCTAGTAATGCTACTTCTTCGTGAGGGATAAATTCAGCGAAAGCACCTATTGCGTTAGATCCACCACCTACACAAGCTACTACTAAGTCAGGCAGACGTCCTTCTTTTTCTAAGATTTGACGTTTTGCTTCTTGACTGATAACTTTTTGGAAGTCTTTTACAATAGTAGGATATGGGTGAGGTCCTACTGCAGATCCTAGTACGTAGAAAGTATCGTCGATGTTTTCAATCCATGCTTTGAATGCAGCGTCAACAGCTTCTTTAAGAGTTTTTTCTCCTTCTTGAGCTGCGTGAACTTTTGCCCCTAGCATTTCCATTCTAAATACATTTAATCTTTGTCTTTCTACATCAAGAGCTCCCATATAGATTTCACATTCCATACCGAACTTCGCAGCGGCAGCAGCTGTAGCTACACCGTGTTGACCTGCTCCAGTTTCAGCGATAACTTTCTTTTTACCCATACGTTTTGCAAGTAAAATTTGTCCAATAACATTGTTAAGTTTGTGTGCTCCAAGGTGATTTAAATCTTCGCGTTTAAGGTAAATTTTTGCTCCTCCAAGGTAGTTTGTTAAACTTTCAGCATAATATAGTGGAGTTTCACGTCCTGAGTAATCTTTTAAGTAGTGAGCGTACTCTGCTAAAAATTCCTCATCATCTTTGTATTTATCATAAGCTGCTTCTAGTTCATCAAGGGCTTTTTGCACAACTTCAGGTACGAAGCTTCCTCCAAATTCTCCAAAGTATCCTTTTAAGTTGTTTAAGTTATTTTCTAAGTTTGTCATAATTGTTTATTTCCTTTCGAATTGTATATAAGATTTGTTTAAATTTTTTATTTTACTCCAAAAAGAAAAGACCGTATAGAATTCTATACGGCCCTTTTGCGAAATTTAAAACGAATTTTCTACAGCCGACATAGACACTTTTTAGAGTACACTAAAGTTGCGTCTACGTCATAAAAACATACACACAACATTATCTACGCCAGTTTTGCCAAGAGTTTAAAGTTGTTGTTTGTTTCATTTGTAGTTCCTCCTTCTCGTTTTTGTTGTTTTTATTATACACATTATTATTTATGAATGCAAGTTTTTTTTAATAAATTTCTAAATTTTTCTGACAATTAACTAAAAAACTCATTCTTGTTAAGGTTTTCCAGAGTTGTTTATTATGAAATTTTTTAAGAAGAATTAGTATAGTTATTCTTTCTACCTAAACTATTGTAAAAGTGATATAATAGAAAAGTGAAAAATTGGTATGGAGGTGCAACTTGAAATTATCGGTATTAGCCAGCAGTAGTAGTGGAAATAGTATTTATATAGAGCATAATAATTTTAAATGTTTAGTAGATGCTGGACTGACTGGGAAAAAAGTAGTAGAGAACTTGGCACAAATTGAGCGTGATATTAAAGATATCAATGCAATTTTTGTAACACATGAACATATTGACCATATTAAAGGAGTAGGAGTACTCGCAAGGAAGTATAACATTCCTGTTTATGCTAATAAACTTACTTGGCAAAGTATGACTAAGTGTGGTGAAATTAGCTCAGATCTTAAGTTTCATTTTGAAAAAGAAGAAAGTAAGATTTTTGATGATGTTGTAGTTAATAGTTTTGGAGTTAGTCATGATGCGATTAATCCACAGTTTTATACTTTTGAGTGTGATGGGAAAAGGGTAAGTATTCTTACGGATACGGGTTACGTTTCTGATAAGATGATTGATTATGTGAAGGATTCTCATACAATAGTTTATGAAAGTAATCATGAGGAGAATGTTCTACTTAGTGGACCTTATCCATGGACGACTAAACAGCGTATATTATCAGACATGGGTCACTTATCGAATACAGATTCTGCAAATTATTTAACGAAGATAGTAGGAGATAATACAAAAAATGTCTTTTTAGCCCACTTAAGTGAGCAAAACAATACGAAAGAACTTGCTCGTATGACAGCTGACATGACTCTTAAAAATAAAGATATAGATTGTATTTTAGAAGCAGATAAAACTATCGATTGTAATGATAAAATAATTATCATGGATACTGATCCGGTAGTTCCAACTAAGATAATAGAGATATAAAAAATAATAATAAGAACAACTCGATAAAATCAGATTTTAAAGAAATTATGATTTTTGAGTTGTTTTTTGTTATCTAATGTGGAGAATTTTAGAGGTGAACCAAAGTATTTAATTAAATATTCAGAAAATTCTAGACTTTTCTCTTTGAATTTTTTCTTTTTTATTGCTTTTTTTCTAAAAATTTTATAATATAGTATTATGTTGTTTTTATTTAAGGTTATGATTTATATAATAATCAGATTAAAAATAAAACAATATTAATTGAAAATGTAAAAAGAAATAGAGTTTAATTTATATTAATTATTGATGCAAGTTATTTTTTAGAAGGAGATAGGTAAATGGAAAAACTATTAGAGATTAAAAATCTAGAAACAGCCTTTAGGATTAAAGATGATTACTTTAATGCTGTTGATAAAGTTAGTTTAGACCTATATAAAAACGAAGTATTAGCCATCGTTGGAGAAAGTGGTTGTGGTAAGTCGACATTAGCGACTACTATTATGCGTCTTCATAATGAAAATCTTACTAAGTCAACTGGAGAAATTATTTTTAATGGGAAAAATATTCTAGACTTAACAGAAGATGAAATGAATAAAATTAGAACAAAAGATATTGGAATGATTTTCCAAGATCCACTTTCTTCGTTAAACCCATTACATAGAATTGGAAAACAAATTGAAGAAGCCTTAATTTATCACACAGAATTAAGTGCTGAAGAAAGACAAAAACGTGTTATTGAATTATTAACTCAGGTTGGTATTCCAAACCCTGAACGTTGTGCAAAACAATATCCACACGAATTATCAGGTGGTATGCGTCAGCGTGTTATGATAGCTATGGCGATGAGTTGTAAACCAAGTGTTCTTATCGCAGACGAACCTACAACAGCTCTAGATGTTACAATTCAAGCGCAAATATTAGACCTTATCAAAGAACTTCAAGCAGAAATGCATGCAGGAATTATCCTAATTACTCATGACCTTGGGGTAGTTGCTGAAATGGCTGATAGAGTAGCTGTACTGTATGCTGGAGAAGTAGTAGAAATTGGAACTGCAGAACAAATCTTCAAAAATCCAAAACACCCGTATACTCGTAGTTTATTACGTAGTATTCCTCAACTTGATGATGAAAATTCTAGTGATGACCTTTACGTTATTCAAGGGATGGTACCTTCTCTAAAAACATTAGACAGACAAGGGTGTCGTTTTGCTGATCGTATATCTTGGGTAAAAGATGAAGAACACGAACACAATCCAACTCTACATGAAGTAGAAGAAGGACATCATGTACGTTGTACATGCTATAAAAACTTTGAATTTGAAGGGGAGGAGAACAATGCTTAAAGTAGAAAATCTAAAAGTACATTATCCCATTCGCGGTGGATTTTTCAATACAATTAAAGACCATGTCTATGCAGTAGATGGGGTTGATATTGAAATCGAAGCAGGGAAAACTTATGGACTAATCGGTGAAAGTGGTAGTGGAAAAACTACTGTAGGTAAAGTAGTCTTAGGTTTAGAAAAAGCAACTGATGGGCAAATTATTTACAAAGATGAAGATATTACTAAAAAAGCAGCTCGTAAAAAACTAAAATATAATCGTGACGTTCAAATGATTTTCCAAGATGCAATGTCTAGTTTAAATCCTAAAAAACGAATTATAGACATTATTTCAGAACCTATTAACAATTTTGAAAACTTATCAGAAGAAGAGACTAGAAAACGTATATTAGAACTTCTTAATATCGTAGGTATGGGTGAAGAATCTATGTACAAATATCCATTTGAATTCTCAGGTGGACAACGTCAACGTATTGGAGTTGCACGCGCAATTGCATGTAATCCACGTTTAATTGTAGCTGATGAGCCAGTATCTGCTCTTGACCTTTCAGTGCAAGCTCAGGTATTAAATTTCATGAAAAAAATCCAAAGAGATTTTAATATAAGTTATTTATTTATCTCTCATGACCTTGGTGTTGTTAAACATATGTGTGATTACATTTATATCATGTATCGTGGTCGTATCGTAGAACGTGGAACACGTGAAGATATTTATAATAATCCACAGCACATTTATACAAAACGTCTAATCGCAGCGATACCAAGTACAAACTTAGATAAAGCTAAAGAAGTAAAAGAAATTAGGCAAGCTGTTGAAGAAGAGTATCAAAAACATTATAATGATTATTTCGATAAAGATGGAAGAGTATATCCACTTAAAAAATTAACAGATACACACTATGTAGCTATGAAAGGAGGAGAAGTATAATGTGGAAAGTAGTTTTAAAACGTTTTTTAGTAATGATACCACAACTATTCATCCTTAGTATACTAGTGTTTGGTCTAGCTAAACTTATGCCTGGGGATCCATTTAGTGGTTTAGCAGAAAATCCAAAAATATCTCAAGAACAAATTGAGGCGATTCGTCAAGCGAGTGGGTTCTATGAACCTTGGTATCAACAATACCTAACTTGGTTAAAAAACTTCATGCACGGTGATTTCGGATTAAGTTATACTACTGGTAAATCAGTAGGAACACTTTTAGGAGAAAGAATTTTCAATACATTCAATCTGTCATTATTTACTGCGGTAATTATGTATGCAATTGCAATTCCTATGGGGATGTATGCAGGTCGTTATAATGGATCTAAATTCGATAAATTCGTTAACTTCTATAACTTCTTCTTCCTAGCGATTCCATCATTCGTATTATACTTATTCATGATTGCATTATTTGGATTTGGTTTAGGATGGTTCCCAACAAGTGGATCTGTAGATGTTAACCTTGATCCAGGAACATTCACATACTATATTAACAAACTGCAACACTTAGTTTTACCAGGTATCTGTTTAGCGTTATTATCAACAGTATCAACTGTTCAATATCTACGTAATGAAGTTATCGATGCGAAACAAAGTGATTATGTTAAAACAGCGCGTTCTAAAGGTGTGCCAGTTAAAAAAGTTTACTCAGGACACATTTTCAGAAACTCTATCTTACCAATCGCAGCATTCTTCGGATTTTCTATTACTGGATTATTCAGTGGTGGTATTTTCGTAGAAACAATCTTTGGTTACCCTGGAATGGGACAATTATTCTACCAAAGTATTCAAGATAGAGACTATAGTGTTGTTACAACATTAATGTTATTCTCAGGATTCTTAACATTGCTTGGTAGTACTTTAAGTGATATTATCATGGCAATTGTTGACCCACGTATTAAATTAGACTAGGAGGAAGTTGAACAATGACAAAAGCAAAAGAAGAAAAAGTTATAACTAAAACTCCTTCTGGGTTTTCAGTTGTGGCTCGTGAATTTAAAAAGGATAAAGGTGCTTTTGCAGCTTTAATCACATTAAGTGCAATTTTAATTTTCGTAGTACTTTTCAATATTTACATTCGTGTGAGTGGAGTATATAGTACTTACTTTGATGTGGATCTATTAAATATATTCTTAAAACCTGGTGAGGATGGATTCTTATTAGGTACAGACGTAGGTGGTCACTCAGTTTTTGGTTGGCTGATGATGGGGATGCTTAACTCAATTCTTATCGCAGTTGCTGTAACGGCTTTAACAATTGGGTTTGGTGCTGTAGTAGGATTAGTTATTGCTTATTACGGTGGACGTGTTGACAACATTGTTATGCGTTTCGTAGACTTTATGGTAATTATACCAACTCTTATGGTAATCATCGTATTTGTAAGTATTAAACGTGATTACGGACTTGTACTATTCATTCTGATTTTATCAGTATTCGCATGGATGGGGGCAACTCGTTTAGTACGTAGTAAAGCATTATCAGAATCACGTCGTGATTATGTTCTTGCTTCAAAAACTATGGGAACACCAGATTGGAAAATCATGTTACAAGGAATTCTACCAAACATCAGTTCTATCATCATAGTAGAAGCTACATTATCATTAGCTGCTAATATGGGTATTGAGGTAGGTTTAACATACCTTGGATTCGGTCTTCCAGCAGGAACACCAAGTATAGGTACAATGTTATCTTATGCAAAAGATGCAGACGTTCTTATTAACAAAATGTACATTTGGCTACCAGCAGCCCTTGCGATTTTAATCATCGTTTTATGTATCAACTCTATTGGTGGTGCATTAAGACGTAGTTTAGATGCTAGGCAAAGATTATAATTTAAAAAGTCATGTAGAAGGATTTCTACATGGCTTTTTTTGCAAAATTTTCTAAAAGAGGATGAATTTTTAATTTAGTAGAGATTAGAAATTAAAAGAGAATTTGAAATTCGATTGAGGTAGATTAATATAATTGAAATATTTGATTATAGCCAAGTATAAAAAGTATCTATAATTACAGATGATTCATTACTTTTTAAGTAGCTTGACATATGAATTAAATCACTCATAAATTTTATAGATAACACAGATTTAGTTTTTAGATTGATACAGAAAATTAAGATTGTTTATATAAATTGAAAGTTAATATTAACTAATATAACTAATAAATAAAAAAACAGTGTAAAATTTTCTGACAATTACTTGACTACTATAAAATTCTCTGTTATAATTGCTAAATATAATATTAAAGAAAGGCTGTATACCGTACAGCATGGAGGATAAGATAATGGAAAAGAAAAAAATGTTAAAGGTAATTAGCTCAGCTATGGCTCTCACGATGTTGCTTGCAGGATGTTCAAGTGCAAGTAACAATAAAGCGAGCAAAGGAACAAAAGCGGCTGTTGAATTTAAGACAGCTGTGGACAATGGTGGGAATGCACTTAGTGGTCAACAATTAAAAATTGGTATAACTTCAGCGGATCCACTAACAGGGATGTTTAACCCAGTGTTCGCTTTACAGGCAACAGATAATGATGTAATGAAGTATACAATGAATGGAGCTTTCCCACTTGACGATGCAAACCGTCTAAAACAAGATGATAAAGAATCACCAGTTATGTTCCACGTAGATCGTGAGAAAAAAGAAGTTACATTAACTATCCACAAAGATCTTAAATGGAGCAATGGAGAAGATGTTAAGGCAGATGATATCGTTGCAACTTATGAACTTATGGGGAATCCTAAGTATACAGAAAACGTTCGTTACAGTGATGAATATGAAGTAATCGAAGGTATGAAAGATTACCACGATGGAAAAGCAAAAAACATCTCTGGTGTAGTTAAAAAAGATGATAAAACTGTAGTACTTAAGTATACAGAAATTAAACCAGCATTATTGTGGGGTAATGGATTCATCGGAGAATTCTTAAACAAGGCTCAAGTAGAAGCTGCATCAAAAGACTTCACTAAATTTGCTGAAGCAGACTTAAACAAAAAACCATTATCTTATGGACCATATTATTTAGATAAAGTAGTAAATGGGGAAAGTGTATTAGCGAAAGCTAACCCTTACTTCTACAAAAAATCTGATGTGAAAATTCCAGAAGTTCAATTCAAAGTAGTATCACCAGCCCAAGCGAGTGCTGTTCTTAAGAATGGTGATGTAGACTTAATGGACAGTTTAACTACAGGTATCTGGGATGGAACTAAAGATGCGAAAAACGGAACAATCTTAGGTGAATCTGATTACTATATCTCTTATGTTGGATTTAAACTAGGTAAATTTAACAAAGAAAAAGGTGAAGTAGAAGTAGATCCAAACGCAAAAGCTGCAGATAAACGAGTACGTCAAGCATTTGGTTACGCGGTAGATTGGGATCAAATCAATGAAAAAATCTATAAAGGATTACGTTTCACACCTACAGGTTCTGGATTCTATCCACCAGTAGTCAAAATGTTCCACAACAAAGATGGTGAAAAATATACTAAGAACGTAGAAAAAGCTAAAAAACTTCTTGACGAAGCAGGTCTTAAAGATACAGATGGAGACGGATTAAGAGAAGATAAAAATGGTAAAAAACTTACATTCAACTTCGCTATCCGTAACGTAGGTCAAGACTTCGACCAAACATTAGCTGATACATTCGTTAAATCTTGGAGAGAAGTAGGATTAGATGTTAAATTAGTAGACGGTAAACTTATGGCACCTAAAGACTTCTCTCAACGTACTCAAGCGGATGATCCAGGGATCGACATCTTCCAAGGAGCTTGGGCATTAGGAAGTGATCCTAACGTAGAATCATTAGTAGGAAAAACAACGCCACTTAACTTACAACGTTATACAACTGAAGAACTACAAAAATCATTAGATGCAATGGGAAGTAGTGATATGTTTGATGATGCTAAACTTAAAGAAGCATATCAAAAATTTGATAAACAATTCAGAGAAGAAGCTGCATGGTTACCATTCAGCTGGCAACAATCAATGACATGGGTTAACAAACGTGTTAAATCATTCGACTTGGCGAAACTAAAAACGGGTGAACAAAAAGTTTACGGTTTAGAGTTAACTGCTGATGCACCAGCAAAAAATTAATTTAGTTTAGGATTGAGATTTAGCTAAGGACACTTAGTTGAATTTCCCCCTAATAAACTTATATTTCATTTTATTTTCAATTAATTTTTAGGGGGCGTGTGGCGCCCCCACATTGAAAATAGATATATGAACGAAAATAGATATATGAACAAATAATAAGAATATAATAAAGTTAAAGACAATTATAAAGCAGAGTGTAGTTTTATGTAAGATAGAAATTATGCTCTGTTTTTTATTTTTTAAAATTCTGAATCTAAATTTGAGGACTAATCTAAAGTGAAAATCTAAACTAAGTGGAATAGAAAATTTAACAAGAAGTGAAATTTAATAAAAGATTTTCGTTATTTTTATACCGTTTTCTGAAAATTATCTTGATTTATCTTTCAAATGATGTTAGAATTATTCCATAAATAATTGAAAATAAATTTTTACATATTATGGAGGAAATAAAATGAAAAAGAATAAGTTTCTAAAAGTATTTAGTTCAGCGATGGCTCTTTCAGTAATTTTAGCTGGATGTTCAACATCAAGCAATTCTGGAAGCAAAAACGCTCCTAAAGCAAAAGTAGAATTTAAAACAAGTTTTGATAACGGTGGTTCAGCTGTAGATGGTGCTACATTAAAATATGGGATCTTATCAGCTCAACCATTAACAGGTCTTTGGAACCCTGTGTTCTCAGATAAAGCTGAAGATCAATACGTAAACCAAGCTGTTATGGGTGGAACATTCCCTAGTGATGAAGAAGGACGTGTCGTTCAAGATGATGCCAATGCAGCGGTTAAATTTCACTTAGACCGTGAGAAAAAAGAAGTTACATTAACAATTCACGATGGAGTTAAATGGAATAATGGTGAAGTCTTAACAACAAAAGACATCGTAGCCACATACGAACTTATGGGTAATCCTAAATTTACTACAAACACTCGTTACAACGAATCATTTGAATTTATTGAAGGAATGAAAGAATTCCACGAAGGTAAAGCGAAAAATATCTCAGGTCTTCAAGTTAAAGATGATAAAACAGTAGTAGTTAAGTACACTGAAGTACGTCCGTCATTATTATGGGGTGAAGGTTTTATAGATAGCTTCTTAAATGCTAAACAAGTAGAAGAAGCTTCTAAAGACTTCGCTAAATTTGCTGAAGCAGACTTAAATAAAAAACCATTATCATATGGTCCTTACTACATTACTAAAGTAGTAAACGGAGAAAGTGTTCTTGCAGAACAAAACCCTCACTACTACAACAAAGATAAAATGAAACTTAAAAAAATTGAGTTTAAAACAGTAGCTCCAGCTCAAGCTAGTCAATTAATTAAAAGTGGAGAAATAGACTATTTTGATAATGTAATGCCAAGTGTTTATGAAGGAGCAAAAGATGTTAAGAACGGAACATTCTTAGGTGATACTTCTCGTTATATGTCATATGTTGGATTCAAATTAGGTAAATTCGACAAAGCTAAGGGAGAAAACGTAGTTGATCCTAACTCTAAATTAGCAGACAAAAACTTACGTCAAGCATTCCTATATGCAGTTGACCGTGATCAAATCAACGAAAAAATCTTCAAAGGATTACGTTTCACACCAACAGGATCTGGTATGTACCCAGCAGCGGTAGGTAAATTAGTAAATGAAAATGCGACTGCAGTTAAAAAAGATGTAGAAAAAGCTAAAAAATTATTAGATGATGCAGGATACAAAGATAAAGATGGAGATGGATTACGTGAAGACAAAAATGGAAACAAACTTTCATTCAACTTCGCTATCCGTAACACAGGTGAAGACTATGACCAAGCATTAGCTGACGTATTCGTTAAATCATGGAAAGAAGTAGGATTAGATGTTAAATTAGCAGATGGGAAACTTATGTCTCGAAAAGACTTCTCTCAACGTGTACAAGCAGACGATCCATCAATCGATATCTTCCAAGGTGCATGGCAATATGGAACAAACCCTAACCGTCAAGAGTTACTAGGTAAAAAAGCTCCATTAAACTTATACCGTTACACTACTGAAGCATTTGAGAACAGCTTCAAAGCTCAAGGATCAGCAGATATGTTTGACGATGCTAAATTAAAAGCAGCTTACAACAAATTTGATGGTGAAGTAGCTGAAGAATTACCATTCTTCCCATTAAGCTGGGATACAAGTATCTCATTCTTCAACAAACGTGTTAAAGCTTACGACTTAGATAAAGTTAAGAAAAACCAATTCAAACTTTACGAACTTGAGTTAACAGCTAACGAAGGTGCTAAATAATAGAAATTAACTTACGACATAGATGACTTCGGTTGTCTATGTCATTTTTTAGAATATTAGTATTTCCTAGGAAATATTTAGAATAATTTGGAAATTGTTAGATATCCTATGTAGTAGCTAACAGTTGAATTTTTTATAAATAACGTATAAAATTATAAAAGTATACTGTGTTTATTACTACAATAATAAATACTTTTAGAATTTTAAATTCATAAAAATTTATAGGAAAGGTGTATTAATGAGAAAATTTATTTCAGAGTTATTATTAATAATTGTTACGATTATTTGGGGTTTGGCTTTTATTTGGCAAAATATAGCAAGTAAAGTTCTAGGACCGTTAACAGTTGTAGGGATAAGATCGGTAATCGCAGTAGTATTTCTTATTGTTGTAGCATTGCTAGTGCCGAGTTTGTATAAGAGTCAAGATCCTAAAATTTTGGATGAGCCTATAACAAAAAATAAAAGTTGGATACTTGGTGGTATCTGTGGAATAGTATTATTTTTCGCAATGTATATTTCGCAAATAGGTATTGGAATGACAACAGCAGGTAAAGCTGGATTTATTACAGTATTGTACATTTGTATAGTACCATTTATCGGGGTGTTTTTAGGGAATAAACTTAATAAATTCTTTATTATAGGATTAATTTTATCGGTAATTGGTTTTTATTTCTTATCAGTAAAAGAAGAATTTGCTTTAGAGATGGGAGATGTTATTGTCCTAATCAGTGCGGTTCTATTCGGGATTCATATAATAGTTATTGATTATTCAGCAGCTAGAGTTAATTCGATGTTCTTATCTATCGTTCAATTAGTCGTAGTATCTGTGTTAAGCTTAGTTTTAGCTATTTTCAAGGAAACGATTGTCTTTGCGGATATAATGAGCGTTATTTGGCCATTACTTGCGATAGGTGTACTTTCAAGTGGAGTAGGTTATACTTTACAGATTGTAGGTCAAAAAGACGTTCCGCCACACACAGCGTCTCTAATATTAAGTTTAGAGTCTGTTGTAGCAGCAATAGGTGGAGTGCTTATCCTTGGTGAACATATTGGGATAAGAGAAGGAATCGGTATGTTTATTGTATTTGTAGGGATTATCGTTTCTCAATTGCCCGATAAGAAGAAAGATAAATAGTATATAATGAAAAGTATTAGGGAGCGACTCGAAAATTGTGATTTTATCGAGTCCCCTTTTTTATGAGGTTAATGATGAAAAAAATATTAAAAATAGTTGTTAGTTTAGTGTTAGTAGCAGCTTTAGGTTTTGCAGGATTAGTTGGCTATTTATGGGCGACAGAATATAGTCCTAATGGAGTGGAGAGCCTGCAGGTCACTAAGCAAGGTAACTCAGAAATAGCAAAAGTAGGAACAGAATATAGTGCCCTTAACTGGAATATAGGTTATGCTGGGCTTGATAAAGATGAAGATTTCTTTATGGATGGTGGAAAGATGGTGTTACCTCTTGATAAAGCCCATGTAGAAGAAAATTTAAAAAATATTACTGAAATAGTTAAAAATGAGAAAGCTAATGTCAACTTTATTCAAGAAATTGATGAAGATTCAAAACGTAGTTATAATATAAATCAAGTTACTGCACTTGATGAAGCACTTGGTCTAAATAGTATTTTAGCTTATAATTTCAAGGTTAGATATATTCCGTACCCATTACCACCACTAGGAAAGGTGAAAAGTGGTATATATACTGCGACTGATTTTAAAATAGAAAATGCAAGAAGATTCCAAATGGCAATTCCATTTACTTTCCCTGAGAGACTAGCTAATTTAAAACGTGGATTTTCTGTTATTTATACAAAAGTAGAAAATAGTGATAAACATTTAGTGTTAATCAATGCGCATCTTGATGCTTATGATAAAGGTAATTCTGGTAAAAAAGCTCAGATGAAGCAACTTCTTGAATTTATCGATTATGAGTATAAAAAAGGAAATTATGTATTGGTTGGAGCAGATTTTAATCAGTCATTAAAAACATTAACGCAAGATGAGATTAACGTTGTTCCAAAAGAATTGTGGCGTGCTGAGAATTTAGATAAGAGTTTATTGCCGGCAGGATTTAAGTTAGTTTATGATGAAAGTAAGAATTCTGCGAGACTTAACAATAAACCTTATGTGAAAGATAGTGAAGGGACATATGGTTTCATTATTGATGGGTATATCGCAAGTGATAATATAGAAGTGCTTGGTGTAGAAACGCTAAATCAAGAGTATAGATATAGTGATCATAATCCGGTAAAACTAAGATATAAACTTAAATAGAATAAAAGAAGCGGCTCGGAGATAGAATTCTAACGAGTTGCTTTTTTGTTAAGTATTATTCGATAACCTACTGTTTTAATGTAGCTTTAGACGCTTACAATTCTTTTGCTGTGCAAAAGGACTTTCCGGCTAAAATCAAAGCCTGTAGTCTTTGATTTTCTAAATGAAACTGCAGCTACTATAAACAGTAGGTGAAATTAATTATATTATATAGTTAAAAGGATCTTTGAAACTATAAAGAACAGACGAATATATAGTTATTTCTTTTTAACAAAGTACTTATTCTTTTGATTGTGGTACGAGATGTCTATAACCAACATTTTTTTAACAATGAAAAATCCCACAAACCTAAGTTTGTGGGATAATTTTTTATGCTTTTTGTTCTTCGTCTTTTTTGAAGAATATTCTATTTAATCTATCAACAATTGCTGATAAAGCTCCATCTCCAGAGATGTTACATGCAGTTCCAAAGCTATCTTGAGTGATGTATAATGCAATCATTAGAGATAACATGATTTCATTGAATCCAAGAACTGATTGCAATAATCCAAGAGCAGCCATAACTGCACCACCTGGAACTCCAGGGGCAGCTACCATTGTTACTCCAAGAAGAAGAATGAATTTAACCATTACTGCAGCTGATGGGAATGCAGCACCGTGTTGTAACCAGAATACTGCAGATGCACATGTAGTTAATGTAATTGTACTTCCTGATAAGTGGATAGTAGCAAATAATGGAATTGTGAAGTTCGCGATGTTTTTATCAACACCCATTTTTTTAGTACTTCTTAGTGTTACTGGGATAGTAGCAGCTGAAGATTGAGTACCAATCGCTGTCATGTAAGCAGGTAAGATGTTAACAAGCATCTTGAATGGATTTTTCTTGTTAATTGTACCTGCAAAAGTATATTGAGCAAGGATAATAATGAAGTGTAAGATAATAATTAGAACGAATACCATAGCGAAGATTTTTAAGATTTTAAATACTTCACCAGAAGCGGTAATGTTCATGAATACACCTAGGATGTAGAAAGGAAGAAGTGGAATAATTACTGTAGCAAGTAATTTTTCGATGATTTCTCCGAAGTCTGCGAATCCTTGTTTTAATCCTTCTGATTGTGTTGCAGAAATCCCGATTCCTAAGATGAATGAGATAATTAATGCAGTAGTAACATCAAAAATTGGAGTCATTTTAAACTCGATAAATGGTTTTAACATTAAGTCCTCTGGATTTTTGAATGTTTGTAATGTGGCATTAGCTAAAATGTTTGGTAATACAGCTTTAGCTGTTAGGAATGCAAATGTTCCTGCGATAATAGTAGAAATATATGCAACTCCTGTTGATAATCCAAGTAATTTTCCAGCGTTGTTAGATACTTGGCTAATACCTGGTACGATAAATCCAACGATAATAAGTGGAATTGTGAATCCTAAGAATGAGCTGAAAATTGATGAGAATGTAACGAAAACTCTAATAATTGGCGTTGATAGAGTGCTTCCTAAAACTATCCCTAATGTTACAGCTATAATAAGTTTTGCTATTAATGGAATTCTTTTATATAAACTCATTGTCCAATCTCCTTTTTTTATTTATTGTATTTTTTAAAAAGACATGTGTACATTATACAAGAAAAATATTTGTTTGTAAAGGGGTTGAAGCATATTTTTCGAATTGTTTGAAAATTTTATTCTTTTATATAGAAGAAATTCCTAATAAAAAAAGCTTAAAACCCCAAATTATTATTGAGATTTTAAGCTTTCTGCAGTTATTAGATTAATTTGAATACATCGTTTAAGTTCTCAGCCATTGTTGGGTGAGTGAAGATTTGATCTCTGATGTAAGTGTAAGGAATTTTGTTATCAATTGCCATTTTAATTAGGTTGATAATTTCTTCTGAGTTTTTACCGAATAGAGTAGCTCCAAGAATTAAGTTAGTGTCTTTGTCTACAGTTACACGGAATAATCCACGTGGGTCCTGGTTAACAGCTCCTCTTGGCATGTTAGCTACTGGTAATGATGCTACTGCAACGTTAGGGTAAGTTACTTCAGCTTCTTCTTTGTGTAATCCAACGTGAGATAGTGCTGGAGAGATGAATGTTGAGTAAGGTACGTTTTTACGGTCAGCAGTTGTGTATTCTTTGTTACCATGTAAGTATCCGTTAACTACTCTGAAGTCGTCTAATGATACATAAGTGAATTGTAATCCACCGTTAACATCACCAACTGCGAATACATTTTCTACAGCTGTTTGACAGAATTCGTCAACTACGATTGTTCCGTTAGGACGTAATTCGATGTCAGTGTTTTCTAATCCTAATCCTTCAGTGTTAGCACGACGTCCAGTTGCGTGTAATACTGCTTCGAATTCTAGTGGACCGTATTTTTCTGTATCAACAACTACAAGTTCTCCGTTGTTGCGGATTTCTTTTGTTGCAGTTCCTAATTTGAACTCAATTCCTGCTTCTTCTAAGTATCCTTGAGCAAGTTCAGCGATATCTTTGTCTTCTCTTCCTAAGATTCCAGGAGCGAAGTCGATTACTGTAACTTTAACTCCAAGACGAGCATAAAGGTTAGCGAATTCTAATCCGATGTTACCTCCACCGATAATTCCTAAAGTTTTAGGAGCTTTTTCTAATTTTTGGAATTCAGTGCTATCGTAAACATTTTTAGATGTTGTTAAACCTGGAATTGGTAATACATTGTTTTTAGCTCCAGTATTAATTACTACGATTTCACCTTCAAGTTGTTTAGTTTCTCCGTTAGCAGAAATTTCTACTACTTTGTTAGAAACGAATTTAGCGTGAGCTGTGTAAACATCAACGTTTGGACTGCTGTCTAGCATAGCGAAGTTTTTAGCGTTAAGTTTAGATACAACAGCATCCCTTGTAGCTTTAGCTTCTGCGAAATCTTTTTTGTTGTCAGCAGCTACGATTAAAGTTTTAGTTGGAATACATCCGATATTGATACAAGTACCACCGTACATTGCGCTACTTTCTTCAACTACTGCTACTTTTTTTCCTTCTTTAGCAAATGTTGCTGCTAAAGTTTTTCCGGCTTTACCGAATCCTACTACTAATAAATCATATTTAACCATAATTTGATTCCTCTTTTATTTTAAATTTTATTGTTTATTGTTTATATTTGTATAATAAATATAAATGAAAACTCTTTAGTTCATATTTTACTCCTAGTTTTTTAAAATTTCAAGTACTTTGCCTACAAAAGTAGACGATTTTTTAAAAAATTTTTTTGAGAAGATGAATTACGCTTTAAATCGTTATAATATCAACGTTTTCAGGAAAATATTTTTTGATATTGTTTTGATATTGCTTCTCAATATGGTATAATATCTTTTGTACAAATATGAAATTTTATGGAGGAATATAATGACATTACCTAATTGTCCAGAATGTAAAAGTGAATATACTTATGAAGATGGAAATATGCTAGTATGTCCAATGTGTGCTCATGAATGGTCACCAGAAGATACTAGTGGAGTAGAAGAGGAAAAAGTTTATCGTGATGCTAATGGAAATGTACTTCAAGATGGAGATACAGTTTCTGTAATTAAAGATTTAAAAGTTAAAGGTAGTTCTTCTACATTAAAACAAGGAACTCGCGTTAAAAATATTAGATTAGTTGATGGAGACCACAACATCGATTGTAAAATTGACGGTTTCGGTGCTATGAAACTAAAATCTGAATTTGTAAAAAAAATATAATTAAACAAAGAGCTGACTCAATAGTAACTTCAATGGAATCATTAAGAGTTCAGCTCTTTTAATTTTTATATAGGGATTTAGTTATCTAATACTACTGTTTTTAATGTAGCTTAGGACACTTCCAAATTTTTTCTTTGAAAAGTTGGTTGAAGACGTCTCGCACCACAATCAAAAGAACAAATGTTAAAAAAATATACAATGAGTAGATTAAAACAAACAGTCTGTAAACCATAGTGATTTACAGACTTATTATTTATCTTTTTATTAATTTCAATATTTTTCTTCTTAATGGTAATCCGTAGTTGTACATTAGATTGAATGTGTGAGAGATTACTAAATCGAATTCTCCATAATATTCAACAATATTAGGAGTAAAATTAGATTTGAATGCTAGAAGGCTGTCGCTTAAATCACCTTCGATACCCCCCATAGAAGCAGTAGTGCATCCTAGTTCTTTCATTTTTAACATGCTGTCAACATATGTTTTATATTGTGCAGGAATTTTAGAAAATTTATCGTTCATTCCTGCATATAGCATCTCGGCATTTTTTCCATAGGCGATAGAAATAACTCCACAAAGTATTTCTTCTTGTGTACTATTGAAACTTTCGAAGAATTCAATAAGTTTTTTTGTAGAATTAAATTGATCTTCTAAAGTTTTTCTTTTTTTATGCATATTTTCGCCAAGTTTAAGTATTTCTTGCTCTAGAGTTTCTTTTTTCTCTCTAGTCTTAGCTAATGCATTAGCAATATCAAGATACGCTATATAAACAAGTGCACGTTCTTTGTATAATTTCATAAGTTTTTTAAAATAATCTCTGTTTCGTAAAGAAATATTTTTTCTATTTTCAGTACATTCTAAAACAAACATTAAGTCATCTAACTTATCTATTTCAACTTGTCTAACTTCTACAAAACGCTTATCTACATCTTTTAATAGACGTTTAGTGTGTTTAGGGAGTTTCTCAGGGAAATCTTCTAACATTGTTACAGCGTTAAAACGAGGTTGAATAGTATCACTCATTTTCATAGTTAAACCACGATGAGAGAATTTGTTCGATTTAAAGGAATTTAATATATTTTTATCTACTAGATTTTCTGATTCTTTATTAAATTCTTCTAGTCTTTCATTATTTAGTGGTTTAGGTATATCTATTTTTACAAGTTTAGCTTTATTTTTTCTAGCATATTTAGCTAGATTTTCTAAGAAATAGTTAAGTAATTCTATATTGTTATAGTCTAATAGTGGACCTCTAGGTAGATACCACATACCTTTTCTTATAAGTATTTGTGCAGTCGCTAATAGGTTGTCGTTATCGTCCACAACTCCAACACGTTTAAAATTCCAATTATCTTTTATTTGAGTCCATTCAGGAGATTGAAAAATGGTACAGTAGTCATTTTGTAAGATAAAATCTGTATATTGATTAATATCTATATTATCAATGAATTTCATTTTTACATCCTTTCTTTGTCACATAGGTTCTATATATGTTTTATACTACTACTAGATTATACAATATAACTGTAGAAAAAGAAACACATAAATAAAGCAGCATGTAAAAGAGAAAATATGGTTAAACTAATAATAGAGCTATTTACAATCGCATACAAAACTTATATAATTAATGTATAAAATAATTTAAAGGAAGTAATTACGATGAACATGAATACATTGTACATCATGCTTGGATTTATATTTGTCTACGCGATGATTGCTAACGCAAGAGACAAGATAAAAAAGCGTGATGAAAAGAGTAAAGAAGCATTTGAAAGATTACAAAGTGCGTCTTATAAAAAAGAATTAGAAAAGGTTATAAACTTAAGTCAAGATGATGCATTTAACATTGCAGCATTAAGAAAAGCATACTTTTTAAATGGAAAAGATGCAAAAAAACTAATAGAAATTTTTAAAAAAAATAGATAGGAAAAAAGAAACTCAACAAATCGATTTTTATGAATTGAACTGTTGGGTTTCTTGTATTTACTGATTATTTTCCTTCGATTGTAATTATCCATACTTCACTACGAGCTGTAGTTTTGAAAGGTGGTCCCCAGAAACCATAACCCGCAGAAGTGAAGAAATGTTTACCATTAATCTTTGCATAGCCATGATCTAGGGTATAAACTATATCGGTGATGAAGTTTAACGGCCATAGTTGTCCACGGTGAGTATGACCAGAGAGTTGAACATCTATAGGCAATGTAGAGTGATAATCGACAGCATCTGGCTGATGATCAACAAGTACGATAGTCTTATTTAAATCAACACTCTTAAGAAGTTCAGCAGTATCAAGTCTATCACGACTGACACTTTTATCTTTACGACCTACTAATGTAATATCGTTATTAAGTGTGATATTTTCATCAAATAATGGTATTATACCAGTTTTTTTAACTTCATCAACTATTTCTAGTGCATCACGGTCGTGATTCCCCATAGTAGTATAAACACCTAGAGGAGCTTTTAACTTGTTAAGATTTTCTTGCATATTGCGTTTTTTATACATAACCATATCATCGTCCATAAGGTCTCCTGCGATAACTACAGCATCTGGCTTCTCTTCATCAACAATCTTATTCAGTTTCTCAAGTTGAGGATTTGAGAAAAATGTTCCAAGATGAAGATCAGAGACCATAGCGATTTTAACAGGAGTATCAAGATGTTTATCTACCTTGATAGTCTTATTAATAACAGTAGGCGAGTATACCCAAAATAATCCAAGAGCAGTCATACCTAATAAATATAGAGTAGTTATACTTAAACTAATTCCTTGAGTAAGGTTTAATTTGAAGATTTTCAGTAATAACTTAGCTGCCAATAAGATAACACCTATGACAGCACCATTTAAGAAGTAGAAGTACCAGATGTTTCCATAATTTACCCAAGGTGCTCCCAATCTTAACATATAAGCTATAATAGAAAAGTTAGCAATGATAAATAGTGCGATACCAATAGCTAGTTTAACCTTAGGGGGAACAAAAGGTGAAATCATCCATTTTAAGCCTAGCCACATCAGAAATACGAGTATTTCATATACCGCAAATACCCCGATGAAACTAGCGATAAATTTCCAATTATTCAATATCAATTCTCCTTTAATCTATTTAATAACAAATGTATGAATATGTTGTATATTCATACATAGTGTTTTTCATTATATAATATGTAGTTTAAATTGTCATTAAATTAAGTCGGATAGGGTGATTCTTTTAAGTGTTGTAACTTCTTAATCTTAAAAGTTATTGGTGTTATTGCTGCTGAATGATGTTGAGCATAACCTTATCTATCTGTGGCATCTTTGCTCTTATCTATATGATTATTTTCAAGATAATGTCAAGAAGTTACCGTAAGATTGTACAAATGTAAAAAAAAAGATACAATAGGGCTTCTAGAATAGAAATAAAAGAATAGAATGGAGATAATATGAATTCTGAAAGTTATTTTGATGGAGGAATCCTAGGTTATATTGGTTATTCTATCTTAGGAGCAATAATTTGCGTGCTTACCTTGGGAATCGGAACACCTTGGGCGGTTTGTATGATGCAAAATTGGAAAACTAAACACACTGTGATTGATGGGAAACGTCTATACTTTGATGCTACTGGGGCACAGTTGTTCGGTAACTGGATCAAGTGGTTTCTTCTAACTATCATCACCTTTGGAATCTATGGCTTCTGGTTAGTTATCAAAATGCAGCAATGGATTGTAAAACACACCCATCACGTTTAATCATTAAATTCGGGTTTCCCCAAAAGCCCTAAAATTTAACAGAGTTCATATAAAAAATCATAGACGTAGTGGTTTATTAATTTAAAAAGATGGCTTTATAAAGTCTTTTTTGAAATCTAATAAACTGTGAGGGGGTGACTCGACAAAATCTTATTTCTTAAGAAATCATGATTTTTGAGTCGCTCCCAGTCTTTTGTTCTTAGAATAAGGAAACTGGAATTTTGTCAGTTCTCTATCTTGGAAAGGATATAAAAATCTTTTAAACTGATGGGTTTCCTTAGTGAAAGACTGTGAAATTTTTGATATAATATAAAGAATCAACTGATAGATGCTTTTTTATTTATCTAGAAAAAAGAGATATTTTTTAAAAGATTTACAGGTGGGAACTAAGGAAATTTAAATACGTATGAAATGTTTGATAGAAAATCACTCTATCCTCATCAATAGATAAACAGAAATAAATTAAATAAAAGGAGAAATAGATACCTGGAAATTATTCAACACGTGAATACCGTGAAAAATTATACGATGATCTTCATGTTAGATCGAGAGATACAGCAATTTTGATGTGTGCAATTTTTATTGCCTCTATTGGACTAAATATGAATTCAACAGCTGTTATTATAGGAGCCATGTTAATTTCACCTCTTATGACACCGATTGTTGGACTAGGATTAGGTTTAGCTATTTTTGACACTCGTTTAGTCAAGCAAGCTCTAGGGGTTTTACTTACTCAAGTATTGGTCAGTTTACTTGTATCGACTCTATATTTCTGGATTACTCCCTTATCTTATGCAAGTAGCGAGTTGATTGCACGAACTTCTCCAACGATTTGGGATGTCCTAATTGCTATTGCCGGTGGGGTTGCTGGTGTGATCGGTTCAAGGAAAAAAGAAGCAAATAATATTGTGCCAGGAGTAGCCATTGCTACAGCTTTAATGCCGCCTATCTGCACTGCCGGCTATGGTTTAGCTAATGGAAATGTACGATTTTTATTTGGAGCTCTCTATCTTTTCTTGATTAACTGTGTCTTTATAATGCTAGCCAACATTATTGGGGCAAAAATTTTAATGAGAAAATCTCCCTTAACTTCATTCAAAGAGCTAAACATTAAAATGAAAATTGGTTTGATATCTTTGATTGTATTATTGGTTGTTCCAGCCAGCTATTCGGCAGTTACCCTAACGATAGAACAAGCGCGAAAAGAAGGTGTCAAACAGTTTGTAGGAAAAGAGTTCACCAATCATACGGTTATCAATCAAGTCTACAAATCAAGGGACAATGAATTGGTCTTGACAATTGTTGGTGACCCGATTTCAGAAGAAGAATTAGAAATAATTCACCAAAAACAAGCCTCTTACGGTATTCAATCTGTTCAATTGAAAGTTAATCAAGTTCAGAATTCGACAAAATTAGATGGTGAAGCGACCAAGGAATTTTATGAGATTATTAATAAATATATCGATCAAAAACTATCTGAAAAAGATTCACAAAAAGATCTTGTAAAAGAAAATGAAACGGACAAGGGTTAAGGATATTCTATATCCTCAATCCTTGTCTTTTTAATTTGATTTTTTTAGAAACAGTAGTTAGGTCTTTTAGCATAGCTCGCCCAATAACGCTGAATAAAAGCATCCAGGAAATTAGATTTCCTAGATGCTTTTTTATCTATGTAATTATTTACCTAATTTTTCTAAGTGTTTAGCTAGGCGTTCGTTAACGAAATCCCAGTTTACAACACGGAAGAATTCTTTGATGTAGTCTGGACGACGGTTTTGGTAGTTTAGGTAGTAAGCGTGTTCCCAAACGTCTAATCCAAGGATTGGAGTAAGACCTGTTAAGTATGGAGAGTCTTGGTTAGCTGTAGAAGTAACTACTAATTTACCTTCTTTATCTAAAGCTAGCCATGCCCAACCACTACCGAATCTTGTAGCAGCTGCAGCTGAGAAACTCTTAACGAATTCTTCGTATCCACCAAGTTCAGCTTCAACTTTTTCTTTTACTAATCCAGCGAATTCAGAAGAATCTGCTTTAGTTAGAGATTTCCAGAATAGGCTGTGGTTGTGGTGTCCACCACCGTTGTTGATAACAGCTTGACGGATGTCAGCAGGTACGTTATCGATGTTTTTTAATAAACCGCAGATGCAGTTAGCTTCGAATTCTGGGTGTTTTTCTAAAGCTGCGTTTAAGTTGTTAACGTAAGCAGCGTGGTGTTTGTCGTGGTGAATTTCCATAGTTTTAGCGTCGATAACTGGTTCTAAGAAATCGAATCCATAAGGTAATTCAGGTAATTTAAATGTCATAGTAATAATCCTCCTAGGGTTTTTATAAATATATTATAATTATAAGAAAAATATTTAAAATAAACAACAAAAATGCTTACAAAAAATTTTTTTTCCGAATAAAAACTATTTTTATCGTTGTAATAACAACTAATTAAAATTATATAAAAGCTAATAAAGTTTGAAATAGAAATAAGGTATTTGCATGAATATACCATTATTTATATTTTATAATTGATAGATCTAAGTTTTATGATTTTTAATAGCTATCTATGGACTAATTCATGAAAATTTTATACAATAGTATTTGCATGAATTATTTTAATCATGATAGGAAATATATGGCTATTAGACTTTAATTTTTAATAGTTTAATAGTATAATTATAGTTGGAAAAAATTGTATAGATGAATGATTCGAATTTTAATCGAAAGGAATTTGATAATGAAAATAGGAATAGATAAAATTGGTTTTGCAATGCCAAATTATTATTTAGATATTCGTGATTTAGCCGCAGCACGTGGAATAGAACCAGATAAATTTACAAAAGGTTTATTACAACTTGAAATGAGTATTCCACCAGTATCTCAAGACATAGTAACTCTTGGGGCACAAGCTGCATATGAAATATTAGATAAAGATGATTTAGAAAAAATTAATATGATTATCGTAGGAACTGAGTCTGGAATTGACCAAAGTAAAGCTTCTGCGGTATTTATTCACGGTCTTTTAGATGTTCAGCCATTTGTGCGTGCTATTGAAGTAAAAGAAGCTTGTTATGGTGCGACGGCAGCATTAGATTTTGCGAAAAATCATGTTATGAATAATCCAGAATCAAAAGTTCTAGTTATAGCTAGTGATATAGCAAAATATGGAGTTAAATCATCTGGTGAATCGACACAAGGTGCAGGAAGCTGTGCGATGCTAGTTAGCAGCAACCCTAGAATCTTAGAACTTAACAATGATAATGTTTGTTTAACTCGTGATGTTATGGACTTCTGGCGTCCTAATTATTCACATTATGCATTTGTAGAAGGAAGATTTTCAACGGAACAATACCTTGATTGTTTAACTACTACTTGGGGAAGATTCTCAGAAAAATCAAAACAGAATCTTAATGATTTTTCTGCTGTGTGCTTACACTTACCATATCCCAAATTAGGATTAAAGGGTCTAAGTTTATTATTAGAACAAGCTGAAGAAGAGAAGAAAGAAGAATTACTTGCTCGTTTTAATGAGTCTATTTTATACAGTCAACGTGTAGGTAACATTTATACAGGATCATTATTCTTAGGATTGTTATCTTTACTTGAGAATAATACTACTTTAGAAGCTGGTAATAAGATTGCATTATATAGCTACGGAAGTGGTGCTGTTGCGGAAGTATTTAGTATGACTTTAGTTGATGGTTATAGAGAACAATTAAGAAATAATCGTTTTGACGATTTTGACAGTAGAACACGTATTTCAATTGATGAATATGAGAAAATGTTCTTTAGAGATACTACAGTTGATGAAGAAGGAAACTTAGATATTTCTGATATTCAAGATGAAAGCAGATTTGTTTTAGAAAAAATAGAAAATCACAAGAGAGTGTATAAAAAACAATTTTAATAGAGGGAACTATGGAAAAAATTTGGAGTGAATTTTATAAAAAAAATATTGAAGAACGTTTAGGAGTTATTGAAAAAGCTGATATTTTAAGTGAAGAGTATCTTGAATTTCTTAAAAATAATGAGGTTTTGGACTTTGATACGGCTAATAATATGGTAGAGAATGTAATAGGAACTTTCTCATTACCTTTTAGCGTTGTGCCAAATTTTACTGTTGATGGAAAACAGTATGTAGTACCATTTGTTACAGAGGAACCATCGGTAGTTGCAGCTTGTAGTAATGCTGGGAAGATAGTAGCGAAATCTGGTGGTTTCAAAACAGAAGTCCTTGACAGAAAAATGATTGGTCATGTTGCGTTATACGATGTAGCAGATACTACCTTAGCTGTAGAACGTATTTTTCAGAGTAAAGAACTCCTTTTAAAAACAGCTAATGAAGCATATCCATCTATTGTGGCTCGTGGCGGTGGAGCTTGTGATATTGAGGTTAAAGTTTTATCAGAAGAAGGCGTAGATTTCGTAGTAGTCTACCTTATCGTCGACACTTTAGAGGCAATGGGAGCCAATATGCTAAATACTATGCTAGAGGCCCTTAAAGTTTCGTTAGAATCATTAACTGAGGGCGTAGCTCTTATGGCGATTTTATCGAATTACGCGACACGTTCACTAGTTACAGCGAAATGTGCTATTCCATTCGAAAACTTAGGAGAAAATGGCGAGTATTTAGCTAAAAGAATCGAGCTTGCGAGTAAATTTGCAAAAGCAGATGTCTATAGAGCTGCTACCCATAACAAAGGTATCTTTAACGGAATTGATAGTGTTGTAATAGCGAGTGGTAATGACTGGCGAGCTATAGAAGCGGCATGTCAAAGTTATGCTGCAAAAGATGAGAAGTATAAAGGGTTATCTACTTGGCGTTGTGATGAAGTGTCTAAGGTGCTCGTAGGAGAAATTACGTTACCTATGCCGGTTGCTAGTGTAGGTGGATCTATCGGAATTAATCCTACTGTGAAAGTAGCGAGAGGATTATTAAACAATCTAGACGCGAAAACATTAGCGAGTATACTCGTTTCAGTAGGTTTAGCTCAAAACTTAGCAGCGCTAAAAGCGTTGGTGGGAGACGGTATTCAAAAAGGTCATATGAAGTTACATGCTAAATCTTTAGCGATTTTAGCAGGGGCTACTAATGAAAATATTGAATTAATAGTAGAAGAGTTAAGAAATGAAAAACATATGAATTTAGCTAGTGCTAAAAAAATAGTAGAGAAATATAGTAAGTAAAAGAATAGAAAGTGATTAGGATGTAAAAGTATTCTGGTCACTTTTTTAGTATTGTTGAAATATTAAATAAGAAACATCGCCATGTGAAATGACGATGTCTTTTGTTCTTTTAATATAATTCAAATCTTTCTACGTAGTACATAGTTCTATTAGCTCCGCTAGTATAGTTTTTATTATTTAAGCGAAGTGTCATCATACCTACAGGTTTTCTTGTAGCGACATTTTCGTATGGGATAAGAACTCTATCACCTTTAATATCCCATTTTTCTACTGGAATAAAGATTGCGTCAGTAGCACCGCCGTAGCCAATATCGCTTTTTGCTAAGAATACTTGATCTTTTGCGAAGTACACTACTTTATTTTTGTGATTCATTAATTTTTCTAAGTTTTCTTTATTATAATCATCAACATGATTATTTAATTGGACAAATTCAATTTCTTTATCATTTTGTAATCTTTGTAATACATCTTGTTTTTGGAATGTTTGAGCGTTATATGTATTTAGTAAATCCAATACTTTAGCTAAGCTTATTTGTTTTACTACATTGTCGCTACCATCATTACTAGCTATGTATCTTACAACATTGGCAGTGCTACTTCCTTGTAAGTTTAACATTCCATAAGCCATAGGTTGTAAAATTTCCCCAGCTTTAGCTAAATCATGTTTATAAGCTTGAATATTATTGTTTTGAATAGTTTGTTTAGAAGGAGTAGTCACTTTTGTTGTAACTTTTTTATTTATATTGTAATTAGTATTGTTATTATCTTTAATATTATTGTTATTAATGTTATTGTCAGTTTTAGCAATATGTTCAACTTCTTTTTGTAAATTAGCTAAAGAAGCTGGATTTTCTTCAGTAGTTTTTACCTCAGTAGTAATATTGTCATTAGTATCTACTTTTTTTGCTACTTTATCTGTGCATCCTGTTAATAATCCAATTCCTAAAATAAATATACCTGTTGTTTTTAGAAGTTTGTTCATGTTATTCACCTTCTTTTTTGTATAACTTCTTTATATTTATATTATACATTTAAAAATTACAAAAATCAATATTTTATTACAAAAATATTACATTTATATTACAAATAAATTTAAGAAGTGTTACAGAATAAAAATTTCGATAAATATAGTCATGTGTAGACAATATTTGAACAACGTTAGTTTTTATAGTAAAATATACTAGAAAATCAAATTAGGAGATAAAATACATGAATAGAGTTGCTATTGTAAGTGCAAAAAGAACTGCTATAGGAAGTTTTGGAGGGAGTTTAAAAGATGTTTCTGCTGCGAAAATCGGTGGAGAGCTTGTGAAACAATCATTAGAAAGTATAAATCTTAATCCAAATCTAGTTGATGAAATAATATTCGGTAATGTTTTGCAGACTGGTTTAGGGCAAAATGTGGCACGTCAAATTGCAGTTAATGCAGGTATTCCAAAAGAAAAAAGCGCCTTTGTTGTGAATAAAGTTTGTGGATCAGGACTGAAAAGTGTTGTTCTTGGGGTACAATCAATATTATTAGGGGATAATGATGTAGTAGTTTGTGGTGGTGTTGAGAACATGAGTGCAGCACCTCACTATACGAAGAATGCTCGTTTTGGACAAAAATTAGGCAGTTTTGAATTAGAAGATACTATAATAAATGATGGTCTTACAGATGCGTTTGAAAACTATCATATGGGTATTACTGCTGAAAATATCGCAGAACAATACAATATAACAAGAGAAGAGCAAGATGAATTTGCTCTTTCAAGTCAGAAAAAAGCAGCAGCAGCTATTGAAAATAATCAGTTTGCTAACGAAATAGCGCCGATAGTTATTAAAACTATACGAGAAGAAATTATTTTTGACACAGATGAATATGTTCGTCCGAATACAACGTTAGAAAGTTTAGCTAAATTACGACCAGCTTTCAAAAAAGATGGAACTGTAACAGCAGGAAACGCATCAGGAATAAATGATGGTGCAGCCTGTGTTATTTTAATGAGTGAAACTCGTGCTAAAGAACTAGGATTAGAAGTTCTTGCTTATATTGATGGTTATGCTTCGGCAGGATTAGACAATAAGGTAATGGGCTTAGGTCCAGTTCCAGCAACACAAAAAGTACTAGAAAAATTGAGTTTAAACATAGAAGATATAGATTTATTTGAAATGAATGAAGCTTTTGCTGCACAATCTGTAGCTGTAACTCGTTTATTAAGTTTAGATTCAAATAAAGTAAACACGCGTGGAGGAGCTATTTCACTAGGACATCCAATCGGGGCTAGTGGATGTCGAGTTTTAGTTACTTTAGTTCACGCATTAATCAATGATAATAAGGAAAAAGGTGTCTGTTCGCTTTGTATCGGGGGAGGACAAGGGATAGCTATGGTGATTTCTAGAAAATAGTTATATGATTTATATAAATATATATTTATAAGAAAAGCTGAATATCTTATTAAAATTAAAGTTATTTATGAAAATAATTGTTTATTAGTGAAGAAAGTGTTAAAATAGATAAGTGATTATTTTTAAGGAGAAATATTGTGAATAAATTCATAAAAGAACATGGACAAGTTATTTTGTGGTTTATCTTTCTAGTGTTTATGCTAATATCACTTAGTATGGTTTTTACACATGGCATTAGATATGCAGTAATAGTCTTTGTACTAAGTTTTATATTATTATGTCCACCTATTGCAAAATTAATTCAGCGTAAAACGCGATTGAAAAAAGTAGTATTAGGTGTTGTAAGTGCACTTGTAATGATGTTAACTATGTTAATGACGAATCATTTCAGTGAAGCTAGAAAAGAAGAACAAAGAAAAACTTTCCAAGAGAAAAAAGAAGAACGTGATAAAAAATTAGAAGAACAGTCTTCAGAAGAGAAAAAAGAAGATAATTCTGATGGAAATAAAGAACAACAAGTTCTTCCCCACCCTGCTTCTAAGAATAAAATAGATGAACAGGATGAAATGAAAAATGAACCCGTTCAATTAACTCAAACACAACAAAATAAACAACAACCTAAAAAAGTAGTTGTAAGAGCTAGTAAAAAGAGTGGAGTTTATTACACACCGACACACCCTTCTTATAACAATGTTGCAGCGAGAAATCTACTAGTCTTTAGTTCAGAAGAAGCCGCTCAAAGAGCAGGTTATAGAAGAGCTGCATAAAAAAATCTCAGACATTTATGTCTGGGATTTTTTGTTTAAACATAGAAATAATATAAAATAAAAAAACGCGTTTGGGGAACACGTTTTTTTAGTGAACTAAATTAAGTTCTAAGCAATTTCTTGCTTGTTTATATCTAATCTTATATACAAATAACAAAAGAGTCTTTCAACTCTTTAAAGGGAGAATGGCTTGCCTAGGGAGCGACAAGCCACATTATGAAAAAAATTAAAAAGTTTTATTATCTGTTAATATCATAAAGAATTAACCGAAATATTGGTTTAAACAAAAATAATTTCAAACTTAAAAGGGAGAAACGACAAGTGTCGTTAAGAATGAAATATTATTACTTTTGTTTAGGTAATCATTATATACCTTGTACTTAAAATATACTTAAAATTTTCTTTAATTTTTAAAAAAATGAAATTTGCTCGTTTGTTTTCATTTTTAATTCAAAATTTATAGTTTCTCTATCATTTTCAGCCAAATAACTGTTAATTTGAGAGAAGACTTTGCTTCCGAAAAAGCCACGGTATGCGGATAGTGGACTTGGATGAGCTGATTCAATAATTTTGTGTTTTGCAGAATCAATTAGTTTATTTTTGCTTCTTGCATAAGTTCCCCATAAAACAAAAACTATATTTTCATTTTTTTCTGAAATATTTTCAATTATATAATCCGTAAAATTTTCCCAGCCCATTTTACTATGACTTGCTGGAGAATTTTTTTCTACTGTTAGTACAGCATTAAGTAAAAATACACCTTGATTGAACCAAGATTCTAGGTTTCCTGTTTTTGCTGGTTTAATACCTAAGTCATTATGAAGCTCTTTGTAAATGTTAATAAGACTTTTTGGAAGTGGCACGCCATCATTTACTGAAAAACTTAACCCACATGCTTGATCAGGATTATGATAAGGGTCTTGTCCTAATATTACAACTTTAATATCTTTTAATGGTAAGTCGAAAACTCTAAAAACCTGCTCTTTTGGCGGATAGATAGTTTTAGTAAGACGTTGTTCGTCAATTTCTTTTATCATATTATTTAGTTCATCTATTTTTGGATAATTATTGAATATTTCTTCCCAGCTGCTGTGCATATAAAACTCCTTTGAATAACTGCTTGTTATAAAAGTATAACATAGTTAAATTTTTATTAAAATAGTTTTGATTGAAGTTGTCTAGGACATAAGGGTTTGGAGTATGATATAATGTTATTAACGAATATTTAGGAGGAATATGTATGAAATTAGGTTTTATCGGTGTAGGAAATATGGGGAAAGCTATCTTAGAAGGACTACTTCAAAGTTGTAAAGTTAGTAGTACTGATGTCTTTGTGAGAAATTCTTCGGATAAAAGTACTAGAAATGTTGCTGAAGAAACAGGTGCTGTATTTTGTAAGGGTCTAGAAGAAGTCGTAGAAAACAGTGATATTGTATTTTTAGGGGTGAAGCCATATTTAGTAGGAACAGTACTTGATGAAGTGAATCTTAGTTTGAAGAATAAGATTGTTATTTCAATGGCTGCAGCTGTCGAAATAAATGATTTAGAAAAGAAAATTCCGGAGACTAAAATAGTTAGAATTATGCCGAATACACCCGTAAAAATAGGAAGTGGTGTAGTAGGTGTTACATTTAATTCTTTAGTGGCAGCTGAAGAAAGAACATTAGTATTAGATCTCTTAAATAATTTAGGTATTGCCGAGGAAATATTGGAAAAAGACATGGCGGCTTTAACAGCTTTAAGTGGTTCAGGTCCTGCGTATGGATATTTATTTATAGAAGCATTAGCTGATGGAGCCGTATTAAATGGATTAAAACGTGACGTAGCTTATAGACTTGCAGCAAGTACAGTTTTGGGTGCTGCGAAGATGGTGTTAGAAACTAAAGAGCATCCAGGTAAGTTAAAAGATGATGTATGTTCACCAAGTGGAAGTACTATCGAGGCTGTGAGAGTTTTAGAAGAAAAGAATTTCCGCAGCGCAGTTATAGAATGTGAAAAAGCCTGTTTCGATAAATTAGATAGAATGAAATAGAATATAAGATTAAGATTAAAGGCTGACCCAGAAGTCCTGAAATTTAATAAAGTTCATATGAGAACTCATAGACGCAGTGGTTTATTGATATCTAAATTCGCTTTATAGAAGCTTTTTAGATATCTAATAAACTGTGCGAGGGTGACTCGACAAAATCGATTTCTACGAAATAACGATTTTTGAGTCACTCCTTTTTATCCATTTAACTCATCTGTTAAGTTGTAAAGTTCATCTACTAGGTGACCAACATAAGCAATTGCTTCTTTAAGTGGTTCATCAGTACTTACATCACAACCTGCAAGTTTAGAAAGATCTAGTGCTGACATGCTGCTTCCTTTAGAAAGAACATTTAACCAAGTATCAGAATATGAACTGTCATTATCAATCTTATTAGCGATAGCTGTACCGATTGTTAATCCTGCAGAGTAAGTGTAAGGGTATAGTCCCATGTAGTAGTGAGGTTGTCTCATCCAAGTAAGTTCTGCACCTTCATTAACTACTAAACTATCTCCGAAGAACTCTTCCATAACGTTGCGTTTTACTTCAGAAAGAACATCAGCAGTTAACATTTCATTATTATCTACCATTTTGTAGATTCTATCTTGATAAACAGCTTCTAAGTAGTGTGTTACCATATTATGGAAGTATGTTCTACTAATCATGTTGCTGATAACCCAACGTTTGAAACGAGCATCAGTGTTAGTTTTTAGTAGGTAGTTAGATACGATAACCTCGTTACAAGTTGAAGGAGCTTCAACGAAGTAAAGTGGGCAATCGTTGTTTAACATTGTTTGGTGTTTTCCTGTACTCATGAAGTGATATGCATGTCCAAGTTCGTGAGCAAGAACGAAAACTTCATTCATTTTTCCAGTCCAAGAAAGTAGGATAAATCCAGCTACATTAGGAACTGTTGCGCAGAATCCACCAGTACTTTTTCCGATGTTTTGAGGGAAGTCAGTCCAACGTTTGTCATAACTTTCATCAATCATTTTAACGTAGTCTTCACCAAGAACACCAAGTGCTTTTTTAAGGTAAGAACGAGATTCGTCGATAGTCATATCAACTTCGAAATCTGGATCTAGGTTGATCTTACAGTCTGCAAACTGCATGTCTTCAATTTTGTGCTCGCGAGCTAGAAGCTTAATGTAACGTCGGATATGAGGTGCTAAATCTGTCATAAGAGTACGGATTTGACGATCATATAGTTCGCGGTTACCATCTTGAGCAGCTAATAGGTAGTCGATAACACTATCATAACCACGCATTGTAGCAAGCATTTTTTCTTTTTTGATTTGTGAGATATACTCATTTGCTGAAGTGTTTTTATAAGCATTTAATGTTTTATAAAAACTTTTCGCAGCATTACGGCGCACTTCAGTATCATTATCCATTTCGTGTAAGTTTTCGTATAGTACAAAGCTATTTTCGAAAGTTTTTCCATTTGCTTCAAAGCTGTCGAATTGCATATCTTCATGTTTAGTTACCTCATATAGATTGTAGTAACCAGGAAGACTCTCGTAGTTTGCGATTACTTGTTCAGCTTCTTTTGATAAAGTATGTTTTTTCTCCTGAACGATTTTTTTGAAGTAATATTCTAAATCAGGACGATAGTTTTTCACGAAATCTTTAATGAATTGTTCATCTAGTTCTACAAGTTCAGTATCGAAGAAACTTAAATTCCCCGCCCATAAAGTAGAAACATCTTCAAAAAGTGTTACATTTTGCACTACATTGTCATTAAATCTATCCACCGCCATTGGTAACTCAGCGTAGTGAGATAGTTTATAGTATTCTTCATAAAGTTCTTCGTATTTTTTAATGGCAGTATCTAAAGTAGCATGATCCGCTAATTTCCCTTCGTAAGTAGCCTTGAAATCTAAGATCTCTTTTTTAATATTATCAAGGCTCGCTTTAAAATCTTCATCAGTTTTGTATAGAAGAGTCATATCCCAAGTATATTTCTCTTCGACTTCATTTCTTGGTATTAATTTCATTTCAGTCATAGTGTACCTCCTGTGTAATTGAGTCGAATTATATAGATTAATAGTTGCCTATGAGCAACTTAATAATAATTATAATACATAAATGTAGTTTGGTAAATATAAAAAAATGTGATATATTGTTAAAAAATCTAGCCAATCCAAAAGGGAAGCTAGATTTTGTTATTAATTAAATTTTATTTCATCTATTTTGTCGATTTTTCTAATGATTGAAATCTCACCTTGTGTGTCTTTTAAAATTGATTCCATTAATGTTTTGGCAGTAGTGTATTCAAGTTGACTCATAGAGTTTTTTTCTTTTTCTAGTTGTTTTTTAGCCATATCTTCTATAAACGATTTTAAATCAAGGGTAATTGTTAAGACTTCATTTGTAGTAGTATCTATTGTTGCGATAAATGATAGAGTCATGTTTGAAAGGTCACCAGCTTCTTCACTAGAAAAAGTACCTGGATTTAGGTAAAATTTATTTCCGATGTCCGATAGTTTTATTTTTCCACTAAAAGTTAGTTTATTATCTGATTTTTCATAGTTTTTATCAGTTATAGTGTTAAAAAGTGTATTTCCATTGAAAAATACTTGGATTGCAGATAAAACTTCTAAATCATCTGTAATTGTATCGGGAACTAATTTTCCATTTTCAACATTGAATTTATCGTATCCAGAATTGTTTTTCTTAAGGAAAATATGTTCTTCTTTTGTTGTGGTTTTCCCTAGTTCAGTTTCTTGCTCTGAAAATTTCTTTAAAACATTGCCACTATCGTCTATTTTAATATTAGATAATGCGTTAACTGAGTAACCCTCTGCCATAAAATTAGATTTAATGTTAACCTTAGTATCTAACTCTAAATTTTTTTCTTTTGAAAAGTTGCTAAGGGATGTTTTAATAATTTCTTCATTTGACAATTCTTTTTTTACTTCTTGTGCTGTAGGTTGATTTGCATTTTTATTTTGTGAGCAGCCTAGTGTTGTTCCGGCAAGAACAGCAATAGCGAAAGATAGTAATAGTTGTTTTTTCATTTTATACCTCTTTGATGTATTTTATTAACCAACATAATTATAACTTAAAAAGATTTTTATGTAAATAAAAGATCTAGGAAAATTCAGTATATATTATAAAAAGTTTACTAGTATTTTTTTTTGATGTATAATTTTAATTAGTAGATTTATTAAAAAAAGCGAGGTATCTTATGAAAATAGCAGTAGTAGGTGGGGGAATAGTAGGAGCTACATGTGCTTATTATTTGTCAAAAGAACAAAAAAATGAAATAGTAGTTTTTGATTATGGTTTGGGTCAAGCTACAAAAGCATCCGCTGGGATTATAAGTCCGTGGTTTTCTAAAAGACGTAATAAACCTTGGTATAAGATGGCGAGACTAGGTGCGGATTTTTATTTGAAATTAGTTAGAGATTTAGAAGCTGATGGCTATAATACTGACTTTTATTCACAATGTGGAGTATATTTATTGAAAAAAAATGAAGATAAGCTACCTGAGTTAAAAGAACTTGCTGAAAGTCGTAAAGAATTATCACCGATGATAGGAAATTTAGAGATAATCTCAAAAGAAGAGGTTCGAAAAATCATTCCTAGCTTCGATAACAATGGAGATGTATTGTACGCGAGTGGTGGTGGACGAGTAGAAGGAGAACGATTCGTTAATACTTTACTTTCTGCTTCAAAAGCTAATGTCGTTAGAGAAAAAGTTAATCTAAAGATTGTGGGAGATAAGTATGAGATTAATGGAACGATTTTTGATGTAGTCGTGCTTGCGACTGGTGCGTGGCTAAAAGATATATTAGAACCTCTTGGCTTTGATGTTGATGTTCGTCCACAAAAAGGTCAATTAAGGGATTATAAAGTTTCTGATGAAAATACAGGATTTTATCCAGTTATTATGCCTGAGGGTGAATTGGATATTATTCCATTTGAAAAAGGTGTGGTTAGTGTTGGAGCGACACATGAAAATGACATGGGCTTTGATTTAACTGTTGATAAACAGCAACTTGATGTTTTTGGTGAAGAAGCGGAGAACTTCTTAGGTGGATTGAAAAATGCACAAATAATAAATGAACGCGTTGGAATTAGGGCCTATACTAGTGATTATTCTCCATTCTTTGGAGAGATTCCAACATTGAGAAATGTTTATGCGATTAGTGGTCTTGGTTCTTCTGGTTTAACTACAGGTCCGATAATTGGTTATAGTGTAGCGAATATTATTTTAGGTAATGATATAGAATTAGACCCACAAGATTACAATATTGCAAACTATATAAAAATTAAAAATAATTAGAGCGTTTTTTAGTAGTATATTATGATTTCTATAAAATCTGTAAATCGAATATAAGATCTTTTAAAATAACGATATTGTAATTTTGATATAAGTAAAAAACTATGTAAAATAATAATTGTAAAATTTCGAAGATATTTGAAGATATTTATTGAGAATATCTTCTTTTCTTTTATAAAAAATGGCACAACGGTTGTATTTTATGATATAATTGAAAGTGGACTGTTGTACGCATTAGATGTTTTTTGCGCGCTAACGATATTATTAATCAAAGGAAGGAGATTACTTATGATAGCTGAATACTTATCAGGGGTAAGTACTCTAACACTAATTATTCATTTATTGGATATATTATTAGTTTGGTTCTTAGTTTATAAATTGCTAAGTTTATTAAAAGGTACTCGTGGTATGCAACTTGTTAAAGGTATATTAATCGTTATTGGATTGAAAATATTCTTTAACTTTATTGGATTCAAAACGATGACATATATATTCGAACAAGTAGTTACTTGGGGAGTTCTAGGAATAATGATTATATTCCAGCCAGAATTAAGACGTGCTCTTGAATACATAGGAAGGGTACAGCTATCGAATATCTTCAATATCAATTATAAAGATGTACAAAAAAATTCTACTGAACATATAATCAAAGCTGTTGTAGATTCATCAAGACATATGGCACGACGAAGAATAGGTGCACTTATAGTTTTAGAGAATAACACTGGACTTGATGAATATGTGGAAAGTGGTATTACAGTTAACGCTGAGGTTACAAATGAACTGATAATTAATATTTTCATTCCTAATACGCCTTTACATGATGGTGCAATGATAATTGATGAAAATAAAATTCGTGCTGCAAGTTGTGTGCTTCCTCTATCGGATAATAGGTCTATAGCTAGTAGTTATGGAACTAGACACCGTGCAGCTTTAGGACTATCTGAAGTGACAGATGCTATAGTAATTGCTGTATCAGAAGAAACAGGGAAAATTAGTGTATGTCAAAATGGAATTTTAACTTCAGATTTTTCGACAGAAGATTTAGCGAAATATTTAGCTAAAAACTGGAAACAGCAAGATAAAATAATTAAATAAGAGGTGATATTATGCAACTAAAAGAAAATAATAAGTTAAAGTTAATATCATTTTTAATAGCAATACTATTGTTCTTATCAGTTAATGAGAATTTCAAGAATTTCTCAGTTCTCGGAGGTGATACGAACGATAATGCTACTGCATGGGTTAGTGATATCCCACTTGAAGTTGATTATGATAAAGATAAATTGTATGTGGTAGGTATTCCTAATACTGTATCTGTGAAATTAACTGGATCACAGACAAAGGTCCAAAAAGAAAGTATCGCTAAGAATTTTAAAGCGAAGTTGAATCTTAGAAATGCTCAAATAGGTGATGATCAAAAAGTTAAGATTGAAATAGATGGATTGGAAAAAGGTGTAGATGGGACTGCAGAACCTTCTACAATAACGATATCTATTAGAGAAAAAGCGACTAGAGAGTTTAGAGTTACGCCAATAGTTAAAAAAGAGAGACTATTGATTGGTTATGAAGTAGATAAACTTAGTGTTACGAATGAAACTGTTAAGATTACTGGGGCAATCGAGAGTCTTAATAGAATAAATGAGGTTCGTGCTGAGAGCGATACACGTACGAAGATTAATAGAAATACTAGAGAAGAAGCTAAATTGATAGCTTATGATAGTGATTATAATAAAATAGAGGATATTCAAATAGAGCCAAATTCGACGCTTATGAGTATTGAGCTTAAAAATATCGAAAAAGAAGTCCCATTAGAAGTAAATACTATAGGTAGTTTACCTTCGGGATTTGAATTAGTTAGTGCTACTGCTGATGTTGCTAAGGTGACGATTAGAGCAGAGGATGCTAATGAATTGGCGAGAATAAGTGAGATGTTCGTTGATGTTGACTTGAGTGATGTTAGAGAAGAAACAGAAGAGCGTAGTAACTTGAAAATATATCCGAAAGAAAATATAAGAGTAGCGACAGATACGCCGATTGTTAAAGTAACGATCAAGATAAGGAAAAAATAAAGATGACAGATAAAAAATTGATGTTTTTAGCTATTAATATGCTTATAACGGTTTTCAGCTTAGCTATAATAATAGGAACTATGTTTATAGAAAACCAAAGCGTCAAAAAAACAGCTATTTTTGTGGCGATAACGATATTAATAGTTCAGAAATTAGTAGAGATAAAAGTAATTGAAGAAACTCGAAAAGTCAGTATTGTTATATTATTTATAATTATTGCAGCTGCAGGGTACTTCGGTTATAGATTATATTAAAATATAAAGAGCTTGAGGGAAGATTTGGAAGCTTGATTAGAATTCATGTTTTCAAATCGCCCCCGTAAAGTTTATTAGATAAGTAAAAGCTATTACTTCGTAGCGTATTTGTTTGTAAACTATTGCGGTATAGTATGTAGTTAAGTTTTATCTTGATTATATATTAACCCCTTTGCTCATTAATGAATTTAGTAGGAGATGTTATGGATAAATTATTTTCATCAAAAATATATATAAATCATAGATTTAAGCTAATTATGGTATTGGATTTATTGACGGTAATATTTGGAGTGGTAGCATCGATATTTTTAGGTAAGGCTTCGGATCCATTTTCTATGTTGAATGAACATCACATAGAAATAATAGAGTTTGTAGCGATTTCTTTAGTAATTTATACTGCTAGTTTTTATTTATTTGGTACTAATAAATCGCTATGGTCTTACTTAGGTGTAAATGAAATAGTAAATATTTGCTTTTCAGTAGTGCTAGGGGATTTAATCACTAGTATTTTATACCAATATATGCTACCTGATACATTTTCAAATGTTAGATTCGCGATTTTTTCACCGTTATTAATAATCGCCGGAATGATGTTTACAAGAATGCTTTATCGTGCTTTAAGAGAAAGAGAAGCGGGTAAATATGGAGCCACTTCTTATAAGAATACATTTATAATAGGTGCAGGAGATGCGGGTTATATTTTATTAAAAGAATTGTCTAAAAATAATATTTTCCGTGCGAATGTAGTTGGTCTTATTGATGATAATAGAAAAAACTCTGTAATCAGTGGGGTTACGGTTGTTGGAACAACGTATGATATGCTGAAACTTATTCCAAAATATGAAGTAGAACAAGTCTTTTTAGCTATTCCTTCAATTGGTGCATATGATAAAAATAGAATATTAAACGTACTAAAAGAAGCGAATGTTGCTGTTAAAGTAATGAGCTCAGGTATTGCTGTAGAGGACGGAGAAAGTATCTCTAAACACTTAAAAGACGTGTCTATTGAAGATTTATTAGGACGTGGTGAAGTGAAACTGTCTCAAGGTGAGATTCGTTCATATATTAAAGGAAAGAGTATTCTTGTTACTGGTGCTGGTGGTTCAATCGGAAGCCAGATTGTTCGAGAAATATTTAAATTCAAACCTAGTCAACTTGTTTTAGTAGATGTTAACGAGAATGCATTATACATGTTAGAACGTGATTTAGATTTTGAAAAATCACATAGTAAGGAATATGAGGATATACAATATATTTCTGAAATAGTAAGTATTCGTGAAAAAGCTGCTTTAGCTGAGGTGTTTGATAAGTATAAACCTGATGTAGTGTTCCATGCGGCAGCACATAAACATGTGCCTTTAATGGAACGTCGTCCACAAGAAGCTATAAAAAATAATGTTTTTGGAACGAAAAATGTTATGGATGTGGCAATTGAAAAAGAAGTAGAAAGATTTATTATGATTTCTACTGACAAGGCGGTAAACCCAACGAATGCGATGGGAGCTTCGAAACGTTTAACAGAGATTATCTTACAATCAAAAGGTAATAAGTACAAAACGAAATTTGCTGCGGTTAGATTTGGTAATGTACTAGGTTCTAATGGTTCTGTAATTCCTATTTTTAAAGAACAGATTAAAAAAGGTGGACCTATCACTATTACGCATAGAAATATTATTCGTTACTTCATGACGATTCCAGAAGCGGCACAATTAGTACTACAAGCTGGGTATTATGCAAGTGAAGGAGAGATTTTCCTATTAGACATGGGAGAACCCGTAAAAATAATAGATCTTGCGACAAACTTAATCAAACTATCAGGATTAGAACCATATAAAGATATCGATATCGAAGAGATCGGTCTAAGACCTGGTGAGAAGATGTATGAGGAGTTATCACTTGATTACGAAAGCAGTGAGAAAACTGATAACAAAATGATCTATAAAAATACAACTCTAGACATTGATGTAGATGAATTAGATAAAAAATTAAACGAATTAAAATTAATGCTAGGACATTCAACAAATGAAGAAATACGTAGCAAGTTATTTGAAATAATAAATTGTTATAATGGATAAAAAAAGGAGGGCGATTCAAAAATTATTTTGAATCGCCCTTTCTAGCCATATAAGGGAGTTTGTAGTATAGTTAGTGATAGAGAGTGTCTATTTTATTTTTCTACGTTTTTAGTTTTTTTAGCTATATAGTTATTTATAATCAAAGCTAATAATATAGGTAAATTCATAAGAAAAAGTTTAATCACAAATAATATGGTTTTATATTTATGTGTAAAATCTGAACTAACTACTTCATCAAGCAAGAAAATGATTATAGGACCAAATAAAAAAACATAGAATACTAGAAATATGTAATATCTTTTTTTTATTTTTTTCGTGTTTAACATAAGATACCCCCTAAAATGCAATTGCGTTTTAATTACGAACAGCATATTACTAAATGATACGAAAGAATTATCCTTCGCACCTTTAACATAACACAAAATATTAAAAAATAAAAGACTGCTAAAATCATTGTTTTTATGGTATAATAAAGGTTAGTGATGTTATTTTTAGAGATAGTTAACATAACATTATTTAAAAGAAGATTTAATAATTGAGCACTGATTTCAAAAAAGAAACTTTTTTGAAGTTGGTGTTTTTTAGTTATCATAGTTTAGATTCTGTTTGTTGGTATATTATTACCTCGGATTATCTTTGATATTTCAATAGATGAATAGAGTGTGGTATAATATTTAAGTGAAACAAATTGGAATGATCTAAGAGGTTTGAACTATTGAGATTATATAGTTTATATCTAAGTTGATAGTGAGGTGATTAAATGAGTAAAGTTTCAGGAAGGGTGACAAAGGTTGAAAGTAAAGGTCTGTACATAAAACTAGAAAATGGCCAAGATGCATTTTTACCTAAGGAAAATATGTTTATAGGAAAAAAGAAAAAGTTAGAGGAAATTTTTTCCGTTGGTTTTGTTATTAAAGCTGAGGAGAAAAGCGCAAAGGATTCTTTAGTAATCTTAACACAAAAAGAGCTAAAACAAGTTGAAGGTGAGAAGAAAAAAGTAGAGAAAAACTCTAAAGAAAAACAGAACAAAAAGAAAAATAAACCGAAGTCACCGATTAAAAAAGAAGTCAAAGAGCAACCAGAGGCTCAGAAAAAGCAAGAAGTACAGGAAGAAAAAGAAGAGCCTAAACAGGAGACAAAAACTCTAAAAGATTTGAAAAAACTTCAATTCATAGGTAATATGAAGATTTCTGTAGGAAAAGGTAAGAAGAGTAATATTACCGAGCTGTCTGAGGAGAAAGAAGAGAAAAAAGAAATTCCACCAGCACCAGAAGGACTACTAGAAAATATAATCTCAGCGACGAAGCAAGCTGAAGATAAGTTTGAAAAAATAAAGAAAGATCTTCAAGAGAGAGGTTATCTAGATGGACATTAATATTTTATGGCAAAAAACTGATAAAATAGCACTAGGTCTGTCAGGAGGAGTAGACTCTATAGCTTTATTTCATCTACTTGTTACAAATTACAAAGAGAGTTATAAAGAATTAGTGGTGTTCCACATAAACCATGGTCTAAGAGAACAGTCTTATGAAGAAGCTGAGTTTGTAGAGAATTTCGTTAAAAATTATAACGTAAAATTCTACAAAAAAGAGCTAAATATGAATGGCTTAGTAAGAGATAGTCACACATCAGAGGAAATGCTCGCAAGAAAACTGCGTTATGAAGCATTTGAGGAGATGTCTTCATTAGAAGGTGGAGTGAAGTTAGTAACTGCTCATCACAAAAATGATCAGGTAGAGAATATTCTTATGAGATTACTTAGTGGACGTAGTATGGATTATAACTTGATGATAGAAGAGCAGACTACTATCGGAAACTTAGAAGTTTATCGTCCGTTATTAAATATATTAAAAATTGATCTTGAGCAGTATGCTGATAAAAATAACTTGAAATACTACGTTGATTCAACAAACTTTGATACTGACTACACTAGAAATAATATAAGGCACAACATTGTACCATTGTTGAACGATGTAAATGCTGCGAGTTTTGATAATCTGATTAATTTTTCTAGTTATTATCAAAATATTAATACGGAGCTGAAAAACAAAGTATTAGAAGCTAAAAATGACTATGTAATTTCTGAAGAAGAAGGTAAGGTTGAATTAGACAAAGAAAAGCTATTAAAAAATACTAAAGAAGAAGTTTATTTTTTACTAAGAGATATATTAGCAAATAATTTTTGTATTTTTGATGTGAAACAAATAGCCCTATTTACAATAATAGATGACTTAAAAAATAGAAATAACAATAAAAGTTATGATTTAAAAAATAATTTAAAAATAATTAGCGAATATAATAGTATTTATATTCATAAAATCGAAAAAAAATGTTATAATGATAAGATAGAATTAATAATAGATGAAGTGGATATAAATAAAGTTTATACGTTTCATCAGAGTAATTTTCTAATAACGACAATGAATAACTCATCTGAAGTAGGATTTAACAGGGAAGATTTGCCGCTTGTAGTTACTACTAAGAGGGATGGAGATCGAATTCAAAGAGGTAAGGTTAGTAAAAAACTTTCTCGTCTTTTTATCGATGAAAAAATCCCTAAAGAACTTAGAGATAAACTTCCAGTAATTCGCAATAAAGATGGAGTTTTAGGAGTTTTAGGAATAAATACTAAAGTCAACAAAAATAAAAAATATGATTATTATATAAACATGAAAGGATAAAACAGTGGAAAATTTATTAAAAGATATCGAGAAAGTTCTATTTACACACGAGGAAATCGTAGTTGCTAGTAAAAGAATCGCTAAACAAATTGAAGAGGATTATAAAGATAAATCTCCTGTTCTAATTTGTACATTAAAAGGTGCATTACCTTTTATGGCAGAACTTATGAAGCATATTGATATTCATATAGTTATTGACTTCATGGATGTGTCTAGTTATCACGGAGGAACTGAATCTTCTGGTGTAATTAAAATCAAAAAAGATTGTGGAATGGATATCGAAGGTCGTCACGTAATTATCGTTGAAGACATCGTAGATACAGGAAGAACTCTTAAAGCTCTTATTGAAAACCTAAAAGGAAGAAATGTTGCTTCTGTAGCATGTGCTTCACTAGTAGATAAACCTGAAACTCGTGTAGTTGATGTTGAAGCTGACTACATCGGAATAGTTTCACCAAATGAATTCCTAGTAGGGTTTGGTTTAGACTATGATGAGAGATATAGAAACTTACCTTATATCGGTGTTCTAAAAGAAGAAATTTACTCATAATAATATTTTAATCAAAAAAGGTCAAAATATTAGTCAAACTTTAGTTACATATGGTAAAATAAATTATGTTTAGAAAAATGATAGGAGGAAGATTGTCTATATGAATAATAAAAAAAGGCAAAACCCTATCCTTGGTATGCTTGCGTTAATCGTTATTGCGATTGGATTATTTGCTTATTGGCAACAAGACTTACCTGGGACAACTGAAAAAATAGACTATGCTAAACTTGTTCAGACTATTAAAGATGACAAAGTTAAAGAAATAAGTCTACAAAGAAAAGATGAGAACTACAATGTTAAAGGTACTTATACAGATGGTAATAAGAACTTCGAGAGTGTAGTAGCGGCATCTGATTCTGAAGTGCAAAAACAAATTAATGAAAAAGCTAAAGATGGAAAGCTAAGTGTAGTAGAATATAAACCAGCTGAAAAAACTGGTGCAATCTTATCATTTTTAGGTAATATTATTCCATTTATCTTAATGATGGGACTATTAGTTTTCTTTATGTCACAAATGCAAGGTGGCGGTGGAGGCAAAGTAATGAGCTTCCAAAAATCTAAAGCTAAAAAAATTGATGGCGGAGAAGCAAAAGTTACATTCAAAGATGTAGCTGGAGCTGATGAAGAAAAACAAGAACTTGCAGAAATGGTTGAGTTCTTAAAAGATCACCGTAAATTCACTAAGATGGGTGCTAGAATCCCTAAAGGTGTCCTACTTGAGGGTCCTCCAGGGACTGGTAAAACTTTACTAGCTCGTGCTGTAGCTGGTGAGGCGAAAGTACCATTCTTCTCAATCTCAGGATCTGACTTCGTTGAGATGTTCGTAGGGGTAGGGGCTAGTCGTGTTCGTGACCTATTCAAAGAAGCTGAAAAGAATGCGCCATGTATCATTTTCATTGATGAGATTGATGCTGTAGGACGTAAACGTGGAAGCGGAGTAGGTGGAGGAAATGACGAACGTGAACAAACTCTTAACCAACTTCTTGTTGAAATGGATGGATTCGATGGTGAAAAAGGTATTATCGTAATTGCAGCTACTAACCGTGCTGACGTATTAGATAACGCCCTTAGAAGACCAGGTCGTTTCGACAGACAAATTAAAGTTTCTACACCTGATGTAAAAGGTCGTGAAGCAATTCTTAAAGTACATGCTAAAAACAAACCACTTGCTAAAGGTGTTGAACTTCGTTCGTTAGCAGAAAAAACTCCAGGATTTTCTGGTGCAGACCTTGCTAACATTCTTAACGAGGCAGCTTTATTAGCAGCTCGTGAAAACAAATCTAGTATTGATAAAGAAGATCTAGATGAAGCTATGGACAGAGTAATTGGTGGTCCAGCTAAACGTAGTAGAGTATACACTCCAAAAGAAAAACGTTTAGTAGCTTATCACGAAGCAGGTCACGCAATTGTAGGTATGGTACTTGATAGTGCTGATAAAGTACAAAAAGTTACTATTATCCCACGTGGTGATGCTGGTGGATATAACTTAATGATTCCGGAAGAAGAAAAATACTTCCAAACTCGTACAGATTTAATTGACAAAATCTGTGGATTACTTGGTGGACGTGCTGCAGAGCAAATTTTCTTTAATGAAGTATCTACAGGAGCTCATAACGACTTCGAACGTGTAACAGCTATTGCTCGTGCGATGGTTACAGAATACGGTATGAGTGAAGCTGTAGGTCCAATGCAAGCTCCATTCCACGATCCATACGGTGGACGTCAACTTTCAAGTATCGGTAATTACTCAGAAGAAATGCTGAAAGAAATCGATAAAGAAGTTCGTAAAATTATTAACGAATGTTACTCAAAAGTTCTTCACATTATTGAGACTCACAGAGAACAACTAGAACTTATTGCACAAACTCTTATCGAAGTTGAAACAATCGATAGAAAAGAAATCGTTGCTCTTTACCAATTTGGAAAAATGCCAAAAGACTTAGATGAAAGAGAAGCTGAACAACTAGATAAAGTAGTTAATAAGAAATATTACGAAGAACAAGCTCGTAAAGCCAAAGAAGAAGCTGAGAAAAAAGCTCAAGAAGAGGCTGAAGTAGAGAAAGAAAAAACTGACTCAAACGACGATAAATCTTCAGACGAAGAATAATAAAGAAACCCTAGATTTGGAACTAACCAAGTCTAGGGTTTTGTTATACTCTTTTGGAGAACTATTATAGTAACGTTCAATGAATGCTCATACTCAAAAACGAGCGATAAATGAGCGATAAATTTTATTTCCTTCTCGTAAAGAAGTGGACTGTTGAGATTACTATTGCAAGTATAATTATATAAATTATTTGATAAAATACTAATGGTGCAAAGTGATTTTTCAGAATAAATATATTAACTCCCACACCTATAATTGCAGCAATACTTAACATAGAAAGTAGTGCAACTTTATATTTGTTAAGAGGTAGGCTGACTTTGGCAACCATGCATAATCCATTTATTAACGCAAGAAGGAAACAGATGAATTTCGCTTGTGAATTGTCTGTGATAGCAAAGTTTGTCAGTAGTACTGTAACTACTAAAATACCACCACCGATTGCAGCGTTTGTCAGTATATCCTTCATGAAGTTATTGCTTACCTTTTCCTTATTTGCTTCGAAAGTTAGGAAGAAGGATGGAATACCGATTGTTATCGCTGAAATTATCGTAAATTGAATCGGTATAAATGCAAACTCTAAGGCGAAGATTACACTAAGTATTGAGAAGACAATCGAGAAGAATGTCTTTGTTAGGAATAGAGAAGCTACCTTTTGAATGTTATTAATAACACGACGTCCTTCCATAAGTATATCGTAGAATACTCCGAAGTCATCTGTTAAAAATACGATGTTTGATACGCTTTTTGCAGCGCTGGTAGCACCATTCATAGCAAAACTAATATCAGCCTTTTTCAAGGCAAGGACATCGTTAACACCGTCACCACTCATAGCGACAGTCTTACCGGCTTTTTGTAATACGGCTACCATTTTCTGTTTTTGTTCAGGAGTAACACGTCCGAAAATATCATTCTCAAGAACAGTTTTTTCAAACTCCTCATCAGTCACTTTAGTCATATCGATAGCCTTAGCATCTTCTTTGAAACCAGCTTTCTTAGCGACACCGTACACGGCGATATGATTATCCCCACTGATTATTTTCACTTCAACACCTTGTGATTCGAAGTATTTGAATGTTTCTTTTGTGTTTTCTTTTATTTCATCCGATAGAACTACATGTCCTACAAGTTTCATATTAGTAGGAACATTTGTACTGTCTTCAGTATAGGCTAATGATAAAATTCGATAACCTTCTTTTTTTAGATTCTCGTAATACTCATCCATTTCATCTGAGAAGCCTAAAAATTCATATGCCCCGAAGAAGTATGTTCCACCGTTTTGAAGTTTTATAAATGAATATTTATTTTTACTAGAAAAGGCTCCTAATTCCTCTATATCCCACTGTTTTTCACATGTTAGATGATTCTTTAAAGCTTTAGATGTCGCATTTTCATCATCGAAGTATGCAAGATAGCTTGATAATTTTCCTGAAACTTCGTTATTAATTTCTACAACATTCATATTACCTGTAGTGATAGTTCCTGTTTTATCGAAACAAAGAACATCAACTCTAGCAAGAGTTTCCACGCAGTATAATTCTTGAACTAGAACTTTCTTTTTAGCGAGTTTCATCGCAGCAACCGCAAGAGATACGCTGACAAGCAGGATTAAACCTTCTGGAATCATACCTACTAAAGCTCCAGCACTACGCAAGACTATTTCTACATAACCACGTCCAAGACTAGCGCCACGCATATATAACATAATTGCGACGGGTACTAATAGAATAGATATAACTTTTAAAATCTTATCCATATAGTCACGAAGTTTAGATGGGTATTTTTTAAATTCTTTAGTGCTTTTAGCAAGCTTATTGATATAGCTATCCTCTCCGACAGCAATAGCTCTTACTAAACAACTACCACTAACTACGTTACTACCACTCATTACTTTATTACCAGCAGTTTTAAAGATATTGTCACTTTCACCAGTTAGCAGTGATTCATCGACCTCGATACTACCCTCAATGATTTCAGCATCAACAGGAATTTGATCACCGAGATTTAAGTGTAAATATTCTCCAAGGACGATTTCTTCAGAATCTATATTTATTATTTCATTATCACGGTTTACTCGGTATTTATTTCTACCTAGTAAACTCAACTTCTCAAGGGCATTTTTCGAACGTACTTCTTGAAAAATACCTATTGCAGTATTTATAGTAATTACACCTAAAAACAACATATTTTCAAATCTAAGTGTCGTGGCTATAAATGCAGCTAATACTAAGTTCATAGCATTGAAAAAAGTAAAAATATTAGAAAAGATAATCTCTTTTGTAGTTTTATAAGGTTTCATATCATTAATATTTTTTTTCGCTTTAGTTATTTCTTCACTAGTTAAATATTTCATTCTACCTCCGCCATAACTATATTTTTTAATTAGTTTCTATTTTATCACACTTTAGTACAGTTTGGAAAATTAAAGGATGAGGGGAAAGATTTTAAATCTTTTAATTGCTACTTTATTTATAAAGTAGTATTATATTATTGATAAATTAATAGAATATGTGAGATTGTTATGGAAAAACTAGATTTTTTAATAAAAATACTAAATTCAGAAATAGAAATACCAGAAACGGAAAAAGAAAAGAAAGATTTATTTAGAACACTGATGAATACATGGAAAGTGTCGGAGCTACCGAGTGAATTTTATGAAGTTCAAGACGAGTACTTGCAAGGAGTTCTAAAAGTTAAAGGAATAACAAAGCTAGAAGAATTAACTGAGATTGAAGAAAATATTTACTTATGGCAAGGTGATATTACTACATTGGAAGTAGATGCTATAGTTAATGCAGCGAACAAAGCTTTACTAGGGTGTTTAATTCCGCTACATAGATGTATCGACAATGCTATACACTCGCAAGCAGGACTGCAACTTAGAAAAGAATGTGATGAAATAATGAAAGAGCAAGGTAGTTTTGAAAAAACGGGACAAGCTAAAATAACAGCGGGGTATAACTTGCCAGCTAAACATGTTATTCATACGGTTGGTCCAATAATATATCGTGTCGTTGAAGATGATGATAAGGAACTTCTAGCATCATGTTATAGAAATTCTCTAAAACTAGCTTTAGAGAATAATCTTAAAAGTATTGCTTTTTGTTGTATAAGTACGGGAGAATTTAGATTTCCGAATGATCTTGCAGCTGAAATAGCAGTTGCTGAGGTTAAGAAATTTTTAAGTGAAAATCCTAATGTTAATTTAAAAGTAGTATTTAATGTGTTTAAAGATTTAGATAAAAAGTTGTATGAAGATATTTTTTCTAGAAAATAGTTTGTTATTAATTTAAAAGGAGTGAATCGAGAATAGTGATTTAAAAATCTTATTTTCGACTTACTCCTTTTTTATTCTATTCCTCCGCAAAAATCTGTGTTGCTTTTACCGCACGTTTCCAACCTTTATATAGTTTTTCACGTTCTTCTTTTTCCATAGTAGGAACGAATAATTTTCCTGCTGTATTTAGATTTTTTAGTTCATCTAAGTTTTTCCAGTAACCAGTAGCAAGACCTGCTAAAAATGCAGCACCTAATGCTGTCGTCTCTAGATTTTCAGCACGGGCTACTTTAACGCCTAGTATATTAGCTTGGAATTCTAGAAGATAATCATTGTTAGCAGCTCCTCCATCAACTTTAAGAAGGGGTATTTCTACATTCGCATCAATTTTCATTGTATCGATAATATCGCGTACTTGATAAGCAATAGATTGTAATGTAGCTTTTACTAAATCTTCTTTTGAAGTAGCACGCGTTAGACCAAAGATAGTCCCACGAGCATTTGGATTCCAATAAGGAGCGCCTAATCCTGTGAAAGCTGGCACTAGGTATACTTCGTTGTTATTTTTAGAATTATAAGCCAATGATTCTGTTTCAGATGATTTTTTAATTAAACGTAAACCATCTCGTAGCCATTGAATGGCACTTCCTGCAATAAAAATAGATCCTTCTAAAGCGTAATAAACTTTTCCATTTATTCCAAAACCAATAGTTGTTAGTAGGTTGTTTTTAGAAAGTTCCATATTTTCTCCAGTATTCATGATGATAAATGATCCTGTACCGTATGTATTTTTTATCATTCCTTTATCAAAGGCAAGTTGTCCGAAAAGAGCAGCTTGTTGGTCTCCGGCAAGCCCACTTATTGTAACTTCACCACCGTAGAAATGATAGTCTATAGTTTTTCCGTATACTTCTGAGTTAGATTTTACTTCAGGTAGTAGAGATTCGGGTATATTTAGAATTTCTAAAATTTCTTTATCCCAAGTTAAATCTTTGATATTAAATAGCATCGTTCTAGCAGCGTTTGTATAGTCGGTAACGTGAGTTTTTCCACCTGTAAGCTTCCAGACTAACCATGTATCGATAGTTCCAAACAGTAATTCTCCATTTTCAGCTCGTTGTTGAGCGTCAGGAACATTATCTAAAATCCAACGTATCTTAGTAGCTGAGAAATATGCATCAACTACTAAACCAGTTTTTTGATGTATCATGTCTTTATAACCATCACTAACAAGCTTATTTGCTATATCAGCACTTTGTCTACTTTGCCAGACTATTGCATTATAAATAGGTAACCCAGTATTTTTATCCCAAATTACAGTTGTTTCACGTTGATTTGTAATACCGATACTGTCTATTTGATTCGGTTTTATACCACTTTCGATAAATGCTTCTGCGATTACTGATTGAACAGAGTTCCAAATTGCGTTAGCATCATGTTCAACCCACCCAGATTGAGGAAAAATTTGCGGAAACTCTTTTTGACTACTCGCTATTATCTCTGCTTTTTTATTAAAAATTATCGCTCTAGAACTAGTAGTACCTTGATCTATTGCCATTATGTATTTTTTCATACTCCACCTCGAAATAGTTATGTCACTAATATTATATCATTTTCTAATAATGTTTAAAAGCTGAAGACAATGTATAATTGTATATTGAAAGTGGGAGGTTAGGGTAAAGAGAATAGATTATTACATAGCGTATTATTAGCGTTTTTCGTATTTTTTTTATAAAATAGAGAATGATAGTTTTTTAAATAATTTATTATAAAATAAAGGAGAACTACAATGAATAGTTTACACAAATCTTTAACAGCATTATTAGAGAAATTAGAGGAAAATGGGGTTTTAAAAAAAGAAAAAATTGATACAGTAGCTCTTAAAGCTGAGGAACTTGCAAAACATATTCGTGATCGTTTTGCTAAAGAACATGCAGATTTAGAAATTCGTAGACTTTTAGAAAAAGTTCATTACGCTAATACTTATGAGGATAAAGTACTTAAAGAAACAGCATTTTTAGTTGATGAAATTAGTGAATACATGTTCAAACTTGAAGTTGCTAATCGTGATTTTGTAGTTGGGTACTTCAATACATTAATTATTAATCCTGCAATAGAGGCAACAGAATACAATTTCGTATTAATGGAAGTAGAAAGTTTAATCGAAAACAGCTTCTTAGATTTACCTGAAGAAGAGGAATAATAATGAAAATTTTAATACCGACAGCTAAAGAACTAAACAAAAAAGCAACGCCGCAAGAAGTGTTAGAACTTAGTGAAAAAAGTAATGAAATAGTTGCTGAATTTGCTAAACTTAGTGCCTCAGATTTAGCTAAAGTTTATAAAATTAAAGAAGATAAAGCGATGGAAGAATTCTCTCGCTGGAAAGACATAAAAAATAACACAGCAAAAAGTTATAAAGCATTAGACTTATTCAATGGCCTAATGTATAGAAATATAGATCGAGATAATTTTGATGAAGCTGATAAAGAGTATATAGAGAAAAATGTATTTATTACAACGTCGTTATATGGTATAATTGGTGCTTATGATTTGATCCAAGAACATAGACTAGATTTTTTACAAAATGTAAAAGTCTCAGGAGAGTCTTTAAAGAATTTCTGGCGAGCTAGTTATGATGAAAGTATTAAAGATGAAGATTTTGTTGTTTCATTATTATCTAGTGAATTTGAAGAAGTTTTTTCAAATAATCAAAAAGAGAAATTTATTAAAATCAGCTTTATGGAAGAGAAAGAAGGAAAATTAAAAGTACATTCTACAATTTCTAAAAAAGCAAGGGGTAAATTTTTAACAGAACTTATAAAAAACAAAGTCTCATCAATAGAAGAAATGAAAAAAATAAGGTTCGATGGATTTGAATTTAGTAAAGAACATTCAGAAGAAAAAGTATTAGCTTTTATAGCTAAGAGATAGGATAAATAAGGAAGAGTATACTATGAAAGGAAAAAATAAAGAGGATAGAGGAAGATGAAATTAGAAACTAAAACCAATAAATTATATTACGGATTTCCAGTAATATTAATAGGATATAAAGATAAAAAATGGAGATACAATGTGACAGCTTGTAGTTCATCATACTCTTTAGGTGATATGATTACAGTTGGACTTTCGACAGATAGCAATGCGGTTGATAATATCAAGGAGTATGGAGAGTTTACCGTTAATGTTCCTTGTCAACAAATACTAAGCAAGGTAGAGATTGCTGGTTTCCATTCAGGTCAAAATAAAATTGGAATGGCAGATATGACATATGATCCAGCAAAATATATCGATGCACCGATAATGGATGAATGTATTTTGTCACTTGAGTGCAAAATTGAGAGTATTTCAGAATATGGAAAATATACGAATTTTGTAGCTTCTATAAAACGTAGAGTAGTATGTGAGAATCTTTTAGATGAAGAAGGGAATATGAAATATACACAGTTTAACCCAATTTACTTTATGGGTGATGATAACAAACGAGTATATCGATATTTTAATGAACAAAGTAAAAATTATGGAGAAAATATGGGGTGTTCTTCAGAAGAAGATGAGTATAATCCACTTTGCGGATAATATCGATTAAACAGAACTAGAAATATTGAAGAAAGGAGGATATTAGTATGTATTACAATTTGCAGGTGCATAGTGCTTATGATCTTTTGAACAGTACTATAAAGTATGAAAAGCTGTTTTTAAAATTAGCAAGAGATAATCAAAGGTCTGTTGTTATCGTTGATCCGAATATGTACGGAGCGATAAAAGCTTATAAAGAATCTAAGAAAGCTGAAATTAACCTCATTCAAGGATTAGAAGTAAGCTTAGGATACGGGATTGGTTTTCTAAAATTCAACATACTGTGTAAATCTGAAAAGATGTTCTATAAATTATTAGAGATTTCGACTAAGTTTATGAATGGAGAAGAGTGGACTATAGAAGATTTTTCTAGCGAGATGAAAGAATATAGCGAAGACTTTGTTTTAATAGTTGTTGATGAACTTAGAGACAGTATGGAATTTTCATACTTAAACAATCTTTTTAGCAATTATGATTTTTACTTCGGTTTTAATGAAAGTTTTCAAGTAAGTCCGTATAGTTTTTATGAAAATGTTGTTTATACGAAGCCCGGCTATTATCTTAATAAAGAGAACTATCAGCAAGTCATTGTTAGTCGTGCTATTCGCGATAATAAAAAACTAAATATACAAGAACTAACGACAATTTCAGGAGATGAATTTGTAAGAGAACAAAAAGATTTTGAAGAAATATTAGCACTTGGAGACGAAGAATTACAAACGATTTTTAAGAAGTCATTTGAAAATCAGCAAAATATTGTTGATAAATGTCAATATGAGTTGAACTTTTCGGGCTATCATCTTCCTACGTATGTTTATGGAGAAAAAGAAGATATATATTCTAAGTTTTCTTCTAAAGAGTACCTGCATTACTTAGTTCAAAAAGGTGTAAAAGAAAAGCTAGTTGGTAAAGATTTATATCCTTATAAAAAACGCTATAGTTATGAGCTTAAGATTATTGATGAGATGGGCTTTAACGATTATTTCTTAATTGTTTATGATTTTGTGAAGTATGCGAAGGATAATGGCATCTTAGTAGGAGCAGGACGTGGTAGTGCTGCAGGAAGTTTAGTTTGTTATTTATTAGATATAACTGAGGCGGATCCACTAGAATACAATCTTCTGTTTGAAAGATTTTTAAACAAAGAGCGTATATCTATGCCCGATATTGATATTGACTTCCAAGATACTAGACGTGATGAAGTTATAAAATATGTAGAAGAGAAGTACGGTCAGGATAAGGTTGCACAAATTATTACTTTTACTACATTTCAATCGAAGAGTGCTGCAAGAGAATCGGCGAGAATATTGCAGTTTGATGAACAGACTTTAAAATTTATTGGTAGTAATATTAGTTCGACAAGAACATTGAAAGAATGTTATGAAATATCAGAAGAGTTAAGGGCGTTTATTAATCAGAGTAATATTAATAAACGTTGGTTTAGTATAGCGCTGAGTTTAGAGAACTTACCGAAGAATCCATCGGTGCATGCAGCTGGGATAGTAATAAGTGATGATAAACCTTTGGTTAACTATGCACCACTTGCTGAATCAAATATGACGAAGTATTTAACACAATGGACGATGGATGATGTTGAGAGTGTTGGTTTATTAAAAATAGATTTCTTAGGTATTAGATATCTTACGATGGTATCGAGTATTGTTGAAGAGATAAAAAAAGAAAATCCGACATTTGATATAACGAAGATAAATTACCAAGATCCTAAAGTGTATGAATTATTTGCTAAAGGTAAAACAGAAGGTATCTTCCAATTTGAATCTAGTGGGATGAAAGAGAAATTAAATCTTTTGAAACCTACGGAGTTTAATGATATTGTTGCGATGAATGCACTTTATAGACCGGGGCCAATGGCTCAGATAGAAGTCTATGTGCGAAGAAAAAATAAAGAAGAGCAAGTGGTATATCCGCATCCTCATTTAGAGAAAATATTAAAAGATACTTATGGGGTAATAGTCTATCAAGAACAGATTATGCTGATTGCGGTGAATTTCGCTCATATGAGTTTGAATGAAGCGGATAATATGAGAAGAGCTGTAAGTAAAAAGAAAAAAGAAGACTTAGAGTACTATGGACGTATCTTCGTAGAAAAGAGTGTTGCTGCAGGATATGATTTACAGGTTGCCAAGAAACTTTTTGATCTTATTGTAACTTTTGCGAATTATGGTTTTAATAAGAGTCACGCGGTTGTATACAGTATGCTTGCATATCGCTTGGCATATTTAAAAGTTTATTATACTAAGTACTTTATGACGGCTTTATTAAACAACGTAATTAGTAGTGAGAAAAAAATTAATGAGTATAAGCAAGAACTTAATAACCTAGGAATAAATCTGGTAAAACCTGATGTGAATCGAAGTTTATCGAATTTTAGTGTTTATAAAAATGATATTGTATTTGCTCTAACTGCGATTAAGAATGTTGGATATAGAAGTGGATATGAAATAGTACAAGATAGAATAAATTTCGGACGCTATTTAGATATAGACGATTTCCTAAAACGTATGAATAAAAAAGTAGATTATCAGGCAGCAGTTTCTTTAGTCAAGGCAGGAGCAATGGATACTTTTGGTTATAATCGTGCCACGTTAATGAAAAAAGTCGATGATTATTATTCAGATAATAGGCAGTATATTAATAATGTACGTGTTGCCTTATCCGCGGAAAGTGGCTTAACATTGAAAGTCGAAGAGGTAGAAGATTACCCGATTACAGATAGAATACAAATGGAAAAAGAAGTAACGGGTACATACTTTTTAAAACATCCCGTTCAAGTCGAAAAAGAGAAATATTCTTATCTGCCATTACAGTATATAGGAACTGAACTTAGTGATAGTTATGTTGAAATAATTACAAGAAAAGAAATTAAGACTAAAAACGGTGATTATATGGCATTTTTAACTGTAAATGATGGGAAGAATGATTATGATGTTACTGTGTTCCCAAGTGTTTATAAGTACGCTAATGTATTTATAAAAGTAGGAAGTTTTGCGGTTATGACATTGAAAAAACAGATTCGAAATGGAAGAGAACAATATATCTTAGAAAAAATTGCAAGTCTTAGAAATTATAGAGAGTACTGCCTCAGTAATATAAAAATTATCTATACGATAGTTGATGAAGAAATACTTAAATTTTTAAATGAGTATAAGTCGGAGGTAGGTAAAGTCAAGGTTGTAGCTTTGCTGAACAATGATACTAACAGAGGTAAAACGATATCAATAGAAAACGAACAGGAATTTGTTCAGAAATTTTTTGAAAATTTCCCAGGAAAACGTATCAAAATAGCATACTCTTAAAAAAAACAAAAAAAATCGAACAAAAATTAAACAAAATTATGTTTTTACTAGAAAAAATAACAAAAATATGATATTGTTGATAAGTAAATTAAAAAATAATTAATAACAAATACGAGGAAGGTAAGACTACATGAAAAAAATAGCAGTTTTAACAAGTGGTGGGGATGCACCAGGAATGAACGCAGCTGTGCGTGCCGTTGTAAGAACAGCAATCTATAATGGATTAGAAGTTTATGGAGTATATCAAGGATACAAAGGATTAGTAGAAAACAACATTAAAAAACTTGAAGTTGGAGATGTTGGTAACATCATTAACCGTGGAGGAACAATGCTTTACTCAGCTCGTCTTCCAGAATTCGCTAATCCAGAAGTTAGAAAAGGTGCTATTAAGAACTTAGAAGCATTAGGAATTGATGGATTAGTAGTAATCGGTGGAGATGGTTCATACCGTGGAGCTATGGCTTTAAGTAACGAAATGAATATCCAAACTATCGGAGTTCCTGGAACAATCGATAACGATATTTGTTGTACTGACTTTACAATTGGATTCGATACTGCACTTAACACAATCGTTGACGCTATTGACAAAGTTCGTGATACAGCATCAAGTCATGAGCGTGCATTTATTATCGAGGTAATGGGTCGTAATGCAGGGGACTTAGCACTATTTGCTGGTATCGCTGGAGGAAGTGAAAGTCTTCTAATTCCTGAGAAAAAAGAAGATATCGAAGAAGTTGTCGCTCGTATTAAAGCGGGTGAAGATCGTGGTAAAAAGCACTCAATTATCGTTCTTGCTGAAGGTGTAATGGGTGGACAAGAGCTAGCTGCAAAACTTAAAGAACTTACTGGAGAAGAAGTAAGAGCGACTATCTTAGGGCACATCCAACGTGGTGGTACTCCAACAGCCCAAGACAGAGTATTAGCATCTCGTTTAGGTAACTATGCTGTTCAATTATTATTGGCTGGTGAATCAGGACGTGCAGTAGGTATTCAAAACAACAAATTAGTAAGTACTAGATTCCAAGATGTATTTAGTGATGTTCACAATGTAGATCTTTCAATCTACGAGGTTTCTAAACAACTTTCAATTTAGTTGTAAAAACGTTTTCTTTAAATAAAAATAGTATTTTTCAAGAAAATATTTGAAAACATGTTGAAAATAAGTTAAAATATTAAAAGATAAAAAATCAAGAGGTATATTTATGATACAGAAAAAAACTAAAATAATTTGTACAATTGGGCCTAAGTCAGAAGATAAAGCAAAACTTACTGAAATGGTAGAATTAGGAATGAATGTATGTCGTCTTAACTTCTCACACGGTGACTATTCAGAACACGGAGCAAGAATTCAAACTATTAAAGAAGTAAGAGAAGCTACAGGAACTAACTTAGCTATCCTTTTAGACACTAAAGGACCTGAAATTAGAACTAATAACATGGAAAATGATGCTATCATGTTAGAAACTGGAAAAGATGTTATTGTTTCTATGACAGAAGTTCTAGGAACTCCAGAAAAATTCTCAATCACATACGGAGAATTAGTACACGACGTTAAAGCTGGAGACACTATCTTATTAGATGACGGATTAATCGGATTAACTGTAAACAGCGTAGACGCTGAAGCAGGATTAATCTACACTACAGTACAAAACGGTGGAGTACTTAAAAACAAAAAAGGAGTTAACGTTCCAGGTGTATCTACAAAATTACCAGGTATTACTCCAAAAGATGAAGAAGATATCCGTTTCGGATGTAAAAATGATATTGACTTCGTTGCTGCTTCATTCGTTCGTACTAAAGAAAACGTACTAGAAGTTAGACGTATTCTTAAAGAAGAAGGATGTGAACACGTTCAAATCATCCCTAAAATCGAATGTCAAGAAGCTATCGATAACATCGATGAAATCATCGAAGTATCTGACGGTATCATGATCGCTCGTGGTGACCTTGGGGTTGAAGTACCAGCAGAAGAAGTACCAATTATGCAAAAAGACATCATTGCTAAATGTAATGCAGCTGGTAAATTCGTAATCACAGCTACTCAGATGTTAGACTCAATGCAAAAAAATCCACGTCCAACACGTGCCGAAGTATCTGACGTGGCTAACGCAATCTACGATGGAACTGATGCAATCATGTTATCAGGAGAATCTGCAGCAGGTGCTTACCCAATCGAATCAGTTCGCACAATGGCTACAATCGCTAAACGTACTGAAGAAATGCAAGATTACTCTCGTATCTTAAAAGATCGTTCTAAAAAAGTCGTTTCTAAAGATATCACAAACGCAATTGGAGTATCTGTAGGATACACAGCTCTAAACTTAGACTTACACACAATCGTAACTTATACTGAATCAGGACAAACAGCAAGATTAATTTCTAAATACCGTCCAAACGCAGCTATCTTAGCTGTAACTCCAAGTGATAAAGTTGCTCGTGGATTAAGTTTAGTATGGGGTGTAGACGCTCAAATCTCTGAACAAGTTAAATCAACTGATGAAATGTTAGAAACAGCTAAAAATATCGCAGAAACTTCAGGATACGCTAAAAAAGGTGATGCTATCGTAATCACTGGTGGTATCCCAGTAAATACTTCAAGAAGTAACGTTGGATCAACTAACTTCTTAAAAGTTTCAGTAATCGACTAATATTAAATAAAATTAAGAAGAAGTAGGATTAGTTCTTACTTCTTCTTTTTCGTTTATAAAAAATATGTAGAAACAAAAAGAGGCCCGTGATGGACCGCTTTTCGTTATATGAACACAAAATAAAAATTTAGGGTAAATTGTTATTTTGTAGTAATCGGAATTGCTTCCGACATTAAATTAAAAGTTTATTGTTAAATAAATTTAACAACCGAAAGGAAATCATGACTATAACTAGTATAGCCGTAAAAATGGAAGAAAATATATACTTCCACAGTTTTAAGAACAATCTAGACGATTGTATGAGGTATATAGACATATCCTCTTTTATCTATTAACTCATATAACGCTTTATCATATGCTATTAAGAAATTTTTCAAAATTTATGTTTAAGATGATATGGATTTTTTGAAGAACTTCTGAAACGATATTTTAGTAATAATTAATATCAAAATGCAACAAATAGTATAATCGAAAAAAATATAAATAATATTAATTATACTAAGATATTTTAATGATAAAATTATCCTACTAACTGTTTACATCTTTATTGTAACAAAATATCGATGGTTGTCAAATGAAATAAGGTTTTGTGAAAATTGTTTAGTATAATATTTTTATATATTTAATCTTGTATATACAATATTAAACGCTGTAAAATAAAGAATTAGTAAAAATATTTAGGTTATGCAAACTTACAGATAATATCATTTGGAAAGTTAAAAAAATATAAAAAGGAATAACCGATAAATATTATCAAGTATATTCCTCTTTATAAAATAAGTCAGAATCAATAAATATAATATAACTAACTATTTGTTGACAATATTAGGAGAATCTCCAGTAGTAATCACTTCGACAGCAGCATTTAATGCACCTTCTACAAGATTTTTAACTGCTGTTTCTGTGTAGAATGCAGTATGTGGAGTATAGATGATATCATCTCTATCTATTAATTGTTGCATTAATGAATCATCGAATTCTTTATTTGAGAAATCTTTAGGAACATAATTTCCTTCGTTTTCATATACATCAAGGCTAGCCCCTAATAGTTTTCCGCTATCTAGAGCACGAATAACAGCCTTAGTATCTACAAGGACCCCACGAGCAGCGTTAGCAAAGATAGATCCATCTTTCATTTTACTGAAGAAATCATCATTTACCATATGAGTATATTCTTTTGTTGCAGGTACGTGGATAGTCACAACATCAGATTGAGCCAGTAATTCATCGATGCTATCAACATACTCTAATACTTCACGAGCTGCATCAGAAGGATATAAATCGTAACCGATAACTTTGCAACCTAGTCCCTTAAATAGAGTTGCAGCCTGGCGCCCAATGTTCCCTGTTCCTAGGACACCAACAGTAAGTGTTTTTAGTTCTCGAGAAATTATATTTTTGTTCCATGTAAAATCATGTTTTTCAACATTATTTAAAATTTTTCTAATATTTCTACTTATATATAATACAGTTGTTACGACATGTTCAGCAATTGCATTAGGTGAATATCTTGGGACATTTGTCATACTAATTCCTAATTCACGCATATATTTTATATCATAAATATCGAATCCTGCCATTCTGTTTGCGATAACTTTAACACCTTGCTCTTTTGCATAATCATAAACTTCTTTAGCAAAAGGTCTATTTTGGAACATTACTGCTCCTTGTTTCCCCTCTAATAAGTGTTTTGTTTCCGCCTGAAGTTCTCCTTCGTGAAGCTCAACCTCTACTTCTGGATGTTCTTTTAACCATGCGTCAACAAATGGTCTTTCATCTTCTCTCAAGTTAAATAGTGCTAATTTCATAATAAAATCTCCTTTTAATTTTTTTATATTCTGGATGAATAGTAGATTAAAATAACGTATTAAATTATCATTTTTTGGTATCTAGTATTTATCCAAAATACAATATATAAAGATAGTACAACAGATTTTAGATAACGCTTACAATTATTATTTTAAAGAGAAAAGAAAAGTTTGTCAACAGTGTTAAATATATAGTACAGAGAATATATTCCACAAAAATTAATGCGCTTTCAAGATTATTGTGACAATATTTACCTAGAAATTCTAGGTGAAAACGTGTTTGATATAGAATGGAATTATGTAATAGATATTAATCAAAATATCATATAGATAAATATAATCTTATTATTTAAAAATATAATTATAAAAATATCATAAT
>NZ_CABFLN010000043.1 GCF_901873445.1 Gemella haemolysans
CTTTATTATATCTCTAATTTTCACCTATTTTAAAATTTATATTTTCTATATATCAAAATTATATTTTCTATATAATTAATCCTTATACTTTGTTAAGAGTGTAATATTATTTCTAAAAGTATATTTCTTCTTGTTAACACTATCATAACTACAAGCTTATGGTAATTTATTTTATTTTAGGTTATAATATGAATATCATTAAAAAAAGGAGTATGAAAGTGAAAGTAATTATAGTCGGTGGTGGTAAAGTCGGAGAGCTTCTTTGTGCCGATTTTTCTAACACATTTGATGAAGTCACAATTATAGACACAAATGAGCGTCGTGTTGAAAAACTTGTTGAAACTTACGATATCAACGGACTAGTCGGTAATGGTGCAAATTCAGATATTTTAGCAGAAGCAGATGCAGCTAATTCTGATATGTTTATTTCTGTTACTACAAGTGATGAAATCAACATGATAGCTTGTATTGCAGCTAAACAAATGGGTGCAAAATATACAATAGCGAGAATTCGTAACCCTGAATATTCTAAAACAAAAGAATTTATTAAACAATCTCTAGGGATAGATCTTATGGTTAACCCCGAGTACGAAGCAGCCAAACAAATTTTCTATATGTTAAAATATCCAACTGCTACTAAAGTTGAGAGTTTTTCTAACAATAAATTTAATATTCTTGAAGTAATAATAAATGAGAACAGTCTACTCAAAGGAGTGTCTCTAATTGAAAGTAGAAAATATATAGATTTCCCTTCACTTGTATGTTTAGTAGAAAGAAAAGGAGACGTGTTCGTTCCTCGTGGAAACTATATTTTTGAAGTTGGAGATAAAGTTCATATAACCGCTTCTAATAAAAACTTAAAAAAATTCTATAAACTACTAGGAAATAAAGATAATCTAGAAAAGAAAATAACTTCTTCTCTAATTATTGGTGGTGGAAAAGTTGCTCATTACCTTGTAGAATTTTTACAAAAAGTTTCATTTTACACTAAAGTAATAGAACTCGACAAACAAAAAGCTATTTCATTTAGCGAAACATATCCTGATATTGATGTTATTTGGGCTGATGGAAGCGATCGTGATACCTTAATTGAAGAAGGAATTCAAACATTTGATAGTTGTATCTCACTAACTGGACTTGATGAAGAAAATATCATAATTAATTTATATGCACATAAACTTGGTATAAAGAAAACTGTCGCAAAAGTTAACCGTGCTTCTTTAAAACAAATAGCTGAAGATATTGGGCAATACTCTTACATTACACCTAAAGAAATAGTTAGTAATATAATAAAAAAATATACTAAATCACTTCAAGGGAGTCGTGCTTCAGACATAGAGAGCTTCTACCGTATTGCAAACAATAGCGCTGAAGTTATAGAGTTTAAGATAACAAGTGAAAGTTCAAAAGTTATAGGTATAAAACTTAAAGATCTTGATATTAATGACAATATGCTTATAGCATTTATAATTCGTAATAATAAACAAATCTTCCCAAATGGTGATGATGAAATAAAACTTAATGATAATGTAGTCGTAGTTAGTTATCACCAAAAACTTGAACATATTGATGACATTCTTGTTGGGAGGTAACTTATGAACTTTAAAATGATTTTTCACGTTCTAGGAAAAATGATGATACTTTTGGCTGGATTACTAATTCTTCCTACTATTGTATCATTGGTTTATAAAGAACCTTCTAATGTTACAAATTCATTCTTAACCACAATCATGATTTGTTTTGTTCTAGCATTAATATTGCATTTTTCAACAAGAGATGTTACCGAACGTGATTTTTATAAAAGAGAAGGATATGTAATAGTAACACTTACTTGGGTTATCTTTTCATTACTTGGAGCATTACCTTTCTATTTATCAGGAGAAATACCTCATTATATCGATAGTTTTTTCGAAACAGTTAGTGGATTCACTACTACTGGTTCAACTATACTGGAAGATATTGAAGCATTAAATAAAAGTTTATTATTCTGGAGAAGCTTCACTCACTTCATCGGAGGAATGGGGGTTATCGTCTTTGCACTAGCAGTCTTACCTCGATCACCTCATACTATTCATATAGCTAAAGCAGAGGTGCCAGGTCCATATTTCGGTAAAGTCGTCTCTTCTATGAAACAAACAGCAATTTATTTATATGGAATATATATAGCACTAACAATCATGCTATTTCTATTTTTAATGTTTGGTGGAGTTGGATTCTTTGATAGTATTAATCTTGCATTTTCAACTGCTGGAACTGGTGGTTTTTCAGTAAGAAATGCAGGAATTGCATATTACAACAGCACTTATGTTACAGTTGTGATTGCGATATTTATGCTTATTTTCTCAATGAATCTAAGTTTACTTTACTTTATTATTTTTAAAAGATATTTTAAAGTATTAAAGAGCGAAGAATTAAGATGGTTCTTTGGGATGATTGGAATTCTTTCTGTAATCATGTTTTTAGATATCTATCGTTCATATGATACACCAAATCATAGTTTATTAGATGTATTCTTCACAGTTTCATCAGTTGTATCAACCACTGGTTTTACATATAACGACTTTAATATTTGGCCAGTATTTTCTAAAATGATAATATTAATACTTATGATTGTTGGAGGATGTACAGGTGGTACAGCTGGAGGTATAAAAATTCCTCGACTTATTTTCTTTGTTAAAAATGCTAAACTAAGTATTGCTAAGGCTCTAAATCCTAGAAAAATCTCTATGGTTAAAATCGATGGAAAAATAATTAAGGATACTACTCCACTTTCGAATTATTTATTACTATTCGGATTTGTGTATGTTATAATTTTATTTTTAATAACTTTCCAAATAAACGATTTTGAAGATGCAATATCATTAACAGTAACATCAATTAGTAATGCTGGGCCTGCATTCAATCACTATGGTCCAATGAGTAACTTTTCTCAAATCCCTCATTTTACTAAAATGATTTTATCAATATCTATGTTACTAGGCCGTTTAGAGTTAATGCCATTAATTGTATTCTTTTCTGCTAAAACATGGAAAAAACGTAGAAAGAAAATTAGAGAGAACCAAAGAATTATAAATAATTGTAATGAGTAGTTTAAATTGCGGGTGGTAGTGACTCAAAAATCGTGATTTTGGAGAAACAAAATTTTTTTGAATCACTACCACAAATTTTATTAGATGTCTAAAAAACTTTTATAAAGTGCATTCAGATGTCAATCACTGCGTCCATAAGTTATCATATACACTATTTTAAAATTTAGGACTTTTGGACAATTCCCTATCTTATCAAAACACTAAAAAAGACGAAATCTACTTATAGATCTCGTCTTTTATCATTGAAACTATCTCTTGAATCTCTTCATTGATTCTTTCATCTAGTTCTTCTTTTGTAATTAATTCATCATTATGTGCTTCGGTATACCCTAGAATTACTCCTAAAGAATTCTTAACATTGTGCAACATAATTTTTTTCTTCTGTTCATTTTTATCCAATTCTGAACTTCTTTTATAAATCATAAAAATATTTAAAAATACAAAAAATGTTAAAGGTAGGAAAAATATTTTAATATGTATTGCGGCAATTAGAAATATTACAATTAATATGTTTACTACTATGAAACTAATCATATTTTTCATGATACAAACTATAGACCTCTTTTTTATTTATACCGTATTCTTTAGCAATATTTTTAATAGCTTCTGATTTTTTTACACCACTTTGTACTTTTTCGTAAATTTCATTTACAATATCATTTAGATTAAGTTCTTGAGATTTTTCTTCTCTAGATGGAGAAAGAATAACAACAAACTCCCCTTTTTCTTTAATCTTTTCACCTAGCATTTCTAGTATTACATTAGCTTCAAATGTTTCAATTTGTTCGAACATTTTCGTAAGTTCTCTTGCTACTGCAATTTTTCTTGTCGGTGAGATTTTCGAAATTTCTTCCACTAAGTTCTTTACCCTGTGTGGACTTTCATACAAAATACCAGTTGTTTTCGAGCTTAAAATAATTTCTAACTTTTGTTTAAGTTCTTTAGTTTTTCGTGGTAAGAATCCATAAAAAGTATAATTATAAGATTCTATTCCACTAGCTACAAGTGCTGTAAGTCCTGCATTAGCTCCAGGTAAAGCAACAACGTCAAATCCTGCACTTTTTACTTTATCTACTAATACATAACCCGGATCAGAAATACAAGGCATGCCAGCATCTGTTACTAATGCTATTTCTAATCCATCTTCTAAGTATTCTATTATTTTGTCACTCATCTTATCCTCATTATGTTCGTGATAACTAAGTAGTTTCTTCCCTTTTATTTCATAATGATTCAATAATTTTTGTGTATTTCTTGTATCTTCACAAGCTATAATATCCGCTTCTTTTAGCACTCTTAATGCTCTTAATGTAATATCTTCTAAATTACCTATCGGCGTTCCTACTAAATATAACATAGTTATTTATCCTTTATTTTCATATTAAAATCTTTTATTTCTTGCTTTTTATTCGTATCCAAATTTAATAAAATATACTCTTCTTTTTTCCCACGCGTTAATTTTTTGAATGAGCTTTCTGCACGTGTTGCTTCACTCTTAGTCTCAAATTGTTCAAAATATATAAGTTCTACCGGTACTCTTACCCTAGTATATTTCGCACCCTTTTTGGCATTATGAGTTTTTATTCTTCTAACAATATCTGTCGTATATCCAGTATACCAAGTTTTGTCACAACACTCAACTACATACATAAAACTACTCATAGATACCATACACTTTCTTCATTTCATCTGTATAACTATCATCTTCATTATAAATATAAAATGGTTGTTCTACCTTAATATCACTAACTTTCGAGACACTTCCTTCTATTAATACAATTTTACTAGTTTCACTTGTTGGTTTACTGTAAACAAATTTTATTCGTTTAATAGCTAATCCATTTTTTTCACATTCAGAAATAATATCACTTATCCTATAAGTTCTATGAACCAATGAAAATTTACCATTCTGTTTAACAAGATATCTAATCGCTTGAACTACATCACTTAGATTACATAAAATCTCATGTCGTGAAATATTATGATTAAATTTTTCTCGTTGATTCGGCATATTATCAACAGGAAAATACGGTGGATTACAAATCACATAATCAAATGATGACGGTCTATAATACTCTTTTATATTTTTTATATCCCCATTTTTCACATCAACATTAATTATGTCATTTAATACTAAACTTTTTTTAGTTAATTCTACTAAATCCTCTTGTATTTCTAACATTTCAATTTTCGCGTCAGATTTTTCTCTAAGAATAATTGAAATTCCACCATTACCACTACAAAGTTCGATAATATTTTTCTTAAAACTTCTAGGTACATTCGCAAAATAAGGTAGTAAAAAAGAATCTGTTGACATACTATAATGATCAACTTTTTGTAAGATTTTATAATTTTTCGAAACTGTATCAATTCTTAAATTATCTTCCATACTAACCTCGCAATAAAAAATCTAAATTATTATTATCTAATAAAATTGTAAAAAGAAATTTCTCTAATACTAAGGTTGCATTTACATTAGAATTAAAATCACTTAAAGCTAATAAAATTTTCTCCTGAACTTTACTAATATTAACTACATCATGTAAATTATTATCAGTATAACTATTAGTTGTTTGAATGTTCAAGTGATTAAAGAATTCAACTATATCTTCTTTTGTTTTTAATTTTTCTAAAATATAAATATTTGCTAAATGAGGTTTTCTACTGTATTTCTTAGCATACTCAACTATTAATTTAGTTAACTCCTCATTAGTTTCAACTCCATCATTTTCACTCTGTCCAACTAATTTTATTTGTTGGCAACGGGAAATAATAGTTGGTAAAACTGCACTAATATTTTTACAACTAAGAATAGCAATAATATCATCTTCTGGTTCTTCTAAGAATTTAAGAAGACTATTAGCTGCTTGTTCTGTCATTTTTTCTATATCTTTTATCCAATATATTTTTTTTCCATAAAATGATTTAACGCTTAAATCCGATTTTAATGTTTGAATTTCATCTTTTTTTATTGAAGTTTCACTAGTTAATTTATAAAAATCAACATAGTTGCCATGATTTATACTACGACAATTTTTACATTCTTCACAACTGAAAAATTCTTTATCTTTATTCTCTAAACAAAATATTGCTTTAACAAAACTTAAAATAAACTCATCAGAATATAAACTATCCTCGCCTACTACTAAATAGGCATGGGATAGTTTATTTGTTTTTAATGTATTTGTTAAAGATTTTATAACAACTGTATCTTTACTAAAGTTCATTGTTCAAAAATCCTTCCAATATAGAAAGTGCCTTTTTTTGCACATTATCATACGTATCACTAGCATCAATTACTTTAATACGTTCACTATATTCTTTTGAAAGCTCATCATAACCACGTTTTACATTTTTATAAAAATCTAAACTTTCTTGGTCCATTCGATTATTATCATCTCTATTTTTAGTACGAGCTAAACCTACCTCAACATCTACACAAAAGTATAATGTTAAATCAGGCTCTAAATTATCAGTTGCATAGGCATTAATATCTAGGATATCTTTTTTATTAAGACCACGACCATAAGCTTGATAAGCTACTGAACTATCGACAAAACGATCACAGATTACAATATATCCATCATTTACATATGGAAGTATTTTTTTCACTATATGATCACGACGACTTACACAAAACAGTAGGCTTTCAGTTTTTGCATCAATGTCATTTGAACTATCAAAAAGAAGCTCTCTAACTTTTTCACTAAAATCTGTACCTCCTGGTTCACGTGTCGTAATAACTTTATAACCCTTCTCTTTTAAATATTCTGTAGCAAAGTTGATAAAGCTCGTTTTCCCTGAACCATCTGAACCTTCTACTGTTATGAATTTACCTTTCATTTGAATAACCTTTCTACTACATTATTTATTCATAAATTGAGAAATTCTTTCAACAGCCTCTTTAATATTTTCTATGCTTGTTGCATAACTAATTCTAAAGAAGTCGTTGTACGCTTTCCCAAATGCTGTACCAGGAATAACCCCAACACGAGCTTCTTTCGCTAATAATTTACAAAATTCCATCGCACCTAAGTCACGATACTTAGCTGGAATTTTAGCGAAGATATAAAACGCTCCATCAATTTCAGGAATTTCAAATCCTAATTCACGAAGTTTTGGAACCATATAATCTTTTCTTTCTCTATATGTTTCAATCATATTTTGGTTATATTTATCTACATTTGCATCATTTAAAGCTACTACTGCTGCATCTTGAATAAATGTAGCTGCACCAGATACTGTGAACAGGTGGAATACACCTATTTTTCTAATCATTGCTAATGGAGCAGCGATAAATCCTACACGCCATCCTGTCATAGCGTGAGATTTTGATAATCCACTAATTAGTACTGTTTGCTCTGGTATGAATTCTGCTAATGAAGTATGTTTATAATTGTACGTAATATCACCATATATTTCATCACTAATTACAAATATATCGTATTTCCCTAATACATCAGCAATTTCTTTTACTTCTTCTCTTGTATATGAAACCCCACTTGGATTGTTAGGATAGTTAATTAAAATAGCTTTAGCATGTTTATTTTCTTCTAGAGCTTTTTCTAAATCACTAGGAAGAACTTTAAATCCATTATCAACTGTATCTATAAATTTAATATTACACTTATTTAAAATACCTACACCTTCATATGCTGAGAAATAAGGTGTTACTACTAAGATAGTATCTCCTTCATTTGTAATCGCTGAAATCGTGTGCTCTATCGCTGCAGAAGCGCCAATTGTTACGATGATTTCATCAGGACTATAATTTAAATTATATCTTTTCTCTAAGTTTTTAGCCCACGCTGTTCGCAATTCTTCAATACCATTATTTACTGAATAGTGTGTTCTATTATTATCTAAAGCACGTTTTGCTGCTTCTTTTACTTCTTCAGCAGTATCAAAATCTGGTTCACCTAATGTCAATTTAATAATACCTTCTATAGAAGAAGCATATCTATCAAATTCTCTTATCGGTGATCCCGTAAGATTCGCTAAAGATGTGTTAAATTTATTTTCTAATGTTTTTTTTATTTCCATATATCTATCTTCCTTTTTCTGTATTTTAGATACATTGTTAATGTAACATCTCTAATATTGTAACATATTTTCAAGAAAATTTGAATTACTATCAACAATATTAAATCAAATTCTAAACAATGATTTAGTAATATTTTATAGCATTTTCAAAAAATTTTCAACAGTAAATATCGGATAGTTTTTATGAAATTTCAGAAAATTTAAAGAAAAGTATTGAAAAAAACTTGAATTAGTATTATAATAACTTTAACAAATTTTTAAAATTAATTGTTTATAAAAGGAGAAATATAATATGACAAAATTAACAGTAAATGATATAAGAGTAGAACTTACTAAAAATCCAAAGGAAAAAACACCAGATGATAAATTAGGATTTGGTTCAGTATTCACTGATCACATGTTCGTTATGGACTGGTCATCAGACAAAGGATGGTATGATCCGCGAATCGTACCTTACGGACCAATTCCAGTATCACCAGCATTAAACGTATTACACTACGGACAAAGTGTTTTCGAAGGAATGAAAGCATATAACGCAAATGGAGAAGCTGTTCTATTCCGTCCAGAACAAAACTTTAGACGTTTAAACAATTCATCAGACCGTATAGCTTTACCACAATTAGATGAAGAGTTCGCATTAGCAGCTCTTAAAAAATTAATCTCTATCGATAAAGACTGGATTCCAAAATCTGAAGGTACTTCACTATACGTTAGACCATTCTTATATGGTTCTGAAGAAGCACTTGGAGTACACCCTAACCATGAAGTTAAGTTTATAATCATCTTATCTCCATCAGGAAGCTACTTCAAAGCTGGTCTTCAACCTAATAAAATCTTCGTAGAACACGAATATGTACGTGCTGTACGTGGTGGATTCGGATTCGCTAAAACTGCAGGTAACTACGCTGGATCTCTTAAAGGTCAAAAGAAAGCTCAAGAACTTGGTTACTCTCAATCTCTATGGCTTGATGGAGTAGAACAAAAATACATCGAAGAGGGAGGAGCAATGAACATCTTCTTCAAAATCGATGGAACATTCGTTACACCTGAATTAAACGGTTCTATCCTTCCAGGTATCACTCGTGCATCAGTATTAGAATTACTTAAATCATTAGGTGAAAAAGTAGAAGAAAGAAAACTATCTCTAGAAGAAGTTTACGAAGCATATGACAACGGAAAACTTGAAGAAGTATTCTTATGTGGTACTGCTGCAGTAATCGCTCCTGTTGGTGAATTATTCGATGGTACTAAGAAATTAGAACTTATCAAAGATGATAAACCAGGAGAATGGACTCAAAAAATCTACAACCTACTTACTGGTATCCAACTTGGTAAAGTTGAAGATAAATTCGGATGGGTTGTTAAAGTAGAAGAATAATATAAAAAAAGATTCCAAGTTTAATGATTTGGAATCTTTTTTCACAATATGCTACTGTGAAACCTAACTATATTTTAAAAAGATGAAGTAGTGAATTAACTCTACTTCATCTTTTATATTTGCTAATACTTTTATTGCAAATCTGTATTTATATAACTATTTCTTATTTTTTATAAGCAAATGTGTAAAGAGCAGAAACTAATGTAACAGCACCTACAAAGTTACCTAAGAATACAGTACCCATGTTTTGGATAAATTGTAAAACTGAGATATTTGCACCTTCAAACATAGCAGCTGGGATTGCGAACATGTTCGCAACCAAGTGTTGGAATCCAATAGCAACGAATGTCATAATTGGGAACCATACACCAAACATTTTACTACCTACATCTTTAGCAGCGAAGTTTAACCATACTGCCATACCTACTAACCAGTTACAACCTACAGCTGAGAAGAATACTTGCCAGAATGTTAAGTATACTTTTGATTCACCAGCTGAAATAGTTTTAGCTGCAATAGCTCCACCAGTTAATCCAGTTAAATGCCCTAAGAAATAAGCAATAACTAGTGAACCTACAAGGTTTGCAAATGTAATAACAACCATGTTTTTAGCCAACAGTTTAAAACTAATTTTCTTATTGAACCACGCAACAGTTACAGCCATCATATTACCTGTAACTAACTCTCCACCACCTACTAAAATACAAATAAGTCCGATTGGGAAAACAGATGCTCCTAATAATGCACCAATTCCTCCGAATTCTTTAGGAATTGATCCTGATACACGAAGTAAAGCTAAGAAACCTACCCCGATAAATGCACCACCTAAGAATCCTAAACTTAACATGTATTTAAGGCTTGCAGTCGCTTTAGCAACACCTTTTTTACAAGTTAACTCATAAGTTTCTTGTGGCTCTAAAAATACTTTAGATTCTACAGTGTTTGTCATGATAACACTCTCCTTAATAAATTTATAATAATTACATAGATACAACTTCTCTATATCTACAATAAAGATTATACAATAACAATGATATTTTTTCAACCCCTGTTTTAATACAGATTTCATTAAAATGTGTACAAATTAATAAACCTTTTATACACCTATCTTTCTAAAGTATGCAAATATATCTTTATTAATTATTTTTAAGGGAAATAATAACTGTTAGAAATGAAACGTTTTCTAACAGTTATACTAATTATAATATTTTAATTATTCTTTTTATACGCTATTGTATATAAACCTGCAACTAGTAGTGCTCCCCCTAAAAAATTCCCTAAAAAAATTACACACATATTATTAAAAAATTGCATTAGTGTAATATTAGCGCCCCCAAACATTGCTGCTGGGATAACAAACATATTGGCTACAACGTGTTGAAAACCAACGGCTACGAATGTCATAATTGGAAACCATGTCCCAATTATTTTTCCACTTACATCCTTAGCACAGAAAGATAACCATGCTCCCATACCTACTAACCAGTTACACCCAACACCTGAAAATACACCTTGCCAAAAAGTAGAGTTAACTTTTGACTCAGCAGTTGCTAAAGTTTTTGCAAATGTCGCCCCTTCAGTAAGTCCCGTCACATGACCTAAAAAATACGCTACAAAAACAGCTCCTACTAAATTTGCTAAAGTTATAATAATTAAATTTTTCACCAGCATTCCTAAACTAACTTTTTTATTAAAAAATGCTAATGTAACTGCCATCATATTACTAGTTATTAATTCTCCACCACCTACTAATATACATATCAAACCAATTGGAAAGACAGCTGCACCTAATAAAACACCTAATCCTCCAAACTCATGAGGGATAGATCCTGCAACTTTTAGATACGCAAGATAACCTACTGCGATAAAAGCACCCCCTAAGAAACCTAAACTCAACATATACTTTAAGCTTCCCGAAGCTTTAGCCACACCCTTTTTACTAGTGTATTCATATAATTCTTGAGGCTCTAAATAAGCCTTTGTATGTATATATTCTGACATAACTTTTGTCTCCTTATAATATTCTACAGATATTATACAACAAGGAAAATTTATTAACAAACACAGTGTCAATAGCACCTTATTATATATTTTCATTTTAATATATGTCAAAAATTATTAACTAAATATCATTTTAGCTACTTCATTACTATTTGACTGAATTTTACTATATTCCATAATTATATACAT
>NZ_CABFLN010000044.1 GCF_901873445.1 Gemella haemolysans
GGGATCATTTCCACTATATTCCAAAAAACAAAGTGGGAAAACAAACAGAAGTTGTTAAACCAACTCCAGTTATTCCTACTCCTACTCCTTCTTTACCTGAAGAAAGTAAAATAGAAAAACCTGTAGAGACTACTAACCCCAAATCAGTCATCCCTTCACCAACGCTACCAAAAAAAGATAAGATAAAGCAACCTAAAGTTGACACTACAGTCATAAAACCTAGTGTTCTATCATTTGCTGGTGTACAATTTAAAACAAGCGATGGTTTTGCATTAGATGAAAATACAGTAGGTACTCCTACTTCATTAGGTTTAGTAATTGATCACAATGGGCACCAACACTTTGTTTATTATAAACAATTAGTAAATTCTAAATTTGAAAAACTAATTCCTCAAAAATATTTAGAACAAGCTAAAAAAGAATATAAAGAATTAGAAGATAAAGTAACTGTAAAAATAAACTACTTAGCAAGTAAAAATAATATTGATAAAAATACTATTAAATATGTCTCTACAGCAAAAGGAGATGCTCTTTCTTACAATGGAACAACTACACTATTAGAAGATATAAATTCTGAAAATAATAATGTTGCAACTCAACCTAAAGAGACTCCAAAAGTGGACGATAAAGTAGAAAATAAACAACCTGAAAGTAATAACGAAACTTATTCTGAGGAAGTTACTAAAAAAATCAACCATTTAGCAAAAATATTAGGTATCGATTCTAAATTGATTAAATTAGTAGAAACTGAAAATGGACAAGCATTAACTTATCCTCATGGTGATCACAGCCATACAGTGTTACTTAATGCAATTCATGTTGATGAGACTGAAGTAACTATTACGGATGAAATTCAAAAACAAATTAATTATATCGCTGAGGTTTATGGAGTACCAAAAGAAGCTGTAAAAGTAACAAAAGACTTCTTTGTATTTAATGAACCTGCTCATGCATATGACCCAACTCATATTCATCCTTACTTAATACCTCGTGATAAATTCCATATTCCTGAAGTTACAGGTGACGATGAAGTTGATTTCGAAAATGAATTACTTGCTTTATCAAAACGTACAGGAATTCCTGCTGATAAGATTAAACGAGATGGTGATAAATTTGTAATACCTCATGGTGATCACGATCATTTCGTTAAAATTCTATCTAAAGGTGCTGATATTTACTATAAAAATAGAATTCCTAATATAACTGGAACTTACGTTGCTGGTGATTTTGATAAAGAAGCTGTATTTAAACACATTGATGAACTAAAAGCAAATAATATTGCTAAACATAGCAATGATAAAAAACAAGCAAATCGTGTTAATCGTGCATTAGATCAGTTACGTGCGACAATTGAAGAATTACCAACTAACTCTACCAAAGGTTACCTAGAAATGTTAGATAACTTTGATAAAAAATACATTCAAGAAGAAACAAATGCTGATACTTCTAAAAATGATGAATTTGTTAAAAAATATAATACTTTATTAAATCGTATTAAAGATAACGATATTGAAAAGTACAATCTTTCAAAAGTAGAGTTAACTAATGAATTAAACATAGCTAGTGAAAACAAAGATGTTAATACTTTAAACAAAATCAATCACTTATTAGATGAATTACAAAAATTTGAAGACCGTGAAAGTATTACTACAGTAAGTTATATAAAATATTTCTTAGAAAACATTGATAGTGACAAGATTGATAATAAACTACGTGAGGAACTTTCTTCACTTGTAAAAGATTCTTACGAATCTCAAGCATTTATAACAAGAACACCAATGAGAACACTTGTTACAAGACTTATCAATGCGAAAAATGCTCTTCATTATGCACTTGAGCATAACACAAGTACTCAGCCTGAATTTGGTGAAAACTATAATAAACTAAATGTAAAAGATGAGGATGGTATGACACTTCGTTCATCTGCAGATCAGTTCACTAAAGAAGCAAATGATCCATCATTCCCTCTTGAATTTTCTAATGCTGACTATAATAACGCAGATTTCGAAAAATATGCAGGTAAAAAAGATGAAACTAATAATTCATCATCAGATAATGAGAGTAATAAAAAAGAAAATAACTCTACAACTAGTGAAAATAATAAGGTAGATAGTACACCAAGTGGTGAAACTAATACACCTAAAGATGAGAATACAACAAGTATTGAAAACAACGCACCTAAAGATGAAAATACAACAAGTACTGAAGACGAAAGTACAACAGAAACTAAACAAGTTGAACTAACTCCTGAAGAAACTGCAAAATTAAACTTACTTGCTGGTATCTTTAGACTTTCTCCAAATAGCATGAATGTTATAGATACTCCATATGGAAAAGCTGTTAACTTCAATCTTGGTGGAAAAAATGAAACTATTTTAATAAAAGATATAGATAGATTATTAGCAGCCCTAGTTTCAAGTGCTAAACCAAAAGAAACTTCAGAAACAAATAATGAAAACGGTACGACTCTTAACACAGAAAAAGAAGTTTCAAATTTTGAAAACAACACAACTTCAAATAACAATAAACACAATGCTGATGAAGAAAAAGCAACAATAGCGGTATCTGAAATAACAACCGAAGAAAAATAAATTAATTTCTAAAAACACTTGACAATAAAGCTTATAATGGAGTAAAATTAGTTTAAATAAATATATAAAATTTGATAATAGACATGTTTTAATCTAAAAACATTCCCAGAGAGAGTACATGTGCTGAAAGTACTTATTGTTTATTTTAAAATTCTACTATTGATGATATCAAATTAAATTTTAAGAATCTATTTAGATTGAATTTGGGTGGAACCACGGTATAGAAATTAATCGTCCCTTACGTCTTTGACGTAAGGGATTTTTATTTTATATATAAATTCAATTTAAAATTTATAATACAAAAGGAGAACAAAAATATGTTAGATATTAAATTATTTAGAGCAAATCCTGAAATGGTAAAAGCAAAATTAGCAGCTAGAAACTTAGAAACTGATGTAGTTGATTTACTAATAGATTTAGATAAAAAACGCCGCGAACTTCTAGTGCGAGTAGAAGATTTAAAAGCGCTACGTAACAAAAAAAGTGAAGAAATTGCTATTCTAAAAAGAAAACGTGAAGATGCTTCAGACGTAATTGCTGACATGAAACATGTTTCTGATGAAATCACTACTCGTGACATCGAAGTTAAACAAATTGCTGAAGAAATTAACGAAAAAATTATTAGAATCCCTAACTTAATTTCTGATGAAACTCCAATTGGAGAAAATGAAGATGAAAATATCGAAGTTCGTCGTATTGGTCAAGTTAGAGAATTTGATTTTGAACCAAAAGCTCACTGGGATTTAGTTGAAGAATTAGATATTGCTGACTTTGAACGTGCTGCAAAAATTTCTGGAAGTAGATTTGTATTCTACAAAAAAGCTGGAGCAATGCTTGAACGTGCATTAATCAACTTCATGATTGATACTCACGTAGTTGAACATGGTTATGAAGAATTCATGGTACCTCAATTAGTTAATAGAACTGCATTATTTGGTACTGGACAATTTCCTAAATTCGTTGAAGATGTTTATACTGTTGAATCAGAAGGACTAACTCTTATTCCAACAGCAGAAGTACCATTAACTAACTACTACAACGGTGAAATTTTAACAGAAGATATGTTACCAAAAGGTGTTACAGCATTCAGTATTTGCTTCAGATCTGAAGCAGGAAGTGCTGGTCGTGATACTCGAGGTCTTATCCGCCTCCACCAATTTAACAAAGTTGAAATGGTACGCTTTGCAAAACCAGAAAATTCATATGAACAATTAGAAATCATGACTGGTCACGCTGAAAGCATCCTTAAAAAATTAAACTTACCATATCGTGTAATTACTCTATGTTCTGGAGATACAGGATTCTCAAGTGCTAAAACATATGATATCGAAGTATGGTTACCAAGTTATAATGCATATAAAGAAATCAGTTCATGTTCAAACTGTACAGATTTCCAAGCACGTCGTGCTAATATGAGATTCAAACGTGAAGATACTGGAAAAGTTGAATTTGTTCACACTTTAAACGGTTCTGGATTAGCTGTTGGACGTTGTTTAGCGGCAATTATTGAAAACTATCAAAATGAAGATGGATCAATTACCGTACCAGAAGTTCTACGTCCATACATGCGTGGAATCACAAAAATCGAAAGAGATTAATTAAATTATAAAAAAGAATCAAACAGAATTAATTTGGTACTGCCCCAAAAAGTTAGATAAAATATTAAGTTATTTTTGTTTAGTATTTTTAACTTTGAAATCAGTAAAATTAAACCTGTGAAAAAAAGTCTGTAAAAATAACCCTTCCTACTGTTAAACTAAAATTAACTAGGGAGGGTAAAAAAATGACAAGAAGAATAAAAAGAGATCCAAAAAAACAAGAATTAATAAGGCAATTAGTATCAGAATATGGAGTAGAAAGTATAGCCGATATACAAAACGCCTTAAAAAATTTACTAGGTGGTACGATAGAAGAACAAGCCAAAAACAACCTAGATATAGTAGCGGATAAGTGGGAAAGTAAATATCCAAAACTAATGAGTAGCTGGTATTCGGAATATGATGCAATAACACCAATATTTAAATTTAGTGTAAAAGTAAGAACAGTAATATATACAACAAATGCAGTAGAAAGTGTAAATTCAAGATTAAGAAGCATGAATAAGAAAAGATCAGTCTTTCCAAATAAAGTATCATTAGAAAAAGCGTTATATCTAGCTGTAGAAAGAATAGTAAAAAAATGGACAGGAGCGATAAAGCGATAAGAGATTGGGAGCAAATATATGGGAGAGTTAAGAATAATGCATGAGGATAGGATATAAATAAAATAAAGTAGCTTTAATTCTCTTGACGAGTCTAGATTTTAGAGAATAAAAGCCACTTAAAGTAATTAAATCTATAAAATTAAATATTATAAACTAGTAAGTTCTGGTTAACATAAAGAATTTACAGGGTTTTATTCACACTCCCCACTCCCTAGAAAATCCAAGCAACAAAATGTTGCCTAGATTTCTAATACGATTTTTTCCCCATGTCCCAAACTTGATAAAGAACCAAATTTTGGAGACTATCACCTTTTTTTCCTGAATTGATTTTTTATTTACATGATTAATATTTCAACATTTTCTCCGTGACTCTAATTTAGTATACAACCATTTAAGATAATCAGAATCACTCTCATAATTTCGGATTTTCGCAAGTTCTACATTTAATTTAGAATACTCTCTAATCTTTATTGTTTTTGTTTTCTTCTAATTATTACCGCAACCCCTAAAATTAATAAAGAAACTTCTAGTAGGTCAGTTGTTTCTAATCCTGTTTTTGACAATTCTTCTATTTTTTCTTTATTATATACTTCTTTTTTATCATTACTATCTTTATTATTATAATTCTCTTCTTTACTCTCTATTCTATATTCAGCTTTTACAGGTGTAACTATTTGAACACGACTTTCTAAATCTCTCGCTCCAATTCTAATTCTTTCTAAAATAGTAAACTTACTAAAATGATTTATTTTAAATTGTATATAACCACTATTAAAACTGCTTTTAATTTTTTCTAATTCATTATTCTCAGCAATATGGTATACTTCTAACTCTGCGTTATCATTTTTCACAACTGACATCTTAACTGTTCGTTCAACATCACTATCTAATTTCTTGCCATCTTTTTCAAAATGAATTTCAAAAACTTCAACGACTTTATATTCACTACCTAATTTTTCGATAATAGTTTTATTTAAACTTTCGTCATTTATTGATCCTACAAAAACATTATCGGCTTTTATTTTATCTTTATCAAATAATACAGCTACATCACGCCCCGAAAGTTTCGCTAATAAAACACGGTTTTCTACCTTAGCAGTATTTGTTGGAGTTTCTTGTTTTTTATCATTAGTTGCTTCTTCTTTACTTGAAGCCGCTTTTGAAGTTTCTTTTTCACCTTCTTTTTCAACTGAAGGCTCATTCTTTAAAGTATTTTCTATGATAGACTTCACTTTTTTAAGATTTTCATTATTAGGATTAACTGCTAACAATTCTTTAACTTTAACTAGCCAGATAGTTTTTATTTCCTGTTCTTTATTTTTATCTACTTTAATACTAGCTAATAGATAATTTACAAATTCTTTTTCATCAATTGAATTCCAATCAACCTTATCTTCTAAAATAGATTCAACTAATTTCTCTTTTTTGTGAACTTTTACCACTGGAGCCGGTGTAGTTACCACAGGTTCTGTAGTTTTTGAAGTTTTTTCAAGAGAAATTTCTTCTGTTTTAGATTTAACTGAAACAGTTTTATCTGTTACACCTACACTATGATGTTCTATAATTTTTCCTTCCTGTTTACAATCTTCGCACACAGTAAGTGCATTAGGTTCTGTAGACCTTGGAGCCGAGTCAGCTTTAGTTTTTATTTTTTCTGTTTTTTCTAAAACAGGTTTGTTTACATGTTCTAAATTAACATCGTGAATAACTTCAGTATTTACAACAATATTATTTACATCTTCATGTGCATAAACTGTACCTAAAGATCCTGCAGCAATACCTATAAGTACACTTACTATACCTACTGAAACCTTTCTTATAGAATATTTTTTCTTATTAAACATTATTTTCTCCTTATCAATTCACAACTTACTAATTATTCTGTCTTTTTAATTATATTATATCTATCAAAATTCGGCAAGTATGAATCGATTTTTATAACTTGCAAAATAAAAATGCCAGTATCAAAAAGCTAAATATTCTACTTAACTTTCTGATACCAACATTTAACAATATATCATTTTTAAAAATTTTATATTATTTAATTTGATGTTTATTCATTTTCTCTTGGAAAATATCTGTAATAACTTTACGTAGCTCTTCTTTTTCTTTTTCTGGCCATTCACCTTCTTTTTGGGCAGCAGCATAAAGTTCTGGATATTCAATAGAAATTCTCTTAATTGTACGTGTGTTAGCATGTTTTCTTACGAAAAATGGAATCTTCTTCATTAATTCTTGAGGAACTAACGAGAGTATTCTTTCTGCAGTCTCTTTATCACTAATTACTGAAAAAGTAAGACCTTTCTTAATCTGTTCTTGTTCCTGTTCTGTGAAATGTTCTAACTTCATTCTTGTTCTCCTAAATATGTATATCTCTTAATTAAAGATTATATACCAAGAGTCAGGAAACAACAAATATATTCTACTGATAGAGATTATCAATATTATAAGTTGCCAATTTACAAATTAATACTTAAAAACAATAACCACCATTTATAAATATTCTATGACATAAGCAACTATCTTTGAACTTTGACCTACAACCATTTTAATTATGTCTAGATTATTTGTTTCTGAATATAAAAATAATGTTAAACTTAGTGAAAGTAAGAAGAAATCTAAGCAGCAAAATGCTGCCTAGATTTCTAGAGTGATTTTTTCCCATGCCCCGAACTTGACAAAGAGCCGATTTTTCGAACTATTTAGTCAAGGACAAGGGCTACGCCTTTTAAAAATCCTTGACTAAATAGTTCAAAAAATCTAAAATAACTGAATACTTTATCCAACTTTTTGGGTGCAGTACCTATCTCTGTTGTTTGGAAGATTATTTTGCTCAAAAAAGCAGACGAAGAACAAAGAAGACTTCCTATAGTAGTATGAGTAAGATAAGCCTATTTGGCTTATCTTACAGGAAACTTTGAGACTTTAGGCTCAAAGTTTAGACATGAGACCGCAGGGCTGCTGCCGTCCTAATACTACTATGACAGGAAGTCATTAAAAAATATTTATTTAAGTAAATAGGTTTATCCTCAAAATCTGTAGAACAACTACAAAAATCGAAAAGCTCACAAAAGATTAGAAAACCTAATTCTCATATTCTTCTTTCTTCCGTGTAACAAGCCCAATTCCACTCAAAGCTGCTAAAACTCCAAGTACTGTAACTCCATCATTAGTTTCTGTACCAGTATTTGGTAATTCTGGTTTACGTAGATTTTCAGTTTTATTCGGTTTTTCTGGCTCGGGTTGTGGGTTAGGAATTTCAGGCGTAGATGGACCTGGAATAAACGGTCTTTGTATTTTTTCATATAAATGAATTGTAATTCCATCATTTGTTGTTGTTTTAACAAATCTATAACTATTAAACTCCAATGCTTCTTTCTTACCAACTTCGTACTGCTTCAATTCATTCCTTTCGGTATCAATCCAAACCGTTATTTCTATAATAGGTTTAACAATTTTTTCATCCGCCATGAAGACATGACTGATTTTATTTTTCGTTCGAATGGTTTCAAGAAAGACATGATTTGGAATTCGTCCTTTATCCTGTTCTCCTTTTTCCGATGGTTTTAGTTGATTTCCATTAACATCAATCCACTCGGTAATTACTTTATATACAACTCTTTCTTCGACTGTTTCAGTATAAAAGTAATTTACAACTACCCCTTCTTTGGCAACTTTACCTTTTTTATTTTCTGGTTCAGCTTTCAAAGTATAAGTATATGTTCTTGTGATTGTTGCTAGTGGAGTTTCTTCGACTACTGTTTTTGGAGCAATCTCTTTTGCTTCAGTTTCATAATCTGTAAGCACTCTTTTATTTTCTTGAGTATCACTCTCTGCTAATTTTTCTTCTGTTCCATCTTTGTAGTAATTCGCTACTACATTTGCATAAACTTTTGGTTTTTCAACTGTAATCGTATAAGTTTGACTGATTTTTTCTTTTCTACCACTTTCCTCATCAGCCTCTACATCACTGTCAGAATCGGCTACTCTAGTTTTTCCATTGCCAAAATTACTTGAGACAATATACCCCATCTTTTCCAACTCTGCTATCTTTTCATTGACAGCTTCTTCAGGGAAATCTTTTCCAACAAGGGATTCCAAAATAAAGTCATTTTGATTTTCAACAGGAATTAGATGATTGTTGTCATCTCTTTCTAACACTTGAACTTTAGCTCGAGCAACTTCATCATAAAGATAAGTAACAGTTGTATTTACAGAAGATAATACTCCTGAAGGACGATAAGATGTTGCTGCAACACCTCTATGAGCTTTTCTCAAACGATAAGTAATTCCGTCTTTTTTTATGGTTCTTAGATAATCACTCGTCGAATCATAGTAGAAACCAATTTTATTACTAATTTCTAATAAGTCTTCTGGTTTATCTTTACCTTTGATTAAGTGTTTTTTATTGTATTTTCCAGCTACTTTTCCATCTTTATCTAGTCTTGCAAGGTATTCTTCATGAATTGTTTTTTCTTCTTCCTTGTTTGTTTCAGGGTTCAATACTTTTTCAACTCTGTCTTCTTTTACAAGTTTATAAAGTTTTAATTCTTGGATTTTCTCACCTTTTTCATCACTAGCAAAAATATCACCATTTTCGTCAACCACATACGTTTTGATTGTTTTTCCATTATGGTCCACTTTATAAGCCTTAACGATTTTATTCTCAACAATTTCAAGGACATTTCCATTTTCAAATACTTTATGTGTTTTTACTAATTGATCATTTTTATCTGTTTCAGATAAATTTCCTTCCTCATCAACCCTAATAAAGTTTCCAGATTGAGCTAATGTTGCACTATCTTTTAACTCTTTTCCATTATTATCCTTATATTTAACTGTAATATTTCCTTTAAATAAAAGTTTTAATTGATGGGTTCTTGTAGTTGCGTCAATTTGATCATGGATTTTTTTTAAGCCTTTTTCAACTTCTTTAAAAGATTCATTAATATCTTGAATTTTTTCCTTTTCATCTTTGATTTTAGATTTAGTAGATTCTAGTTCATCTTTTAATGATTGTACTTCTTCTTTTAATTTTTCAGAGTCATCCTCTAATTTCTTAGCTTCATCTTTGAAAGGTTTGGCTTCATCTTCAAGTTTTTTAATTTCATCTTTGAAAGGTTTGGCTTCATCTTCAAGTTTTTTAATGTCATCTTTAAAAGGTTTGGCTTCATCCTCTAATTTTTTTGCTTCATCTTCAAGTTTTTTAGCCTCATCTTCTAATTTTTTCAATTCATCTTGGCTTAGTTTCTCTTTATCTTTTAATTTATCTGCAACTGATTTTTGTTTTTCTTCAAGTTCTTTTTGCTTATCTTCAATAGGTTTTAGTTTTTCACCAATTTCTTTTTGTTTATCTTCAATAGGTTTTAGTTTTTCACCAATTTCTTTTTGTTTATCTTCGAAAGATTTTATTTTATCTCCTAGCTCGTTTTGTTTATCCTCTAATTCTTTTTGTTTGCTTTCAAGAGGTTTCAATTTATCTTCGAGTGAAGGTATATTTTTTTCCAATTCCTTGATTAATGTTTCTTTTTCAGCTCGTTTTTCATCAACTTTTTCTTTTTCTTCTTTAATGGTTTGATCAAGAATACGATGAGATAGAGCTTGAGCTGCTTTTAAGGTGTCTTGGACAATCGAAAAGTTTGCTAAAACTGGTAGGTTATATTGTATACGTGGACTTTGCTTATTAATCCCAACTCGTTTATTATTACCAGAATATATTTGGATTTTATAAGCAATGACATCTTTTTCTAAGTGAATATCTCCTGTTGAGAAGTATCCACCTTTACCTAGTTTATCCTGATCACCACTAATCTCTGTATTAATTCTTTCTGATAATTTGTCATCAGGTAGCACTTTTGAACGTGTGACATTATCTCTTTCAACAAAAAGGTTCGTGAATTTTGAAAGACCATCTTCTTCTCCCGCAGCAAGTTCATTAGTACGATACTTTTTATATTCAGCTTCTGTCACTTCGCTACTATCAGGTTTTCTAGTTGCTTCCATGTGTGAGCCAAGGATTTTCGCTTCTTTACTACCGTTTCTTGCTTCCTTGTAAGTATAGTTATTTGTGGATCTAATAGCTGATTCTAAGGCAGAGATTTCTTTGTTTAGTTCATTTTTTTTCTCTTCATCAGCTGTTTCTAATGCTGCTTTTTTATCTGCTAGTCTATTCTTTAACTCTACACGATGTTTGGCTACTTTATCTGGATCCGTTTGGAGTTCTAATTGGTCTGTATCTGCATGATAGATAATTTTTTTCGCAGTTGGTAATATAAAATCTAATAATTTATAGA
>NZ_CABFLN010000045.1 GCF_901873445.1 Gemella haemolysans
GGCAATGTTGTAGAATTCAACACTCCAAGCGATGCCCCTACTTCTGATACTCTGAAACCTTTCACTGGTAAAATCGATGAACTTTCTGAAAATGGGAATAAAGTAGTCATCGATAAAGACGGCAATGTTGTAGAATTCAACACTCCAAGCGATGCCCCTACTTCTGATACTCTGAAACCTTTCACTGGTAAAATCGACGAACTTTCTGAAAATGGGAATAAAGTAGTTGTTGATAAAGATGGCAATATTTCTGAATTTAATAAACCGAAGGAATCACCCAGAATAGAAAAACTTCCGGAACTAACTATCAATAATGACACTACATCTATAACTATCAAATCAAATAATGAAAATATTAAGCTTGAATTAGATTCTAAATACTCTAAAGACATCAGTTTTAAAGTAACAGATATTACTAATGAAGTAGATTTAGACAATTTAAAATCTAAAATAATAAATGATGATAAAAATGAAATTAAAAATAAAGATGAGATTTCATCTATAAGAGTCTTGGACTTAGAATTACAAAATAATAATAAAAAAGTAAATCTAAACATTCCTAGAACCGTTCATATAGCATTACTTCAAAACGAACAAGATAAAGAAATTCTTGTTTATCACATAAAAGAAGATAATTCTATTGAGCTAGTACCTTCAAGTACTAATGAAGGAAACTTACAATTCACTGTCAACCACTTTAGTAAATTTGCTATTATCGCAAGAATCAAAACAGCATTAGCTACTAATGAAAAAGATATTAATACTTCTGCTGTTCAAGAAGAGAAGAAATTTACGGTTGTCAATGTAAAAGGAGCAAAATCTACTCCTACGAATCCACCAAGAACTCTTCCTAAAACTGGACAAACAACTAATAACACCTTAACTTTATTAGGAATTTCATTAATTACCTTAACTGCATTATTAAAACGCAGAAAAAATCGCTAATACACTTTCAAGGGAGTGACTCGACAAAATCGATTTCTACGAAATCACGATTTTTGAGTCACTCCCTTTTTAACATCCATAACTATTCATTATCAAAACAAAAAGATATAGTTCAACTAAAATGAACTATATCTTTTTTATTACTTTCCAGATACTTTCAGACGAGCTAGTGCTTTAGCTAATGCTAACTCCGCACGTCTAACATCAAGACCATCTTCTTTTTTTGCAAGACGTTCTTCTGCACGTTGTAATGCTCTTTGAGCACGTTCAACGTCAATATCTTTATCTAATTCTGCTGTTTGAACTATAATAGTTACTTCGCCTTTATGTGTTTCCACAAATCCTTCGCTTACAGCTAAATATTCTTCTCTGCCATCAGAAAAAACTACTTTTAATGGTCCCACTTTTAATGATGCAACCATTGGAACGTGGTTAGCCATTACCCCAACTTGTCCACTTGTAGTCCCTAATACAACCATAGAAGCCTCTTTTGCGCTATAAGCTTCTCCATTAGGAGTAACAATGCTTACACTTAAAGTATTCATTTATTTACCTCCTATTTGTATTATACTTCTACTCCTAGTTTACGAGCTTTTTCTAATACGTCTTCAATTCCACCAACTAGACGGAATGCATCTTCTGGGATATGGTCATATTTACCATCTAAGATTCCTTTGAATGCCTCTACTGATTCAGATACTGGAACATATGATCCAGGTTGACCAGTGAATTGTTCTGCTACGTGGAAGTTTTGAGATAAGAAGAATTGAACACGACGTGCTCTATCAACTGTTTTCTTATCTTCATCACTTAACTCATCCATACCTAAGATGGCGATAATATCTTGTAATTCACGATATTTTTGAAGAGTTCTTTGAATTCTTGTCGCAACTTGATAGTGTTCTTCTCCTACGATTTCTGGAGCTAATGCTCTTGATGTAGAAGCTAGTGGGTCAACCGCTGGGTAGATACCCATCTCTGTTAACGCACGCTCAAGGTTTGTTGTTGCATCTAAGTGAGCGAATGTTGTCGCTGGAGCCGGGTCAGTATAGTCATCGGCTGGCACATAAATCGCTTGAATAGATGTAACAGATCCTTTTTTAGTAGATGTAATACGTTCTTGTAAACGTCCCATCTCTGTGGCAAGTGTTGGTTGGTAACCAACGGCTGAAGGCATACGTCCTAATAACGCAGAAACCTCAGAACCTGCTTGTGTGAAACGGAAAATGTTATCGATGAATAGAAGTACGTCTTGTCCTTCTTCATCACGGAAGTATTCCGCCATTGTTAATCCTGTTAATGCTACACGCATACGAGCACCAGGCGGTTCGTTCATTTGTCCGAATACCATGGCTGTTTTGTTAATAACACCAGAATCTTTCATTTCGTAGTAAAGGTCATTACCTTCACGAGTACGTTCACCTACACCAGTGAATACAGAAAGACCACCGTGTTGTTGTGCAACGTTATTGATAAGTTCTTGGATAAGAACTGTTTTACCAACTCCCGCACCACCGAAAAGACCGATTTTACCACCTTTAATATATGGTGCAAGTAAGTCGATAACTTTAATACCTGTTTCAAGAACCTCAACGTGTGTTGATAATTCTTCGAATGTAGGAGCTTCTTTGTGAATTGAATCTTTTCTAACTTCTGCTCCTGCTTCTTCTCCGTGGTCAACTGCTTCACCTAATACGTTGAACACACGACCTAATGTGTAGTTACCAACAGGAACTGTGATTGGTGCTCCTGTATCTACTACTTCTGCTCCCCTATTTAATCCATCAGTAGATGACATCGCAATTGTTCTAACTACGTTATCACCAATTTCTAGAGAAACTTCAAGAACTAATTTTTCTTTTTTTCCATCACCTTTTTCTATAAATACTTCTAAAGCATTTAATAGATTAGGCATATGCCCTGATTCGAATTTTACGTCTACTACAGGTCCCATAACTTGGAGAATATAACCTTTATTCATATGTTGTTTGCTAACTTAATAGCTTCTCCTTTCTCATTACTATTTTGTTGCTGCTGCTCCACTTACAATCTCTGTAATTTCTTGTGTAATTGCAGCTTGTCTTGCACGATTATATTTAATCGTAAGTGTATCAATAATATTTCCTGCATTATCAGTTGAGTTTTTCATTGCTGTTTTTCTTGCAGAATGTTCACTAGCCTTACTATCTAATATACTTCCGTAAATCATACTTTCAGCATATTGTGGTAGTATTACATCTAGTACTGCTGCCTCACCAGGTTCAAATTCATAAGCTCCTGTAGGTTGCTCATCAGAATTTGCGAATTGATCTGTATTTTCTATAGGAAGAACTTTACTTTCAGTTACAACCTGTTGAATCATACTAACAAAGTGATTGTAATGTAAGTAGATTTCATCATATTCTTTATCTATGAAATAACCTACAACTTTATTAGTAATTTCCTTAACCTGTGTGAAACTTGGCTCATCTGGTATATCTCTATAACTATCAACTACATTATAGCCATTTTTTCTGAAGAATTCTGCTCCATAGTTACCTATAGCTACAATTCCATACTCGCTATCATTATGTCTTTCGTTAACAGTATTAACAAAATTTCTTATGATATTAGAGTTGAATCCTCCACATAAACCACTATCACTAGTAATTACCACATAAAGAGTTTTCTTAGCTTCTCTTTTTTCTAACATAGGATGCTTGATATTAGCTCCTTTACCAAAAATTGTTCCCATCACTTCTTTCATTTTTTGCATGTAAGGATTGAATCTTTGTGTGTTAGATTGTGCTTTTAAAAGTTTAGAAGTGGAAACCATCTCCATCGCTTTTGTAATATGACTAGTTTTCTTTGTAGAATTGATTTTGTTTTTAATATCTCTTAGTGACGCCAATTAGTTCACCACCTTTACTCTACTACTTCTCATCTTAAGCAAAAGTTTTTTTGAATGCAGCGATTACTTCATCCATAACTTCTGTTGCTGGTAAGTCTTTTGTTTCTTTAATGTGCTTAACTGCTTCATTTTCATGAGCATCTAAGTACGCATATAATTCTTGTTCAAATCTGTGAATATCTTTAACTTCAACATCATCTAAGAATCCGTGTGTTAAAGCATAAAGAATCATAACTTGTTTTTCTACTGGAATTGGTTTATGTAAGTCTTGTTTTAAAACTTCAACTGTACGTTTACCACGTTCTAGTTTTTCACGAGTTGCTGGATCTAAGTCAGACCCGAATTGAGCAAAGCTTTCTAACTCACGGTAAGATGCTAAGTCAAGACGTAATGTACCTGATACTTTTTTCATAGCTTTAATTTGTGCAGATCCTCCTACCCTAGATACTGAAAGCCCTGCGTTAATCGCTGGTCTGATACCTGAAAAGAATAAATCTGATTGTAAGAAGATTTGTCCATCAGTAATTGAGATTACGTTTGTTGGAATATATGCAGAAATGTCACCTGCTTGTGTTTCTACGAATGGTAGTGCAGTGATACTTCCTCCACCAAAATCTTCATTTACACGAGCTGCACGCTCTAGAAGACGTGAGTGTAAATAGAATACGTCCCCTGGGTATGCTTCACGACCTGGTGGTCGTTTTAATAGTAATGATAACTCACGGTAAGCTGCTGCTTGTTTTGATAAGTCATCATAAACGATTACTACATCTTTACCATTAAACATAAACTCTTCTGCCATAGCAACCCCTGCATAAGGTGCGATGTAAAGAAGTGGTGCTGGTTGAGATGCTGATGCTGTTACTACTATAGTGTATTCTAATGCACCGTGTTCTTTAAGTGTTTCTACAACACTACGTACTGTAGATTCTTTTTGCCCAATTGCAACATAGATACAAATAACATCTTGTCCTTTTTGAGCTAAAATTGAGTCGATAGCTACTGCAGTTTTACCTGTTTGTCTATCCCCGATAATAAGCTCACGTTGTCCACGTCCGATTGGTACTAATGCATCAATCGCTTTAATACCAGTTTGGAAAGGAACTGATACAGATTTACGTCCCATAACCCCAACTGCTGGAGATTCGATTGGACGACGTTTTGTAGTATTTACTGGACCACGTCCATCAACTGGTTGTCCTAATGGATCGACTACACGTCCTATTAATTCTTCACCAACAGGAACGTCCATAACACGTCCAGTACGACGAACTTCGTCTCCTTCTTTAATATCAGTTGTTGGTCCTAAAATTACGATACCAACATTTGTGTCTTCAAGGTTTTGAGCAAGACCCATAACCCCTGTTTTAGTGAATTCAACTAACTCACCACTCATTATTTCATTAAGACCGTATACACGAGCTATACCGTCCCCTACTTCTATAACTGTACCGACATCTGTTGACTTAACTTCAAACTGATAATTTTCTATTTGTGATTTTAGTAATGAACTAATTTCTTCAGCTCTAATAGCCATTTATGTCCCTCCTTGTTTCAACTTCTTCTAGATTGTAGAAATTTTTGACTTTATAGCGTTTAATTTTGCTCTAACACTAGCATCTACTACTTTGTTATTGTAAGTAAGTTTAAGTCCACCTAGAAGACTCTTGTCTACAAGGTTATTAAGTTCTACTTTTTCTAGTTGTAACTCATTTTTAAGTTTTTCTTTTAGATTTTCTAACTGAACTTCAGTTAGTGGCGAAGCTGATTCAACTTTTACAACAACGCTATTTGAATGTTTATTAAACAATTCAGTAAATTGCTCTAAAACAAAATTTATTAATGAGATTTGCAGATTTCCCGCTAAGATTTTCACAACATTTACAACATATTTGTTTACTCCTGAAAATGATGCTTCAATCAAGTTAATTTTCTTTATTTTTTCTAAATTAGGGTTGTTCATCAATGTAACAAAATCAGAGTTTCCATTAATAACTTTTGCAACTTCTGGTAACTCATTAGCTACTTGTTCTAATGCGTTATTTTCTTTTGCAACTTCAAATAATGAATATCCAATTTTATTAGCTAATACTGACTTACTCATTATTTCACCCCTACCTCTTTAATGACTTTATCAACATATTCACTTTGTGTTGAGCCATCTAATTCTTTTTCTAAAATTTTCGAAGCTACAAGCACTGATAAATCAGCAATTTGTCTGTTGATTTCTTCAAGCGCTCTTTTCTTCTCATCCTCAATATCTCTTTGAGCATTTACTTTTAATTGTTCTGCTTGTTTGCGAGCTTCTTCTAGAATAGCTTGTTTTTCAACCTTAGATTGTTCACGAGCATCTTCCATCATAACTTTAATTTCTTGTTGAGCATTTCTTAATTTTTCTTGATTTTCTTCAAGTAAAACTAATGCTTCTTTTTGATTTTTAGCAGCATCATCAAGTTGACCTTCAACTAATCTTTGACGCTCATCTAACATATCAATAAGTTTGTCCCAAGCAAATTTTTTCAGTAATACTAATAAGATTAACACAGCTATTATGTTAATAGCCATATTTCCTAAGTTCCATCCTTGATGAGAAGCGTGTTCAGTAGCTAAAAATACTAAATTTTCCATTTACTAAATGCTCCTATTCTTAATAGTTATTTATTACAATATTAGACTGAATTATTTCGCTAAAATCATGAATGCAATAACTACTGCTAAGATAGGCACCGCTTCTACAAGTGCGAACATAATGAATGCATTTGATTTTAATTTTGGTTCAACTTCAGGTTGACGAGATACACCTTCCATGAATTTACCGAATAAAAATCCGTTACCAATACCAGCTCCAACCGCTGCTAATCCTGCTGCTAATCCTGCTCCAATTAATTCTACCATAATTATATTTTCCTCCTTGGATAATAAATGAATTTTATTAATTATTAATTTTTACACAAAATTGTGTACTTATTTGAATTAATGTTCATCACTAATTTTATGTGATAAATAAATAAATGATAATACTGTAAAGATATATGCTTGGATAAATCCTATAAATAGTGAGAATCCTTTCCATACTACTAAACCTGTAATACCTGCGATAGCACCGAAAACACCTGCTGTTGCTAGTGTCGCTAAAAGTGCTAACAGTACTTCCCCTGCATAAATGTTACCGAATAAACGCATTGAAAGTGTCAATAAGTTTGTAAACTCTTCGATAACTTTGAACGGCGCAATACCTATACCTGAAGAAGTATATGTACCGAAGTAATGCTTAGTACCCTTATACTTAATTCCTGCATAATGAGTAAACACAATAACTAATAATGCAAGAGAGAAAGTAAATGTTGGATCGGCTGTTATAGAATTCACATATACAACTTCATTGTAACTAACTTCTATAAGTACACCAATCGTATTTGCTACAGCAATAAGTGAAATAAGTGTTAACGCTGTCGCCCATAATCCTTTACCATATTTTTTCCAACTAACGTTACCCTTAATTACATTATCACTAACAAAATAAGCAAGTAACTCAGCTGCATTTTGACGTTTACTATCTGGTCTTAATTTAATTCTACTAGTTAGAAACATCACTATAATAAATGTAAGCAACACTGTTATTAAAGTTGTGATTACACTAGGAATATTAACCGTTATATCATGGCCAAATAATTTGGTAATAAGATATGTATGTTTTTCCATATATTCCCCTCACCTCTTTTCTTAAGTATCTTTTATATTTCTAAATCTAGTGTAATATAAAATTAGAAATACTTAATACATATTATAATATTATTTTATAATATTTTCTAGCAATTTCTTAAATTTTATCTAAATTGTTTAAAAATATGTTGTTATTATTATATTATTTTGTTCCGAAGATTCTGTCTCCAGCGTCTCCTAGTCCCGGTACGATATACCCATGATCATTTAGTTTTTCATCTAATCCTGCGATATAGATATCTACATCTGGATGTGCATCATGTAAAGCTTTTACACCTTCTGGTGCTGCTATTAAGCACATAAATTTAATATCGTTAACTCCACGTTGTTTCAATGAGTCAATCGCCGCAATAGCTGAACCACCAGTTGCTAACATTGGGTCAACAACGATGAAATGACGTTCTTCTGGATTACTTGGTATTTTTACAAAGTACTCATGTGGTTGAAGAGTTTCTGGATCACGATACAAACCTACGTGTCCTACTCTTGCTGATGGAATTAAATCCATTAAACCATCAACCATTCCTAATCCTGCACGAAGAATTGGAACAAAAACTATCTTTTTACCAGCAAGACGTTTACAAGTAGTAGTTTGAATTGGAGTTTCTACTTCAACATCCTCAAGTGGAAGATCACGAGTAATCTCATAAGCCATTAAAGAACCTACTTCATTAGTAAGTTGTCTAAAGTCTTTAGAACCCGTTCTCTTATCTCTAATAAAAGATAATTTATGTTGGATCAACGGATGATCAAATACATGAACTTTTGACATAATTATAGTTCTCCTTTGTTATATTATTATATTTATTTTACTCTAATTATTTCATTTTAACAAGGGATATCCGAAAATATTTTACCTCCTTTAAAAAATATTTTTTTATTAAAACTCTTATATTACTAGACTTCTATTATAGAAAATATTACAATAATAAAAACAAGATAAACGGAGACTTTACCATGCAAAGAAAAACATTTTTAGGGATATTTTTACTTACTAGTATTTTCTACTATATTATCCCACTACTTTTTTTGAAATTCTATAATGGTACTAGTGATAAAGCTGGTTTCATTTTAATATTAGTTTATGGATTCACTTCATTTGCTATAACACTATTAATATTATACTTTATTCAAAAGAATATATTTATACCAATATTAAGTACTATTTTAGCACTTCCTTTATTTTTCATTTTTAATTCGAGTGCTCTAGTTTTAATACTTATTATATTAGTTTTTTCATTTATAGCTTATGGTCTATCATCATTATTAAAATAATTAAGGAGAGTATATGACAATATTCAAGCGTAATTTAATAATAGCAACCGGTATATATTTACTTTTTTATCTTACACCTATTTTGGCTAATCCATTTATGGCATTAAATCTATTAGAAGCGGCTTTAGTTGGAATTTTAATTTTCGGTGGATTTTATTTAAGTTATATATTTATGTACACAAATAAAAGCAGACTCGATGAACGTACCAAAAGTACAATAATTACAATTTTAGTACTATTAATAGCATTACTAATATTTTTTAATCCTTTTAAATTTCCAACAGCATTCAATATTATTATAAATAAATACTTAGCAATTCTAATTCTTTTACTTGTATTAATATTTATAATAATACTGGCGAAGAAAATGGATAATTCTGTAATTGTAATTTTACTTTTTGCTCCGTCAATTATCCAAGGATTATTTATGAGACTTTCATATAAAGCAATGCTGTTTTATATAGCTAATCCTAATTTTAATCTATATTTAATAGCGGCTATTTTTATTGGATATTATATTTACAACAATAGGAAGTAAAATAACACCAACTTGTTTACTTATTTTGTTTAAATACATAAAAACTGATAACCTAGATTTTATTTCTAGATTATCAGTTTTTCATTAATTGTCTATTTCAACTTTCAGAATTTTTCCAGTTACTGGCACGCGCAGCAGGCATCCGGCAGTGTCAAGATTTTTGTGTAAACATAACCTGATGTTTTAAATAAAGTTAACTGTTTTTAATTTTATTAGTTCTTATGGCTTTTATTCCTTAGAGTTTAATAAGATTTTCCGATAGATTTTGTCAAGAATTCAAAGAAGGCTTGCCCTTGTTCTTGACAAGATCATAGAAAAATCTACACTCTAGAAGGAAATAAAAGCTAGTTTATATATATATATATATTTTTTTTTTTT
>NZ_CABFLN010000046.1 GCF_901873445.1 Gemella haemolysans
GAAATCAAGGTAATTCAACAAAACCTGTAGAGGAAAAACCAAAAGAAGAAACACCGGCAGATTCAGAAAAACCAGAGAAACAAGAATCGCCAGCTCAACCAGGGGAAACAGGAAATCAAGGTAATTCAACAAAACCTGTAGAGGAAAAACCAAAAGAAGAAACACCAGCAGATTCAGAAAAACCAGAACAACCAGTTCAGCCGGAAAAACCAGAGAAACAAGAACAGCCAGCTCAACCAGGGGAAACAGGAGAGCAAGGTGCGTCAACAAAACCTGCAGAGGAAAAACAAAAAGAAGAAACACCGGCAGATTCAGAACAACCAGTTCAGCCAGAAAAGCAAACTGAACCAGCTCAACCAGTTCAGCCGGAAAAAGTAGAGAAACAAGAACAGCCAGTTCAACCAGGAACTCCGGCAGAGCCAGAGGCATCTGGACAGCCATCAACGTCTGTAAAACCAGTTGAGGAAAAACAAAAAGAAGAAACACCGGCAGATTCAGAAAAACCAGAGCGACCAGTGAAGCCAGTTCAACCAGGGGAATTAGGGAAAGAAACCAATAATAATAGTAATCCTGTTTTAGCAGATAAAATAAAAACATTATTACTAACGGCTCTTGATAATAGAGTGAGTTTAGAACTTTATAATATGACTATAGATGATATAGAATTTCGAGCAGTAGAAATTGGAGATGAAAAAGCAATAAATACTGTGAAAGATAAGTTACAAGGTAATAAGAATGTAAGAATATATGACTTAAGTTTACACAAAGGTGGAAAAGAAATATCGTTAGATAATAATAGACTGGTAAGAATAGCTTTAGCTGAATATGAAAATAAAAATGTAGAAATATATCATATAGAAAAAAATGGGAATCTAAAACAAATTCCCTCAGTCATAAATAACGGAAATGTAGAATTCTACATAGATCACTTCAGTCAATTTGCAATAGTATCAGATAAAAATAATCTTTCTAAAACAGACACTCAAAACGCGATTTCTAAAGAAAACTCATTAAAACAACAGAATCTTCCAAAAACAGGAATGAGTAATACTAATGATTTTTCATTATTGGCTATAATAAGTTTACTTGTATTAGTCTTATCAAGAAAACAAAAAGATAGTATGAAGTAGCATTTTTTGTTATATAGAATTATTGTATGAATTCGTACATAGTAGTTTTTGAAACCTACTTTTTTATACAAAAAAGATATGTTGTATAGGGAAAGATGATAAAAACGATTTATTGTCAAAGAAGGTAAAACTATGTTATAATAAAATTACAACATAAAAGGAGCAAATAACTATGGTAAATATTTATGATAAAGCAAATGAATTTGAAAGAGCATTAAGAGAATCTGATGAATACAAAGCATCATTAGCAGCATCTGAAGGATTATATTCTGATGAAGAAGCTAATGAACTTTATACACAATTCGTATCAAAACAAAAAGATTTAATGGAAACAACTCAATCAGGAAATGAACCTTCAGAAGAAGATTTAACAGCGTTAGAAGAAATCCAACAAAAATTAATGGAAAATTCTAAGTTTTTAGACTTTGTACAAGCTCAACAAAAACTTCAATTTTTAATTGAAGATTTAAATAAAGTAATGTATAAACCATTAGATGAACTTTTTGAAAAATACGGAAACAAATAATAGAAGAAAAATAGTAAATCACGGAGTTAGAATCATTCTAGCTCCGTGATTTATATATATACATATAATTTTTATTTATCTTTATTTTCCTCAACATAATCTATTAATTCTAATGTTAGATCATATCTTAAAAATGGTGTGATTAAGTAAATTCCCTTGAAGTGTTTTAAAGCAACATCAAGTAGTTTTTTACTTTCTTCTAAAGCAACTTTTTGGCAAAGTTCTTTATCATCTTTTACTTCTTCTAATTTAGCTAAGAAATCTTCTGATAATTTAATTCCAGGTACCTCATTATGTAGGAAGATGGCGTTGTTGTAGCTAGTTATTGGCATTATACCAACGAAGAATGGTGTATCTGGATAATCAGCGGCAAGTTCTGCTAATTGTTCAATTTTTTCAGCTTCAAAGACAGGTTGGGTAATAAAATAATCAGTACCTGCTTTTATTTTTTTCTCAACTAGACGTTTTGTTTTACTTAGGTCACGAACATTAGGATTATAGGCAGCTGCCACAGTAAAGTTTGTAGTTTTTTTCAGTGAAGCTCCGTTATATCCAAGTCCTTCATTAAGTTGTTTAATAAAAGGAATTAATTTAAGACTAGTCATATCATAGACACTAGTAGCCCCAGGGAAATCACCAAGTTTACTTGGATCTCCAGTAAGAGCAAGGACGTTATTAATTCCAAGAAGATCAAATCCCATTAAACGAGATTGTAGTCCGATAAGATTATGATCACGACATGTTAAATGAAGTAGTGTAGGGGTAGTAATATGCTCTTTTAGTAAGGTTGCAGCAGACAAGTTACAAATACGAGTACTAGCAAGAGAATTATCTGCTAGAGTAATGGCTTCAATGTTTTTCTTGTCAATTGCTTTAGCCCCTTCAATAAATTTATCAACATTTAAATGTTTTGGTGGATCTAATTCGGCAATTATAGTTACTTGTTTTTTGACTTTATCAACAATTGTTGGTTTATTACTTGCTACTCTAACTAGTTCTTCTTCTGCAGGTAGCGGTGTTATTACTTTTCTTTTAACTGGTTTAAGACCTTTTATTCCTTTTTTAATAGCGCGAATATGTTCTGGAGTAGTACCACAGCATCCTCCGATTAATCTTACACCTTCTTCAACAAGAAGTTTAGCACTTTGTTCGAAGTAAGCTGAATTTTTTCTGAAACGATATTCGTTACCATTAATTGTTTGTGTCAGTTGTAATAAACTTGCATTAGGATAAGCAGATAGGTAACTTTGTGCAAATAATGGCACTTGTTTTAAACTTTTAATCATGTGATAAGGACCTAGATGACAGTTTAAACCAACGATATCAGCCCCTAGGTTAACAAGTGTGCTTAAAGCATCAGTTACTTTTTCTCCGTTTTGAGTAATACCTGCTTCTAATAATGAAATATTAGTGATAATAGGTAAGTCAGTTAATTTTCTTGCTTCAGTTAATACAGCACGAATTTCTTCTTGATCATAATAAGTTTCGAATAACAACGCATCTATTTTATTTGTTGATAGTAGAACTTTTACTTGATCAATTGTTTCTTTTACAATAGTTTCTAATGAAAGTTCACATTCACGAAGACCGCGAATAGCTCCGATTGTTCCGAAAACAATAGTATCTTCTCCAGCAGCCTTGCGTGCTATTTCAGCAGCGCGAATGTTAATTTCTTCAAATTTATTATCATAGCCATATGTCTTAAGTTGGCATTTTTTTGCCGCATAAGTGTTTGTTTGAATTATATCCGCTCCAGCTTCGATATAAGCTTTATGAATTTTCTCCACAGAATCTGGATTAGAGATATTATTATACTCATGACAACTTTCCAATCCATTACTATAGAGAGCTGTACCCATAGCTCCATCAGCTACGAGTACATTTTGTTCTAATCTCTCTAATAAGTTTCTCATATGAACCTCCTATTTAGCGGCAAGTTCACTTCTGATTTCTTTAGTAACTTCAACTAAAACTTCTAAAGCTTCGATAGTTTCTTTTTCAGCACGTGTTTTTAATCCACAGTCAGGGTTAATCCAGAATTGTTCTGTAGATAATTTTTGAAGTGGACGTAAGATATTAGTACGTACTTCTTCTTTTGTTGGTACACGAGGAGAGTGGATATCGTAAACTCCAAGACCGATACCTAATGGGTAGATTGCAGTCTCGAAAGCAGAGATTAATTCTCCGTGACTTCTACTAGTTTCGATAGAAATAACGTCAGCATCTAATGCACGGATAGAATCGATTATTTCATCGAAGTTAGAATAACACATATGTGTGTGGATTTGTGTAGTATCTTCAACAGATGAAGTAGCTAAACGGAATGAGAATACTGCTTCTTCAAGATATTTTTCTTTTTTGCTGTCTCTTAGAGGTAATCCTTCACGGATAGCTGGTTCGTCAACTTGGATAATTGTAATTCCAGCTTTTTCTAAAAGTTCAATTTCATTTTTAAGAGCGATAGCAATTTGGTTGAAGATTTCTGCTTTAGAAATATCAGTTCTTTCAAATGACCAGTTTAGAATAGTAACTGGTCCAGTTAACATACCTTTAACAGGTCGGTTAGTTAAGCTTTGAGCATACGCAGTTTCTTTAACTGTTACAGCTTCAATGTGTTTTACATCTCCGTAGATGATTGGTGGTTTAACCCCACGAGATCCGTATGATTGAACCCAACCGAATTTAGTAGATGCAAATCCAGCGAAACGTTGACCGAAGAATTCAACCATGTCTGTTCTTTCAAATTCACCGTGAACTAATACGTCGATATCAAGATCTTCTTGAATTTTAATCCAACGAGCGATTTCTTCTTCGATGAATTTTTCGTATGCTTCATTAGATAATTCACCTTTTTTCCATAGCGCACGTTGTAGACGTACTTGTTTAGATTGAGGGAATGATCCGATTGTAGTAGTTGGTAATACTGGTAAGTTGTATTTTTTATTTTGAACTTCACGACGAACTTTGTAATCAGATGGACGAGTTGAACGAACATTTTCGCTTGATTCTAATTCAAGGTTTCTGAATTCAGCATTTTGTAATTTGTTGAAGTCTTCAACGTGTTTTTGGTATGCAGCATCTTCTTTACCATCTAATTTGTTAGCTAGTAAGTTAAGTTCTTCTAATTTTTGATCAGCAAATGCTAAACCATTTAATAAAGTTTCTTCTAATTCTGTTTCATTTTTAGTTGTAACTGGTACGTGAAGTAATGAACATGATGGTTGAATTACTAATTCAGCAACATTAGCTTTAAGTTCTTCTAATAATGCAGAACTATCTTCGAAATCATTGCTCCATACATTACGTCCGTCAACAACTCCAGCAAATACTTCTTTATCTTTAAATAGACCAGCTTTTACATTAGCTAAGTTTTCTTCTCTTCCGTGAACGAAGTCTAATCCGAATGCTACAGGTAGATCTACAAGTTTTTCAGCTTCTACTAAAGCTTCAAAGTAAGTTTGGAAGATGAATTTAGCCTCTACTTCATTGTTGAAGTGGTTGTACACTTTGTGAGCTAATTCTACATAATTTTTACCTTCATCAGTAACGAAGATTGGCTCATCTACTTGGATGTAAGAAGCACCAGCTTCAGCTAATTCTTTGAATACTTGAGTATATAATGGTAATAATTTATCTACAGCTTTTTCAAATTCGCCTTCAGCAAGACCGCTTGATAAAGCTACGTATGTGATTGGTCCAGTAATTACTGGCTTAGCTTTATCTCCTACGATTTCTTTAGCTTCTTTGTATAAGTCTAATAGACGAGTGTTGTTTAATTTAGGGTTAACATTTTCCCATTCTGGTACGATATAGTGGTAGTTAGTGTTAAACCATTTTTTTAGTGCAGATGCAACGTTATCTTTGTTACCACGAGCGATATCGAAGAATAAGTCTACATCAACTTCTCTTCCTTCGAAACGTTGTGGAATAACGTTGAATTGAACTGATAAATCTAAAATGTGGTCATATAGTGAGAAATCACCAACAGGGATGAAATCTAACCCAGCATTGAATTGTTTTTCGATATAAAGACGACGAAGTTTTTCTGCTTCTTCAAATAACTCGTTTTGACGAACTGTACGAGCCCAGTATCCTTCAATTAATTTTTTCCATTCTCTTTTTTCCCCTAAACGTGGGTATCCTAAACTTGAAATTTTTGTCATTATTTCTTTTCCTCCTAAAATTTTCTCTTTTTTGTATATTGAATTATAAAAATAAAAACGCCCTTAAACAATAAACTAATATTGTCTAAGGACGTGCGTTTTATACGTGGTACCACCTTATTTTATGGAAAATCTAAAATTGTGAATTGAATTTTTTAGTTTTCCACCTCATTAAAATTTTAACGCTATTTCTGCGTAATTACCTAACTTCCGCTCGATAATTAAAACTCAAAGACCATCTTCAAAAAAATTCATTAATCTCTTTTCAGCTACCGAGATTCTCTGGTGTAACTCCTTTTTTCTACTCATCTTATCAATGTTATATTATATTAATTTATAAAAATAATTTTTACTCAGTCTTAAATACGACAAAAGGGTAGTAACACAAGGGACGAAATGACCGTGTTACCACCCAATTTTATAATCTTAAAATAAACTTTTAATCTTACCTCAATGATTATTAACGGTAATCAACCGGAACTAACTCATTAATAGTCATTAGTTCAGCTCTGTGACCATTTACAATACACCCAAATCCTTTTTTTCACCAACCAAAAGGTCTCTAATAATTAAGTAATATTGCTCTTCACTTCTTCGCTTTTTAAAACTGTTAAAGAAATATTAACATAAGTTTTTTTCTTTGTCAACACTTTTTAGTAAAAAATTTCGATAAAAGATTAAAAACTTTCCCTAGAATTGTCAGAAATCTAAGATAGGCCATATATATTAATATATTTTAAAGATAATGTTTTAATAATAACTATTTAAGAAATATTTTAACTTTTACTAATAGTTAGTTAATATCTATAAGGTATACTGTATTCATCAAACAAAAAGTTTTGGTAATAAAGTATTAAATAAATAAGAGGAGAGAAATACAAATGAAAAATAACTTTATTAAATCAGAAAATTTTACAAAATGGGCAATCAGAAAGGTTAGTGTTGGAGTGGTATCAGCTGCTATTGCTAGCGGAATTTTTATAGTTGTTGGCAGTGGAGAAGCGCATGCGAGTGATTTACAAGATAAAGCTCCCGTAGTTCAAAATGTAGAAAATAAACAAGTAAATGATGCAACTGAATCTAAAGTAATTGAAAACAAAGTAAATACTGTAGGAAAAGAAATAAAACAAGTTGAGAAAAGTACAGTTGAAGCAAAAAATGCGGTAAGTGCTGAGAAACAACCTGAAGTAAAATCAGAAAAAGAAGTAAGTATTGAATCAAAAGAAACTGATGTGAATAATTTAATAAAACAGGCAAAAGATGTTGCAGAACCACAAACAACTCCAGTTGAAGTTAAAAAAGCAGTAATGGACAATACAAAAGATACAGTAGATGTACCAGCTAAATACTTAGACAAAGCAAACTTCCCAGGACCATTCACTGCAGGAGTGAACCAAGTAATTCCTTATGAATTTTTCGGTGGAGATGGAATGTTAACAAGATTAATCTTAAAATCATCAGATAAAGCACCATGGTCAGATAATGGATCAGCAAAAAATCCAGCGTTATTACCATTAGAAAAACTAGGAAAAGGATTATACTTCTATGAAGTAGACCTAGAAGGAACAAAAGGAAAATCAGATAAAGAATTATTAGACTTATTAAAAGCTAACGGAACACAAAGCTATAAAGCAACAATCAAAGTATACGGTGAAAAAGACGGAAAAGCAGATTTGACAAACGTAGTAGCGACAAAAGATGTAAATGTAAATCTAAATGGCCTTACAAGTGTTAACGAAGTTAAAAAAGCAGTAATGGAAAATACTAAAGATACAGTAGACGTACCAGCTAAATACTTAGATAAAGCAAACTTCCCAGGACCATTCACAGCTGGAGTAAACCAAGTAATTCCTTATGAATTCTTCGGTGGAGATGGAATGTTAACAAGATTAATCTTAAAATCATCAGACAAAGCACCATGGTCAGATAACGGATCAGCGAAAAATCTAGCATTATTACCATTAGAAAAACTAGGAAAAGGATTATACTTCTATCAAGTAGACCTAGCAGGAACACTAGGAAAACAAGATAAAGAATTATTAGACTTATTAAAAGCTAATGGAACACAAAGCTACAAAGCTACAATAAAAGTATACGGTGAAAAAGACGGAAAAGCAGATTTAACTAATGTAGTAGCAACAAAAGAAGTGACTATAAATCTACATAAAGAAACTAAGCAAATGGATATGAAACCAGGAGAAGATATGATACAAAATAATACAGCTACTGGTTCAATGAATTCAAATGTAAGTGGAAAAGTAATGAATATGAGTAAATCTGATAATATGTCTATGGAATCTAGTATGAATAAAGCTATGATGCAAGATAATATGACTATGAATACTCATATGAGTAATGGAATGATGAAAAAAGGTATGCTACCAAAAACAAGTGCAGCACCTGAAGGAACAATGAGTTCAACAAATTCATCAAATACTGGAATACTAGGATTAATCATTGCAAGCTTCTTAGGTCTATTAGGATTCAGAAGAAAAAATAATTAATAAATAAAATAAACTTGTAGATTTTATCGAAATAGTGCTATACTTTTATTGTATAGTACTATTTTGATAAGAGGAGTTAAATATGGTTAATAAAATTTTATTAGTAGATGATGAAATAGAAATAACGGAGATAAATAAACGATATTTAGAGCAAGGTGGATATGATGTTGATATCGCTAATGATGGTAAAGAAGCTTTAGAGAAATACAAGAAAAATAAATATTCTTTAGTAATTACAGACATAATGATGCCCAATATGGATGGCTATGATTTAATCAGTGAAGTACAGTATTTAGAAGAGGAACAACCATTTTTATTCATAACAGCGAAAACTACAGAACCAGATAAAATCTACGCTTTAAGTTTGGGGGCAGATGACTATATAGTAAAACCATTTAGTCCAAGAGAATTAGTTTTAAGAGTTAGAAATATACTACGTAGAATCGAGAAAAATAGTAGTGAAAATATTTTAACTTTAGGTGATTTGAAAATTAACTATAATAGTAGAATTGCTATGGTAAATGATAAACAATTAGAGCTTACAGTGAAGTCTTTTGAATTATTATGGCTACTGGCTAATAATCCAGAGCGCGTTTTTTCTAAAACAGAATTGTATGAAAAAATTTGGCAAGATGAATATGTTGAAGATGCTAACACATTAAACGTGCATATACACTCTTTAAGAAGAATTTTAACAAAATATTCAACAGAAAAAACACCAAGTATAAAAACGGTACTGCACCCAAAAAGTTGGACAAAATATTAAGTTATTTTTGTTTAGTATTTTAAACTTTAAAGTCAGTAAATTT
>NZ_CABFLN010000047.1 GCF_901873445.1 Gemella haemolysans
CGGGAGAAGAAGATGGTCTTTCAAAATTCACGAACCTTTTTGTTGAAAGAGATAATGTCACACGTTCAAAAGTGCTAGCTGATAATGAATTATCAAAAGAGATTGAAAAACAAATTGATGGCGATCAGGACAAACTAGGTAAAGGTGGATACTTCTCAACAGGAGATATTCCACTAGGCAAAGACGTTGTATCCTATAAAGTGCAAGTGTTTGCGGAAAATGAAAAACGTGTTGGGGTTAATAAGCAAAGTCCAAGACTTCAATATAACCTGCCTATCCTAGCCGATTTCTCAGTAATCCAAGATACGGTAGAACCATCAAAAGAAGTCGCAAGAAGAATTATTAGTAAGTCAAATCTTCCAGAAGACAAGAAAAAGAAAATTATAGAAGAAATCGAAAAGAGTAAGAAGACTTCTGAATTAAGATCGGCTATGTCTGGGAATGTGAAAGTTAAGTATCAAACTGTCGGTGGGACTGTATTAACACTTAAAAATACTGTAAAAGGTCAAAAAGAAACTGATATAGGTAAAAAAGATACAGACGGAACATATATTGCTCAAAAAGATCAATTATTAGGTACAGATTATGATGTAACAGGCAAAAAACTTGCTACTTTAACAGCAGCTGATGGTAAACGTTATAGATTGAAGAGATCATTAGAGGACAATTCGCTTGAAGATGGAAGATTAAGAACTTCTGCAAGTGACACAGGTACGATGACTTCTACAGAAGCAAGAACAGTAACTTATGTATATGAGGAAGATAATACGCCACCAGCGCCGGTAGAAGTAGATGTGACCAGAACAGTTAAGAGAACAATTACCTATGTAAAAGAAGATAATGTGAATGGAGCTATAATTAGAACGACTCTTGAAGAACGAAAGAAAGAAAATACAGTCGAATTCACAGGAAAAGAAGTAACTGATACAGCGAATGATACGGTATCTTACAAGGATTGGACAAGCACAAATAGTAAATTCCCGAAAGTAGATACACCAGTATTAGAAGGTTATATCGCAAATAAAGCAAGCATAGAAGAAGAAGAGGCAACAGCACCATCTTCAACTGGTGGTGTGACTAATATAACGAGAGAAGTTGTTTATACAAAACTAGGAAGTTGGGTACCGAACTTACCAGAAGGTGTAACACCGCCAAAAGGTATAGATATGACACCAAAACCATATCCAAACAATCCAAACGACCCAACAAAACCAACAAATCCAGTATATCCTGAACCAGGAACACCAACGGATCCAAGTACACCGAAACCACCAGTGATTCCATATGTGCCAGGTTATACACCTAAGATCCCAACAGATCCAACAAAACCAGAGGATCCTAATACAAATCCGCTAGTACCAGTAAAACCGGTAGATCCAGCAGATCCGAAAAAAGGGTACAAGGTACCGAATGTACCGAACGATCCTAAAAAGAATTTTGTGATTGAGTACAAACCGAATCCACAAAAAATTCTTATCAAAGTTGTTAATGTCACAACTGGAGAAGAAGTAGAATTACCTGAAGAAAAACTTGAATTTAATGGCGTTTCTGATCAAGTAGTAACAACAGAAGATAGGGAAAAAGTTGATAATAAAATTGCATCTTTAAAACAACGAGGGTATATCGTATCAACGAAGAATCCTATATCAAAAACAACTAACTATGATACATTGGACGATTCTGAAGAAAGAGAACCAACGCAAGTTTACAAAATTGTAGTAAATGAACCAATTTTAAAAGATAAAGAAATTGTACCAGTAATACGTACAATTAAATACGTTCAAATCGATGTTAAAGATGGAAAAGAAGTCAAAACAGAACTTAATACAGAAAAAATCAAAACAAAAGTAGATAAAGTTGAATTTTCAAGAGATGCAACTACTAGTTTGACAACATATATAACAAAATTTGGCGCTTGGGATGCTGAAACAAAAGAGTTATTAAAAGTTGATACACCTGTATTAGATGGCTATTTTGCAAATATCGCCTTTGTAGCAAAGAACACAGTTCAACCTGATACTGATTCATATGAAGTGACAGTTGAATATAGAAAAATAGGGGCATGGGTACCAAGATTACCAGAAGGTGTAACACCACCGACAGGAACAGATATGACACCAAAACCATATCCAAACAATCCGACAGATCCAACAAAACCTGGAACACCAGTATATCCTGAACCAGGAACACCAACGGATCCAAATACACCGAAACCACCAGTGATTCCATATGTGCCAGGTTATACACCTAAGACACCAGATGGAAATCCATTAGTACCAGTAGATCCAGAACATCCAGAAAATGGATACAAGGTACCACCAGTACCAGAAACGCCTGGAAACGATACGCCGATTACGTATGAAAAAGTGCCAGATAAACCAAAACCAGAAACAACTGGTAAAAAAGAAGTGACACGTACAATCAAATACGTGGATGAAAAAGGTAATGAATTAGCTAAACCATCTACAGATAAAGTTACATTTAAGGGCAATGGTAGTGATTGGAATGCGGTTGATGGAGATAGTACATTTGATGCGGTGAAATCACCAGTAGTTAAAGGTTATGTCTTAAAAGACCCAGCTCAAAAAGTAGTTGAAAAAGAAACAGTTAAGTCAGATGCAAAAGATGAAACAATTACTGTTACTTACACTAAAGTAGGTTCATTCGTACCGAAAGTGCCAGAAGGAGTAACACCGAAAACTCCTCTAACACCAACACCGTATGACAACGATCCAGAAGATCCAACTAAAGTGGTAACACCAAATCCAGACAAACCACAAGATCCAAAAGATCCGAATAGTCCGAAAGTACCAGTGATTCCACAAGTACCAGGACATACTCCGGTAGTACCAAAAGACCCAACAAAACCAGTGAGTCCAGAAAACCCACTAGTACCGTTAACACCGGTGGATCCAAACCATCCAGAAAAAGGATATAACGTACCACCAGTGCCAACAATACCAGGTCAAGATACACCAATTACGTATGTAAAAGACGGACAACAAAAAGCAATCACAAGCTTCGTGGATTCAAAAGGAAATGTATTAGAAACACCAATCACAGAAACAGGAGATTCAAATACACCATTAACAAAAGACGGTGAAATCAAAGCAACAATTGCGAAATTAAAACTAAAAGGATATGATGTTGAAACTAACACTTATCCACCAAAAGGAACGTTTGACAACGATCCTAAGGTTGATCAATACTTCAAGGTGACATTAACACCACGTGTTAAACCAGTGAAACCATTTGATCCAACAAATCCGAAAGATCCAAATAAACCAGTACCAGGACAACCAATCGATCCAGATACACCAGTAGATCCAAATAATCCAAATGATCCAACAATTCCAAGATGGACAGATGAACTAATTAAGAAACTGGACGTTAAGAAAGAAGTAACACGTACAATTAACTATGTTGACGAAAAAGGAAACAAAGTTTCTGAGAAATCAACAGACAAAGTTACATTTACACGTGAAGCTAAGATTAACGTAGTAACAGGTGAGATTACTTATGGTAATTGGACATCTACAGATAAAATATACGATGCGGTGAAATCACCAGTAGTTAAAGGTTACATCTTAAAAGATGCAAAACAAAAAGAAGTAGCATCAGAAACAGTTAGACCTGATTCAGAAGATAAAACAATTACTGTTGTTTACACTAAAGTAGGTTCATTCGTACCGAAAGTGCCGGAAGGAGTAACACCGAAAACTCCTCTAACACCAACACCGTACGACAATGATCCTAAAGATCCAAGTAAAGTGGTAACACCAAACCCGGAAAAACCACAAGATCCAAAAGATCCGAATAGTCCGAAAGTACCAGTGATCCCACAAGTACCAGGACATACTCCGGTAGTACCAAAAGACCCAACAAAACCAGTGAGTCCAGAAAACCCACTAGTACCGTTAACACCGGTGGATCCAAACCATCCAGAAAAAGGATATAACGTACCACCAGTGCCAACAATACCAGGTCAAGATACACCAATTACGTATGTAAAAGACGGACAACAAAAAGCAATCACAAGCTTCGTGGATTCAAAAGGAAATGTATTAGAAACACCAATCACAGAAACAGGAGATTCAAATACACCATTAACAAAAGACGGTGAAATCAAAGCAACAATTGCGAAATTAAAACTAAAAGGATATGATGTTGAAACTAACACTTATCCACCAAAAGGAACGTTTGACAACGATCCTAAGGTTGATCAATACTTCAAGGTGACATTAACACCACGTGTTAAACCAGTGAAACCATTTGATCCAACAAATCCGAAAGATCCAAATAAACCAGTACCAGGACAACCAATCGATCCAGATACACCAGTAGATCCAAATAATCCAAATGATCCAACAATTCCAAGGTGGACAGAGGACTTAATCAACAAACTAGAAACTACAAAACAAGTAACACGTACAATTAATTATGTTGATGAAGAAGGAAACAAAGTTTCTGAACCATCAACAGACAAAGTTACATTTACACGTGAAGCTAAGATTAATGTAGTAACAGGTGAGATTACTTATGGAGACTGGAAAGCAGTTGGTGGAGATAGTACATTTGATAAAGTATCATCACCAGTAGTTAAAGGTTACATCCTTAAAGACCCAGCTCAAAAAGAAGTTGCTGAAAGAAAAGGAATAACACCAACTGTTGCAAATCAAACGATTGAAGTGGTTTACAAGAAACTTGGTTCATGGATACCAAGAATTCCAGAAGGTGTAAAACCACCAGAAGGAACAGATATGACACCAAAACCATATCCAAATAATCCAACAGATCCAACGAAACCAGGAACACCGACAGAAACAGTTCCTCATGTACCAGGACATACTCCGGTAGTACCGAAAGACCCAACGAAACCAGTGAGTCCAGAAAACCCACTAGTACCGTTAACTCCAGTAGATCCAAAAGACCCAACGAAAGGTTATAACATTCCACCGGTACCAGAGAATCCAAGTCAGGATATTCCAATCGAGTATGTAAAAGACGGACAACAAAGAGCGATTGTAAACTTCGTAGATGAAAACGGAAATTCAGTAGCTGCGTCTATTTTACAAACTGGTAAAGCAGGAGATAAATTCACGAAAGATGCATTAGTGAAATCTACAATTTCTGCATTAGAAGCTAAAGGATATGAAGTGAAAACAAACGAATATCCTAAAGAAGGTACAGGGGTATTTGATAATGATACTAAGGTAGATCAAATCTTCACAGTAACAGTTCGTAAGATTGAAGTTCTTCCACCGACACCAAGAGTCATTGAACGCCCAGGAGGAAATACTTTAGTAGAAGTTGGCGTGCCGAATAAGGATGCAGATACGTTGAACATCTGGTATACAAAACGAAATAATCCAAACGCTCCAAGAGAAGAGATTGTTACTAAGAAAGACAAAGATGGAACATGGAAAATTGAAAAAGCTCCAGAAGGAGTTACAGTTAATCCAAGTACCGGAATAGTTTCTATCCCAGGTAATAAAATTCAGCCGAAGACATGGATTGATACTCAAACGAAACATGAAACTAAGACTAGTAAGATTGTATCAGTAATACCGAATATTCATGACTTAAAAGAATTTGTAGGAACAACAGAATGGATTGACGTTGAAGGTAAAGTCTTGAAACCAAGAGAAGAAGGTATTCATGAAAAAGGAAGATTTGACAATCTTGTTTGGTTAGCGACTATCCTTGAAGGTGATAAGATTACACATATTTTCGGACCAGGAACACCAACAGTTGACAAACCAGAATACAAGGTTACAGTATGGTTTGATGAAAATGGAAATCCAATTAAACCGGACAAACCTGGTACTTATGAATCAGGAAAAATTCCTGGATATAGATTTATTACGACTACAACGAAAGATGGTGTTACTGTTCATAAATTTGAAAAAATAACACCAGTAGATCCTAATGTTGTACCTGGTAAGGTAACTGAAAAACAACAAGTTAAACGACTTGCAAATACAGGAGAAACAGAAACTAATACAGGTCTAGCAGGTCTAGGATTAGCAATGTTTGGAATAGCATTAGCAGCGATTAAACGTCGTAAAGATAAATAACATTGAAAGAGAAGCAAAATTTGCTTCTCTTTTGGTTATTTATTTGGTTGTATATTAAGTGTAAGTGTCCAATGACAATGTAATTAATTTGAATTTACACAGGTTAATATAGAAAAACGTGAAAATGTATGATAATATAGTAGTATAAAAATGTTTTTAATTTTTTTAATATAAATATGTAATGTGTTAAGGAATATAGGAGATAGTATATGGGGAATAATAATCAAAAACATAATAACAACGAATATAATAGCGGTTATCAGAATCAGAATACAAATTATTACGATAATTATCAAAGTCAGGAATTTATGAATTATAATGACGTCGATTATGACCAAAGTCAAATTTATAATGAAAATTATCAGAGTCAAAATATGTATAACGATCAATATAATCAAAGTACTAATTTTAATGGTAACTTTCAGAATCAGGATATGCAGGGGTATAACGATCAGTATAGTCAGGGAACAAATGATTACGATGTAAATTATCAAGATCAAAATATGAATTATAATACACAGCAATATCAAGAAAATTATAATATGTATAATGATAATAATCAATTCCAAACTAATAACCAGGAATATTATGAACAAAATGATAATAGTTTTAATCCAGTATATGAAGAATACGCAGAACCTAAGAAAAGAACAGGTATAATACTATTAGTTAGTTTTCTAATTATTGGTCTTTTAGCAATATCTGGATATTTTGCATATAATAAATATATTGTTAATAAAAAGGCGGTAGTTAATCTTAATCAATATGAGATAGAGTTTAAGCCATACGGAACTGACGGTGATGGTACTGCAGCAGCAGATATTAAGAAAATTCCAACAGTAGAAAACTCAGATGGAAGTGTAACACAATTTTTACAAGAGCCCACTATAACTTATAGTAAATCAAATAACTTAAAAAATGGAGAAAAAGTCGAAGTAACAATAAGTCTAAGTAAATCCTCTGCTGATGCTAAAAAACTTGAACTCAAAGGTGAATTTAAACGTTCTTATACTGTAAGAGGATTAAGTGAAAAATCTAAAGATAACAGTAGCAGTAAAGACAGTAAATCATCTTCAAGTAGTATAGTCCTTAGAGAAGATAGTTCTGTGAATACTAAAGAACTTAGTGATTCCCAAGTAGGAGACTGGGCTAGAGCTATATATATCAAAGAATTTTCTCGTAATTCTTCAACATCTGATTTCTCATATGATGTTTGGTTAGGTAGTGACCACTTAGCTTATGTTAATTTGAAAAAAGATAGAAGTATTGTAGGAAAATACAGAGTAAATGCAAGTGGTAGACTTGAACACTACGAAAATAGCGGATGGGTAGTTGTAAGTAGTACCTTTACTTCTTAAACGATGTAATCGAAATATTTTTATATTTAATAAAAAAATAGTAAAAACTATATGGATTGACAATAATTTATAAACGGTGCTATAATAATTATAAAGATAATATTACTTTGTGGGCTAGTGGATATGGTCTGCACCCGCCTGTGGGCTCAATATACATCATCATGTTTGTTGAGAAAAAGAATATCAGGACTACCTACCCTTGAGGAATAGATAGGGCATATCTAGCGTGAGGTGAAACTCAATACGTGAAAGAGAAGGAAGTTCTAGGGCTTCCTTCTCTTTTTTTAGGAGAAGATGAAAATGACATATAGTTTAAAGTGGTTAGAGGAATTTAATGGAGATATTGATATTCCTAATATAAATATGTCCCGTTTAGCAAATACAATCGAGAAATACGTTTCTCAATATAAATATACCTATGTGACAAATATCGAAAAATGTTCTAATTAAGTATTATCAGTTTCAAACTCTTCAATTCCACATTTATTAGGTTTATCAAAAGAGCATCATTTAAATTTACCAACTAATAATGCTGGTAGCATATTTGAAGGATTAAAAGATGATTGGACTTTGGAGAGACTTAGTAAAGCGGATAATGGATGATTTAATGAAAATAAATTTAAATTAATTGGGACGTTATTACTGTATCAAATACTAAACTTAAAGGAATGTAAATTTTATACAGCAGAAACAATCCTAAATAAAAGGGTAGGTTCTCGTTTTAAAAGGGATAATATTTATTTTGTAGTGTTTAAGTCAGCTAATGGAATCAGTTATACTTTAGAATTATCTAAGGAACAGGGAAAGTATTATTTCCCAAGGAGTTTAAAAATTAATGATACATCCGTAAAATATTGTAAAGAAATCGAACTACAACTTATTAATAAAGAGAGGTTAAAAACGAATAAGGTAAGAAAAGTAAGGTGGTCATCTTAACTATACATATTTAAAAAATAATATAAAGATTATTTCTGTTTGTATTTTAAGGCTTTATTAGTATATGTATAATATTTTTTAACGCACTAAAATTATTTAAAATGAGATATAAAAAATTGTATTATGAAATTATAAAAAGAAATATTATAGTATAAATATAGTTACTGAAATATTTTTATATTCAATAAAAAACAGTAAAAACTAATAAAACTGATAACTAAAATATAG
>NZ_CABFLN010000048.1 GCF_901873445.1 Gemella haemolysans
TGTAATTTAATTAATATAAACGCAGCTAATAAGTTTGCTATAATTCTTGCTATAGTAATTGTATAGTTTACAACCTCAGAAATTATAGGAGATACTTTCTCTCCATTAAAATAGTGGTCTGTAATTTGTTTTGATAAGTTCGATCCTGCTACCCAGTTTGTAGCAAATACTACATATGCTGTAATTAGCAGTGCAAACATAATTATACCTTGCCTTCGAGTAGGCGAATTTGGCGATAGTTCCATTGATTTACCTCTTTCTTTCTCTTTTGAAATTAGTACACCTATAAGGTGTTATAATACTGTTTCTTGAATACTATATTAGTTTAATATAAATATTCAGAAAATTCAAGAAAAATATGCTGTTTGCATTGCGTTTTCATGAAAATATTTTTAAAATTAAAAAAAGACTAATATCAAAGTATTAATCTTTTTTTCTAAATAATTTTTTTAATGATAATACTGGTTTATTCCTTACTATCTTGTCATTACCAATAAATTCTCTCATTTCTTTTAAACATTTTCCAGAATTTTTGACTATAAAATTGAAACTCCCAGCTCTTTTTGTATCGATAAAAAATCCTCTGATATATTTATCTCTAAAAAACATCTGTGCTCGTACTTTTTCAATCTCAGTCCAAGGTATTTGAATATAATCTTCTGGATTTCTATGATTATAGAACTCAAAAGCTTTATCTCCTACCATAACATCTCCATGTTTGTTCCCAATTGATCCAGTAAGACAATTAGCTTTCGTTGTATAAACTACCTTAGTATTCATTGATACTACCATAACTAAGACCTCCACTCTATTTTCTTTACTAACTTTAAAAAGGAAGTTGAGACATCTTGCCTCAACCTCCTAAACTTTATTACATTACACCTGCTACGTGAGCAATTACACCTAAAGCGAATAATCCAAAGATTATTACTACTGGGCTTACTTTACGTTTTAATAACCACATACAAACGAATGTTAACAATAACGCTGCAAATCCAGGAATAAGTTGATTTAAGTTATCTTGTAATGTTGTAACTTTTTCTGGTGTTAATGAGAACTTACCACTTGTTGCTTTTGTAACAATATCTTGTAATACTTCACCAGTAATGTGTGTACCTTTTTCTGGGAAATGAATAAATGCTTTTTCATCTAATTGTACTTTAGAAACTACTAATGGGAAACTGATGTTAGTCCAACGTTGAACTAAGATACCCATTACGAACATCCCAAGGATTGAAGCTCCTTTTGTAATAGTTTGTAAAATACCACCTGAAAGGTCACTTGTAATTTCAGAACCTTTTTTATATCCGAATTCTTGTGTATACCATAAGAATCCAATACGGATTAAGTTCCATGCGATAAAGAAGAATAATGGTGCAATAATTGAACCACCAGTTGCTAATGAAGCTGCGATAGCTCCAAGGATAGGACGAACTGTGAACCAGAATACTGGATCCCCAATACCTGCTAATGGTCCCATCATACCAACTTTAACCCCTTGGATTGCCGCATCATCGATATCAGCTCCATTTGCTTTATCTTCTTCTAAAGCAAGTGTAACCCCTAAAATTGGTGCTGCAATATATGGGTGAGTGTTAAAGAACTCTAAGTGACGTTTTAATGCTTGTGTAGCATCTTCTTTATTTGGATATAGTTTTTTTAGTGCCGGGATTAAAGCAAATGCCCAACCACCATTTTGCATACGTTCATAGTTCCATGAACCTTGAAGGAACTGAGAACGTAACATTACGCTACGACGATCTTTTTTACTTAATGTAATTTTTTTCTCTGACATTTTGTAGTTCCTCCTTCTTAATAATCATTTAAGATATCGCCTAGTGGATCTCCAGATGAAGTATTTCCACCTCCGCCGCCACCTTTGTTTTTAGAAAGGTTTAAGTAGATAATTGCTAAACATAATCCGATGATACCTGTTGCGATAAGTGTTAATTGGCTAATTGGTGCTAATGCAAATCCTAAGAAGAAGAATGGCCATACTTCTTTAGTTGCCATTAGGTTAATAACCATCGCAAAACCAACTGCAACTACCATTCCTCCACCGATTGCCATACCTTCTGTGAACCATTTTGGTAAAGCTTCAAGAGCTTTTTGAACTACTGATGATGGAATGAACATTAATAATCCTGCTGGAATAGCAACACGTAATCCTTGAGCTGCAAGAGCTACGTAGTGCCAGAATTCAACTCCACGGAAGTTACCGTGTTCTGCCGCACGGTCAGCTTGGTGAACGATAACTACTGATAATGTACGAACAACCATTGTAAGTACAAGCCCTACTGTAGCTAATGTAACAGCTGTTGCGATAGCAATAATACGTCCTTCAGCTGAGAAATCACCAGCTTTAATGAAAATAATAGCAGATGCTACTGATGCTAAAGCTGCATCGGGAGCAACCGCAGCCCCAATATTAGCCCATCCAAGTGCTAATAATTGAAGAGCTCCACCTAAAATAATACCTTCTGATAAATGTCCTGTTGCTAAACCGATTAAAGAACAAGCAATAATTGGTTGATGGAATTGGAATTGGTCTAAGATACTTTCCATACCAGCTAATAATGCAACAATAAGGACTAATATAACTGCTAGAATACTAAATTCCATAGTGTCCTCCTAATTTTTATTAAATTATAATTTTAAACCTTCACTTGATTTAGCTTCAATAAGTTTGAATAAATCTGATGGAGAATCGTTTGATACTTTACGAACATCAAATTTCACACCTAAATCACGAAGTTTTTTGTATACTTCTACATCTTCTTGATCTAATGATAATACGTTGTTAATTTGAACTTTTCCAACAGAGTGAGCCATAGAACCAATGTTTAATTCTAGAATCTCTACTCCTTTTTCGATTACTGCAAGAGCATCTTGTGGTGTTTCAAATAATAATAATGCTTTTGTATCACCAAATCTTGGATCATTATAAACTTGAACAAGTTTATCTAACGGAATTACGTGTGCACGCACTCCTGGAGGAGCTGCTTGCTCAATAAGTTTTTTACGTAATTCATCTTTTGATACTGAATCTGAAACTACAATAATTCTGTTTGGATGAGTTGCTTTTGTCCAGTTAGTAGCAACTTGTCCGTGTAGTAGACGAGTATCGATACGGGCTAATACAAAGTCAATTTTCCCGTTTCCTAACACTGTACCTTCAGGAATCTCTCCTTGTGGTGCAGCTGTTGTGCTTTCAGCTACTTCTGCTTTAGGTTGTAGTTCTTCAGGGCGAACTTTAACCCCATCAATAGCTGTTGGTGTGATTGCTTTTGCAATCTCGTGAGCTGTTGTCATAGTGAATCTACTAGCATATGCTTCAATAAGCATAGGTAAGTTTAATCCTGCTACGATTGCTCTTTTCTCTGGTGCTTCTTCAAATAACTTGTTAGCTTGGTTAAATGGACTTCCACCCCAAAGATCGACAAGGAAAAGAATTTCTTCAGAATCTACTTTTGCAATAGCTTCTTGAAGTTTTCTTTGCAAGTCTTCCGGTCCTTCGCTAGGCATGAATACAACTGATTCTACTTTTTCTTGTTCACCAAAAATCATAGAACCTGATTGTTTAATTCCAGCAGCGAATTCACCGTGACTCGCGATGATAATTCCTACCATCTTAGTACCTCCTTTTATATAATACTTATTTTATTATGACGTGTATACCTTTGCATACAAATAAATTATATCATTTATTAATTTTTTTGTAAATGTTTTAGTTTCTCACTTTACAAATATAGAAATCGATTTCTGTTTTATTGAATCATATAAAAAATATATATTTTTTATAATATAAATATAAAAACTATTAGTACCACTCTTGCAACTAAAATTAAACAACATTTTGGCTATCTTTCATGTAAATATATATTTTAAAAATAATATTATGAAAATATTATTTTCATATTTTCATATTATTGTTGATTCTTTTGTATAATATAAAAAAAGATAGTACCTAATTAATACTATCTTTTTTATTAATTTTCAATTAATCATAATTTTATTATTTAATACTTCTTTCAGGGAACAACATTTTCAATACATTTAACGATAATCTTCTAGATTTTCCAGAATGTGGATAAATATGCATCATCATCATAGGATTGAAATTAGCCTCTATTACTCCGTAATTTTCTCCATTCATTTCTTCTGTTATATCTGGAATAATCAAATCAACGCCACAAACTTTTGCCATCATAGCATCTGTAATTTCTACAGCTAACTTTTTATAACTATCATGAACCGAGTCTGTCATATCGATTGAATCTCCTCCTGTACTTATGTTTGAATTTTCTCTAAGATATGCAATCTTGTTCTCTGGTAATATAGAATCAAAATTTAATCCTTGTTCGGCTAATTGTAATTTTTCAATTTCTCCTAATTCAATTTTTTTCAGTGGAGTTTTTTTAGCATCTCCTCTTAAATGATTAGAATTTTTTATCTCAACTAATTCTCTAATTGTATGTTTTCCATCACCAACTACATTGGCAGGAACTCTTAATAACACTGCTTCAGTTTTTCCTTCAATGACAAAAAATCTATATTCTGTACCCTCTATAAATTCTTCTATTAATATATCTTTATCTTCTTTTAGTGCAAATTCAATAGCTTTTGAATAATTATCTATCGAACTTGTTCCGTTTTTAAAAATTGTTATGCCTAAACCGAAATTAGTACTTTTCGGTTTTATAACTATCGGTTTATTTTTTATGTAATTAAATTTTTGAAGTGCATCTTCTAAACTAGAAACTTCATACCCCTTAGGCACTCTAAAACCTTTTTCATCTAAAACTTTTTTAGTGACTACTTTGTTTTCCATAATCAATGGAGAAATATAGCTATCTTTACTTGTCATATTTCCATTCTTTACATACTCTACATGACCTTTATTTTCTAAACGAATAAATTGATCATTCTCATCAATTACGGTAACTTTAATTCCATTTTTTATAGCATCCTCAATTACTGCTTGTGTAGAAAGTTCCATATTATCATATGCACTTAATGAATAGTATTCTTGCAATGCCTGTTCTTTATATTTCTTAGCTAATTCTACTCCAACTCTTGCAATATTATTATCTTTTTCATACTCTGATAATAATTTCGCTCCAAGAGTTAGCTCAGGATTTTTAAGCTCATTGATTTTCTCATCAATTAGTTCAACATCACTCTTAAATAATCCTAGCTCCTCAACTAATTCTTTCATTTTATTTAGGAACCATACTCCCTCATCTTCATAAGGAATATTATTAAATGGATGAGCTAACGCAACATTTTCACTATATTCATATCCTAAAGATTCTGAAGTTTCTTTATCAACCTCTTCTAGCCAAACTAATGTTTTTAAGAATAAATGAACAAATCTAATATCTTTTTCTAGTATCCCAAAAGGTGCAAATGGATTCAAGTCAAACAGACGAAACTCCATATATTTTATACCTTCTTTTAGGAATTTCACTATAGTATCCGCTCCTCTGAATCGAACACTAGAATAAAATTCTTTCTCGGCTATTAGATTTCCATTTTTTACATATCCAGTTATATCTTCAATATATTTTTCTAATGAACTGTACGATACTTTGATATCCTCATCATTAACATATCCATAGCGACTAGTACGTAAACTGCGCACATAATCACTAGGTTTCACTCCATTTGTAAAATACTTATCTTCTGCTAGTGGAGACGCTCCATATAAATATATTAAGATCCACTGATATCTTATAAATTGTCTTGCTAACTTTAAATAAATTTCATTTTTTACATCCACTAAATCTTTTTTAGTAATTTCAGCTACCTTTTCCATAAATTTATCATCAAGTTGAAAATTGTAGTGAATACCCGAAACCATCTGTTTATATTTACCATATTTTTCTACTAAATATTCTCTATATTCCACATCAGATTTTTTTTCAAATTGAGCAACTCTTATTTCACTTTCGTCTGGTAATATTGCTGGGATACTTAGCGGCCAGATATATTCATCATTAGGCATATGTTTAAGTGTAATCTCATGAACTGCGTTTAATATTCTAAGAACATCTCTTTCACTATTTTCTGGAGTAGTAATTAATTCAACTTGTGATTCTGCAAAATCAGTTTGAATATATGGATGCTCATGACGTATTCCAAATACTTTTGGATGATCTGATTTTGAAATTGTACCATCCTCTAAGATTCTTTGCCCCTCTTTTTCTAAACCAATTTTAACGTTAGAAAATACTTCTTCTAAGTTATTATTTTTTATTATATCTCTAATTATCATATTTTATCACTCTCTACATACAATATAGTTACATTCTATCTTATCATAAATACGCAATTTATAATAGAAATTGAACTCAAAAAATAAGTATAATACGATAAATACTTACAATATATTTGTACTTATGTTATAATCAAATTACACTTAAGAAAGGGGTATGAGATTCGATAATATATCGTATTTCTAATAATTACATGATAAAATTAATTGCTAGTGATATGGATGGAACTTTACTAAATAGTAATCATAAAATTCCTCAAAATAATATAGAACTTATTAAATTTGCTCAAAAAAATGGAATAGAATTTGTAGTAGCTACTGGAAGAGCCTATTATGAAGCACTACCAGCATTAAACGATGAAAATATAAAATGTGATGTTATAAGCTTCAACGGAGGAATAATATACGATAAGAATGGGAATATAATTAATATTACTCCAATGAAATTAAAAGATTTATACTATACAATTGAAATATTAAAAAGTTTAGAAATAAGCTATCAACTTTATACAAAAAATACCATTTATACAAATAGTATAGAAACTGATATAACTGCATATATCGATCTAATACGAGCAAATGGCGAAGAACCAAATGAACAGCACTTAAGACAAGAAGCTAGAAATAGACTTGCATTAGGACACATTACAGAAGTTGATAATATAGAGTTATACTTAAATCAAGAAAATAATCCTGCTATTAAAGTAATCGGTATATCAAATGATTTAGAAAAATTAAAACATGCTACTGAACTACTTTCAGGAAATGATAATATTAGTGTTACATCATCAGGGGCTAATAACGTCGAAATTATGGACAAAAAAGCTACAAAAGGTGAAGCATTAAAAATAGTCGCTGATGTACATGATATCAACTTAAAAAATGCTATTGCTATAGGTGATAATCTAAATGATCAAGCAATGCTAGATATAGTTGAATATAGTATTGCGATGAAAAATGGAAATAAAGATCTACAGAAAAATGCTAAATTCATCACTGAAAAAACAAATTCTGAAGGTGGTGTTGCTGATTCAGTTATGAAATTATTAAAGGAAAAAAATGAATTCTACGAAGATATAAATCAAACACTAGTAGAAGCCGCTATAGAAGCTACAAAATTTGCGTACGTTCCATATTCAAACTTTAAAGTTGGTGCAGCAATACTCGCAGATAATGGAAAAATATACACTGGATGTAATATAGAAAATGCAAGCTATTCTCCTACTAACTGTGCAGAAAGAACTGCAATATTCAAAGCTGTTAGTGAAGGTGTAACAAAATTTAAAAAAATAGCAGTTGTAGGTGGTCCTAATGGGAATTTAGAGAATTACTGTCCACCTTGTGGAGTATGTCGACAAGTTATTTCGGAATTTGCAGATGAAGAATTTGAGTTAATTCTAGGAACATCAAAAAATAAATATGAAGTATACAACTTTTTTGAAGAAGTATTACCACTTAGCTTCACAGCAAAAGAATTAAAAAAATAAAATTAAAGAGCAATTCTAGTATAATTAGACTTGCTCTTTAATCTTTATAAAACTTAATTGTAAAAAAAAGTCGTAACAAAAGTTACGACTTGGTTAAGATGACCCGTACGGGATTCGAACCCGTGTTACCGCCGTGAAAGGGCGGTGTCTTAACCACTTGACCAACGGGCCAAAAATATAAAAGGCTAAATAATTAGCCTTTTATTCAATTAATGAGCCATGAAGGACTCGAACCTTCGACCCTTTGATTAAAAGTCAAATGCTCTACCAACTGAGCTAATGGCTCATGGCTGGGATACCTGGATTCGAACCAGGGGAATGACGGAGTCAAAGTCCGTTGCCTTACCGCTTGGCTATATCCCAATATTAGAATGGTGGGAAGAAGTGGATTCGAACCACTGAACCCTAAGGAGCGGATTTACAGTCCGCCGCGTTTAGCCTCTTC
>NZ_CABFLN010000049.1 GCF_901873445.1 Gemella haemolysans
GCATCTGTTGTTGATGCTTCTCGTAATGCTTCTTTGTCTGTCGCTGCTCCATTTAATGCTGCTTTAGCTTCTGTGATCGCTCTTAAGGCTGCATCTACTTGGGCTTGCGTCGCATTGTCATTTGATAGCACTCCTGCGGCTGCTGATACTGCGTTGTCGTATGCTTGTTTCTTCGCTTGATCTTTTTCGTTGTAGTACTTCGCATCCGTTGTTTTTGTTCTTTCGGCATCTGTTGTTGATGCTTCTCGTAATGCTTCTTTATTTGTTGCTGCTCCATTTAATGCTGCTTTAGCTTCTGTGATCGCTCTTAAGGCTGCATCTACTTGGTCTTGTGTCGCATTGTCATCGTTTATTACAGTATTTCCTTTCGTAATCGCTAAATCATACGCATCCCTTTTCATTTTATCTGCATTATAATATTTAAAGTTTCCTTTAACAGTAGATTCTTCTCCTACTACTCTTTCTAACTCTGTTTTGTTTCCTTTATCAACTAACAACCCTGCAGCTGTATCTAATTTTCTTTTTATTTCGGCTACCTTGCTTAATGCCGCATCAACCTCTGCTCTAGTGGCGTTATTCCCTTTAGCTATAATTTGGGATACTTCTGTTTTTATCGAATTGAAATCTTGTTCAAACTTTTTAAACTCTTTATTATATTCACCAATACTCTTTGGTGTTTTGTTTTCTGTTGATGCCTTTGTTAACTCATCTACTTTGGCTGATAAATTATTTTTTTCCGTCGTCGTAGCTGCAACCGTTAAACTATTTTGTTTTGCTCTTAATAAACTAACTTGATTGTTAATCTCACTTTGGTTTTTGCGTTGATTAACAGGAACATTATTCTGTTCTTCATTTAGAATTTCTCTTGCTCTTGTAATTTCATCCTGAAATTTTTTCCATGAATCTGGAGTATATTCGTTCTGATTTAAATTAGCTGCTCCAGCAACAGCTGTTTCCAATTCCGTTTTAAACATTTTTAATTCCACATTTTGATCTGGAATTGGAACAACTCCTGTTTTCGTTTCTCCATATGGTACAGCTTGACTATTTTGCCATGTTTTATATTCTACTTTACCTACTAAATTCGTGATGCTTGGTGCATCTGCTGGAATATTAAGTGTATATTTAAACGTTTTTTCTTTCCCTGTGCTATTTCTATCGCCAATACTACCCAAATCAATTTCCATTGTTCCACTATACGTTTTACCATTATACGTAGCAGTGACTCCTTGAGGAAGATCCACTTTATATTTAACTCCACGGTCGGTAGATTCCCAACCTTTATTTTCAACCTTAACTGTTATCTCTTTACTTGTTGTACTAGCGTTATTAGTTGTAGATGTTACTTCATATTTTGTTTGATTTTCTTTAGCAACAACATAGGCACCGGTATTTACCCTAACATTACTTAAAACACCACCAGGATATAATTTTGTTCCGTCTTTTGATATAAACGAATCATCATATCCTTGATAACTATGTGTAAAATTATCAGCATCTTCAAATTCCAATCTAATTTTATTAACATTTTTTGGAACATTAATAAAAGCTAATCCATCAGAAAAACCAGCTACTCTATCAGGTTGTCCACTATAATATACTTCTCCAGTATCTGGGTTCTTCACTGTCATTTTAACAGTAGACCATCCTGCACCATTCCCGAAGCTCGATGTACGGTATTTTACTAAAACTTCTGATCCGGGAGTAACATTAATATCTTGATAGATTTTTCCTATTGTATCTACTCGATCCGTACCAGGATTCGCCCCTGTCTTAAGACTTCTATATCCCGCCATTACAACACCATAAGGATGATTTCCGTCTACAGAACCTACTGAAACCCATTTCATTTTCTTTCTTACATCAGCAATTGGAATTTCAGTTTGTTTAGAATCAACAACATGCCATCCAACAACATTACTCGCATCATTCGTTACAATTTTTTCATCACCTGTAGGTTTAACTGTTCCTTCTTCAAAGTTACCATTTATAATACTAACACCTGCTTCATTATTAGCATGTGTATCCGTTGTAGTTGCATCTGTACGGAATGGATTACTTCTATCCAATGCTTTTCCATGACGTTCATCTCTAGAACCTGAGTTTGCGATTGAATTCGTATCTGCTACTTTCTCAGTGTTTGTTGCTTTTTTACCTACAGTAGGTTTTCCATTTGTCGTATCTACTGCTGGTGCTTCTTTTTTCTCTTCTGGTTTTGTTTGTAATTTTGTTGTTGCTGTAACTAACTTAGCTTGTGCTTGTGATAATTCAGCTTGTGTTTTTGCATTATTTAAAACTATTCTTGCTTCTTCTAAAGCTATTTTTAATTTGTTCACACTATCTTCTGTTTTAGAAGCATATTTCCCGTTAGTAAATTTCCCATCAATTTCTTCAATTAATTTTGTTAAGGCTGTTTTATTTAGAGTTTCTTTCTCTGAATTCTCTAGTTTTAAATCTACTGCGGCTGCTACACTCTCTCTAGTGTTTTCTACTACTGGTTTGGCTTGTGCTTTTGGTGCGACTTCTAGTTTATTGTCTGTTCCTAATGATTTATCTGTTGCTGTGTTGTTTGAAACAGATTCACTAGCTTGAGCTACTGCTCCAGCACCAAAAAAGATACTCGCACCTATTACTACAGACGCAGCACCTACTTTAAATTTCTTTATTGAGTATGACTCTACTTTTGTACCCTTTTTTGTATTTTTTAAATAATAATTATTTTTTCCTATCACTTTATATTAATCTCCTTATTTTCCTTGAATATTAAACTAGCATAAAGCTAAAATAAGTACTTTTTACATTTTTTCTTTAAATTACCATATTTATTACTACACGTCGCACCCATAATAATAATAATAATAATAATATGTAATCACTGTATTCTAAAAGTTTTAAATAAAATATAATTTGATTATACATCATCCTTAAAAAGAAATATTATTTCATAATAAATAATATAATTACAATTATACCAAATTACTTATTATACGTCCAGCAAATTCCAGATAAATGATGTATAATATGCAAATTGAAACATTTCCAAGAAATAGAATAGTTCTTCTGAACATCTCCAGAGTTTTCTATTGATAAATAGTATATAAAATTGAATTAAAATATAATTAAAATTTTTCAATTTTTTTATTGAATTCCTCTTTCTCTGTCTATACAACTTGCCAACTTGAAATTTTATTCTAACCTAGTAGCATAGGAATATAAGAAATAATTAATCATATATCCCCTCCCATCTAACAGTTTATTATTAATCTATTATTTTTTTATTTTTAAAATAATTTCAACATTACTTTTCTACATTTTTGAAAAATTCTTTTGAAATTCAAACTGGATATAAGTTAAAACAGAAAAATTGATGATAACTAAAATTTATATCTAAAAATAGCTATCACTCTACTACATGCAATTCACATAGTTACTTTATTATTCTAAGCTATATCCAACAACAACTTACTAGAATTCATTATTTTAAGAACTCTTTGAAAAAAATTTCCCCCATAACTTTCTCAACTCCATGGTAATGCCAATATTTAAATACACACTTTATTAGCTCTCAATAAATAATAATATAAATTTTATTTTCTTATCATTTCATAAAGCGTTTCCTTAAGGGGATTTAAAATACTTTGTTAAAATATTTATTTTATAAATTTTTTAAAAATAATTTCATATTGAATTTTTAAGATATTTATTTTATACTAAATACTATAAATAACAAAAGGAGCTTATATTATTATGAAAAATAAAAAACTTGTTATGACTATTTCATCAGTTTTAGCTACTGTTGTTCTTGCAACAGGATGCGCACAAAAAACTGAAGAAAAAAAAGAAGAAAATAAGAGTGGAGATAACAAGATAACTCTTACTTACGATCAACTTAGATCTCGCGAAAATACAATGGGAGCTTTATGGTATCAAAATGCTGCTGAAGTAGATGCATTATACCAACAAGGTTACAATGTTGCAACTAATAAATTAAAAGAATTATTAAAACAACCTACTAGCAAACCTTATTCTATCGTATTAGATATCGATGAAACAGTATTAAGTAATATTCCATTCCAAGTTAAAATGGTTAAAGATGGAACTGCATTTAATCCTAAATTATGGGATGAGTGGGTTCAAAAAGCTGAAGCTACACCAGTAGCTGGAGCAAAAGAATTTTTACAGTTTGCTGATAAAAATAAAGTTCAAATTTACTATGTTTCTGACAGAACTGACTCTCAAGTAGATGCTACAATCAAAAACCTTGAAGCACAAGGTCTTCCAGTTCAAGGACGAGATCACTTAATGTTCAAAAAAGAAGGTGACAAGTCTAAAGAAGGACGTCGTCAAGAAGTTATTAAACATACTAACCTAGTTATGTTATTTGGGGATAACTTAGTTGACTTCGCTGAATTCTCAACTAAATCAGAAGCTGATAGAGATAAAATGTTTGAACAATTAAAAGCTGAATTTGGGGATAAATTCATCATCTTCCCTAACCCTATGTACGGATCATGGGAATCTGCAGTATACAAAGGTGAGAAAAAAGACGGTAAAGGACAATCTGAAGCTCGTCTAGATGCACTTAAAGGATACTAATCTTATATAAAATTAGCAATTTAGAGTGTCTTAATATTATCTAATAAAAGATAATATTAAGACACTTTTATTTTTTTCTATTTTTAAATTCTATATTCTTGCTTGATAATGAATATCAGAGTATAATTAAGTAGACAAAGCATGTAACAGCTTACGTATTATTTTTAAATTAGGAGTTTAAAATGAAAAAGAAAAATTTAAAATATGTACTTATACCAGCATTTGCAGCTACTACACTATTCCCTGTCTTAGCAAATAGCAACCAAGCTCACGCTAGTGAAAATAGTAATACAGTATCTGCTCCTGTCAATAATACAGCCAGCAACAAAGAAACTTCAGCTACTGAAACCCCAATTTCTAACACTGCTACAAATTCATCTTCAACTACAGATGTAAAACCTAATATAGCCAATAATAAGGTTTCTTCTTCTAATACTGAAGAAACTATAACTTCTAAACCTACAATTCCATTTACTGTAGCAGAATATAAACAAAAAAGCGCTCTTGAACTTGCTAAATTAATTCGTGAGAAAAAAGTAACAAGTACTGAGCTAGTTAATTTAGCATATAAAATTATTGCAGAAGAGAATCCTAAATTAAATGCTGTTTTAACAACTGAAAATGGAAAAATCCCTAACGCCATCGTTGAGGAAGCATATAGAACTGCAAAAGAAGTAGATGAGAGAATCAAAGCAGGTAATCTTGCTGCTAATCCTGTAAATTGGGAAGAACAACCATTCTTAGGAGTTCCTACATTAATTAAAGGATTAGATTCACTAAAAGATGGAGATGCTTCTAGTGGAGTTATTTTTAATAGAGGTAACGTATCTAAATTTAGTGGCGCTGTAGCAAAAGAGTTCGAAAAACTTGGATTTGTAATCCTTGGACAGACTAACTACCCTGAGCTAGGAACTAGAAATATCACGGATTCTAAATTATTTGGTCCAGCCGGTAATCCATGGGATTCAAGTCGAAATACAGGTGGTTCTTCAGGAGGAAGTGCCGGTGCTGTAGCTAGTGGAATGGTATCAATCGCAAGTGGTAGTGATATAGGTGGCTCTATTCGAATCCCTGCTTCTTGGACAGGATTAATTGGTCTAAAACCAACAGGACACGGAGCTAAGTTCCCTCTCGTAAAAACTATAGAAGATGCTAAAGAGTATTTTGATAAAACTAAACTTGTTAAGCCAAAAACACCAATAGAAGTTCCTGCAAACCTAAAAACTTTAAAAATAGCTTATACTCTTAAAACGCCATTAAAAGATGTTGAATTAAGTGAGGATGGAAAAAAAGCTGTTCTTAAAGCTGTTGAATTTCTTAAAAAACAAGGCTTTACAGTTGACGAAATCACTGAGTTCCCTATCGATGGTTACGAAGGAATTAGAACCTATACAATGGGTGCTGTTGGTAGCATATACACTGCTCCTGCAAAAGTAGCTACTGAAGAGAACAAACGCGATTTAGATCCTGCTACCTATGCTTTAGGCACATCTACAACTAGAGGAAAAACTGCTAATACTGATATTTCTTCTGCTAAACCTGCATCTGAATATATTAATAAGATGAATGAATTTTATGGAAAATATGATTTATTCTTAATGGCAACGAATGCTGTGACAGCACCATCTAACGATAAAAAAGTTGACCCTTATGTAGATCCAGAAATTGAAGAAAAGCTTTATAATATTAATAAAATAAAAGATCCAAAAGAGAGATTCAATCTACTTGTAAAACAATGGGAACCAATGATGAGAAGAACACCATTTACATGGTTATTTAACTTAACAGGAAATCCTGCTATATCTTTACCTATTTATAAGAGTGAAAATAATCTTCCTCTTGGAGTTATGTTTGCTGCAAAAAATAATTCAGAAAAAATACTTCTTGAAATGGGACAATTATTCCAAGACAACAATCAGTTCATAATGCACCCAAATATTAGAAATACAGTTGTTGCAGAAAATGGTAATAAAGTAAGAGAAAATGAATACGGTACAAAATATGAGTATTCAGTTCCTAATGAAGCTCCTGTTACTGACGCTCTTAAGCCTTTCACTGGCAAAGTTGAGGGTCTTTCTGAAAGTGGGAATAAAGTTGTTATAGATAAAGACGGCAATGTTTCTGAATTCAATACTCCTGCCGATACTCCAGCAACTGATGCTCTTAAACCTTTCACTGGTAAAATCGACGAACTTTCTGAAAATGGGAATAAAGTAGTCATCGATAAAGACGGCAATGTTGTAGAATTCAACACTCCAAGCGATGCCCCTACTTCTGATACTCTGAAACCTTTCACTGGTAAAATCGA
>NZ_CABFLN010000050.1 GCF_901873445.1 Gemella haemolysans
TGAATTCACAAAGATTAACAATCATGTTTGGGATTTTCTGGGCATTTGGATATGCGATATATACATTGTTTAACTTTGTATGGAGTTTAGTACTAAATCACATGGGATATTCTTCATCAATCATGTTCTATTTATTAGGAAGTGTAATCTATATTATTTTTGTTTTTACTTTCCCAGAAACAAGACCGAAGAAATAAAAAAAAATCTTTAGAGGTGAAAAATTCCTCTAAAGATTTTTTATTTGTAAAAATTATGTTAACTAAAATGAAATGTTATTGAAGAGGGATTACATAACCAGTTTCTAAATTTGGTGCTTTTGTTTCAAGTTCTTCCATAACTTTAGAATTAAGTGACATGAATTTATAATTTTCAAGTTTTAATCTTTTTATTTCTTCAATAAGAATATTGATGTAATTACTAGGTTCAGCACCATGGGGTTTTAGTTCAATCACTAGCTTCATATTTAAATCCTTAGCTTTATTTACAAATTCTTCTAAAGAAGGTATTTTACTAGTATGATCCCCTTGTTTTATTGGTAGACCAACAACTTCATCGTAGTTCATATCTTGAACTCGTTTATTAATACCAGCAAGTCTTTTAAGGTTATAGTCGTGCATTACAACGAATTTATTGTCTTTAGTCAGCAATATATCTAATTCTACATAGTTAGCTCCAACTTCAGCGGCACCTTCGAGAGCTTCAATAGAATTTTCTACACCTTTATAGACATATCCTCTGTGAGCAATCGTCTCGATATTTTTGTTGACTCCATTTCCATAAATATTAAAACCATTAATAATAGCTACAATAATAATTATTATAGTAGTAAAGGTTACTACTAATCTCGATTTTTTCTTGTTTTCATTAAGATTATTAACAAGTTCGTCTGATATTTCGTTTTGATCTATTAATACAGTTATTAACGATGTTATGACCGTTACTTTTGAGAGTACACCTATAAAGAAGATAATTGCACTTATTGCTGAGAAAAATAAGGTTTGAACTATAGGATTATTACCATCCTTATCAACACAAATACATATGAAGGTGATAACACCGATTAAAATTACTGCAATAATGATGTATATTGTTTCAAATAAGATAATAGTGATTACAAGTTTTCTTTTACCGGTTTTTGTAAGTTCCCAACTTTTTTTAATACTATCGAGTATATTCTCATCTCCAACAGCTGTGAGAGGAAGAGTAAAAATTAATCTAAGGTTTAGATAAGAAAAAACTATCATGATTGATCCCCAAATAATAAAACCACTGTTAGTTTTCATTATTTCACCGCTTATAAACTTAGGAACAAATAAGTTTTTAGCTAAAACAGATTTTACACCTAGGTTAATAGTAGGGATAGTAATTATGAAATAAATTATGAAAAATAGAGTTTGAAAACCTGCTAAATTTTTTGTTTTATTCCATGCATTTTTTAAGATCTTTCGATACGAATATTTTTTATCTGTTAGTTGTCCATATATCGTAAATGTTAGTATAGAAAATTCTATAAACATAAAAAATGCTACTATAAGGATTAAAAGATTAAGAATTATAAAACTATAAGGATTAGTTAATATGTGAAGAATATTATTTTTATCAAGATGTTCTTCACCAGCAAGGGTGAGTGCTAGTTGGAAAATTCTAGCGATTAGCCATAAGCCACATACAAGAATTAGTTGAATTATGGCAGCTATTGAGATGTAGGTGAATTTATATCGATTAATGTTTGTAGAAACACTAGTAAACAGATTTTTAATTGAAAAATCCATATAAGCCTCCTATTTTATAGTTATTAGATTATAACAAAAATAACACTTTGAAGCAAGAAAGCTACTATTTTTTTAAAAATATGGTAACGTTACTTTTTTCTCTTGACATTGGATTTAAAGAGGTGTAAAATAAAAAAAGTAACGTTACCACTTTTGTTTGGTAATTGTTAAATGTCATTATATAAATTAAAAAAGAAAAAGGAGAAATGACTATGGATTTAAAAAAAGTTGTAACTGAAGTAGTTGAACATAGTGGTGGTGAAGAAAATATTAGCTCTGTTGTTCACTGCGCAACTCGACTTCGTTTAGAATTAAACGATGAAAAAAAATATAATAAAGAAAAATTAGAAGATATCGAAGGTGTTAAAGGTGTATTCTTTAACAACGGTCAACTTCAATTAATCTTCGGAAGCGGTCTTGTTCAACAAGTGTATGCTAAGTATAACGAAGTTTATAAAGGCGGAGCTTCTAGTGAAGAAGAAGGAGAGAAAACTACAAGCAAGAAACCTAAAGGAAATCCTCTACAACGTTTTGTAAAAATGTTAAGTGATATTTTCGTTCCGATTATTCCAGCGATTGTTGCTGGTGGTCTTTTAATGGGTATTAACAATGTGTTAACAGCGAAAGATCTATTCTACACTGGAAAATCAGTTATTGAAGCTAATCCTGGTATTGCAGGTCTTGCAGATATGGTTAACGTATTTGCCAATGCACCATTTGTATTCTTACCAGTATTAATTGGGTTTTCTGCAACTAAACGTTTTGGTGGGAATCCATATTTAGGAGCTGCTCTTGCAATGTTAATGGTTCACCCAGATGTGATGAACTTTTACGTATTTGGTAAATTAGATCCAGCTACAAACCAACTTCTTGCACCAGCATTAGATATTGTTAATCAAAGTGGTCAAGCGGTTGATGGTTTACAAAGAGTAACTGCTTTACAATATTGGGATGTATTCGGATTTAAGATTGCTAAAGTAGGATACCAAGGAACAGTATTACCAATTCTTGCAGCTGCTTGGTTATTAGCGACAATTGAAAAATTCTTACGTCGTGTAACGCCATCATGGTTAGATAACTTAACAACACCATTAGTATCACTATTTGTAACAGGATTTGTAACATTCGCTTGGATGGGACCAGTTCTTCGTGAAGCTGGTACTTTACTAGGAGAAGGATTACAATGGTTATACACGAATGGAGGATTTGTAGGAGCTGGTATTTTTGGTCTATTATATGCACCAATCGTTATTACTGGACTTCACCAAAGTTTTGCAGCAATTGAAACTCAACTTTTAGCTGCGACAGGATTAACATTTATCTTCCCAATCGCATCTATGTCTAACGTAGCACAAGGTGCAGCAGTTTTAGCGGTATTAGTTTTCTCTAAAAACACAAAAATGAAATCAATCTCATCAGCATCAGGGATTTCTGCATTACTAGGTATTACAGAACCTGCGATGTTCGGTGTTAACTTAAGACTTAAATATCCATTCTACGGAGCTATTGCAGGAAGTGCGGTAGGAAGTGCTTGGATGGGACTTAACAAAGTATTTGCATCAGCATTAGGAGCAGCTGGTCTTCCAGGATTTATTTCAATTCCTGCAAACCACTGGTCAACATTCGCTATTGGTTTAGCATTAGCATTCATCGTTTCATTCTCAGTAACAGCATATTTCTTCAAAACTAAGAAGGAGCTTGTAAATGCTAGCTAATAATTGGAAACAAAATCTTCATTTAGAACCTACTAAAGGATGGCTAAATGATCCTAACGGATTAGCTTATTTTAATGGTAAATATCATATTTTTCACCAATATTCATATGAAGTAAATGGTGGACTAAAATTATGGTATTATTACACTAGTAGTGATCTAAAAAATTATGAAGACCGTGGCGTATTCCTAACACCAACGATAGAAGAAGAAACGCATGGTGTATATTCAGGAAGTGCCAATATAGAAGATGGAAAACTAGTCTTCTACTACACAGGGAATGTGAAATATAAAGGAGATTATGACTACGTTCATGCTGGTCGCGGTCATAATACCATATCTTTTGAAACGGAAGATGGAATTAATTTTACTGAGAAAAAATGTCTGTTAACAACAGACGATTATCCTAATATGTCAAATCATGTTAGGGATCCAAAAATTTTTGAAAAAAACGGAAAAAAATATCTAGTGCTAGGTGCTAGAGATAGTAATGATTATGGATGTTTATTAGTATATGATAAAGATACTCTTAAACCGTATAAAACTATTTATTCAAAAAAAAATCTAGGATTTATGTGGGAATGTCCTGATTATTTTGAAGTAGATGGGAAAGAAATATTTATGTTCTCACCTCAAGGTATTACAAGAATGTACCCGTACTATGAAAATATGTATCAAATTGGATATTCTGTAGTTGAAGATGGAATTGAGAATGTTGATAAACTAGATAACTTCACATTATTAGATTATGGACATGATTTTTATGCATCACAAACATTTTTAGATGAAGATAATAATCGTGTTTTAATAGGTTGGATGTATGTACCAGATAGTAGCTATACAAATCCGACTGCGAAGTTTGGTTATCAAAACTGTCTAACAGTGCCTCGTGTAGTAAATTTCAAGGATGGTAAAGTTAGACAAACGTTACATAAATCGGTAAAAGATTTATTAGGTAATGATATTAAAACTAATGACTTTAATAAAAATACATGGTATTATAAACAGGAACATGGAGAAAGTTTTGAAATCAGTGTAGCTGATTTTAAAGTTAGCTATGATAATAAAGAATTAAAAGTTTCTTTTGGCACTAGTGGTTACGGAAGAAATGATAGGAAATATAAATTGGATTTAGAAGATGTAGAAATAGTATTTGATAGTTCATCAATTGAATTATTCGCTAATGGTGGAGTATTTACGATTTCGACAAGATTCTATCCAGAAAATCACGATGTAAAAATATTAGCTACTAATTATGTAGCAAAAGAACTTGGAGCAATCGAAATTAGAGAGGAGAACTAAAATGGCAGTTTTATGTATAGGAGAGATGCTAATTGACTTTATTGGTGAAGGTGTAGGAACAATCGATAAAGTAACATCATTTAAAAAAGAGGCTGGAGGCTGTGTAGCCAATGTTGCGTGTGTTGCGCAAAAACTAGGACATAAGAGTTATTTATTAACATCACTTGGACAAGATGGTTTTGGTGATTTTCTAGAAAATACTTTAAAAAATGAAAATGTTGACTGCAAATATGTAAGTCGTAAAGCTGATAGTTTTACACCGTTAGCATTTGTTTCTTTAGATGAAACTGGAGACCGTTCATTTAGTTTTTACTTTAAAGGTTCATCAACATTAAGAATTAGTAAAGAAGATGTTGAAAAAGTTGATTTATCGGAAATTGAAGCAATTCACTTCGCAAGTATTGCTATTCAAGAAGAATCAAAAGATAGCCATCACTTATTACTAAAAAAAGCTAAAGAAGCTGGCGTGTTAATTTCTTTTGATGTTAACTTACGTTTCAATCTTTGGGACGATCACAAGATTTATCTTGAAACGATTAAAGAATTTTTACCTTATGTTGATGTAATTAAAGTTGCTGATAACGAATTAGAATTCCTAACAGGAACTACTAATATAGAAGAAGCATTGAAAAAAGACTTTAATCACATGAAAGTTGTTCTTTATACTAAAGGAGAACATGGGGCAGAAGTCTATTATGAAAATCACAAAGTAGTAACTGAAATACCTAATATAAAAGCTGTTGATACTACAGGGGCAGGAGATGCTTTTGCTGGATCATTCTTATCAAAATTATTAAATCATGAAGATTTTAATAATATTTCAGAAGAAGAATTAGCTCAAATGGCAAAATTTGCGACAAACTACGCTAGTTTAACAACTACAAAAACAGGTGCAATTTCAAGTTACTTAACTGAAGAAGAATATAATAGTCTAATATAATTTTTAAAAAATAAGTCCTAATTAGGGCTTATTTTTTATGCTATGTAAATTTCATAAAATATATAATAATATTTTTTAAGAAAAATAATTTGATAGTCTGTTGGTTTACATTTTTAATAATAATAAGCTAATAT
>NZ_CABFLN010000051.1 GCF_901873445.1 Gemella haemolysans
GTAAATGGGAAATATGCAAACTGGTGGTATGATGATGGAACGAATTGGTATTTTTTCCAAAACGGTAAGAAATTAACGGGATATGGAAAAGATAATACCGGGATGCAGTATTTCTATAATGGTAAGTATGCAAATTGGTGGTATAATGATGGACAAGATTGGTATTTCTTCCAGAATGGGAAAAAACTAACAGGATATGGAAAAGATAATGCCGGAATGCATTACTTTGAAAATGGAAAATATCAAAGAAATGATAATAATAGTTACGCTGGCTATTACAGAGTAACAGCATTATACATTCCTGTATATGATGCTAATGGCAGAATCTTATCTCATGTTTCAAGAGATACGGTGTTATTTAGAGATAACAGATCTACTGTAAATGGTAGAATTCCAGTGCAAGTAGCTGGTCTTACAGGATATGTGAATTCAGGACAAGTTGCAGCTATTAATTCTAGAACTACATTTATTCCGGATTATGTAAGTGATGGTAAATATGTATATCACAGATATTCAGCGTATAGCAGCGTAATGGTTGCTTATCACAATCCTAATATGCAAGTAGGAAAACCTTATTATTCTGCTGATGGGATTAATTTTGGAACATTTAAATTGGATCATCCTTTCCAATTTTCTAATTTAAAATCAAGATCAAACTATACTGCAGCAGATATCAATAGATTATATAGCTTAATGGGAGCTAATAATGGTAAGTTAGCTGGGAAAGGTGCAACATTTAAGGCTGCTGAACAAAAATACGGAGTTAATGCTCTTTACTTAGTTGCTCATAGTGCTCTTGAAAGTGCATGGGGAAAAAGTCAAATAGCTAAAGATAAAAACAATTTCTTTGGTATTGCTGCATATGATAGCACACCATATACTTCTGCGACAAAATTTGATAATGTTGATAGTGGTATTTTAGGTGCTGCACGTTGGATTGATCGAAACTACTTAAGTAATACAGGATATCCAGCTCGTGGTGCTTACTTAGGAAATAAAGCAGGTGGAATGAATGTTAACTACGCAACAGCTCCATATTGGGGAGAGTCTATTGCAAGTATAATGTTTAGTGCTAATGAAAAATTAGGAAGAAAAGATAGATAAAAAGGATTTGGCTAGGTTATTTTAATCTAGCTTCCTTTTTGGTAAGGAGAAAATTATGTTAGTTTCGGTTGTAATCGGACTTTTAAATGAAGAAAAATTTTTACCAAGGTTGATTGAAGATTTCAAAAATCAAACATATAATCATGATAATATCGAACTTATCTTTATAGATGGAATGTCAAAAGATAATAGTTGGGCTATATTGCAAGGGTTCAAAGAGAGTAATCATGATTTCTTTGATGTAGTTTTATTAAAAAATCCTAAGGTGATTTTATCTGCGGGGATGAATGTTGGAATTAGAGCTGCAAGAGGAGAATGCATACTAAAGGTGGATTGCCATTCACATATAACGGAAAATTTTATAGAAAATAATGTTAAAGTTATTGAAAGTGGAGAAGATGTTTGTGGTGGGCCACGACCTAATATTATAGAAAATGAAGATGCTCTAAGTAAAACATTACTATTAGTTGAAGAAAATATGTTTGGTAGTGGTATTGCTAATTATAGAAAAGAAACTTCTAAAAAATATGTAAGTTCTGTATTCCAAGGAATGTATCGAAAAGAAATTTTTGATAAAATAGGATTATTAGATGAAAAAGTTGGTCGTGTCGAAGATAATGAATTACATTATAGAATTAGAAAAAATGGTTATAAAATTCGATATAGCAATGATATATTATCGTACCAATATACTAGACCGACTGTGAAAAGAATGTTGAAGCAAAAATATTCTAATGGATACTGGATTGGTAAGGTAAGTCATGTATATCCTAAGGCTTTCTCAATTTTCCATTTTGTGCCTTTAGTCTTTGTTTTAGGTATAATTTTTAGTTTATTGATGTTGCCGTTAACGAAAATATTCGCTATACTTCTTGGGGTTTCTTATCTATTGTTTACTGCTCTTGTTACTGTTATGACTATAATAAATAATAAATTCAATACAACATTATTATTGATTCCATTCTTATTATTTTCGGTTCATTTTAGCTATGGATGGGGAACTTTAGTAGGGTTAATAAAAGGATTTGGATGGAAGAAAGAATACACTAATAAGTAGAAGATTCTTGTTAATATTTTTTGAAAAAAATACCTAGGGGTGCTTTGAATTGATTGATTTTATAAAATTATCGATTTTGAAGTACTCCTATTTGTTTTTGTTAGTTAAAAATAGTATAATTATAAATAAATTTAGCTGAAATATAGGGGGTGACAGGTTTATGAAAAAAAGAATAAGTGTGATTCTTGTAGGTAGTTTACTATTAACTAGTTTTAGTGATGTTAAAGCGAATTTACTAAAAGAACAACGAGACAAAATTGAAATTTTTTCAGTTGGGGATAGTATAATGAATAATGCTACAGGGAAAGAATCGGTAAAACCTGTAAAGCTTCCTCAATATTATCAATCAGATGCTAGATGGGGATCTAAGAGGTATGGTATTTCTAATATGAAAGAAACAGGTTGTGTTCCTACAGCCTTATCGATGATAATATCTGGATTGAGGGAAAATGTGACTCCAGTACAAGTGGCAGATTATATTTATGATACTTCTATGGAAATGAATATGACGTTTTCAGGTACATCAAGTTTTGGTGCAGAAATAGCTCTAGATTATTGGGATTTGAATTATCGAACAATCAATTCTAAACAAGATCTAGAAACAGCCTTAAAAAAGGGAAATGTAGTTTATGGGACTGTAGGTCATGGACTTTTTGTAAAAGGAAATGGAACACATGCAATTATCTTAAGTGGATATCAAAATGGAAAAGTTCATGCAATAGATCCAGATAATCAAGAAAAAACTAATAAATGGTATAGTATCGATGAAATTTGGAGTCAACGTAGTATGGCACCAGAAGATAATGTTACTGGTGGAGCATTCATAGTAATTCATAAATAAGAATTAATGAAATAGAATTTAAAAGTAGAAAATGAGTGTCTAAGTATTAATTAGGCACTCATTTTTTATGTTAATTTCCTTATTAAAATATATTATTCAGCGAATCCATTTGGATGTTTGCTTTGCCATCTCCAAGAATCTTCACACATGCGTTTTACATCGTACTGAGCTTCCCATCCAAGTTCATCTTTTGCTTTTGTAGCATCAGCATAACATGCAGCGATATCTCCAGCACGACGTGGTGCGATAACGTAAGGTAAGTCGCGTCCAACAGCAGCTGAAGCACTCTTAATAATATCTAGTACAGAATATCCGATTCCTGTTCCTAGGTTATATTTAGATAGCCCGCTACCTTTTTCTAATTTTTTAAGAGCTGCTACGTGACCGCGAGCTAGGTCTACTACATGGATATAATCACGCACTCCAGTACCATCGTGTGTATCGAAGTCGTTACCAAAGACATTAACTTTTTCTAATTTACCTACGGCTACTTGCATAACATATGGAAGTAGGTTGTTTGGAATTCCTGTTGGATCTTCCCCGATATCTCCACATTCGTGTGCTCCGATAGGGTTAAAGTAACGAAGTAGTACTACGTTCCACTCATTATCTGCAGCGTAAACATCTCCTAGAATTTCTTCTAAAATTAGTTTAGTACGTCCATATGGGTTAGTTACAGATAATGGGAAATCTTCTTTAATTGGTAATGCATGGGGATCTCCGTATACTGTAGCTGATGAACTGAAGATAATATTTTTGCAGTTATATTTCTCCATAACGCGACATAATGTCGTAGTTCCAGCAACGTTGTTATCATAGTATTTTAAAGGTAATTGGCAAGATTCACCAACTGCTTTTAAACCAGCGAAGTGAATAACTCCATAAATATCTCCTTCTTTTTCAAATACTTCGTCTAATTTAGCTTCATCACGAATATCGACTTCATAGAAAGTTACTTTTTTACCAGTTACTCTTTCTACAACTTCTAAGCTTTTTTTGTTTGCGTTATATAAGTTATCAACAACAACTACTTCATTTCCATTGTTTAATAATTCTATACAAGTGTGAGACCCGATAAATCCAGCTCCACCTGTAACAAGTATTTTTTTAGTCATAGTATAATTCTCTCGCAAAGCGAGTCCTTCCTATAATTTTATATATTAATTTTATAAAAAGTAAGAGTAAGTGTCAATAAATATGAGGATAATATTAAAAAAGTAAATTCCTAAAGTAGATACCGGTAAGAAATTAAAGTGAAAGTTACCTTGGGAAAAAAGTAAAATAACAATAAAAATATTCCCAAGGTAGCTTCCATTCAAAAAATAGGAAGCTTTACTTTGGGAATTTACGGTAATATTAAAAATCTGTTACATTTACTATATTTCTTTGAAAAATAGTTAAAAATATAATACAATAATACGGGATATATTTATTTTTAGAATAGGAGTTGAAGGAATATTTTATGAGAAAAAATAAATTAAAATTAGGATTAAGTTTATTAACAGTATTAGCTACACCGATCGCGGTGAATGCTGTAGTAAGTCATGATGTTAATGCAGAGTATAGAGAATCTATATTCTATAACAATAACAAACCAGCGAACTGGTGGTATAGTGATGGGGAAGATTGGTATTTTTTCCAAAATGGTAAGAAGCTAACAGGATATGGGAAAGATAATGCGGGAACACATTATTTTGTAAATGGGAAGTATGCGAACGGGAAAATAGGAAATAAAGAGTATAGGGATGGAAAAGAAATCTCG
>NZ_CABFLN010000052.1 GCF_901873445.1 Gemella haemolysans
ATATTTCCTTGAATATATATAATTCAACGTAATCGCCCAATAACGAGGTATATTGAATAAGAGACCTTCACCTAGGGTAATAGCCCCAAAAATTCGGACAAATTTTGGAGAGATATTTATTATGAAATTAACTGTTGAAAATAAGATAGAGATGTATAGACTTAAGAAAGAAGGATACTCATACAATGAACTAGCTAAAAAGTTTAATATTAATATTAGTAATGTGAAATACATGGTCAAACTAGCTGATTTACATGGTGAAACCGTACTGATTAAAGAGAAAAATAATTACTATCCACCAGAATTAAAACTAAATATAATCAATGAAGTTTTAATAATAGGAAATTCTATACACGCTACTTCACTAAAGTACGCATTACCGAATCCTGGTTTACTATGTAATTGGATTTTAAAATTTAAAGAAAACAGGTATAATATACTAGAGAAACCGAGAGGAAGAACTAGTAAGATGAAAAATAATAAAAAGATAGAAAAAAATGAATTATCAAAAGTAGAACAACTAGAGAAGGAACTTGAGTACCTACGTGCGGAAAATGCAGTTTTAAAAAGTTGAGGGAGATAAGGAACTTAGCTAGGTTAAATTTTATAGAAAACAATAAGAATTTAATCTTTATAGGTAATAGTGGTGTTGGAAAGACTCATTTAGCAACAGCGATTGGAAGATTAGCAGCTAGTTCTAGATATTCAACATATTTTATAAAATGTCATGATTTAATAGCAAATTTAAAAGCCGCTCTAGCTGAAAATAGGCTAGAGTAGCGATTAAAACACTATTCAAAGTATAAATTATTGATTATAGACGAAATTGGTTATTTACCTTTAAAAAAAGATGATGAGTGGTTATTATTCCAACTAATAGACCGGCGTTACGAAAAAAAGAGCATAATAGCCACATCTAATATTCCTTTTTCTAAATGGGCGACATTATTCAGTGATGAGAAAGTGGATTCAGCTATACTTGACAGGCCACTTCATCACACTTATATAATTCCCATTATAGGTATTCTTATCAACTAAAAAATCATGTTAGTTTTGAATAATTGTACATTTTATTTTGTCACTTTTGTACATTTTTATATTAACATTTACAAATATGCCAAATGGACAAGCCAGCCATCTACCATTCTCGTGTATTCATCAAACGCCAACATAATTATTTCCTCCTTCTTTTATTTTGTATATACATCTTTGTTATGCTCTAGAAATGGTATTTTTTCTATCAATCATATTACAATAATATAGTATTTAAAACTAACAAGATGATTGTCCTTTAAACTAATATAATTTAAAAAAAGAACAGAGAGTAACAATTTTACTTCCTGTCCTTTGTTCTTACGTTACATTCTGAATGAATTTTCAATAGTTTATTTCGAATTTACGTTGTCATTACAACTTAGCTTAAGTGGTATTTCTCCACTCAAACTATAGATACTTCTCAAATTCTTGTTCAGATATCCCTAGTTCTTCACACGCATATCCTTTTGTTATCACACCTTTTTTTACTAAATCTATCAGTGTACCTACTCTCCCCTCTTCGATACCTTCTTCTCGTCCTCGTTGAAGTCCCTGTTCAATTCCTTGTTCTAACGCCTGTTCTTTCGCCTCTTTCACATACGCCAAATGCGCATTCCATCCATCCCAAGCTCTTATGTATTCATCAAACATAGCTTTATCCTCCTTATTCCACTCTTTTACATCTAGTATTCTATCTGCCTTCGTTATTATGTTCCCTGGTTGGTGTGTAAATGGTTTGTTACCAAATAACTCCATCCAACGCACTTTATTATAACTTACTTTCATCTCTGGCTTGTATTTTTTTAGCTCTAAAAATGCTATTTGTACTAGACTTCTTTTCTCTTCTATTCCTTTTACTCTGACTTTCAATTCTTCTTTCGTCTCACTATCTCTTAAACTAAAATTGTGAATCGCTCTATCATCTTCAAAGTAGTTCTCTTCTGTTATCGCTACAGCGTAGACGGGTATTAATTCTTGAGATAAATAATGTGTCTCTATTCCGGCTTTTTTATACTCATCTAAGTTTTGCGATACTTGTTCACAGATGTACAACCACAATCTTTTTATAAAATCAACCTGCATAGCTACCTGAATTTCTATGACAACTTGTGTTTTATCATTTAGTTCCGCAAGTACATCTACCTGTGTAGTAAAATCTGGTAAAATTTTACCAGTTGTTACATGTATTTGTGTTCCTTCTAATATTTTTACACTTTCGACCGGTAATTCTAAAATATCACGAATAAACTCTGCGGTTATTTCTGTATCGCTAAATATTTTTTTCGCAATTAAATCCATCATTGGTCGTGCGTCTTTGTGTCTTATATTTTCCATTTTTTGAAATCTCCCTATTTATTATTTTTTTCATAATCCCTAATAATTCTCCACCTTCATTATACTCCATGAAAGCTATTTTTTCTAATGATAACATCAATAAAATTCAAATTATTTATCAAACAAAAAATCCAAGAAATGAACCTTTCAATTCTTCCTTGGATTTCTTGCTCTTCTCGACTATCTAAGTAGATAATGTTAAAGAATTATTTTCGATGATTTAGTTATTTTTACTCTTCATCTTTTTTACGTCTTTTAGCAACTGCTAGTAAGCTTCCTAGTACAGCTAATCCTAGACCTGCTAATCCTGTATTAGTTTCAGCTTCACCTGTATTTGCTAAACGTTTTGTAGGTTTTTCAACTTTACCAGTTGGTTTCACTGATTCGAAGTCTTGATTCACTAAGTCTGTTCCTGGGATTGTATGACTGATTCCTGTTGTTGGATCTTTGACAGTTGCTGTGCCATCATCTCCTACTGTTACTTCCTTACCTGGGTTCTTATCTTTGACTTTATCTGCCACTTGTTTTTTCTCTTCTGAAGTTAAGTGTGCTTTATCTTTGACTGGAACTTTATCTGTTGGTTTCACTGGTTCGAAGTCTTGATTCACTAAGTCTGTTCCTGGGATTGTATGACTAATTCCTGTTGTTGGATCTTTGACAGTTGCTGTGCCATCATCTCCTACTGTTACTTCCTTACCTGGGTTCTTATCTTTGACTTTATCTGCCACTTGTTTTTTCTCTTCTGGAGTTAAGTGTGCTTTATCTTTGACTGGAACTTTATCTGTTGGTTTCACTGGTTCGAAGTCTTTAACAGTTAAATCTTTAGCTGGGATTAGTACTGAATCACCAGTTGTTTTATCTGTAACGGTAACATTACCCTTATCATCTGCAGTAACAATTGTATTTGGATTAGATTCTTTAACTTTATCCACCAATTTTTCTATTTCTCTCTGTGTTAAGTGTTCTGGATCTGGAACTACAATTGGTAGTGGAATTGCCACTTCAAATTCTCTTGCTGGTTCACCTTTAGCGCTAGTTAATTTACCAGGAATTGTAATATCACTAGTTCCTTCTTTTGGAAGTTTACCATCTTCTTGGGCAATTCCTCTTCCTGTTGTTGGATTTTCAGGTAACTCATTATGAGTTAACTCTACTTTTCCTCCAATCACAACTTTTTCACTAGCAATACCAGGTAATTTGACTTTAGTACCTTCAGGAACTCCATCAACTGTTACTTCAACATTTCCTGTTTGTGGATTTTGTGTTCCTACTGTAAATGTTGGAGTTGATGTAGATGGTTTTTCTTTATACTCTACTGGTTGCGTTTGTGGTTGATCTGTTAACGTTACACTGTGTCCTTCAGTTGTTACTGGTACATACACTTTGTTGTCCACTGTCACTTCACCTGGTGTGTAGCTAATTGAATCTCCTTGGGCGTGCTCTCCTTCCACTGG
>NZ_CABFLN010000053.1 GCF_901873445.1 Gemella haemolysans
TACACTTTGTTGTCCACTGTCACTTCACCTGGTGTGTAGCTAATTGAATCTCCTTGGGCGTGCTCTCCTTCCACTGGGATCACTTTGGCTTCTCCTAAGTTTTGTCCATTTAATTGTGGTTGGTATTTCACTGCTGTTGAAGCATCTTTTAGTTTATACTCTACTGGTTGCGTTTGTGGTTGATCTGTTAACGTTACACTGTGTCCTTCAGTTGTTACTGGTACATACACTTTGTTGTCCACTGTCACTTCACCTGGTGTGTAGCTAATTGAATCTCCTTGGGCGTGCTCTCCTTCCACTGGAATCACTTTGGCTTCTCCTAAGTTTTGTCCATTTAATTGTGGTTGGTATTTCACATCCTTAGACACCACTCCCACATACACAGTCAACGGGTCACTTTCTTTTCCTTGACTGTCAACAGCTTTAAGAACTACTGTATAACGTCCTGCTGGAGTTGTTCCTGTAGTCGCAGGCAAGCCAGATACAACTTTTACATTTCCTGTTCCAAATGGTTTATTTTCATCTGGTGTCACACTATCTTCTGCATCTGTTACTGTCACTAAATCTTTTAACAAGTCAGCTGTTAATGTTGTTCCTGAATCATAAATTTTTCTATGGTTCGCATCTCGCCCTGTTTCATTTTTCACTACAATATTCGGTGCCGTATTCGTCACACCAACAACTTTCCACTTACCTGTTGCACTTGGTGCTTGCCCCGTTTCTGGTTGGTTATATACGCGAAGTCCTAATCCACTACCATATGATTCAGTATTATCTCCATTTGCATTTTCTTCTTTAATATGAAGTTTTGCCGTTCCACTTTGTTCATTTAGAGCGATACGAATATTATTCTCTGAAGGATTAGTTGTGCTTGGAGTAGAAGTAATTGTTCCGACATATCCATTTGCATTCGTCACTGTTGCTGAATCAGTTCTTGTTGCTTCTGTATGCCATCCATCTGTTCCACGGACAAGTACAATACTGTTTACTTTATCTCCTGTTTCCACACTGTTATGGAATCGTAATTCTACTCGTTTAGCATCATGTGGCACTGTAATATCAATATGTTTGCTACCTGCAACTGCTGACGCTACTGAGTAATCTCCCATTTCAACTGCTTTATTATCACTTCTAGTTGAAACTGTTCCATCTGTGACTGTATTCTCCACTGTAATCGCTGGTGGCATTGTAGTTTCGCCGTTTTTAGCGACTGATTGACGAAGTTTTACAGTAGCAGGAAGCGTAGCTGTCCATGTATTACCATTGATGGTTACTCCGCCATTATTTTCACTAGAAAGAACGGTATTATTCTCATCATTCAAATGAACTTTGACCACTCTATTAGTTGCATCAAATCCGCCTAAAGTACCACTCAATGTACGGCTAGTTGAAGTCACTGTTGCTGTATCAAAGGTTGGTTTTTGAGGAGTAACTTGTTCACTGTTGCTATTATCAGAAACTAAAGAATAAGTAGTTGGAACTTGTCTTGTTCCCGTATCCGTTTTTTCTGTTTTTTGATAAGTTCCTGAGACAACCACATTAGCTGTCAATTGTTGACCTAAAGTAACTGGATTTCTATAGTCAGCTTCAGCAAAAGTTGTACTTTCTGTTCCTGCTGCTACAGTTTTTTCTGCAACCACAGTGCCAGCAGCGTCTTTTAATTGTACTTTTACAGTTAATCCTGTTGTCAACTGTGCAGCTGTTGGTAAATTGTTTACAGTAATCTCAGGTTTAGTGCCTGCCTTACCTTGGAATTGATTTGCAGTTAGTCTTGGTGCTTGTGGTTTAACATCTAACGTTACTTTAATGTTTTGATCACTGTGACGATTCACGTATCTTTCTTCACGAGTGTCCAATACACCATACCCATACCAAACATTAACATTTTCTTCACGTCTTCCAATTTTATCCTGTGGTTTGTTTACTGGGTTAGGAGAATCATACCCATTTCCCCATCCAATAGCAGTACCACTTGGGTTAGCTAATGTACTACTTGGTTTTACATAATCACTAGCACTTGTTTTCGCAAATGCACTACCAACTATTGTTTCTACAGAATCTTTTCCATCCTCATACTTCGGTTCATTTCCATAAGTCTTGAACGTTACTGGTTTTTCAATGGTTCCTGCTTCATTCGGATAAGTTACAACAATCGTTTCAGTCGTTATACCTGCTGTTGTACTTGGACTAGCTGGATTTTTATCTTTACTAGCTGGATTTTTATCTTTAAATTTAATAGTTGTACCCTCTGGTTTAGTTCCGCCTTCAAATTCTACATAGAAATCAGCTGCAACAGGTTTCTCATGTCCACCTGTTCCCCATACACTCGACGTCAATGGTTGCCCAACGATTTCATTGTATTCTTTCACTTCTTTGCCGCCTACCTTACGGTAAGTTACTTTTGGATATATCGTTACTGGGATATCTACATTTATCGCGTTATAACCTTCCGCACTAACCGTTACAGTTTTAGTCGTATTCCCCACTGCCGTTGTTGTAGGTCTAGAATTGTCTTTCCAAGAGGCAGTTAAACCAGCAGGCATTTCCACAAAATTGCTTGCAGTGGCTACATTTGGAATAGTACTATCTTTAATCGCATAAATCGGCTTAACCTTCACAGCAGCTATAGAGATTGTTTTCTCAGCTTTATTCCCATTCTTATCTAGGACTCTTACTGTAATATCATTTTTGGTGACTGAACTTAGTGTTCCTTTGATTGATTTTGTTCTTGCATCGTAAGTTACTCCTTTTGGTACAGTAACCTTGATGTTTGCATCGTCTACACCTACACCTGTTCCATCTGATAAATCAAGAGAAAGGTCAAACGCTTTTCCTACTTCTACAAGCGTATTGTTTAAACCAATTGTCGGCTTATCTTGTTCACCATTATTAGCATTCGCTTGATTACTATCACTTGAAACATCTTGTGCCGAATCAGTTGAACTCACACTTGTTAGATCCTTAACGATATGGTCTTCCAGTGTAATTGCACCTGTATCGCCATTTATAGTAACGCCGACTTTATCACCTTCTGTAATCGTCCATTTATTGTTAGCTCCCTTACTAGCAACAATCTTTGTAGGTGTATGCGTAGTTTTTGAGATATCTCCATTATCTTCTAATCGATTTGTGTCCGCTGGAGTGTATGTCACTTCCACTTTATTGACATTTGTTTCATTCGCTGGAGTTACTGTAACATCACCGTTAGTTGCTGGAGTTACCGTTGGAGCTGTTGGTTTAACATTAACAGTCACATCAATTGTTTTAGACGGTTTTACTTGTGTTGCAGTTGGTTGATCATTGCCTGTTTGTGATGGTGGTAGGGTCACTTTCACCTTATAAGTTCTTACTCCCGGTGTATTTGTGTTTGGATTTTCTACCCATTCATAAGTTGTACCAGTTGGTAAATCTTCTGAACCTTGCGCCTTCATAACCGCATCTTTAGCTTGTGCAGCTGTCAATTGATGACCCTTAGCAACTGTTAATTTGGTAGTATTAGCGGCTATATCAAACACTTTATGAACAAGAGTACCCTCATGTTTTAACCTATCTGCATCGCTTGGATTATCTGTAAATCGACCATAATTATACTTACCAGTGAATGTGTAAGTAGTTGAGCCTACATTAGCAGCATCAGCTTTAAGTTTATCTCTAAAACCTGTAGCAGATTTTTCTACGCCATCACTCGCTTTATAAATCCACGTCATATTATCAGGAATATTTTTCCCAGTATTACGATAAAAATCAGAATCACCATCATTACGTGCGACACCTTTAAAATCATAAATCGTATGAGCAATTGGGAATGTATTTAAAACTTTATAATTTACAGTAACTTTTTTAACAGTGCTATCTGCAAATGTAATTGTAGCTATTGCATTTTTAGTAACAGTTTTTCCATCATTTTCAGACATACTTGTATCTAAATTCTCAAACGTAACTCTCGCATCACTCGGAATATCTACCTTATTCTCACCATCTTGTAATTGTACTAGGCTGCGTTTAACTTCATCAGTCAAAGCTTCTCCATGCTTGAAGTTAATAATAGGTCGTGCTACAACATTATAGTTTTGTGCAACTGGTACAGTCACTTCATCTATAGAACGGTCTGGATAAGTCACCGTTACAGTCACAACTTTTTTGCCATTTTCTTTTGTAATTTCACCATTGTTTTTAAGTGCTTTCCTTACTCCACCTGCATTTGTTGCTTCTTCAGATAAGTTTGGCACATTCACTAGGTCTGTAATTTTCTGCACATCTTCTGCTGATGTCACAGATGTTCCAAGATTATTGAAATTTACTGCATTTGTTGGTGCTGTTGGTGTATATTTTTCTTTTTGTTCCTTCACAACCATTTTGAATTTAACAGTTGTCACGTTTGCTGGGTTAGTCTTGTCTTTCGCTGTTACTGTAACAATTTTTTCTTCGATTCTGTTACCTGTTTCTACAACACCTGTAATCGTATGACTTAGTGGATTTGTTTCTGTAGCATTATCGCTCGTTAACCAAACTTCACTATCTGCATTCGGATTTTTATTAAACCAAATACCATTCGGCATCCCATTTCCACGAAGTTCCTGAATTTTACCTGTATTATCTGAAGCTTTTATCGTAACATTCGCTTTTTCTCCACGATATACCGTTACTTTCGGTAAGTTTGCATCTGCTGTTCCTTCTGTCAACGTAATATCACGACCATCGTCACCAACTAGTTTTACAACTGGTTTAACCGTATCAACAACTTCTACCGTTATTGTTTTTTCATCAGATTGTTTTCCTTGGCTATCTGTAGCCCTATATTTTACTGTGTATCTGCCAAGAGTGTTTGTGTCAACTTGTTTGTTGGTCGTATTATCATTTACAGAAAGAATTTCAAGTGATGTTCCATTACCTCTTGTTAAGTTTTTATCATCTTCCTTATCGCTTGCTCTAACTAGATCATTCAGATTAAGTGATGAGCCATATTCAACGACTTTCTTATCTCCTTGGAAAGTAGCTGCTAATGTTGGTTTTTCATTAGTAACTGAAATCTCTTTCCAACCTGTCGGGCTAGAGTATCCTCTTTCCTTAATATTGGCAATAACGGCTGCTTTCTCTGAATCCTTAGTACTTTCTTTTATATTTTCCTTCATATCGATAGTAACAGTTGTTGTAAATTTACCTTTAACTGGTGTTTCTGTCACATTTCCATATTCTGGTTTAGTAGCTATCCATGGTCCATCGATTGTTTCTCGTTTGAAACCTAGTTCTCTCATTATAGCGGAATCCTGTTCTGATGCGTTTGTTTTTTCTCTATATTTATATTTTACATAAAACATACCTGCATCATGAGGAATTTCCACAGTAAGTTTTTTTGCGCCTGCAAATACACTTGAAACCGTATCATCGGACGGGTGAATTTTACTTTCTCCTAGTACTATTCTAACGTTATTTTCTGAGCTTTCTATCCCAGCTACACTTTGAGTTACTTTGACAATATCTGGGTCCGGGAATTGCCCTAGATTTGAAACATTATTACTATTAAAACCTTTATCAAGTGTTACTGACCATTCGCCATTTGACCCTACCGTAGTTTCTTTTAACACTTTATTATTTACTATCACTTTAATTTTTGCGCCTGCAATACCACTACCTGTTAACGTTTTGTCAGTTGATAATATACGGTTTTCTGTTGTTGTGCTGGTTACTGTTGGCGCTTCTGGTTTCGCCACTCTTTCATGTGAAATGTCTACTGTTGAACCATCTGGGAATGTAGCTACTACAACTTTCGCTTTATCATTTGTTGCACCAGGCACAAATGTTACTCCTGTTGGTAAATTACTATTATTACGGTTCACCTCAGTTAACTTATCTGCAAAAGCTTGTTTGATTGCTGGCTTGAAGTTGCCATTTTCAACATCATTGTTTCCATAAACTACTTTAGCTGTATCAAGTGGATAAGTGATAGATGCTCCTTTTGATTCTGCAAGTGATGAAACAGTAATATTATGTGTTCTCTCAACCCTTGCACCTGCCGCATCTGTTGTTGTATACGTTAAAGTATATTCACCTTTTTTCAGGTAATCATTTCCTGATAAGGTTACATTTTGATTTCCTTTTCTAATTGTAAGGTTAAAGTTGTCACCAACTCTATTTCCTACTGTCTTATCTGCATCATCTTCTCTATCTACTACTGTTACAAGACCTTTCAATCCTGCCATTGTCAGGCTTCCATCAGCTGTGTAATTATGCGTATCTGGTGCGTTGACTGTGATTGTTGGTGCTGTATTGGTTGGTTTGGCAGCAGTAACCCATCCAGCATTTTCACCAGTTGGATCCGACGGATTTCCTGCATTATTATCATAATGCACACGCATTGTAACATCATTAGTTGCAGAAAGCGTAAACGGAATATTGTTCTTTGGATCTTTAATATGGAAAGTCAATACTTTCTCAGAAATATTTTTTCCATCAGTCACTCGTAACTCAGTTAGATTGGCTTTTGCTGTATCAGTTATTTGCCAGCTGTTACCAACTTTTCTAACTCCATATTCGTAAACCGTATTGTTACCATTTTTTACCTGTACATAGAGTAATCCAGCATCATGAGGAACTTTAACAGTAATATCGCGTCCCGCTTGAACTGGAGTATCAATAGAGATTGCTCTAGCTAATTGTACATCTACTGTCGCTGGTCTTGATTCAGCACCATTTTTAGATTGCGTAATAGAAATTCCTCTATCAGCTTTCGTATTTGCATCCTGCTTAGTGTTTTGCGTTAGCTTTTCATTTTGTTTTAAGGTGTACGTCCAGTTCCCTTGATTGTCAACAGTTGTTGTACCAGTTGTACCATCTTGCAATGTTACTGTAATTGTTGAACCAGCTATACCTGTACCTGAAATACTACGGTCAGTTGATACTAGAGTTCCTCCTTGATTTTGAGGAGTAGTAATAGTTGGTGCTACTGGCAGAACTTTGTATTTGAAGTAATACGTCTTATCTCCTGTCACACCATCGCTTACAGTAATCGTACGCGTATATACACCAGGCGCAGTATTAGCTGGGATATTTCCGTTAAATATTGGTTCATATGAGTTGGACTCACTGAAACTATTTGCTTCCTTGAAAGGTGTTCTAAGCGGCGCTGGGAAGTCCACCAATTCGAATTTTTTAATAACACCCAAGTTATCAAATGCTTCTAACCTTGGTGCAAATCGCTCACCTTGAGTTACTTCGTATATAGCTGGTGCATTATCCGCTGGTCTTGTATCTGGAAGTGGATCAGCGCTACCAACCATACGTACTACCGGTGGCGCTCCATCTGTGGCTGCCACTACATTCGATTCGCCAGATCTTAGACCTTCTTCTTGTCTATGAGTGATTCCAGCATAGTCTATATAGTCTTCATTAAGGTCAGCAACTGTTTTAACAACATAATCTCCTACTTCCAAAATTAAAGGTCTTTTGTTGTTATCAAGGGTAAACGTGGCTTCTCCATTTGCGCCTGCTATAGCTTCCGAAACTTTTGTTAATACGTTTCCAACCTTACGATAAAGTTCCATTTTAAAACCATTCGTGCCGTTAGCTGCTTTGATTTCTACATTTTTTCTACCAGCAGCATTTGTTAAATCAGTAACTAGTCTCGGTTCTTTAGGAACTACGATAAACCTCACATGTTCAGATGCCTTAGAGTTGTCAGTAAAAGTCCACTTCCATGTATATTCAAAATCTCCCGGCACATCCGCACCACTATTTCCCATATCATGTTTAGAAATCTCAGTTCCATCAGGTTTATACATTCTAAAGTTTTTATTGAATCCTCTAGCATCAGCTTCATAAAGAATAGTCTCGGATGATTTTCCATTTCTCGCTTCAAAATGATAGTAGTTATTTGCATCAAAGTCAGATTTCGTATAACTCTGATCTCCATAATTTAAGAGTTTATCTGTCCTTTCCGGATGACGGAACCACGCTTCATTATAGCCATATTTTTGGTTTTTATATTCCCCTTGTTTTACAATATAGGCTGGGTAAGTGATAATTGGCGAATATTCGTCAGCATCAGTCTTTTCTAATGCGGTTTTTGCAGACCATTGGTTTGCAATGAAACGAACTCTTACAGGAGGCTGGGCTGTATTATCTACCCTTTCACCTTTCATACCGACTGCGTAGATCAAGTCTTGCTTTTTTGTAATCCCTGTCGTTTCAAAAGAAATGTGATACGCTGTTCGATCAGCACCTTGTTGAAAATAATACAAGTCCCCGTTATTGTTATAGATTGCATTAATCTTCGCACCTTGTAAAGCTTTACCATCGTTGTCATTATTAAGAAGGTCGAATCTGTATGGGTTATTTCCGCTTACTCCACCAGTTGTAGCCAATGCTTTTATATCATTAGAATTCCAATTCTTAGAATAACCAGAATTTCTCTTATCTATTCCAGACGCTTGCGTCGTACCTTTTGTTACCATTAAAAGTCCCGCTTGGCTAAGTGCTGTCTCTAGTCTTCCATCGTTCGGTGAAATTGCATGGTTACCTCCACTGTTAGACCAAGATACCGTTACCGAATTTCCAACGACATTGACACCTTTTGGAAGCGTAAACCATCCCACCGTATCACTTAAGTCGTATCTAGCACGGTTAATATAAATATCCCACTTAAATCCATTACTAGTCGGAGTCACATGGGCATAAATAAAATCTCTACTTTCTTCTACAGATCTTTTGACACCATCCCATGTCACACCCGATTGTCTACTAGTGTAGAATACATAAGTATACCTATCATAAGGAGAAACTCCTTTTCTACCGTCTTCGAAATAGTATTCCCTACTGTTTTTATATTCATTTGATCCATCACGATCTTGACCTGCAGCACGTTCACGACGATTAAGTACTGCTTCAGGTTTAGGTGGTTCTGTTCTACCACCGTTATCTTTATTAGCTAAGAACCCTTCAGTATAGTCACGAGCTTGTTTTAAGTCCGCTAATGCTTTTTTGAAATCTTCTTCAGACAGAACTGCACTGTCATCAGTAAGCCCTAGTTTTTCATTTAACTTGTCATAGTTTTCTTTGATTACAGCTATCTTAGCAGCATCTGCCCCATTATCTTTTAAGTACTTAACGATATTACGCATTTCATCTGCTAATGCATAATTGTCCGTACCATTTGCATACGTTGGTAATGCTTTTGGCGTAGCTTCTTTGTTAGAAGTCGCTGCTTCTAATTTTGGAGTTGCACTTTCGTTAGCTTTTGGTTGAACTTCTGTAGTCCCCCCTCTTCTTCCTCGAACACTTCTAGCTGGTGTTGATGCCTCTCTATTCGAAGCTTCTGCCTCAGTACTACGATCTTTTTCTGATTCTTTAGCTTTCTTTTCTTCTTCAGCTTTTTTATCAGCTTCAGCAACAGTAGCTTTTAATTTCTCAGTGGCTTTTTTTAATTCTTCTACTTGTGTTTTAACTTCTTCTGCTGTTGCGTTTTTATTTTCTAATAATTTCTTAGCATTTTCTAAAACTTTATTAAGATCTTTAGAAATACTGCTGATTTTCTCTGAATCTGCAGATTCGATTGCTGTTTTTAAACCAATCGATAATTTATTTAGTTCTGTTTTATCTACTTTTGTAGTTGGTAATGCGGCTTGTGGCACATCAACTGTAATAGGCTTGCTATCGGCTGTTGCTTGTTTTCCAGAATTCCCACTGGCATTTTTATCACCATTTGCGATATTTCCACTATTTTGGGTATCATGTGATACAGGAATATTTTCTGCCTTAGCCGACATTCCACCACCAAAGAAAATAAGAGATGCTACAGCCACACTAGCAGCACCAAAGTGATATTTTCTTATTGAGAAACGCGTCAGCTTTTCGCCGTCTTTATATTTATATCTCATATGTGTATCTGAATCTCCTTTACATTTTTCTATTATTTTTGGTATTAGACGTTACATAAATACATCTAGATATTTAGGCTATATATACATAAATATCTAGTATATATTTTCAACAATCCTAAACATAATAATTATAATACATCATGAACCTTAAATCAACCAAAAACCTGTATTTATCAACGTTTTAGCTCATAATAAGAGACCTCAAAAAATAAAAAAATGGAAAATATAGTGGTCTTTTAAGTTAACTTAATATTAAGAGACTTCGCGAAACCTTTATTAACAAAGCTTTCCCGTATCAAAAAAAAAAAAAAAAAACATTATGAAAACCATGATTTTTTTATATAATTATTCTTATTTTTAAGATTATAAAAAATTTTTATTTTAAGTATATTTTAAGTAGAATTTTTTAGTCTACTAATTGCCTATAACATACATTATGTAAATGTTTTTATAACCCATAATCCAATGACAAAACTTCCTACTCCAAAGTCATAAAATCATAAAATTCTCGTCTAAAAGTAAAATAATAATTGAATAGTCATAGCTAATAAATCAAAGAAAGTAATTGTATAGTCATAGCTAATAAATCAAAGAAAATAATCGATAGAAAAATACATTCGACTATCAAGCTTTTCATATAACTTTAAAGTCACACAATAACTCACTTACAAGAAAAAATACCAAGATTCATAATACTACTCCTTCCAAAAAAATTCTGCTATTCAAAATATTGTTATGAATAAATACTTAGAACTATTGACTTAAATGTACTTTGTTAGTTTAGAAAACCAACTTTAAATATTTTATCCTCAGCACTCAATTTATTTATTATTAATCACATTTTTAGACTTTTGAAATTATAGCTCCATTATTTTTCTCCTTTAATTTCTTTTATCCTCTTTACAGTTTTTCTATAAATGTATATAATCAATATTCCCCTCCCCGCTCTTACAGATGTATATATGGGAGGAGTTTCCTTATGAATTACTTAAAAATAAAAAATAATATAAAGGTTCCAGTTAGCAAAGAAATTTATTCTCAAATAAATTCTATTCAGAATCGTACAAACTATGTTAATAAAAAACTTAAAGAAAGTGGATTAATTTATTATGAAGATTATTCTTTTGAGAATAATACTGGAGAGAGTAGAATAAAGGACTATTCTGCATTACCTACAGAAATTGTTATTAAAGAACAGTTATATACTGCATTATATGATGCTTTAGCTACTCTTTCTATAGATGATCAGCTACTCTTATACGAGCTATACGTTAATAATTCTTCATTACGCGGGGCAATGAAAAATAACCTTAATCATCCTACAAAGGTCAAACGACATCAAGAAGCATTACTGAAAAAATTAGCTCTTTTGTTAAATGAGTACGAAGAAGATTTTTTTGATAGTATTACTAGATAAAATTTTAATTTTTTTGTGACAAAAGGCTGTTTTTTTCACTTATAATAATGAGGGAGATTTTTTATCTTCTGTAAGAGTGGGAGTCTAGCTATAATTTTTATATTTTTTCACACATTAGAAAAGCAACTATAAATTATCATTATCGTTATAGAATTATTATTCTCAGAAATTATTCCGATACAAACAATAAACATCCATACACATTATCCACGTGTGATTTTTCTATCATAGTTAATTGTTAATATTAAAATTCTTTAATAATCTTTACATTTAAAATAAACCATTTTTTCTCATTTATTATAAAGTTTGTCCTTATTAGGAGATGTTCTACATAGAGGAAAGATTTAGGAGGGTAACTATAATGAAAGGTTTTACAGAATTAAACGAAGATGATACTAAAAGATTTTATGAGTTATTAGAAGCTAAAAAGACTCTTATCAAAAAAGCTCTATACAAGGTACATATTCCTCAACAACTTCATAGTGAATTTTATAGTTTCGGAATGGAAGGACTTCTTGTTAGCTTTCTCATTTTACAAGATGGAGGTATAACACCAAATGATTTTGATAGATTTGCCTTTACGACCATCAAAAGAAAACTTATAGATGAAATTCGCAGAAGAAATAGGAATAAAAGTGTACCTTTAGATATCTTCGACAACAATTCTGATGTCATCAGTAATGATTATGATTTCTTGTACATTGAGCTTATTAGCTATCTGAAAAAGACTTTAAAATTATCTGAATGGAATTATTTCGAAGAATATATAAAAACGTTAAATGTTAAAAAAACAGCTAATGCTTTAGACATATCACTAGCTAGCGCATATAGACTACACAGACATATTAAGGGAGTTTGTGAACAGTTTCTATTAAGTATTTAAAACTTTATTCACTCTATGTAGACATCTACTATTTTCCATTGAATTCATCTTTTTAATTATTTTAGTATAATATTAATACGTGATTTTTTACATTTTTTATGTAAAATACATACTTGAGATAACATAGACAAGTTATATGTATAAAAAATAGAAAATAATGTATAAAAATCACTCTCACTTTATTTTAAAGCTCCAAATACCCCTTCTATCAAAAAAATGTTTTTTTAATCGTTTAACTTTTATCCATGTTTACGCGTAGTAGCTATTTTAGTTCCGAAGACTTTACTTCCTCTACTAACTAAAGCAATTATAAAAAAGGAGTAACTCAAAAATCACGATTTCGAAAAAATCAATTTTTTTGAGCCACCCTGCAAAATTTATAAAATATATATTATTTTTTTATAAAGCGAATTTAGATATTAATAAACCACTGCGTCTATGAGTTTTCATGTAAACTATTTTTAAAATCTAGTACTTTTGGATTAGTGCCCTTATGTCTAAATATTTTTCAATTAAATAATTTCTTAGTAATAACTTATCACAAAACAATAACTTTTCAAAAACACCATTAATTTTCAGAAAAAACATAATATATTTCACGTTTTACAGTTATAGCGGAACTTTTTTATTATTATTTTTTCTCTACGAGTTTCTTCACCTTATTATAACGACGAATAACATTAATACGTTCGAATAAATATGGTAATAATATAATAACAATAATAATAGAATTTATTACTTTATTTAGTGTTTCTCCAAAGAAACCTATCAATAATCCTTTATTAACTATAGAAATAACCAGATAAATACAACACAGAATTGCCACTCCTAGATTTAACATCAAGAATATTTTTGAGTTGGTATTCTTAGTACTAATATACTCTATCTCTTGATCTGATAACTTTGTTAAAAGTATTTTCTCTTTTTTAATTATCTCTCTAGATATTCCAAATATCATCAAGTAAAAAATACAGAATATTAAAGGAAATACTTCTAATAAAATTTCTAATACATTCATAAATATTCACCTCCATTTAAGTTAATTATATCACATTACCTGTACAAAAAATTACCCACATATACAACTTAGAATGGAGAAAGGGAGTTACTCAAAAATCATGATTTCAAAAAAATCATTTTTTTGAGCCACCCTGCAAAATTTATAAAATATATATTTTTTTTATAAAGCGAATTTAGACATCTATAAACCACTGCGTCTATGTATTCTCATATGAACTTTTTAAAAATTTGAGATTTTTGAATCAAACCCTTATTCTCCTAACTTCTCTGCTCTCTCTAACGATGCATCAATATTTTCACATATATTCTCTGCACCTATTTTCTCTATGAAACCTGCTTTTTCCATAACGTGATATGGTTGTTCATTTACATGTGATAATATTAATGTCAATCCTCGTTTTTTACATGTTTCCAATATTTCTTCTAGTACTTCTAATCCCGAAATATCCATAGCTGGAACGTTACGCATTCTTATAATCAGAACATTTTTTCCTTCTCCATGTTCAAAATTAGTAAATACATTAGCGGCTCCGAAGAATAACGCTCCAAAAATTTCATAAACTATAGTATTATCAGGGACATATTTTAAATCAACTTCTTCAGATAACTTTTCATCATCAGATGAACCTTTATATGTCCATTGTCGAACTTCTGCAATATCTGACATACGTTTTAAGAATAGAAACGCGGCTAATACCATACCGAACTCTATCGCAATAACTAAATCGAAGAATAACGTTAATAAGAAAGTAATAATTAATACCGCTATATCACTTTTCGGTGCAGTTTTTAACATGCGTACACAAATACGCCAACCACTCATATTATAACCTACAATAATTAATATTGCGGCTAAACAACTCATTGGTATATACGATGCATATGGCATTAAAAATAATAGTATTAATAATAAAGTAAATGCATGTACCATTCCAGCTACGGGTGTTCTACCACCATTTTTTACATTAGCCGCTGTTCTCGCAATAGCACCTGTTGCAGGAATACCACCAAAAAGTGCCGACATAAAGTTTCCTACACCTTGAGCTACTAACTCAGCATTAGATTTATGCTTACTTCCTGTCATACCATCAGATACTACAGCTGATAATAGCGATTCTATAGCCGCTAATATTGCGATTGTAAATGCTGGTAAAATCATCTCTCTTATTAGAGATAATGAGATTGTAGGCATTGTAAAACTAGGAAGCCCTGCTTTAATCGTATATAGATCACCAATAGTTTTAACTGGCAATTTGAAAATAGCTACTAAAAATGTTGTAACTAGTATTGCAATTAAAGATCCTGGTATTTTCTTAGATACTTTTGGCCAAAATACTTGGATTAATATCGCAAGTACACCTATGCCCAAAGTAACAAAGCTAATACTTTTTATATTTTGTCCATACGCTACTAATTTTCCAACAAACTCTGCCGGAACTGCCCCCATACTTAATCCTAAGAAATCTTTCACTTGTCCGACTACTATTCCCATAGCAATCCCTAGTGTAAATCCAATAGTGATAGTTTTCGGAATAAATTTAATCAAGTCACCAAAGTGAAATAACCCCATTAAAATTAACATGACTCCTGCCATAAGTGTTGCAACAGTCAATCCTGCAATTCCATGTTCAGCTATTATCCCATAAATAATAACGACAAAAGCAGCTGTAGGTCCACCAATTTGAACCCTACTCCCACCTAAAAACGAAATAAAAAAACCTGCTATAATCGCAGTATAAAGACCTTGTTCCGGATTCACTCCAGATGCTATCGCCAAAGCAATTGATAAAGGTAATGCTATAACAGCTACTATTAAACCAGCAATTATATCTTTTAAGCATTGTTCCTTTGTATAATTTTTCATCACACTAAATAATTTCGGCTTAAGATATTTAAATGAATTCATCTTCTCCTCCTACTTCCTGAGAATCTTTAGTATTACTAGTTTAGCACATAACTAACAAAAACTCTAGTTAAATCAGAAATACTCTTAAAATATTTTAAAATTTCATAATATATCTTCTCACAACTAGAGCTTAGCCTATTATATAATAAATTTTATCTTGCTATAAATTTTAAAAAAGGCTTGAAAATTTACTTTTCAAGCCTTAGACAATTACTAATATAATTATAAATTAAATTTCTCTTTGATATCTCTTATTACAACAGCCAATAATTCCTTATTTGCAGTATCGTACCAAGTTCCATCCATTTTATTCCTGAACCATGTCAACTGACGTTTTGCATAACGGCGTGAATTTTGAGAGATAGCTGCAATAGTATCTTCTTTAGAAACATTACCCTTAAGATACGGAATCATCTCCTTATATCCTATCGCTCCTAGAGCTTGGAGTTCCGTACCATACTCATCAATAATCCCTCTTACTTCCTGCTCAAGCCCTTCTTCAAACATCAATTCAACTCGCTTATTTATACGATTGTATAGAACTTCTCTCTCGGTATTAAGAACTATTAAAAATGGATTATAACAATCTAGAACAGTATCTCCATTGTTGTTTGTCGTTACAGATTTCTTTTCATTCATCACATAATTATAAGCATTAATTACACGACGATGATTATCTATATCAATCGCATTATATGTATCTGGATAGTTTTCTTTTAGATACTCTCTTGCCATATCGACATCAATATCATAAGTTTTTTTCTCTAAATCAGTAAACTCATAATTATTTAGAACAGCATTCATATAAAAACCAGTTCCGCCGATTAATAAAGGCATCTTACCTCGACCGTGTATTTCTTCAATTTTCTTACGTGCTAGTTTTTGAAAATCATAGACAGAACAAGTATCAGTAGGCTCTAGTTCGTCTATTAAATGATGAACTACCCCATCCATCTCTTCTTTTTTCACCTTTGCAGAACCAATATCAAACTTTTTGTAAATCTGAACACTATCTATAGAGATTATTTCACAGTTGAACTCTTTCGCAAGTTCAATACTAAGTGCCGTTTTCCCAACTGCAGTAGGACCCACTATTGCTATTAAAGGTATTTTTTCCATCTTACCTCCTACACAATACGCTTAAACATTTTTTCTAAATCTTTTTTCTCCATTTTTGTGATTATCGGACGTCCATGTGGACAAGTAAATGGATTCTTACATTCATAAAGATCACTAATAACTTTCTTCATCTCTACATCTGTAAGTACTTGATTCGCTTTTATAGACATTTTACAACTTGCCATAGCAATTGCATCATTTCTTAATTCGTTGAAAGTTATATTGTTATTTCTTAGAACTTTCTCGACAATAATTTTTATCATTTGTTCTTCGTCTTCTTCTATCCAACCAGGAAATTCACGAACAACATAAGAATTATCTCCAAACTCCTCAAATACAATACCAAGTTCCTCGAATTTTTCTAAATTATTACGAACCTCAGCCGCTTCATCTACAGAAAAATCAAACATAAGAGGAATTAACATCTGTTTTTTATAATTCTTTCTTTCTATAAATTCACGTTGCAATTTCTCATAATTATATCTTTCTGCAGCAGCATGCTGGTCTATAAGGAATAACTTATTATCAGCTTCTGACAAGATATATGTTTTAAAGATTTGTGATAATACTTTTAAGTCTGGTAGAGTTCTAACTTTTGTATCATCATCTTGAACAATTTTCGCATCTTTAATTTCATTAAAATGACTATCATCTTTTACTACATTAGAAACTATTTCTTCTGCACGATTATCATAACTCGAGTTATCTTCTTTTTTAGAAAAATTCATGAAATTTTCTATCTCTTTTTTTGTTGGGTTATCGCCATACTTATTTCTATTGTCACGAGGATGTGAACTGTAGCTTAAATCTGGTAGGTCACTCTTAATTTTTTGGGTTTTACTTCTTTGATTAAACGTATTTTCTTTAGTTTGTACTGATGTTTTTTCTTCAACAGAATTTGTTAACAAATCTCCACCAAAAAGAAACTCATCTTCTTGAATAACATAACTTTCAGATTCTGTTTGATTACTAGAAAAGCTACTTTCATCTCTAGTGCTTCCTAAAAATTCTTTGGGTTCATCTAAGAAACTACTTCCATCTTGAACATTGTCCTCAACTTCGCTTTGCTCCACTGAGAAAATACTCTCATCTTCACCATTTCCAAACTTAGTATCTAGTTCATCTAAGAAATTTATTTTTTCGATCTTCGCTTTTTCTTTTTTCGTAAGAACATTATTCATTCCTTGTGGAATGTATGTATAGTTACTTAATCTTTCAGTGATAACTTCTTTGATTAAGCGTATTAACTCCGCTTCTTTCGATAATCTCACTTCTTGCTTAGTTGGATGCACGTTAACATCTAATAATATCGGATCCATTTCTATATTAATAACACATAGTGGATACCTATTTATCATTAAAAGCGTTCCGTAAGCATCGATTATAGCATTTTGAATTCCATAATTTTTAATATAACGACCATTGATAAAAATATTTATATAATTCTTACTAGCTCTTGTTTCTTCTGGTACAGAGATATAACCGAATACTTTGTAATCATCGTTACTCCCACTGAATTCAATCATGTTTCTAGCGACACCCATATTATAGATTTTAGATAAAATCTTATGAACATCACCATCACCATATGTTTTAAAGCTAATCTTCCCATCTACATGCAATTCAAAAGCTACATTAGGATAAGACAGAGCAAACTTATGAATAATATTAGTAATGTTAGCTTGTTCTGTATGTGGATTACGCAGATATTTCAACCTTGCTGGTGTATTATAAAATAAATTCTCTACACTTAAATCAGTTCCCTTAATAGGTGCGTAATATTCCTCTGAAACTACTTTTCCACCTTCAAGAACTAGCATCTTCCCTTGTGCTTCTCCTGCACAACTTTTTATCGTTACTTTACTCACAGATGAAATACTCGCTAATGCCTCACCTCTAAAACCTAAAGTTTCTATGTGAAATAAATCATAGTCAGCACTTATCTTACTAGTCGCATGTCGTAAAAATGCTCGTGCCAAATCATCATTAGAAATACCACTACCATTATCAATAATTCTAATTTGTTGAATACCAAATTCTTTAATTATAACTTTAATATTAGTACTCCCTGCATCGATAGAGTTTTCTACAAGCTCTTTAACAACAGAAGAAGGTCTTTCGACTACTTCTCCTGCCGCTATTTTATTTGATAATTCTGCAGATAATATATTTATTTTTCCCATTTAATTTATTTCACATCCTCACTTATTTTTCGTTGTAATTCATAAAGAAGATTGAAAGCCTGCATTGGTGTTGTTTCTAAGAAATTTACACTTTCTAATTGCTTTTTGATTTCATCAAATTTCTCATTATCTCCATCGAAATCCAATTGTAATTTCGCATAATTTTTCTTTGATTTCTCTTCAGCTTTTAATTGTTTTCTAATAGTTTTCTCTAATTCTTCTTTAAGTTCTTTTTCTAATTCAGAACGAAGCTGTATTCTTAGAGACTCTTCATCTACATTTACAACTTCTTCTTTAACTACTCTACTGCTATATTCTTGTTCAAGTTCTTGACGTAATTTTTCTCTTAGTTTTTCTTCAGATTCTTGTGATGAATTTTCATTTAATAATACCTTATTATATCTAGCATTATCAACAAGATCCTCACTACCTTTATTCCCACTTTCTAATTCTCTTAATATTTTATTAGCACCTACGATAACATCTTCTGGTAGATGGGCAAGTTGAGCAACATGAATACCATAACTCTTCTCGATAGGTCCTTCATTAATTTTATATAAGAAAATTAGTTTTCCATGATCTTCTTTTGCAGAAACATGGATATTCTTTATTCCCTGGGTAATATTTTCTAACTTTGTAAGCTCATGATAGTGAGTTGAGAATAATGTTTTACATTTAATAGTATTATTAATATATTCTAATATTGATTGAGCTAAGGCAATACCGTCATACGTCGATGTTCCACGACCAATTTCATCAAAAATTAATAATGAATTTGCAGTAGATTCGACTAAAGCATTCTTCGCCTCAATCATCTCAACCATAAACGTCGATTTCCCTCCAGCAAGATCATCACTCGCACCTATTCTCGTAAATATTTTATCAAAAATCGGTAAATTCGCAGAAGTCGCTGGAACAAATGATCCAATTTGTGCAAGAATCACAATAAGAGCGAGTTGTCTCATATAAGTAGATTTACCAGACATATTAGGCCCTGTAATAAGCAAGATATTATTATCTTTGTCTACTTTGCAATCATTACTAATATAACTATCAGCACTTACATTTCTTTCAACAATCGGGTGACGACCATCAACAATATCGATAACATTATTATCATTGAATTCAGGTTTAACATAATCATATTCTTCCGCTACATCAGATAATGAAACGAACACATCAATATCACTTAAAGTATTCGCAACTCTTTGTAATCTTACGATATAATTATGAATCTTCGTCTTAACTTCTTGGAATAATTGTAATTCTAACTCTTCTATTTTCGTTTTAGAATTTACGATGTGTTCTTCAACTTTTTTCAGTTCTTCAGATACGAATCTCTCACAATTAGAAAGTGTTTGTTTCCTATGATAACCTAGTTCAGTTGGATCTATAGTCTTAAGCCCTACTTTAGATACTTCGATAAAGTAACCGAAAATCTTATTGTATCCAACTTTTAGATTTTTAATCCCTGTTCTCTCTTTTTCACGTTCTTCGATTTCTAGTAAAATTCTATTTCCGTTTTTACTAGCATTTTTATAACCATCTAATTCTTCATTAAAGCCTAATTTAATTACATTACCTTCTTTAACAGTCTGACCAGCTTCTTCATGGATTGTTGCTTCAAGATAGTCGTATAAATCTGTTAATTCATCGATGTTCTCTGCAATATCTTTTAATTTATTAGATTTAAATCCTAATAATAATTTCTTGATTTCTGGTATTTGACCCAATGTTTTCTTTAAATTTATTAATTCCTTAGGACTTACAATATTATAAGAAACTTTTGTAGAAATCCTCTCAAGGTCATATACTTCTTTTAAACTAGTTTTAACATCCGCCTTTTCGAAATAATGTTTTGTAAAATCTTCTACGATTTCCTGACGTTTTTTAATTTCTTTAAGATCTAGCAGTGGATTTTCTAACCATTTTTTTAGTTTTCTTGATCCCGCTGCTGTTGATGTTTTATCTACAATGCTAAGAAGAGAGCCTTTCTTTCCACTATTAGCCATATTCTGAGTAACTTCTAAGTTTTTTAACGAATAGTTCGTCATATAAACAAACTTATCTTTAAAATATACTTCAAAATCTTTAAGACTTGAAATATCTTTATTTTGAGTTTTTTCAATGTAATCTAAAAGAACATCACATGCTACACGTAGATTGTTGTCAGTAAGATTACTTGTTTTTTCCTTATTAATATCAGTATTTAATTCAACCTCAGTAATATAAGCACTAATATCCAACTCTTGATCTTTTATGCTAATTACTTCTTTAATATTATTTTTTAGTACTTCATCTTGTAGGTCAGCCATAGTTTTTAGTACAGTACAACGGCTATCACCAGTCATAATATCGCAAAATGCGAAGTATATATTATTATCATTCACATATGCACTACCTAAGTAGTTATTCTCATCGTAGTTTTTGTAGTTCATGTAAGTCCCTGGTGTGATTACCTGAACTACCTTACGCTCTACGATTTTCCCTTGACCAGGTTCAGAAACTTGTTCACATATAGCTACTTTATATCCGTTATTAACTAAAGTATCAATGTAAGTAGCTGATGAATGAAATGGAACTCCGCACATAGGAATTTTTTCAGCTCCTCCATCACGAGCAGTTAAAGTTATTTCTAATATTTTTGACGCTCTAGTCGCATCTTCAAAGAACATCTCATAAAAATCACCAAGACGGTAAAATACGAACGTGTCCTGATAATCTTTTTTTATCTTCAGATATTGTTCTATCATTGGAGTATATTTCATCTTAAAAGTTCCTTTCTCTTTATTTCTTCCATGTATTTATAACATATATAATTTTAGCATAAAACGTTATTTTTTAGTAGTGTGAGATGTGGGAAAACAAATAAAAGCTAAAAATAAGCTATGAAAATAATTTACAATCTTCTCACTATTCCTAAAATTAATCTTTTGATAATTGATTATTAAATTTTTATTTGATATAATCAGGTTGGATAGAGAAGTTATGGAGTGTAATATCTTCTAAATATGGATTGCGGTAGTCGTTTATTTTTCAAAGTCAAAGACTGAAGAAAAATATTACGAATATCGTATGCAACAGGAACTTAAAAAGAAGGTGCTAAAAATTAGCAACTTCTTTTTTCTAGTTCCCACTGCTGTGGCTACTTCAATATGAAAGGGGCTGATGCTTATGCTCATAAGTATCAAAGTCTTGGAGAAAGGAGTAGCAAGTTGTCAGCTTGCGAAATCATACAGACGATTATTGGAATAAATCTTTTAATTGTTTCAGTAGTTAGTGCCTGTATTGTAGCGTTAAAAAAAGACAATAAAAAATAACCATCTTTAACTTTAGCACGTAGATGGTTATTTAAATTAAATTTAACCTAAGCTACCGTCTTTAAAACGGCTCTCTCTTTTATATTTATATTCTAGCATATGTGAAATAAGAATGCAATAATTTTATTACCAGATTAACTTTCCCATAAAATTTTCCTTTTACTTTGCAAACATTATCCATAATAATTGAGCAACACTTATAGACTCACACAGCATGAAAATTAACGTATTTTTACTCGACATACTTTCCCCTCCTAAAAATACTTTATTATAAATTTATCTCATCATATTATCTTTAAAATTTGCATACACTATTAAATTTTTTATATTCCCATACTGTAGTAACTCTTCTGTCAATTGATTATTAAATTTTTATTTGATATAATCAAGTTGGGGAGAGAAGTTAAGGAGAGTAATATCTTCTAATAAGGATGGTGGCTACTTCAATATGAAAGGGGCTGATGCTTATGCTCATAAGTATCGAAATCTTGAAGAAAGGAGTAGCAAATTGTCAGCTTACGAAATCATACAAACAATTATTGGAATAAATCTATTGATTGTTACAATAGTTGGAGTATGTATCTCAGCATTAAAAAAAGACAATAAAAAATAACCATCTTTTAAACTTTGAACAGGTTAAGATGGTTATTTTTTAATAACATTTTAATCAGAGTCACCGTCTTTGAAACGGCTCTCTCTTTCATACTTTTATTCTAACATAAATAAATTTAGAATGCAATATTTTTGATAAACAGTAAATATACATATAAACTATTTATTTTTAAGAATAAGTTGTTCCATTGTATAATTACATCAAAGGAGTTGACTTATGTTAAATTTCATAAAAAATAAAACAAATTTATCAATATTGATATTTTATTTTATATTTAGTTTTTCTAGTTTATTATTTATAATACTAGCTGAATATAACAACAATAAAACACCATCACTATTCCTAAAACAATTTGTTTTTTATTTAATTGGTTTTGGAATAATATATCTACTTCAAAAGATACCAGTAAATTATATCGAAAAATTTTCAATAGCATTTTATTTATTTGCTTTGGTTCTTTTAGTTGGTATATTTTTAGTCCCACCTACTCTTGCCCCAATTGTTAATGGTTCTCGAAGTTGGTATAACTTTAGAATATTTACATTACAGCCCTCAGAATTTAGTAAAATAGCTACTGTAGCAATGGTTAGTATGCTTATTAAAGAAAAGAGTTTTAAAGAAAACACAGATACAATTAAACTTTTAAAAATAGCTTTAATAATTTCTATACCTTTTATACTAGTTTTAAAAGAAAATGACTTAGGAAACGGATTGTTTTTCATCTTTTTATTCCTAGGATTAGTCTTCTTAGTTTGCAACAAAGGTAAAACGTTATTTAGAATTTATTCAGTAGTTATTGCAGGTCTAGCAATTATTATTCTAGCAGCACTATACTTCCCGAGGTTACTTAGCTTAGTTGGTTTAAAATCTTATCAGCTAAATCGTATTTTATCATGGCTAAATCCTGAAGCATATAAGTTAGATTATTCTTACCAGATTACTCAAGTTCTTAGGGAAATTAAACTAGGTGGTTTAACTGGTACATTTGTTAAAAATAAAAACTATATAGACGAACAATTTAATGATTTTATTTTCTCTATAATCGCAAAAAACTTTGGATTTATAGGTGCAGCAATATTCTTATTTATCTTCTTCATCTTTGTTCTGAGACTATTTAATATAATGAAAAAATGTGAACAAGGTAACTATAGCTACTACTTCATTCTTCTTAGTATTTGTAGCTTTTGCTTTTCATTTTTCATCAATATATTCTCAACACTGAGCATTATTCCAGTTATCGGTATTAGTATGCCGTTTATTAGTTACGGCGGAAGTTCACTTATTGCAAATAGTATTCTATTCGGAATAATAGTAAAAATTCATGCGACAATACAAGAAGAATATATGGAAGATGAATACTATGATGACTACGAAGAAGATTATGATGAGGTCCAATATGAAGACGACTATGATCCATTAGAACCTGTATATGAAAATAATAACAATCGATATTATGAGGAAGAACCTCAACAATTTCGTCGAAGTAAAAGAAAAAGATAAAAAATGTGGATAGAAACTTTTCTATCCACATTTTTTTATTTTCTTACATCTTCAATGAACTTATCATCGATAGTTTCAATTAGTTTCCCTAAAATTGCTTTGGCAGCATAATAATCTCGAATATCAAATACCGCATTATGAGTATGAATATAACGAGCACAAATACCAATTACAGTAGTTGGAACTCCATTTAAAGCTTGGTGAATGTTACCAGCATCTGTTCCACCTGGTGAAGTGAAGTATTGATACTTAATTCCATTTTCTTCTGCAAGAGCTACGATTTTTTCTCTCATATTCGCACGAAGAACCATAGTTCTATCTACTAATCTTACTAAGAAACCTTGTCCTAAACGACCATTACTAGTTTCCTTTCCATCCATATCATTTGCTGGACTACAGTCTACAACAAAACATACATCTGGTTTAATCATATTAGCAGCAATAGTTGCACCACGAAGACCCACTTCTTCTTGAACGGTAGCACACACTACTAAATTAAAATCTAACTCTTTTTCTGCAAATTGTTCCAAAATCTCTGTAATAATTACACATCCATAACGATTATCGACAGCCTTACTCATAAATCTGTGTTCAGTAAGTTGTTCAAAAGTTGTTTTTGGAGTAACAAAAGCACCTTCACGAATTCCCATCGCTAATGCTTCTTCTCTTGATGAAGCACCAACATCGATAGTCATATCACTAATTTTTACATTTTGTGCTACACCTGCAGTAAAGTGTTTAGGAATAGATCCAATTACACCTGTGAATTTTTTTCCTTCATATGAAGTTACTGTATATGTTTGAGCTAAAAGAACATCTTCTCTAAAACCACCAAGTGTTTCAAACTTAAGCATACCATTTGGCAGTACCTTAGTTACGATGAAGCCAACTTCATCCATATGCGCTGAAATCATAACAGTTTTAGCATCTTCTTTTTTTGATTTCTTAATAGCATAGATTCCACCAAGATTATCATACTTAATCTCATCAGCATATTTAGATAAATTTTCTTCTAAATATTTTGAAATTTCACTCTCAAATCCTGATGTCCCGTCTAACATTGTTAATTCTCTGAATCTTTCTATTGATTTACTCATTTTCTTATACCTCTTTTATGTACTCTATTATTTCCGTTTCTTTATCATATCGAACTTCGTACTTGATATTGTCGTTATCAAAATAAAACATTAAATATGGATTTTCTTTTAGATTCAATGTATAACTATCAATTACATCATACCCTAATGCGATTAGTTTATTTCTACATCTATCTATATGATCGTTATCTAACTCTTGTTCCTCTGTTTTTTGATAAATACGATATCCAGCATAAGCTGCTGCTAATGGAACTAGTATTTTTCTAAATTTCATATATTACCTCTTATCTGAATTCATCACATAACGAATTAAATAATTCCTCACTAAATTCTAAATTCTGATGAGCAATTGGCTCGTCTCGTTTATAATTACGTAAAGTATCTTCATAATGAGGTTTTTTCTCATTTTTATAAATTACCCCTGTTACAAGGTCATTATACTCTTCTAATACTCTATACGCTTCCAATTTATTAGTATTGTCATAACCTTCGATATCAGAAAGTTTAGTTAAATTTTCCTTATACCAAGCTGGTGTATTTTTGTAGTTGTAAGTTTTACATGGACTAAATACGTTAACTAGTGAGAAACCATCGTGATTAACCGCTTCTTCGAAAATTTGCATCATCTCTTTCATGTCACCAGTAAATGCTTGTGCTAGGAATGTTACTTCACAAGATAAGGCAATTTTCATCGCTGATAATGGTTTTTCCATTACCCCTTCTAAAGTTGTAGTCGTTACTAAACCTTCATCAGACTTAGGAGACATTTGCCCTTTAGTTAAGGCATAAAGTTGATTATCCATTACTACGTAAGTCATGTTTACATTACGTTTCATAGCGTGAACAGCATGCCCTATACCGATAGCATATCCATCACCATCTCCACCCATTGCAAAAACTGTTAAATCTTGGTTCGCCAATTTAATACCTTGTGCAATCGGTAATGAACGACCGTGTAATCCTTGTACACCATATGCTTTTGTATATCCACTAATTTTACCAGAACATCCAATCCCTGCAGAAATTACGACATTCTCTGGTTTAATCCCTAAGTTAACAACAGCTCTATTTATACCCGCAAGTACCGAGAAGTCTCCACAACCGGCACACCAATCGGGCTTAACATCATTTTTATAATCTTTTAATGTTACTTTCAAACTATTTCTCCTCCTCTAGTAATTGTTCAACAAGTTGATGAGTATAGTAAATATCTCCATCATATTTTAGTAAACTACTAATTTTTTCTGAATTATGGTACTTACTAGCAATTACCGTACGTAATTGTTTATTATGGTTATGTTCAACAATATATATTTTTCTATATTTATCAAATGTATTACGAACAGCTTGAGCAACTGGATAAATTTGACGAATATGCATTGTATCAATTTTTAGTCCTTGTTCTTTTAGTTGTTTAGCAGCTTTATTTAGTACTCCATAAGTTGAGTTAACACCAACTAATAAGATATCTTTTTCATCATTGTATTCATTTAATACAAATGGTCTTTCAACTAAAGCTGACTCAATCTTGTTAGCACGTTTTTCTTTTTGACGTTTTGTATTACGTTTCACCTCTGAAGGTAGTCCAACTACTGAGTGTTCATAACTGTTCGCATTATGAATTCCACCTTTTTGACCAGGGATAGTTCTATTTGAAACTAACACATCAGTTGCATAACGTTTGAAGTAGATAATATCTTCTTCTGTAATTTCTTCTTGTTTTAATAAGTTACCACGATCGACTTGAACTTTACTAAAGTCAAAGTTAGGAACTGTTTCTTTGTTCATACCTAATTGTAGATCCATTAAAACAATAACTGGTGTTTGATATTTTTCTGCCATGTTAAATGCATCTATCATAGTGTAGAAACAATCTTCTACAGATGTTGGAGCTAGTACTATACGAGATGCATCTCCTGTTCCACCGTAGACAGCGTGGAAAATATCAGATTGCTCTGTTTTTGTTGGAAGCCCCGAAGAAGGACCACCCCTTTGAACATCTACAATAACAACTGGTTGTTCTGCCATAGCAGCCATACCTAAGAACTCAGTCATAAGTGAAATACCAGGACCAGATGTGGCTGTCATAGCACGTACTCCTGCGAAGTTAGCTCCAATAGCAACACCTAATGCTGCAATTTCATCTTCAGTTTGAATATATGCTCCATTTACTAACGGAAGCTTATCAAATAAATATTCCATGATTTCTGTTGCTGGTGTAATAGGATATCCAGCATACATTCTACAACCTGCTGCTAAAGCACCAAGACCAGCTGCATGGTTACCGATTAACCACATATTTCTATGAGTTGGATTTAATTTTTTAAGGTAATACTTATCTTTAATATCATTTTCTTCCATGAATTCAGTCATGATTTCACGCCCTTTATCAAAGGCTTGGATATTAATATTTACTACTTCTTCACCTTTACTAGAAAATTTTGTTTCAATCATATCGTAGAATAGTTTTGAATCTATATCTAATAATGAAGAACAAATTCCAAGTGTAATTATGTTTTTGATAATCGGATTAGCAATTTCTTTAGCTAATTCTGTAATTGGGAATACCGCAACTAAACCTTTAATTTCTTCTGAAATTTCCGGTTTAATTTTAGAATCCGCAATAATAATACTATTTTCATCTAATTCTGGAATATAGCTATCCAGTGTAGCTTGGTCGAATGCTATAAGAATATCTGTCTTATAATCAATTACATTTATTTTTTCTTCTGAAATACAAATTTTACTATTGCTGTGACCACCTTTAATTCTACTCGCAAAATCTCTTGTAGAATACATGTGGTATCCAAGTGTATTTACTACTGTAGAGAAAATTTCGGCTGTACTTTCAATACCTTCACCTTGTTCTCCACCAATTTTCCATCCTAATTTATTAATCATATAATCTCCTTTAATCTCTTTCATTAGAAATTTACTCGTTGATTTCTCAATACTTTATTCTATCATATTTAAGAAAATTTTTCCATCTAATAATATCTATTATCACTATGAAAAAACTAATAAAAATATTATTATTTCATTATTTTTCATTATTTTTTAAGTGAACTTCATTTTTAAAAATTTGTATAATATTTAGGAACAAATAAATCTTTTAATATTTACTATTTTAAAATAAATATCGATTTATTCGTTCCTAATTTTTTCTTATTATCTTATTAGTTTTTAATTCCTTTATCTGAAGTTAATTCAAGTTCATAAAATTGTTGATCAAAAGTATTATATTTTGTAAGATCTATATTTTTAACTCGTTTATTAACCCATACAATATCTGTACTCCAACTTAAAGGTAACCATGGAGCAGCCTCTGCAAAGTCATTGTCAAATTTATTGAATGCCTCTTTTATTTTGTTGTCATCAAATGAATCTTTCGAATCAATAGCTTCCAAATCTTTTGCTAAAGTATCATCTATATATCTAGGTAAGTTTAATTTAGATGTTCCTCCAGCTATATAGTTAGGATTTGGATTATTGAAGAATCCCCAAGCTCCTTGGAAAATATCTATAGAAGGATCATCAGCTTGTACTCTCGTTGCCCAATCTTTAGGAGACAATAATTTACCATCCACTAATTTAACATCAAGTCCTACTTCTTTCCATGATTTAATGAAGTTATCTGCTAACGCTTGATCTACTTCACTACCTGTATTTCTTGCAGCATAGTTGAATACTAATTTTTCACCATTTTTATTTTCACGTAACCCATCTCCATCAGTATCTTTATATCCCGCTTCGTCTAATAATTTTTTAGCTTTTTCTATATCTTTTTTGAATTTTTTACCATTAGGATTAACTGCTAATTCAATTCTAGGTGGGAAGAAACCTGAACCAGTTGGCGTATATCTTAATCCCTTAAACAGTTTATCGTTAATTTGATCCCAATCTACAGCGTATCCGAATGCTTGTCTTAATTTAGCATCACCTAATTTACCACTTGTATCAGTTAGAACTTTTCCTTCTTTTTTATCAAATTTCCCTAATTTAAATCCTACATAAGACACGTAAAGATCTGTTTGCCCTAGAATATCTCCATTTTTAGAATCTTTTATACCTTCCCAAATATTTGGACTAAGAGAACGAATATAGTCGACATCTCCGTTTTTAATAACTGATGCTGCTTGAGATGGTGACACAGCTTTAAATTCTATTTCTTTTACTTTAACCTTATCTTTATTATAAAAATGAGGGTTTTGTTTTGCTAACACACTTTCTCCATTAATTTGTTTATCTAAGTAATAAGGTCCATATGATAAAGGTTTTGTATTAAGATTTGCTCCAGAGAACTTAGTGAAATCTTTAGATGCTTCTTCTACTTGAGCTTTATTTAAAAATACAGTTATAAATCCATTACCCCAAAGTAATGATGGTCTAACATCTGTATATTTAATTACTACAGTTTTATCATCTTTTTTTACTATACCTTTAATAGATGAAGCTTTCCCTTCATGATACTCCTTCATTCCTTCGATTACTTCGTAATCAGAAGAATATCTAACATTTTCCACATATTTAGGATTTCCCATTAAATTATAAGTAGCAATGATATCATCCGCTGTAACATCTTCTCCATTATTCCATTTCAAATCTTTTCTTAAAGTAATTGTCGCTTCTTTCTTCTCTTTATCTAAATGGAATTTTGCAGGAGCATTTTCATCATCTTGTTTTAATCTATAGTCTTTATCTAATGCAAATGTATATAACATTGTATCTCTCATAATATAATAATCAGTTGCTTGTAAGAAGAATATCGGATTAAACATTCCTGTAAGTGGATCTGCTGATAAAATTCCAACTTTTAGATGGCTATCTGATATAGCATTTCCTTCATTTTGAACTAAAGTTTTAAATTCTACCGATGGTTTTGTAATATCCCCCGTTTTCTTGCTTTGATTTGTAGCACAACCTGCTAATAATAATGTTAAAGCTAAACTTGAACTCACAACTTTTGATATTTTTTTATTATTTTTTTTCATAAATATACCTCACTTTTCTTACACAAAGAAAAAAGTCCCTGTAGAAGTTATTTACTTCTACAAGGACGTATCTATTGACGTGTTACCACCTTGATTTATAGTATTCTCACAAATACTAGCTCATAAAGTACTAAAATATACTTTCAGCTATATCGGGCTATCCCGTAGTAGTTTAACTATTCAACCACTAACACGAAAAGACCATCTTCATAGTATCATCTTTGATCTCCTTTCACCTACCGAGACTCTCTAAGCAAACATCAACTACTACTCTTCTTTTCAAAGTGTAATTTTTTATTGTGATTTAAGTATATCAAGTTAATAAACCCTTGTCAATATTTTTTTATCATTCGTTTTTAACAATTATTACTGAACACTACAATAAAACTTCAAAAATCAAAGAGTACAGAAAATATCCATACTCTTTGATTTTTTTATAATTTATTTACTTAATTATTCAGAAAGTTTACGTCTAACAGCAACTCCTCCTGAAGTTGCGATGGCTAATCCTACAATTGTAGCTGACGCTAACGTGTAATTTTTTTCTTCATAATAACTTTTTTCTCACTTTCATATTTATAATTTATAATTTACATAATATCATAAACGTACGTGTTTTTTCAATACTAAAATATATACAAAATAACGATAACGATTAAAAAACGAATTTTTTTGAAATCAAAACTTTAGAATAAAATTAAAAATCAAGATTAGATTCTTCTAACCTTGATTTATATTTATTCTTTATTATTTAAACATATTTGCTAAAATTCGATCACTTAACCTTGGGAACAATTGACTAATTTTAACACCAACAACTAATTTAAACGGTAAATTTACCTCACGTTTCTTTGTTTCAATTCCTTTTATTATCTTTGTTACAACAAGTTTAGGTGTTAATGTTTTACCACCCATAGCTTTTTGATAACTCTTATCTTCATCAGCTATATTGAAGAAATTTGTAGCTACAGGTCCTGGATTTACTGTCATAACGTGAACATTATCTTTTTTTAGCTCTAAACGTAAAGAATTGAAGTATCCAATTAAAGCGAATTTAGTCGCTGAATATACAGAACTTTTTGGCGTAGAAATCTTACCTGCTAATGAAGCAATAGTAACTATTGTTCCAGATTTTTTTTCTCTCATTCTCTCAGCTATTTCTGTAGTCAATTGAATAGTTCCAATTACATTTGTATCAAACATATTAACTACCTCAGCATCACTAAATTCACTAAAATCTTTCATAATACCATATCCCGCACCATTAATAAGAATATCGATATCACTAACAGAAGAAAGTAAATTATCTACTTGTTCTTGAGAACCAATATCAACGCTATAAACTCTAGTTTTTACATTGTCAAAAGCGCTACACTTTTTAGCGACTTTTTCTAACGCTTCTTTTCTACGAGCAACTAATAACAATTCTACATTTCCTTTTTGTGCGAATTGATGAGCCAATTCACGACCTAAGCCACTTGAAGCTCCTGTAATTAGTATTCTTTGTTTACCAACATCCATCTTACATCCCTCTTTTAACCATGTTTTGCAGCACAACTACATTGCCCTTTTAAACATTTACATGTAATGACATCTGCTGCAGTTTTTCTTTTTTCTTTAAGTAATTCAATAATTTCATCAATATTACTTTTACTCAAATTATCTGTCTCAATTATATTCTTAACAATAATATGTGTTCGTCTCTCACAAATTCTTTCTAAAAAGTTTTGTGTTAATATCTCTAAACACTCATCTTCTACACATTTTGCTGAATATAAAAATTTATTCCCTTGTTTTCTTGTTTCTAAAAATCCTTTTTCTACTAACCTTGAAAGTAAAGTTTTAATAGTTGAAGGAGTCCAAGACTTTTCTTCACCTAGAGTATCTATTACAAATTTACTTGTAGTTTCTTTATTGCTCCAGACTACTCGCATTACTTCCCATTCAGCTTCTGAAATATTAATATCCATTTCCATTCATCCTTTTTTTCTCAGTTACATCTGTAACTATAATACTATGTTAAACATATAATGTCAATTCATAAAAAACTTGATTTTAGCATTGCTAAAATCAAGTTTAAGATTTTTTCTTAATTGGATGTCTTATTACAGTTTTAAGTTTCTCTGGCACTATTTTCCTCACATCTGAAATATAAATTTCATGATGATATCTGCTCTCATTTATATCTAACTCATAACCTTCAGAAATCATATATTCATGCATCTTAGCAACAGTTTCTGGCTCTAAATCATATGAACCTATATGCATGCATTGAACACACTCGCCCTCATCATAGCATAAAAATTCAACCTTAGAAAAATCTTCTTTTTTCTTTTCTGTCACCTGCTCAATAGCCCAAGAAAATACCTCTTTGGTAACAAAATCTGGCATTCTTATTAATGAAATAAATTTAAAATTTTGTTTATTAGTATTATCAACACCCTCTATTCCATCTTGCCACCAAAAACCTTCTAATGGTGGAACAACAAAATCAAAGTAATCAGGAATTTTATACTCTTCCTTTTTATTCATCTTTATCGCATAAGCTACAGGATGGGAGTGACTCAAAAATCGCGATTTCGGAGAAACAAGATTTTGTCGAGTCATCCCCGCACAGTTTATTAGATATCTAAAAAGCTTTTCTAAAGCTAAATTAGATATCAATAAACCACTGCGTCTATAAGTCCTCATATAAACTTTGTAAAATTTTGGGACTTTTGGGGCAACCCCTTATACTCGCTATTCTCATCATTGGGGTCCCCACTCCCTCTAACTGCTATATAATTAGCCTTATCTACATTTACTATACAAGGTTTATTTTTAGGTGCATATAAATGCTTAAGAGTTTTTTTGAAATCTACTGCCATTTTATTTCTCCAAAATAAAGATTATTCGATCCGATTCAGAGTAATTTTTATTATCCTTATCAAAATCACAGAAATAATCTTTCACTTCAAATCCAGTATTTTGAATTTCTCCAAGGACATCATTTATTTCATAAGTTCTTTGTGAATGAAACTGTTCAAGCTTTCTATATAAACCATTCTTTTCTTTAATAAAGAATGACAGTTCACTTTCCACTTCTAGCGAATTTTCTGTCTCATATGTAAACCATAGATAACTAATTTCTTCATCTTCATAACCAAAAACTTGTTTTTCCAACATATCAGTAATTTTTCTTGGAGTGTGGATATCAAAAACAAATTTTCCACCTTCTTTAAGAGATGAATATACTTCTTCTAATCCTTGTTTAAATTCTTCAAAATCCGATAAATAATTAAAAACATCGAATGCACTTAAAATAAAATCAAATTCCATATTTAACGATGAAATTTCTAGTAAATCCATTGCAAAATAATTACAACCCGGAACTTTTTCGCTAGCTATCGCTAACATTTGCTCACTATTATCTACTGCGAATACTTCTCCATATTTTTTTAGTGTTGATAGCATCGTTCCACTACCGCAACCTAAATCAAGAACTAGAAGATTTTTTCTATCTTCTAATTCTTGTTTAATAATATTTTTATAAGCATCGTAGTCAACATCCATTAGTTTATCATAAACAATACTTAAATTCTCATACATATTAGACACCTTTGATAGGGTATTTTTCAAATAATGAATCTAATTCATAGTATTCTCTATCATCACGTGTCATAATATTAACTACAACATCTCCTAAGTCCATAAGAACCCATTTAGCTTCTCTTAGACCTTCTGTACTATGAATTTCTCCACCATTTTCTAATACTTGTTCTCTAACTTCTTGTGCAATTGCTTCTACTTGTCTATTTGTAGGTGCGTGACAGATTACAGAATAATCGTATAATACTCCTGCTTGCGTTAAATCATAAGCAACAATATCATATCCGTGCTTGTCGTCACATGCATCTACAACAATTTTTAATAAGTTTTCTACTTCCATTTTCATCCTCTTTCTTTATTTATTTCTTTATAATATGGAACATTACTACGTATAGTACATCATCTTCTGGATATCTTTTCGCAAGTTTTTCGATTAACTCATCCAAAGTAACTCCGTAATATTTTGCATAACGCTCTGTTAATGTTTCTCTTGTTACAGGCTTAACTAAATCAACTTCTAATGTAGCAAATACTGTGTCTGGATCTTCATAAGTTGTAGCTTCTAATAAATCACCTTTCTTGAAATGAGCTTCACTCTTATTTCTTATTGTAATTGTTTTTTCATCAGTTAAAATTTTATCTTTATTTTTTTCTTTAAATCCAACACGATAGTTTTTAATATTATAGTAATTATAACATTCTAATAATGAAGGATAAATTCTTTCATCATTGTCAATTAAGTAAACTAATGTATATTTTGCAGCAAGTCTAACCGCTTCATCAAGATCATATTCAGATACTTCAGTTACCTCGGCTAAATGCGGGTGTTTTCTTTGTGGTTCAATGTAGTCTGCAATAAAAATTATTTTTTCTAATAATGTCATATACTTTCTACCGAAAGTATGATTCGCAACAGCAAGTTTAACTTCTTCGTCAGCCACACCGAATTCTTCTTCAATATATGCACTTGCTACAGGACCATGTAATACTTCCACTGGATAATCTAATAAATTAACATCTAAATTATGTAAAATTACATATTTTTTCATTAATACTTCATCCATAGGTTTACAAACATCATGAACTAAAGCTGCTAATGCTGCTTTTTCTACACTTGCTCCATGAATCTCTGCTAAGTGTTTCGCCACTTCCACAACTCTTAAAGTGTGTTCGTATCTTTTTTCTGGTAATATTTCTTTTACTCTATTTTGAATTTCTTGATATTCCATATAAACTCAACTCCTCTATATATGACCTACATTCATCAGTGATCATATATTTAATACTTTTCTTATTTTTTAAATTATCTCTAATTAAACTAGAACTTATCTCTATTATTGGAGACTTCATTATCTCATAACTTATAGATTTATAAAATACATCTCCATTTACTACCTCATACAAATCCTCTTCGTCTCGTGCTACGAAAATAAATGTTACAAGTTTAGATAGCTCTTTTATATTATACCATCTTTTTAAATCTTTCGCTCTATCTGTTCCAATAATAAAATAGATTTTTTCATTTTTATATAGTTCACTAAAATACTTAACGGTATTATAACTATAACTTATCCCTTCATTTGAGATTTCATAATCACTAACTTCAAATTTTAAATTATCTTTTACACTCAGCTTAGCCATCTCAAATCTATTCTTATCACTAGCCTCCAATTCTCGACCTTTTAAAGGTGTAATATATGATGGTATAAAGATAATTTTTTCTAAATTATAAGTTTCTAATGCATTTTCGGCTGTAATTAAATGTCCAATATGTATTGGATCAAAACTACCTCCATAAAGTGCAATTGACATTTTACTTCACCAACTCTATTTTTCTATACTTTTCCTTAGAGCTTTGTTTGTATAATACAATTGTGTGTCCAATCACTTGAACTAATTCAGATGAAGTACGTTCAGATAAAATTTTTGCTACTTCATCTTTATCTTCTTCACAGTTTTGTAAAATACTAACTTTTAATAATTCACGTTTTTCTAACGCATCTCTAATTCCTTGGATCATATCACTATTCACACCTGATTTTCCAACTTGGAAAATCGGTGATAAGTGATGTGCTAATGCTCTTAATTGTCTTTTTTGTTTTCCTTTTAACATCTTATCCTCTTTTCTTAATACTATATTATCGATTCACGTACAAATACTTCAATTTCTTCTGGAACATGAATATCAATCTTACATCCACTATCGCTATTAACTGTAATCCAACCTAATCCTGAAATTACAATATCCATCTTTCTACTATCAATAGTGAAACTTTTCTTAACTTGCTTGTTGAAAATTGAAACATTACCTTCAAATGGTGGTTCCAATAAAGTTCCTAAGTGCTTTTCAAATAATGCATCTGCATTACTTAGCTTTGTACGATGAATTTCTACTAAATTTGAAGCGTATAAAGTGAAACTTTGACGCTCACCTTCTACAAAGTCCATTCTAGCCATACCACCAAAGAATAAACTTTGCTCAGCATTCAATTGAAATACACGAGCTTTAATTTCCTTCTTAGGCATTACTAATTTTAAACTTTGAGCATCTAGATAATGTGCTATATCATAATCTAATATAATACCAGGTGTATCATAAATACTAGTAGCTCTATCTAAAGGTATCTCAATCATCCCTAATGTTGTGCCAGGGAAGTGAGATGTTGTAATAACATTTTTATCCCCAGTTGTAAGTTCAATAAGTTTGTTAATAAATGTAGATTTACCAACATTTGTCGCACCTACGATATATACGTCCTTACCATTACGAAGCTCATCTATACGACTAGCTGCTTCTTCCACACCTTGATTTTTTATTGCACTAATTAGAAGAATATCTTTTACTTTAATCCCTTTCACCTTAAGCATCTTAAACAACCATTGTTTCACCTTGTTTTGTTTAACTGATTTCGGCAATAAATCTAGTTTATTAGCTACTAGGACAATATCTTTATTATTTCCTACAATATCTACTACATCTTCAATCCAACTTCCAGAAAAATCAAAGATATCTACAACTTTCACTATTAATGCATCTTTTTTCGATAATGTTTTGATAAGTTGATAGAAATCCTCAGCTCCTAGTTGAACATCAGATACTTCATTATAATTTTTCAATCTGAAACATCTCTTACAAACAAGATTACCATCAATGCTTTTTTCTACAACACTTTTTGGTAAATATCCTTGTTTATTTTGATCTTCACTTTGAATTTCAACACCACAACCTATACAATAAACTTTATTACTCAATATGGCCTCCATTTTTTTCTTTCTTATGTTTTAATCTATAGCCCACTTTTTTCATTTTAGGGAATGCTTTTCTTCTAGTTAAATTATGGATAATCAATGCTTCAAAAAATCTATTAATTCTAGTTTTAAAAGCATCTGTCTTTGAAATTGGCTTAACTAGTACGCTCATAGCTCCAAAACTTTTTGCTCCTAATACGTCAGTTAAAACTTGATCCCCTAAAATAATCGCTTCTTCTGGTTTTCTATTTAATTTTTTTAGTGCTCTTTTAAAACCGATAGTTAAAGGTTTCTTTGCACCCGCAACATATTGAAGGTTTAATTTTTTACAAAACTCTTCAACCCGTTCTTCAGTATTATTAGATACAACAATAATATCGAAACCAGCTTTTTTCATCTTCTTTAGCCATTTATTCAATTCTTTAGTATCTTTTTTACTATCCCATGATATTAAAGTATTATCTAAATCTGAAATAATCACTTTTTTGTTGTGCATATTCATATACTCAACATCAATAAACTCATACTTTTCTACAAAATCATCAGGTGAAAAATATCTTCTTAGTACCATTTTCTTTTACCGATAGCCTATAAAATAGTTGCTATTTTCTCTCCCATCTTGATTTCTTTATTTTCTAAGTTTTCCTCTAAGATTATGTTATCTTTTTCGAACAGTAATACTACTGTTGAACCAAACTCAAAGTACCCTAACTCTTCCCCTTTTTTCACATAAATGCTCTCATATGTAGGAATTATTGAGTTGACATTTTGAGCTCCTACTGGTATTAATGTATAATTAATTTTTCCATTTAATCTATACACTTGTCTGTAGTTATAACTTAGTATATTATCTCCTAATTCCAGTCCAAGGTTATTAACTGGATATGAATATTTACCAAGACTATATGCATCCTTTACCTGGCAATTCATCGGGAAGTGAATACGGTGATAATTCTTTGGGCTAAGATATATTATCATGTATGTACCATCTTTATATTTATCAGCTAACTCACTATCTCCAACTAATGTTTGAACGTTATAAACTTGATTTTTAACAACAAATGTACTATCTTCACCGATAACACCTACTTCAGAAATTACTCCATCTGTTGGGCTTACAAATGAATTTTCATCTTGATTGATTGGTCGAGAATCTGGGCGCAGCTTTCTAATAAAGAATTCATTTAAATTTTTAAAATCATCAATTTCATCTAAAATTTCATCAGTATTAATATCATATACCTTAGCAAAAGGTTGAATCATTAATCGACTTAGATTAGATTTTGTTAATTTTTTTAGAGCTTTAGAACTCATATTTCCATTAGTTAATTCAACACAAAGTTGAAACATTTTCTTTTTTAACATACCCGTCTCCTTATTGAATATCATGTTATATTTTACTATAAAAGTCGTTTAAATACAAATATTGCAAAGAAAAAAGCTAAAAATCATCATCCTAATTATCAAATTTAGCTCAACTTATATTTCATAATAATTATCACATTATAAATTTTATATTTTCTTACACATTTAATTATATAACAATTATTATGCTATACGTTATCATTATACTTACTTTAATATTTGTATATTCAAATTTAAATAAAATTTTTATTATAAAATATTGATTTTAGCAATATAAAATTGTATAATAAAATTATAATAATAATGTAAGGGAGTGAATGACATGACGTTAAATAATAAAGTAAAAGAAAACATTATTTTAACAACTGTCCAAAACGTTTGAACTAAGGGCTATTCTCTGACAAGTGTTCAGGATATAATTAAAAAAGCAAAAGCCCCTAAAGGAAGCGTATACTACTATTTTCCAAAAGGAAAAGATGAAATTTATCTAGAAGCACTAGATAAAATTAACTGTAATGTGAAAAAAGAGTTTAAAACAATTTCTCCTAAATTAGGGACTTTAGAGGAGTATTTAACAACTGTTTTTGATCTTTTTATATCAAAAGGTAAGGCTTGTAAACATAGTGGTTTTTCACTTACATTATTAGCGATGGAGACTGCCGAACTTTCTCCAATTATCGCTGAAAAATGCAGTGATATACTTGAAAATTGGCGTTTATTACTTGCAGATGGTTTATTCGATAGAAATTTACCTGAGGATATTTGCAATCCTGTTAGCGAATGGCTATTCACTAGTATACAAGGTGCATTGACTGCCAATAGAATACATAAAGACGAAGCATTCCTTTTCAATATAAAATCTTCAATTAGATTTGTTTCTACCTCTTCTCCTGAAACACTTAGAGAGATTTTCTCTAGATCAGATGAAGATGAAGTTGTAGCATAATAATTACCCGTTTTACTGAATATGTTATGTATTCAATAAAACGGGTTTATATTTTAAATAATTTAAATTGTATTTATCATTTGCATTGTCAATGAGTTTATTTTTTGACTAAAGAATTTCTTTATAGCTGGGTCTAATTCTAATCTATCCAACGCTAACTCGAAATCTTCTAACCAGTATTTTGCTTCTTTTATTGATATTGGCAATTTCATATGTTTTCTTCTCAAATCAGGTGTTGCGAATACAGAATGACCTGGTTCTCCTAGAAATAATCTAAAAAATCTTTTTTGTTCTATTTTAATTTTATCAAATCCTTCAATAAATAAAAGATTAATTCTATCATCATTAGGTATAATATCATCATACATATACATAACTAACTGATCAATTTTTTCTTCTCCTATTTGGTCATATAAATTCATCATAACCTCCATAATTTGTACATATTTTTTTCACGTTTTGTCCTTATTTATATTAAACTACATATAGTATTATTTTGCAATTAAAATAAACCAAAATTTCTTAAAAATTATCATTAGATAATTAAAGCGTAAAATAGGATAAACCTATTCTACGCTTTAATTTTATTATTTTAATAATTTTCTAAATGCTTCTATTTTGTCAGTTCTTTCCCAAGTAAACTCAACATCTTCTCGTCCAAAGTGACCGTATGCTGCTGTTTTCTTGAAGATTGGTTTTCTTAAGTCTAAAGTTTCGATGATCCCGTTTGGTGTTAAACGGAATTCTTCTTTGATTGTTTTAACAATTTCACCCTCGTCAACTTTTGATGTTCCAAATGTCTCTACAAAAATCGATACTGGATGAGCCACTCCAATTGCGTAAGCTAATTGAACTTCTGCTTTATCACAGATTCCACTAGCAACGATATTTTTAGCGATATATCTAGCCATATATGCTCCTGATCTATCTACTTTAGTCGCATCTTTTCCACTGAATGCACCCCCACCGTGACGTGAGAATCCACCATATGTATCTACGATAATTTTACGTCCTGTAAGCCCGGCATCTCCAACTGGTCCACCGATTACGAATCTTCCTGTTGGATTAATGAAGTACTTAGTATTTTCATCTAATAGGTCTTTATCTAAACATGGTTCGATTACGTATTTTTTAATATCCGCATGAATTTGTTCTTGACTTACATCTGCATCATGTTGAGTTGAAACTACGATTGTATCGATTCTATTTACTTTATGATTCACATCATATTCGATTGTCACTTGCACTTTTCCGTCTGGACCTAAGTATGTAAGAGTACCATTTTTTCTAACTTCTGCTAATTGTTTTGAAAGTTTTTGACTTAGGTAAATTGGTAGTGGCATAAATGTTGGTGTTTCGTTAGTTGCAAATCCAAACATAAGACCTTGGTCTCCAGCACCTACTTCATTCTCTTCTTTTTGTTGTTTTGTTTCTAATGAGTTATCCACTCCTAAAGCGATGTCTGGAGATTGTTTATCTAAACCTACAAGAACTGAAATATGATCTCCTGAATATCCTTTGTTAGGATCGTTATATCCAATTTCATTAATTGTATTACGTACGATTTGTTGGAAGTCTACATTTGCTGTTGTTGAAACTTCTCCTACTAATACTGCTAATCCTGTGTTTACACATGTCTCACAAGCTACACGTCCGTATGGATCTTGTTCTAAAATCGCATCTAAAATCGCATCTGACACTTGGTCAGCGATTTTATCTGGGTGTCCTTCTGTAACTGATTCTGATGTAAATAAATATGTTTTGCTCATTTTTTTCTCCTAAAATATTTTTGTCTGATATTAATACAAATCTTTCTAAGTTCTTAATATCTTTAAATTAAAATTAAAATTAAAAGACCTTATCTTATAGACAAGGTCTTTATGTATACCTCATCGTTCAAAGTAAACTTTGCTAAGGAAAGCACCTTAATCAATTGATTAGGTTGCTGGAGTTCATCGGGCCTTATCCCTCACTCACTCTTGATAAGTATTTATATTTCTTTTATCAGCATATTCGATTTTAATATACTTTCTATCATTTGTCAAATGATAAAGTATAAAATTAATATTCTATATTGTATTTACTTCTTTCTTGAAGGATTTTTTCCTTTAATTTCTCCGTTTCCTCTATTGAAATCGGTATGAATCGTCTTACCGACTTGAATTTTTTCCTTTTCACACTTAACACACAGAAGAAATACTGGAATTATTACTCCATTATCCCTCTTCTATGATATAATTAACTTGTCGTTGATAACAAATCAAATCCTGCGATAGTAGGAGGTGATATTATACTTTTATGGAAATACTTACTCAAATAGTGCTTAACGTTACGGGGCTGATTCAAAAGTACTAGATTTTAAAAATAATTTACATGAAAACTCATAGACGCAGTGGTTTATTGATATCTAAATTCGCTTTATAAAAGCTCTTTAGATACCTAATAAACTGTGCGGGGGTGACTCGACAAAATCGATTTCTCCGAAATCACGATTTTTGAGTCACTCCCAAATGGCTTGACGAAAAGCACTCTAATATACAACGATAAGCCTTATTATGTTTCTTCATAATAAAAACACTAGCATTGTAACGGGTGCTAGTGTTTTACTTTTATGTTTTTACTTACTCTTTATAACTATATTCTAAACTAATATCAGTTAATTGTCAAATAAAACTCCTGAAAAGATATAGTAAAATTAATATTCAATATTATACTTACTTCTCTCTTTGAGAATTTTTTTCTTTAACTTCTCCGCTTCTTCAATAGGCAGACAATCAATCGATAATTTACTATATATTCCCGTTACTTGTATATTAGCTAATTTAAACTTATTTAAAACTGGACCTGTATGTATCGTAACATCTTGAATCGTATTATACGGCAAAGTTTTTTTACTCTTGAAAAATACTCCTTCAACTTCCGACACACCCATCTGGTCTACTTCATAGGAATAATTTCTAATTACTAAAGGAGGAACAGTTAAAGCAACTATAGCGTATATTGTTAATATCACTAATATACCTAGGCCTAAAAATGTATAATTTATTTCAGTTTTAAAATAATCATATACACTTTTACCAATAACTGGTGACAAGAAAACTAGAGCATATATCCCAAAATGTATTCTCACATATTGTATGGATCTTTGTGGTAAATTACTCGATTTTTTTTCAAATATTCTATTCATAATCTACCTCCGAAATTATAAAATCTCTTTCTAATTTTTCTTTATATTCTTTATCATAATATTTCAACTTAATATCTGAGTTTACTCCAATAGAATTTATTGATAAATGAGCAAGATTTCTTTTATTCATAAAATAGTTTGTTCTACTATTTATAGTTCCTACTTTTTTCACCTTAATAAATTCTGTTATTATTGTGAATTGTCTCATAAACGTATTTTTAAAGAAATGTTTATCGTAAGAAAGCTCATTATATTTCAACATATAGTTTTTCACTAAAATACTATATGAAACTAAGACAATATAAAAGACAATCGAACTTAAAACCTTATACTCAAACATCAAATCAATATTAGCAAAATATAAAATCGCACAGACTATTATCGGTAAAAAACTACAATTAAACAAACTCCAACGATACATTGCAAGCCTTGCTCTTCGTTGTATTTTTTCACTCTCTAAATTATCATAATGTTCTAAATCTATTCCTAGATTATTTTTTACAAAATTCTGCGCAAAATCTTTTTTGACTAAAGGTAAGACATCTATTGTAGATTTTTGCTCACTTAAATCTTCTGATACGTTATTAGTCAAGGTTTCAACAGATAACTTCGCTAGTCCAAAGAATCTATAACGTAACGGATATAACAATTTTACACTTTGAATTCTATCAATATCAATGACTAATGATTTTTTAGTTAATAATCCATATTTACACAGTAAATTATGATCTTTTGTCGTAAGGATAAAGTTATAATATTTTACAATCGTATGAATAATTGACGCAATTACTACTAAAATCATAAAAATCCCAATTATTATAAATATGGCTGTTATATTCCCCGCGACTGACTTAGCATTTTTTTGAAGAAGTTCATCAAAATAAGCTTCATTATCGAAAAGATATTTGAATACATCACGAATCTTACCATTTAATGCTAATATTAACCCTAAAGCTGCAAAGAATCTAACCCTAAGCAGCCCATAAAATGCAAGATCTTTAACAGATAATCTTAATATTTCTTTTTGAGACTCCTGCACTTTTTCTTCTTGATCTGAAGCTATATCTTCAGATGCATCTTGTTTTAATTCTCTTAGTATATCAATTAAGTTTAATGCGACTTCCTTCTTCAGAGGTTTTATCCTAATTTTACCTCCAACAAGATTAATATCTACAGAAAGTAGATTAAATACTTGGTACAATACGTTAGAACTCATATCTATCGACTGAATATTCTCAAGATTTATATTTTTTGCTTCTTTATTTATTATTCCTTTTGTATAAATTAGGGCTCCATTGCACACTTCATAACTTTTTAGAAAATAATCAAATATACCTATTACTATTAGTAAAAGAAATCCTACTAAAACTAGTAAATAATATTTCCAATTTTGCTCTTTTAATGCCAGCACCATAAAAATACCAAACAATCTAAATCCAGTAATTACAGAATCCATAATAACCATAGGATGTACTCGACTTTTTTTAATATTATTCATCTTTATACCTCCTATAGTTAAGATTATTTTCTAGTATTGTTAACAGCAGTTTTTCTAACTGTTCTACATCCTTTCTAGAAACATAGAATCCTAATTTTTCCGAACCAGTGTTTATACTAATCTTGTAAATATTGAACTTTTTCGATATTACATTTTGTTTAATTGTGTAATCTAGTATATTTCTAAGTGGGGCTACTTTCTCCAACTTAAAGAATGTATATATTAGTGTTGATGCTAGTTTAAAATATTCATCTGTTATTTCAAAAAATGTATTGTACTCATATTTATCTCTTAGCATTACAACTATGACATGATTTAAAAATACTAATCCTAATATTATCCATAAGATAATATACAAGTCTACACCAAAAACTTCTTCAAAACCAGTAAATTTAAAAATTGCAGAAGCCACAGCAACACACGTTAAACTTATCGCCCAAATATTAAAGAATATATAATCAACATACAATCTTCCTATATACTTTCTCACAAAATCCCTCCCTTTTTTATTAACAACCTATAAGATTTAGATTTCGTTCACGTTCAATTGTAGTCTCATCTCCATGCCCTGGATAAACTATTTTCGCACCATCAAGCTTGAATAATACATTTCCTAATGAATTTTTCAAGGCATCATAATCTGATCCGTATAAATCATAACGACCAAAACCGCTTCTAAATAATGCATCTCCTACAACTATAAATTTTCCAAAGTCGAATGATACTCCACCTGGTGAATGCCCCGGGGTTGGTAGAACTGTAAAACTTAAACCGGCAATTTCGTATTTTTTATTTTCTTCAAACTCAAATTCTGCTGGATCAGTCATTGGTGGTCTTCTTAAACGGAACAAAGTTGATCCATTAAAATCTGGATTTTGTAACCAGTCACGTTCATGTCCCGAAATATATACAGGCACTCCGTAATGTTTTCTACACTCATCTAATGACATAATATGATCAAAATGAGCATGAGTTAATAATATTGCTTCGATTTTCACATTTAATTCATCTACCGCCTTTTGAATTCTATCGAAACCTTCCCCTGGATCTACAATAACTCCGCGCCCATCTTTATAAACTATATAACAGTTTTCATCTACCATATCCATTACTATTCTTCTAATTTCTGCTTTTGTCATTTTCTCAAAACCTTTCCATAATTATTGTTATCTTTATTTTATCCTATTATTATGTTATTAACAAGTCTTGGTTAGTAGTTTTTTTACTTTACTTATATAACCTCTCTTCTCTTGACCTTATTTAATATTTTTTTTATACTTGAATAGTATGGTTTTCATAAGAAACTTAGTTTTTTCCTAACTTTTTCATGAAAAGTCGGGTTTAAATATCTAAGAAAAGGAGATACAAAAATGAAATTAAATTCATTCGCTAAGTTTTCATTACTTAGTATTTCAATATTATTAATGTCACACCTTGCTATTTCTCCAGTAATTCCAAATCTATATAATTTTTATCATACTAATAACCCAAACATAGGTCTGGCTTCTGTAGAGAGTTTAGCAACAATACCAGCTATGATGATTACAATTTTCGTTCTTCTTAGCAATGGTGTTATTAAATTAATCGGAAAGAAAAACACAGTTCTTCTTGGGCTTATACTTATCTTTATCTTTGGTATAGTACCAGCCTTTACAACTAACTTCAAAGTTGTCTTAATCAGTAGATTACTTCTTGGTGCTGGTATCGGATTATTCAACTCACTTTCAATCAGTATGATTAGTGATTTCTTTGATGAAGAACACCGTGGTACTATGATCGGATTAAGAACTGCATTTTTAAATGTAGGTAAAGCTTTAACTACCTTTATTTCAGGATACTTATTAATCTACGGTATTCAATATACATTTTTAGTTTATGCTTTAGCACTTCCTATATTTATAATATTCCTATTATTCGTACCTAATGCTGAAAATGTAAATAATAAAAAAGTAAGTATTAAGTTTCATAAAGAAACTATCGTTCTAACTCTTCTAACATTTCTAGTAGGAATTTCTTACATGGGAGCAACTATTAAAATCCCTACACTACTAGCAGAAAAATATCATTATCAACCAGATATAGCTAGAAATCTACTTACAATCTTAGCTTTAAGTGGTATACTTTCTGGAGTTATCTTTGGTATTCTAGTTAAAAGATTTAAAAATCTAACTTTACCAATTATGTTAAGTTTCATGACTGTTGGAAGTGTATTATTTACTTTAACAAATAATATTATTATCTTCTACATCTCAGCTATTTTTATTGGAATAAGCTTCGTAGGAACTATGTCATTTAACTTCTTCTATATTTCAAACAAGTTAGATAATAAATTTATCAACTTTGCAACAAGTGTAATTTTAGTTGGTGGAAATATTGGTGTTATCCTTACTCCTGTAGTGCTGACAAAAATACCGGAAGCCCTACACTTAGAAAAATATACAACACCATTTTTCATTACTACTGCTTTAATGCTAATTTCTACATTAGTTAGTTATACAGTATTAAGAAATAAAAAATAAAAGGAGAACATCTTTGATACTAATATCTTAGATGTTCTCCTTTTTATTAACTATTAAACAGCTCTTTATTTTTCTCTAAAAATTCTTTTAATTCATTATCTGGTACTTGTCTTGCTAACACTAGTGTTCGTAATGCAACATCGTCTATTCTACAAGTACAGAAAACAGTCATATTATCCTCTCCAGAAATTTTACTATTTTCTAGCCAATTTCTAGCACCTTCTTTAAACAGCTTAATAAATTCTCCTTTTTTATCTGAAGTAGTAGGAATTTGATATAAATTCGTAAATTCATTTACAACTTTCACACCAGTTACTTCATAATAATACTTTCTTTCAGGAGTTTCCATAACAATAACTCTATGACTATCAAAATAATCTTTTTTTGCAAACCAGTTCATATTATTAAACACTCTAGTGTCTAAAGTAATTTTCTTTTCTTCAATTCCAGCTCTTGCATGTCCGAAAACCCATTTAACATCACTCTTAGTTAAATCAGGTTGATTCTCATAATCCATGAAAACTGCTCCTAAAAGAGGTGCTGGTTTGTTATTCAAATCATATTCCAGATATTTTGAATTATTAGTTGTTTGCAACATCGGTTCTTTTAAAGAATCTTTCCCATCACCTAGTACATACATATAACCGATAACCTCTCTATTTATCGCCTTCAACTCATTAAATTTTTTTTCTAAGTATTCTTTCTCCGCTTTATCTACAACATATTTTTCTTCTTGTTTTACATTTTCTTTTTTCTCAACTTGAGTATAAAATTCACTTGAACCTATATTCGAATTAAAGTATGAGTAAGCTCCAAATGAACCACCAATTAAAATTATAACTAGTAGTAGATATTTTACTATATTTCTGAATATTGATTTACTATTTTTCATTAAGTCTTTCCTTTCTATAAATTATCTCTTTTTGTCTAAATCACAAATTAGATTATATCATATTTACATAAATTTCTTCAAAAGACTATATTGCTAGTTTGAAAATTAATTTTGATTTATGTATTATTTAATTTTCATCTAGAATTATTCTTTTAGCATTCAAAAAAAGAGTGATTTAAAATCAGTTGATATTTTAAATCACCCTTATTATGGTTTATTTTATTATTTTAAACTTGTCTAATATTTACAAAGTCAGTAGGTGGAACATTGTCTTTTCCTAAATCTGGTTGTCCTGCTGTGATTAGAATTAAATCTCCTTCTTTTGCTAAACCAGAATCTTTAGAAAAATTCGGTGCACAATTTAGCATTTCTTCCATTGATAGTGTTTTTTCTTCTATGAATGTAGTAACACCTCGTGTTAATGCTAATTTTCTAGCTTTTTGTTTAGTTGGCACTACTGCTAATATTGGAACTTTTGGTCGATATCTTGCGATAAACTTCGCAGTACTTCCTGACTTCGTATAAGTTACGATATTATTTACATCAACAGAATCAAGTAGGTATTTAGTTGATAATGAGATTGCATGCGCAATGTTCATTTTGTGATGTTTATATTCTTCCGAATCATCGTCTTTTACTATATCTTGATTTTCGATGTAGGTAATTATTCTATCAACTGTTTCTAATGCTTCTTTAGGGTAATTCCCTATTGCTGTTTCTTCAATTAACATAATTGCATCAACACCATCTATAATTGCATTAGCTACATCAGACACTTCTGCACGTGTTGGTCTTGGGTTATAAATCATTGAATGAAGCATTTGTGTTGTTAATATTACTTCTTTTGTCGAATCATTAGCTTTTCTAATAATTTCTTTTTGGATACTAGGTAAATTTTGGTAAGGTAATTCCATACCTAGCTCATCCCTATTAATCATTATTGAATCTGCAAATTGAATAATTTCATCAATATTCTCGTACGCTTCTTTACAATCTATTTTTACAATTAATCCAATATCTTTCTTCTCATTAGCTTGAAGTATACTTTTTACTTTTCTAATTTCATCCAAATTACTAACAAATGGGCAGGCAACAAAGTCAACATCATTTTGACAAGCAAAATGAACATTGTTCTCTTCAATTTTTATAAGTTTATACTTACTTTCTGCATATATATGATCTAAATCATAAATTATTGCAGTATTTTTATTTAGTTTTTCTCTTAATTCTTTTATCTTACTAATTCTAAAATCACACTCTTCTGTACATCCATAATAATTATCAATTAATACAGCATCCGCCCCATTTTCTATAATATATTCTAATAGTTCTTCTGTACTGTTTCCTAAAGTTGCGATAATTTTTGCCTTTCTAGTCATAATATACCTACCTTATCTTTAAAACGTTTCCTTTAAAAATTATTATAACACATTAAATTATTATTTTCTAGACAGTTTTATAAATTTGTAATCTTTAGCTCCTATTACTTTTGTGCTCTTTTCTCTATTGAAATTATAATTCATTTTCTTTTAATATTGTAAAAACGTTAATTTTTCAGCTATATTCATTCTTTAGAATCATTAATAAAATTTCTAAGTCTACATATTACAATAATAAAAAAGAAACTATACATTAATACGTACAATTTCTTTTTTCTATATTTTACATTTCAATTAATCAATAATTCAACACATTAAATTATAATTTCTTTTTTAGGTGTTGCTACTCCTGATTCAAGATAATCTAAAAATTCACCAAATAAATTTTCCATCTCTGCATATGAGTTTAAAGTATTTAATTCTTTTTTAACTTTTGCTCCACCTTTAATACCTTTCATGTAATAAGCAGCATGTTTTCTCATTTCATGTACAGCAACTTTCTCAGGCTTAATTTCCATAAGTCTTCTTAAGTGTAATAAACATACATCTATTTTTTCTCTTGGTGTTGGTTCTTCTGTTAATTCCCCAGTTTCAAGATATTTAACTGTGCGATATAACATCCATGGATTTCCTAAAGCTGCACGCCCAATCATAACCGCATCACAGTTAGTATCATCTAACATCTTCTTAGCTAATTCAGGTGTAGTTACATCACCATTACCTATTACAGGAATTTTAAGTTCTTTTTTCACATCACGAATAACATCCCAGTTAGCTTTCCCACTATACATCTGAACTTTTGTTCTACCGTGGATAGCAATTGCACTAGCTCCAGCGCGCTCTGCATTTCTTGCATTATCCATTATATAAATATGCTCATCATCCCATCCCATACGCATTTTTACAGTTACAGGTTTAGACACTGAGTCTACAAGACGGGCAATTACCTCGTATACCTTATCGGGATTAAGAAGTAACTTACTACCAGCATCTACTTTTGTAATTTTTGGAACTGGACATCCCATATTTAAGTCGATAATGTCAGCTTCTGTATTTTTATCAACGTACTTCGCAGCTTCCACTAAAGTATCGATTTCTCCACCAAATATTTGTAAACTTAATGGACGCTCCCTTGGATCAATATATAACATATTCATCGTCTTTTTATTATTAAATAAAATTGCTTTATCACTAACCATTTCAGCACAAACTAATCCAGCACCAAATTCCTTAGCTGTTAAACGAAACGCAGCGTTACACACACCTGCCATTGGTGCTAAAACTACTCTGTTCGGTATTTCAATTTCTCTAATTTTAAACATCTTCTATCCTTTCATTTTACAATTTTTCTTTATACAAACTAATTTTTTCTGTTATTTTGTCTAATGATTGCTTTATACTCTTACCATCAACCTCTATAGCTCCATACATTTCTACTAATGGAGCTAGTACGAAATTTCTTTCATGAATATATTTATGAGGTACAATCAATCTATCATCATTAAAAACTAAATTATTATATGTGATTATATCGATATCTATCGTTCTATTTCCCCAGTGCTCTTTTCTAATACGACCAAGTTCTAACTCTATCTTTTGAATAGTATCTAGTAGTTCATAAGCTTCTATCGAAGTTTCTATTTCTATGCACATATTTAGAAAGTTTTGATCAGCTACTCCACCCCATGCAGGTGTTTCGTAAATACTGCTTAGTTTTATAATTTTAAGATTACTCGCTTCTATTTTTCTTAAAGCATCTTTTAAATATTGTTCTCGTGGCTCTATATTGGTTCCTAATGCCAGTATAATCATTATAATCCAAACTCCTCACGTGTTGTTTCTATAACTACTCCACATTGTTCAAAATGATATTTTATAGGTGCAGATGGTTTATTAATTTCTAGCTTAACATTTTCAATTTGTAGAAACTTTTCAAAAATATTTTTTAAAATTTCTCCAGCTAAGCGTTCTAATAAATTATACGTATTTGAAGTTGCAGTCTCTACTACTACATCTGCAATATCAGCATAACTTATGCTGTCTGTCATCTCATCACTAAACAACGCCTTCTTATAATCAAGCTCACACTCAATACTAAAAATAAATTTCTGACCTAATCTATTTTCTTCTTCAAATAACCCATGATTAGCAAATACTTCAAGATTATTTATAAATAATTTCGTCTTCATGATTAATATACCTCTCAATCATTATTTTGCTTAACTATAAAATTTTAACATATTTCACCTTATTTCTCTAATGATTATACTTACATATCAATAAAAAAAACGACTTAAAATTATGATTTAATAAAATTTCTTTTTAAGCCGTTTAAGTAAAAATCAATTTTTCTTAGTATTTTTACTGTGAAATTTGAATATTTTTATTTAGTTTTTACTTCTTTTTCTTCCTAAAACGAATGCAGCAACTGCACTTAATCCAGCAAATAGAAGTGAACTAGAAGAATTTAATCCAGTTTTTGGTAATATTGTATTTGTAGCATCCGCTTGCGTAGAATTATTCTTTTTAGAAGCTGATGATTTGGTTGCAATAACAAATGTACTAAAGTGAGATGTATTAAAAGTAAGTTTTCCATCTGTATACGAAGTATCTTTTATTTCTTCTAACACATTACCATTAACGTGATATACTTTCAATTGTTGATTTTCATCTTTAGTCACTGCTAAAGTAACAACACGATTTTCTCCTGTAGCTTTTAGCTCGTTACCATCTTTATCTTCAAAATGAAGTTCTAGAGTTCTTACTACATTTAATTCTGAATTAAGTTCTTTAACCAATTCTTTTATTTCTTTAGCTCTTTCTCCTGTAATATCTTGAGCAACAAATTTATCAACGTTGTTGATTTTTGATTCATCATATTCAACTGAGACTGTTACTCCATCAGCTAATGTAACAGTGCGAACAAAATCTTTTCCTGTTTTTTCAGAAGTAGCTAAATTAGCTGAATCTTTTGAACTATTAGGGTTAACTGAATTTACTAATACACCTGGTTGAGTTGATGTAGTTGATACTTCTTTCTTACTAAAGTCAATTTGTACAACTACTGGATCGTGGTCAGAAGCACGCCCATGTTCTTCCATGAATGAAGCGTTAATATGAACTGGAGAGAATACTACTTTATCCTTAATATTTTTAGAAATTAAAATATTGTCTAAACTTTGATTGCTTCCACGGTAGAAGTATGAATATCTATCTCCTTGTTCATGTTCAGCCATTAAGTTAACTAGTTCATTTCCTACGATTGTTCTTACACTATCTGAGAATTCAAAATCATTGAAGTCACCTGTTAGAACAAATTTTAAGTTAGGATTTTGACGTAATCCTTCTTTAATAAATGCATTTAAGATTTTTGCTTCTTCTATACGTTTTGGTCTAGTATTTTCAACTGATGGTTGATTAGAACCATAAATTGCATCATCACCTAATTTTGATTTTAAGTGGTTCGCAATTACTACGATTCTTTCACCTTTAAAATCAAATTCAGCAGCTAATGATTTTCTAACTTTCTCGAAGTGAACACTTGTTGGATCAATTCTAGCTGGGTTTTTCTCAAGGTGTCCATTTACAAAGCGTGCAGCTTCCTCGCTTCCACCTTTTTCTTTACCAATTAGAGTTACTCTCTTAGGATTATATAAATAAGCTACCCTAATGTTCGCGCCCGGTTTACCACCATCTTTTCCGTCAACTGGAGCTATCTCAGTATATTTATAATCGGGACCACCAAGACTCTTAATTCTTTGAGCTAATTTTTCCCCACTCTTAACTCCATCAACAGTTCCATCATTTACTCCACCATTGTTATCTTGAACCTCAATAAGAGTTATGATATCAGGACTGTGAACTTCTTTTATAAATGAATTAGCAATTTTATCAACTTTTTCCTCAGGCGTTTCATCATGACCACTGTTATTTGCTGAGAAGTTTTCAATATTATATGAAGCAATCGTTAATTTATCTTCAGAAGGATAAATTTTAGATACTTCACGTTTTAATCCTCCATCTTGAATTGCTGGTACACTAGATGGATCAATTTTATATGTTTTATTTTTATAAGTAACTACCCCTATAATATTTTCATTAAAGTAATCTTTTGCTTTTGCTACAAATTTATTCCCTACTGTAATAGGTAGTACTTCTGTGTTTTGTACACCAGGACGAAGATTTACTCCACCGATGTTATTAAGTTTTTGACCTTTGTAGTCACCTGGTAATACATAAATATCACCTTTATATTGCGGCCCAGTAACTTTTGGTTTAGTCACCTCTACACGCATCCCCTCTAGACTTTCCCAATAATCTAAAGCTTCAGTTTCTGGATTATATTTAGTTGGTGTATTATCAACTATGTCTTTAGGCATTTTTTCAGAAATGTTTAATGCTTTTGGTAAATCTGCTTTTCCTAATTTTGTTATAGTTGCGTTAATGATTTGAGTAACTGTTAAACTTCCAGCTGGTTTTTTAAAAGTTTGTCCTGGTTTTACAGAATATTCTTCCATATAACCTTCTTTAACAGTTCCTTGAACTTTTAATAAGTCACCTAATTCTACCTTATCTTTTGAAGCAACATATACTGCATCAGAAGTTTTCGGATTATTATCTGATACTTTATCTTGAACATAGAATCCTGTTTTATCTGTCTTAGTTACAACAACATTGTTTATTACTACTTCTTTTCCAACTAAAGGACTTGCATGACTTTCACCTTGTACTTCCCCGATGTTTTTTACTTCTTTTGGAGCAGTAGCTTGAGGGTTTGTTGTAGGCGCTCCAACAGGTGTTACTTCATTTTTTCCTGTTGTAGTTGCTGGTGCTACTACTTCTGTTTTCACCTCAGCCGCAGAAACTTCATTGGCTTCAGCCGATAAATAAGTTGCCCCTACTCCTCCTAATACTGCACTTGCTAATAATATCGATAATTTGTATTTTTTCACAATATGAACTCCTTGTATATAAGTTTATACTAATTATTTTACTATTAATCTACCTAATAAGCAACATCAATTGTTTACCTTTACAAAAAAATCCTCAATATAGATTTTTCTATATTGAAGATTCTTAAAATCAATAATTAAACTATTTAATTCTTCTTTTTTTCAGCTTTACCAACATAAATGATAAAATAATTACTCCTGCCAATGCCATAAATACTAACCATGTATTTTCTATTCCTACTCTATCAGTTAATAATCCATTTACAGATAGTAATATTGCTACAATAATAGATTCAAAAGTATAAAATATAGAAACTGTAGTCGTTCTATTTTCATCACTTTTTACTAGATATTTATGCATAAATACATTGACCTGAATACTCATCATAGTAAAGAAAATTATATACAGCATAAATAATAAAAACTTAGCATAAACATTCTGAATAAAGATAAACATTAATAACGTTCCAATATTAATAACTACAAATAAATACAATACATGTAATTTTGATAATTCATTTGATAGTTTTTCATATATAAGACTCCCTAACATTCCACTAATAGAAATACCTACCCAAATATAACCAATTATATTAGCGTCAAGCTTTTCAAATACCGCTTGCCATTGATTAGATGGTCCAAGATCTAAGATAGACGGAATAACGAAAAGTATCATAAGAAATACACTACTTTTTACATATAATGTTTCCTTCAGTGAGTTTTTAACCGTTCCAAATGATCCTTTTAATTTCTCGATTGATATTTTCTGTGTAATTTCTAAGTTTTTCATAAATAAAAATGTAATAAACAACGAAATAACAAAAACTGTCATACTTAAAATTATCGATAAACTTTTATAATAGACATACACGTACTTTGCACTTATAAATCCTATTATCGCTGAGAAAAATAGTGCATACAGTGAACTTCTTGAAAGAACTTTATCTATATCTATTTCTTCATTGTTTTTATTGTTTACATTGACCAACCAACTTGTTAAAGTTCCCGATTGAAATGACGTTGCAATTGCAGATAATATCGCAGATATGTATAACAAGATTAAACTATTACTAAGCAATAAGATTAAACCTATAACCCTAAAAACTGAACTAAGAAGACTACTATTTTTTGCTCCGATGTTATCAGTGATTGCCCCACAAGGAAGCTCAGTCATAAAAGAAGTCAACCAAAAAATCGATAAATAAAGCCCTACTTCAGCAAAAGAAAAATCTTTTGACAACAAATAAATATATAAAATTGGATTAAAAAATGATAATGCTACCGTAACTAATATATTATACAAATAATAAAATTTAGTATTATTCATCTTTTTCCCCTACAATCTTATACATTCTACCGTAATTATCTCTTTCTAAAAACTTATAATCAACAAGATATCTTCTAATTAGAGAATAATCTGGATAAATCTCCTTAATTGCTTCGTTTAATTCCTTCTCTGTAAACTCTAATGATTTTGCTTTCAACATCTCTAAAACTATTTGAAGAACAAGTATCTTGTTTTTTTCTTTTTTTGGTATCATCATTAATTTATCATTTTTAAAATATTTTATTTTTACTTCTTCCATATTACAATTTCCTTTCAAATTTATTTTTTATATACTATTATATATTATATAAAATAAAAAACAAGTATAAAAATAACCTCTAACTTAGTTTATACCATGTTAGAGGTTTTGCAATCTAGTTTACTTTTTATTTCTATTGTCCTAGAACAAAAACGTCCTCAGCTTCTTTTTCTTCTTTTTTAGATCCTTTAGTTAAAAATGAAATTTTATTAGCTATAATCTTAATTCTATAGTGGGTTACTCCGTCTTTATCTTTATAAACATTATTATTTAAAGTACCTACTATATTAAGCAAACTTCCTTTTTCACAGTATCTAGCTGTATTTTCTGCGATTTTACCAAAAGCAGTAAATTCGAAGAATTCAGTATCATAGTTTCCTTCTTTATTCTTAAAATCAGACTGAACTGCAATAGTAGCTTTAATATAACTTACTTTTTTATCACTTTCTTTTAATTCCGGTTTTTTTACTAATCTTCCTATTAAAATTACTTGATTTAACATAATTTATCCTCCCTTAAAATAGTAATCTAGATTGCTATGAAAACATTAGGAAGATTATCTTAGTCTTATTTATTGATTAAAGTAACAAAAACTTCGCCATCTTTCAAAAATTCTGCATTAATATAATTATCACCATCAAAATGTAATACCTTACCTGGTTCTACGATATGAATTTCTTCATCATTTAAAAATACTTTAACTTCACCTTTGACACAAGTGAATACTACTAAAGCTTCTGGATGATTGTGTTTAGGAATTACATCACCCTGTTTTCCTACTTTTTTTACTAATTTAAATCTATCATGTTTTTTTAATAAACCTGCTTCTTCAAAAATTATTCCTACGCTCATATTAATTCTCCTTTATTTAAAAACTATTTTATATTTATTGCGCTTACACTCTTATTATAGAACTTTTTTATTAACAAAACAAATAAAATTCATATCTTTTTCCAATTTTTTAAAAACTACTCCCATCTTAATAAACTGTGATCTATTTTCTCTCTTAAATCCATTTTTTATTATTTTTAACGTATTTAAAATACCTTCATCATCTACAAGTCCAGATACAGTGAGTAATGTAAGTTTATCATGAAGACTATTAACCGTCTTAAATCCCGCTTCTTCAAATAATGATAGCCAATTTTCTTTCGGTAACGGAGAAACATTCATATTAATTGCATCAGACAATGTCTTTCTCGTTTCTTCATAATTATTCAACAGCAGTATATCGTGAGTTAGAAGTAAGCCCTCTGGTTTTAATACTCTATAATATTCATTTAAGGCTTTAGATTTACTCTTATCACTAAACATAGTTAGCATAGCTTCATTTATAATATAATCAAAACTATTATCGGAGAACGTTAAATGAAATGCATCCGCCCTCATAAACTCGATATTCTTTAGATTATTCCTTACAACTTCAAGTTGTGCTTCTAAAATAGATTCTTTATCTACGTCTATTCCTATAAAGGTAGTCTTAGGATATCGTTTGGCTAAAGATATTAGATTTATTCCTCTATTACATGCAACTTCTAAAACACGATTTCCAGCTTCAAACTTTATATGTGCAATCAGAAAATTAGTTCCTTTAACCCCTCCAGGTCTTAATCTAGTTTTACCTAGTTTTTTTAAAAATTTATGCCCCATTTCTTTTTTCATAATGACCCTCCACGTTTTATATTATACTTTTATTGTACAATATGCTAAAATAAAAATCCAGAAATAACTGATAATAATTATCGATTATTTCTGGATTTCTCGGAATAATATTGTTAATAAATTTTCCCTTGTTTAAAAATCATTATAAGTATATGTTCCTTCACCTTTATTTTCAGTAGCGAAGCGAACTATTACTTTTCCTAATAAACTAGCCTCTATTGGACTATATTTTTTCAATTTTCCTTTTAACAACGCTTTGAAAATCGGTGTTAATTTTAAAAATACTTCCTCAAGAATTCTCTTATCTTCTCTTTTACTAATGAGTAGTGAAGGTCTAAATATTCTAAGAACACCTAAATTCATCTCATTCAATCTGTCCTCTAATTCACCTTTTAATGAAGTATAGAAACTTTTAGATTTGCTATTAGCTCCCATAGCCGAAACCACATTAAAACTTCTAATTTTCCCTTCACAAAGTTTAGCAAAATTCACAGTATAATCTACATCTATTTTTCTTTGATTTTCCTTTGAACCTGCAATTTTTATCGTCGTACCAAGACTAGCAAAAACATCCACATTTTCTAAAATATTCGTATCAAAATTAATATTTTCAAAATCTATAATTATCTTTTCCAACCTACTATCGTCAGGTAATTTACTAATAGAACTTCTCCCTAGAATATAAATTCTATCATAATATTCACCGCTCAGTATCTCATTTAAAATTTCTTTACCTACTACGCCAGTAGCACCAATAATTACCGCTGTGTTTTTCATACGTATACCTCTCTAAAATAATAATGTAATTAAAGCTAAGATTGGTAATCCACCTTGCTTTAATATTATTTTTTTATCACTTGTTAAACCACCATATATAGCAACAAGTATAATATATACCAATAGCATTCCTACTATTTCTTTAGGATTTTTTGAGAAAAATGTTCCATATAGAAGCCCAACTCCTATTAATCCATTATATACACCTTGATTTTTAAATAATATGTTTAAATTCGGTCTTTTCAATTCTTCTTTTGAAATATTAAATACTCTACTTGTACTATCTGAATCTGTTGCAAAAGTTTCTAAGTACATTATATAGAAAAATAATACTGCCACTAACACTGTTAAAATAGTTGATATTATATTCATTTTTACCTCTTCTTAAATTAAACTTTTATTAAATTTATCTAATAATTTAGTCATATTTTTTAGATCTTCATCTGTAAAATCCTCACTTATAATATTTCTGATATCAGTATCTTTAGTACAACTATCAATTTTGTTTTTTGAAGCTTCAGTTATTTCTACATAGATTTCTCTATTGTTTTCTTTATTACGACGCTTATTAATATATCCTGCTTCTTCTAATTTTTTTAAATGTCTAGTTATAGCAGCAGCGTCTATTTCTAAAATCTTAGATAGCTGTTTAGGGGTTGCTACATCAACTTCATATAAATACTTTATAATTTGAAATCTAGTTAAACTTATTCCTAATTTCTTCTCAAATATATTAGCAATCTTTCTCTCTAACACTTTCAAATCATGCAGTAAATTTACATACTCTCTTACGTTCATTCACATAACCTCCTCTTTTATTGACTAGTCAATTATTGATAGTTTTATTATAACTCAATCATAGTTGACTTGTCAATTATAATGCAAAAAAAAAGAATAAAAAAGAAGAAGAGTAATTAAAAATCACTCTTCCTTTTTTATTAATTTAAGTACTTACTAGCTTCTCTTAAACTAAGATTCGCCATTTCACTTCTATTTTTTTCTATAAATTTCCTAACCCATTCTGGATTAACTTTTGAATAATCTCGAAGTGCCCATCCTATAGCTTTGTTAATGAAGAATTCACTATCACACAAATTATCTTCTAGTATTGTTTCTAATAGAAGTTTGTCTACATTTTCTTTGAATGATAATTGATGTAAAATTGCAACTCTTCTTAACCAGATGTCATTTTCTTTTTTAGACCATTCTAACATCAAAGTTTTTAATTCCTTGTTACGGTTCACAACATCACCAATAATCTTAGATAGTAAATCAACTGTATCCCACCAAGATTTAGTAACTACAAGATACTTCAACTTAGAAATATCACCTTTTTTTAAAAACTTTTGCATCGTTTTTAAATAATATACTACGGCATATTGAAATTCTCTTTCCTCTTTATTCCAACATGCTTCAATAAAATTCCAATCTATTGCTTTTGTTTTTCTAGCTGTAGGAAAATATTTCTTATATAATTCTATTCTTTTAGGTCCTCTTATACCAAGAAATCTAAATTTATCCTGCATGTACTTTTCCATAGATTCAGCTAAAAGTTCATTACGATTTTCTTCAAGTTCTGTTATTAAACCTGATAATTCCATATTAAATCTCTATTTCTTATCTTTTATTTTCTAAACTTGCTTTAATGAATCCAGCGAATAATGGGTGCGCTTTTTCTGGACGTGATTTGAATTCTGGGTGGAATTGACCAGCAACGAACCATGGGTGTTCAGGAATTTCAACGATTTCAACTAATTTTCCATCTGGACTCACACCTGATAATACCATTCCTTTATTAGTTAGACGATCACGATAGAAGTTGTTGAATTCATATCTGTGACGGTGACGCTCAGTGATATTGATTTCTCCATATTCTTTGTGTGCTACAGATCCTTCTGTTAATGTACATGGGTAACTTCCTAAACGTAAAGTTCCTCCCATTTCAACAACATTTTCTTGATCTGCTAATAAGTTAATAATTGGGTATGGTGTGTTCGGATCTAATTCTGAAGAATGTGCTCCAGTTAAACCACATACGTTACGTGCAAACTCAACAGCAGCAAGTTGCATACCTAAGCAAATACCAAAGAACGGAACATTGTTTTCACGTGCATATTTAATAGTAGTAATTTTACCTTCTACTCCACGATCACCAAATCCTCCTGGTACTAAAATTCCATCTGCATCTTTTAGATATTCATGTACATTTTCTTCAGTAATATCTTCAGATTGAATCCAATCAATTTTCACTTTAGAATTGTGTTTGTACCCAGCATGTTTAAGTGATTCTACTACTGAAATATAAGCATCGTGAAGTTCTACGTATTTACCTACTAATGCGATTCTTACATTTTCTTTTAAATTATCTACTCTATCTACTAATGATAACCACTCTGTCATGTCAGCTTCTGGCGCTGTTAAACCAAAGTGTTTTAATACGATATCATCAATTTTTTGAGCTTTAAGATTTACTGGTAATTGGTATAAATTACTTACATCGCGACTTTCAATAACGTTTTGTTTTGGAATATCACAGAATAATGAAATTTTAGCACGTAGTTCATCATTTAGAGCAAGCTCGTTTCTAACTACGATAATATCTGGTTGAATACCTAATCCTCGTAACTCTTTTACTGATTGTTGAGTTGGTTTAGTTTTCATTTCTCCAGCAGCTTTAATGTATGGTAATAATGTACAGTGAATGAAACATACATTTTCACGCCCTAAATCACTACGGATTTGACGGATAGCTTCTAAGAATGGTAAAGATTCGATATCTCCTGTTGTTCCACCGATTTCAGTGATAACTACATCCGCATCACTAGATTCTCCTGCTAATAATACACGTGATTTAATTTCGTTTGTTACGTGAGGAATTACTTGAACTGTTCCTCCTAAGTAATCTCCACGACGTTCTTTTTCAATAATTGAAGAATAAACACGTCCTGCAGTTACGTTAGAATATTGTCCTAAGTTAACATCGATAAATCTCTCATAGTGCCCTAAGTCTAAGTCTGTTTCTGCTCCATCTTCTGTAACGAAAACTTCTCCGTGTTGATATGGACTCATTGTTCCTGGGTCAACGTTTAAATATGGATCAAACTTTTGTAAAGTTACTTTTAATCCTCTATTTTTTAATACACGACCTACTGATGCCGCTACAATCCCTTTTCCTAATGATGAAACTACTCCACCTGTTACAAAAATATACTTTGTCATTGTGTTCTCCTTCTATTAAAAATAATAAACCCCCTACGAAATTATCGCAGGGGGTGGTTTCTTAAATCACTCTTTAAGAGTGCCCGTATATTATTCTAGCATAACGCAATATTTTTAGCAACTAAAATAATTCGATATATATAATTTTCTTTATGATTGAATATTAAAAGAATTTGAACGAACTAAATGGATAGTATCTTAAACTTACTTTTCCAATCATCGCTTCTTTTTTAACAAATCCAAATACACGACTGTCCGTACTGTGTTGTCTGTTATCTCCAAGTACAAAGTATGTTCCTTCAGGTACAGTCTTAGATTTCGTACTACTTAAAAATTCAATATTAAAGTCCGGTGTAAATGGTGCTGTTCCTGAAGCCTTAGCCTCTTTTATTTTCTGAGCTAAGTAAGGCTCATCTACTTTTTGACCATTTACATATAATACGTCGTTTCTGTACTCAATAGTATCTCCAGGAACTCCAATAATTCGTTTAATATAATCATCAGTTTCATTAGCGTGGAAAACAACTTCATCTCCACGTTCAAAGTTCTTACTAAATTTATTAACGAAAACTTTATCGTTATCAGCGAATGTATAATCCATTGAGTGACCTTTTACTGTGAAAGGTGCAATAACATATGTGCTTAGAACAAGATAAATAGCTATCGAAACTACAACAACTACTACCCATTCCATAATTTCTCTTAAAATTTTCACTGGTATATCCCTCTTTTATTTTATTTATGATTAATAATTCTATCATATATCAAAAGAAAAATCAAAAATAATTCTTTTATACTATTGTTATTATAATTATTAACTCTATTATAATTTTAAATCTCTACACTACGAATAAATCATTTATGTTCTATTAAATCTATTCATCTCACATAATTCAAAGACTTGCTTATCTATATAATTTATGAAAATAATAATTGAAAGCACTTTTATTGAATTATTTTACCGTTATGCTATAATTATTTATACGGGAGTCTGTGAACAGTCTGAGAGGAAATATCAATATTTCGACCGCGCCTGATCTGGATAATGCCAGCGTAGGTAGACTTAGCTTAAAGACAAAACTTAGACCCCCCTTATATTGTAAGGAGGTTTTTTATTTTGATAAATTGCAGTATTGCATTACAAATTCTTCCACTTGATAACCATGTTGGAAGAATAGAAATTATAGATAAAGTTATCTATTTTCTACAAAATAAACATTCTAATATTAAGGTAACTCCATTTGAAACAGTCATCGAAGGAGAATTTAATGACCTTATGAATACATTAAAAGAATGTTTAGTCCTAGCGGGTGAGGACAGCAAAAATATTTTTGCAAATGTGAAAATTAACTACGGAGATGTTTTAACTATTGATGAGAAAATTAGCAAATTTAATTAATAAATACGCTGCAACTATTTCTATGTTGTGCTTAGTCATAATTTGGCAAGGTGCTGGAAACCTTGGTTTATTACCTAAATACATTATTCCAACACCCATTGAAATAGTAAAAGCATTTATAAAAAACTATCAACTATTAATATTTCACAGCAAAATCACCCTACTCGAAGCTATAATAGGATTATTCCTAGGAATAGTCATAGCTTGGCTTCTTGCTTTAATTATGGATAGTATACCAATATTTAATAAGACCATTTATCCACTTTTAGTACTAACTCAAACCATTCCAACTATAGCCATAGCACCTATCCTTGTTCTTTGGCTTGGATATGGACTAACTCCTAAGATTGTATTGATTGTTTTAACGACAACATTCCCAATAGTTGTTAGTATTCTAGATGGATTTAGAAACTGTGATAAAGATATGATTACTCTATTACGTCTTATGAATGCGAGTAAATTCCAAATACTTTGGCATGTTAAAATTCCTACTAGTCTTAGCTATTTCTATGCAGGGCTTAGAGTCAGCGTCTCTTATGCATTTATCGCTGCAGTGGTAGCTGAATGGCTTGGAGGATTTGAAGGACTTGGAGTATACATGATTAAAGCAAAAAAACTTTTTGAATATGATACTATGTTTGCAATTATCATATTAGTATCAGTTATTAGTTTACTAAGTATTGAACTTGTTAAACTAAGTGAGAAAAAATTTATTAAATGGAAATATATAGGAGAAAATCATGAAAAAGATATTAACTAGCATTTTTGCATTTATCTTAGCAATTTCATTAACTGCATGTAGCACAGTTAATAAAAATGCAGAGAAAAAAGAACTTAAAAAAGTTGACTTCGTTCTTGACTGGGCGATTAATACTAACCATACAGGTCTATATGTAGCGAAGGAAAAAGGATACTTTGCTGAAGAAGGTATCGATCTTGATATTAAACCAGCACCTGAAGACAGTACTTCTGATTTAATTATTAACAATAAAGCACCTTTTGGAATTTATTACCAAGATTCAATGGCTAACAAACTTTCTAAAGGAGCAGGAATCACTGCAGTTGCTGCTATTATCGAACACAACACTTCTGGTATCATTTCACTTAAGAAAAACAACATTAAAGAACCAAAAGATTTACAAGGTAAAAAATACGGAACTTGGAATGATCCAGTAGAATTAGCAATGGTTAAATCACTAATTCAAAAACAAGGAGGAGACGCTAATAAATTAAACTTAGCTCCAAACACAGATACTAATTCTGTTACTCCATTAGAAAACGGTCTTTTCGATGCTGCTTGGATTTACTATGCTTGGGATGGTAAATTAGCAGAAAGTATGAAATTAGATATTAACTACTTCTACTTAAAAGATTTCAATAAAGACTTAGACTACTATTCTCCAGTAATTATTGCTAATAATGATTACCTAAAAGAAAATAAAGAAGAAGCTAAAAAAGTTCTTAAAGCTATTAAGAAAGGATATGTCTATGCTATTGAACATCCTGAAGAAGCTGCAGAGATTTTAATAAAAAATGCTCCAGAATTAAAAGATAAAAAAGATTTCATCGTTGAATCTCAAAAATATTTATCTAAACAATATGCATCAAACAAAGATCACTGGGGTGAATTCGACGCTAACAGATGGAATGCATTCTACCGTTGGGTTAACGACAACAAAATCACTGAAAAACCTCTTGCAGAAAATACTGGATTCAGCAATGACTTTATAAAATAATGAACATATTATCAATAAAAAACTTATCTTTCAATTATCCGAACAATAAAATATTACATGATATAAATATATACGTCGATAAAGGCGAAGTCGTATCAATACTTGGTGGTAGTGGTGTTGGTAAAACTACACTTTTTAATATTATCGCTGGTATTAATCCTCTCCAAAGCGGTGAGATATCAATAAAAGGTAACACAGACTACAAAGGTCGTGTAAGTTATATGCTTCAAAAAGATTTACTACTAGAGCATAAGACTATTATTCAAAATATAACACTTCCGCTTCTAATAAGAAAAATCAGTAAAAAAGAAGCTGAAGAAGAAGCAATAAATAGTCTAAAATTATTTAACCTTTACGAATATAAAGATAAATATCCTAGCGAGTTAAGTGGAGGTATGCGTCAAAGAATCGCGTTACTTCGTACATATATGTTTAAAGAAGAACTATTCTTACTAGATGAACCCTTCAGCGCACTCGATGCTATTACTAAAATTTCACTACACTCTTGGTATTTAGAAATTAAGAATAAACTTGACCTAACTACTCTGCTTATTACACACGATATCAATGAAGCTATTGATCTTAGTGATAGAATTTATATCATAAAAAACAAACCTGGTGAAATAGTATCAGAAATTAAAATAAATCTTGATAAAGAAAATCAAGATGAACAAAAATTAAAATATAAAAAAGAAATACTTAATATACTTGGACTCTAAAAACTAAACCCTAGTGTGATTATTCACACTAGGGTTTCTTCTATATCTTTACTACTTATATATACTATACTTTTTATTTATTAAGTAAATTAAAAATGCAGGTACAATTGCAAAAAACATAAGCTTATAACCAAATACTTCTAAAGCAAGAAGAGTAGGAGCAATGTACGTTTTGGTAGCTGCTGAGAATACAAGGCAATAACCTAGTGCTGCTGTTACTAAAATAGGTAATCCTAAATAAGTTCCTAAAATTACCCCACACGTGGCTCCTATCGCAAATAATGGCGTAACCTCTCCGCCACTAAAACCAATCCCTGCACAAATCGTTGTTAATATAATCTTCAGTATAAAATCATAAATTTGAATTTGTTCAAAGTTTGTAAAAGAAAGGCCAATCAAATTCGTTCCTAACGATGCATATCTATATTCGAAAACAATACTAACTAAAATAAAAACAACTAAAAGAATCCAACTGATTTTATCGTTTAATGCTACTAATTCTTTAATTTTTCTTTGAAGAATAACAAAGAAAATTCCTACAAATACAAAAACTATGCCTATTAAAATTATCTTTATTAATAACTCAATATTTATATTCACCTTACTTGCGTCTATTCCTACAAAGAATTTTTCTAAACCTAATTTATGCGAAACAAATGCACTAATATATGCTCCGATAATATATGTTATATATTCATATACCTTAGTGACTGTTAAATTAAATTTTTCACTAACAACTTCTAAAATAAATACTATCGCAGCAAGTGGTGTCTGAAATAATCCTGCAAAACCGCAAATCATTCCTAATTTAACAAAGAATTGTTTTTTCTCCTTACTGAAATCTTCTCCAGCGAGATTACCTCCAATAGCTCCGCCTAATTGTACAGCAACCCCTTCACGTCCAACACTTACTCCAAAAACATGTGCCAATAAAGTATTTAACGTTAATATAAACGGAAAACTCCATGATACTTTATCTTTTTTATCAGTTGCACCTTCAATAAAATATTTCATTCCTATCATATTAGTTTTTAAATACTTATTACTAAATTTTGTGAAAAGTAATATTATAGGTGTTAATACTATCAAATACTTATAGTAACCACTTGTCATCTCTATTAGTTTTAATAGTATCTGTCCAAATACTGAACAACAAACAGCTATTAATAATATTAAACTTACTAATCTTATATAATAATTTTTAACCATATTATTTTTGATTCTTTCCTCCTTATATTAAATAGCAACGGAGCGACTTAACTTTATGATTAACAAAAATCATTTTTATAAAGTCGCTCCCATACATCCTTTTTTATAATTTATTTTTGAATGATAATCTCGTTTTTTTCGGTTGATCAAAACTAAATCCTTCACCAATAATGTCATGCACTTCGGTGATTGTTACAAATGCCCGTGGATCAATATTATAAACGATAGATTTCACTTTCCCTATTTCATTTCTTGAGACTACACAATATCCTATATTCAAATCTTTCTTAGAATAACTTCCTTGACCTTTAATATATGTCAATCCTCGATTCATATCTTCCTGTATTCGTTTTGTAATTAGCTCAATCTCAGATGAAACAATCATTACTCCTTTTCCAGGAACACCACCTTCAACAACATAGTCAATCATCTTAGTACAAATAAAAATATAAATTAATGTATATAATATCGCAGGAAAACTTTTAACTACTACAAATGTTAAAGCTATAATTACTCCATCAAGAATCTGTATTATTCTCCCAATAGAACTCCCTGTATATAGTTGAACAATCTTAGCAACAATATCTACTCCCCCGGTTGTTCCACCTGCTAAAAAGACTATTCCAAGACCAATTCCAGCTATTATACCTCCAAATACTGAAGCCAGAAGTCTATCTCCCCCTATATCTATAGCTATATGATACTTTTCAAATATTCCAATCCAAAATGTTATCATAAAAATTCCATATACTGTATACAACATAGTTTTTTTATCTAACATTTTATATCCAATAATCAAAAGAGGAATATTTACTAATATAGTCCCGATAGATACTGGTATACCAATAGCATAATAAAATAACAATGCTACCCCCGTTCCTCCACCTTCCGCAAGTTTGTTTGGAACATTAAAATGCATAATAGCAAAAGAATAAATTGCACATCCAAAAGAAATAATAGATAACTCTTTAATAATTTTTATGAAATTTAAATTTTTTAAATTCTTTTCCATAGTGTGCCTCCCAAAATTCGACTGTACATTAATTATAACAGTTTATTACGTGATAAACAACACCGTACTAATATAAATTTTCAAACCTTAATTATTAGAAATTTTATATTTTCTTAGACATTATTTCAAATTTGTACTATAATTATAATATCAATATTGGAGGTTGACTTTTAAAATGAATAAAAACTTCATACCAAATTATCTTACCTTATGTAATATATTTTGTGGATTCATGTCTATTCTGACAACATCTCACGGATATTTCATTTGGGGAACTGTCTTTATTATATTAGCTATGCTTGCAGATAGATACGACGGTATCGTCGCAAGAAAACTTGGTGTTGTTTCTGAAATTGGTCACGACTTAGATTCTCTATGTGACGTAGTTAGTTTTGGAGTAGCACCAGCTATGCTTGTTTTTGAAATATTTGTTACTACTGAAAAACCATCAGCTATTCTAACAACAATAGTTGCAATAATCTGTGGAGCATACGTATGTTGCGGTGCTTATCGTTTAGCCAGATTCAACGTTACAAAAATGAAAAATGGATACTACCAAGGTGTACCTATCACAACTTGCGGAACAATTCTAGCAATTATCGCACCGATAAAATTACCAAGCATTGCTACGTTAATATTAGTAATAATATGTTCTTATCTAATGGTAAGTAATATAAGAATCAAGAAAATATAAAAAAAAGTTGTAAATTGACAAAAATCAGTTTACAACTTTTTCTGTTATCCAAAATAATCATAATAAATTCAATTATATTATTTTCTATAAAAAATTTTCTCATATCTCTATATCAGTATATTACTTTTTTTTTTCTAAAATTTGTTATATAATCGTATGGGTATGTATTAAAAATTTTCTAAGGAGCATATTAATGATATTTACAGAAATTAGCAGTGATGAACTACAAAAGGTTCAAGAAAAAAACAATAGTCGTTTCTACTTACAACAAGCTGCTGTATATAGTAAAATGCAGGATTTCAATAACTTAAAAACAAAAATTCTTGCTGTAAAAGAAAATGACGAAGTGTTAGCATATGCAACATTTATTTACTTCCCTTATAAAAAAATCTTCTATAAAGTAACAGCTCAACATGGTCCAATAATGGATTATTCTAACACAAAGTTAGTAAGATTTTATATGACAGAATTAAAAAAATATTTCTCAAAAGACTTTCGTGTCCTTTGTGTAAGGGTGAATCCATTCTTAAACGAACGTATTTATAAAGATATCGAATATATTGAAACTACTAAAGAATCAATAGAAACAGACAAAATATTAACTTCACTTGGGTATAAACCACTTAATGATGATTTATTCACAAACCCTACTCTAGCTTCTCGTTGTATATATTCAAGAGAACTAGAAGAATCTCTTACAGAAGATAATTTATTAAAAACTGTTTCCACTATGGCTAAACGTTCAATAAACAAAGCTATAAAAGAAGGAATAACTGTAAAAGAAATCGATATTTTCAACGATGAAGATGCTGCAATATTTGATTCAATAAACAAAAGTACAGAAGATAGAATAAATTTCCAAATTAGAACTAGTGAATACTTTAGAAATTTAAAAACTGCATTAGGTAATAAGCTTCATCTTATGGTTTCATATTTAGATTGTGATTCTCTTATTTCTAAGTTAAATAAAGAGATTGAAGATTTTAATACTGAAAAGAATAAACTTAAAGAAAAACTTGAAAGTGGGAAAGTAAATCCTGAAAAAACTATAAACAAAATAACTAGAATAGATGAATCAATTGCTTTTAATAATGATAAAATAGCAAAAATCTCTTCTTTAAAAGAAGAAAATGAAAATATAATTTATCTATCTTGCGCAAGTTTTATCGAGACAAAACAAGATCTTATTTACTTCACTGGCGGCATGAAAAAAGAATTTTCCAGATTCAATGGTTCATATTTAGTAATGTACACAATGATAAAATACGCTATTAAAAATAACTTTAGAATTTTCAACTTCTTTGGAACTTCTAAAGAGTTTACTTCAGAAGATGCTACAGATTATAGTGTTCTTCAATTCAAGCGTCATTTTAACGGAAATGTAGAATACTTTATGGATAATTACGAGTTTCGTAATGCCATTGGGAAAATATGGAAAATATAAAAGGAATCGGGTTACATGCCCAATTCCTTTTTTATTTATTCTGATTTTTTAGCAACCTTTTTCGTAGCTTTTTTTGGTTTCTCTTTTTTTTGTGGTTTATTATTTTCTGGATACATCACTTTATCAACTAATCCATATTCACATGCTTCTTCAGCAGTTAAGTAGTTATCTCTTTCTGTATCACGTTCAATAGCTTTAATAGTTTGTCCAGTTCTATCCGCTAAAATTTTGTTTAATTTTTCGCGAGTTCTTAAAATGTGTTTAGCTGCTATTTCAATTTCAGTTGCTTGACCTTGTGCTCCACCTAATGGTTGGTGAATCATTACCTCAGCATTTGGCAGTGCATAACGTTTACCAATAGTTCCTGCTGCAAGTAAGAATGCTCCCATACTCGCTGCCATTCCCATACAGATAGTTACAACATCACATTTAATATGTTGCATAGTGTCATAGATTGCAAATCCAGCTGTTACACTTCCACCTGGTGAATTTATGTAGAAGTAGATATCCTTTTCACTATCTTGTGCTTCTAAAAATAAAAGTTGACTTGTTATTGAATTAGCTACTTGATCATTAACATCAGACCCTAAAATAATGATTCTATCTTTTAATAATCTTGAATAAATATCATAAGCTCTCTCTCCTTGAGAAGTTTGCTCAATTACTGTAGGAATTAAATTCATTTTCTTACCTCCTAATTTTCTTTTCACTTGTTATTATATATCAAATATGGTCAATTATCAACTTATTTCCCCTTTTTAACTTTTCTTTATTTTCAATAAATTCTCCACTAATTTATAATAAATACGGCTCAAAAACAACTGTTTTCAAACCGTAATTTTATTTATCTTATAACCTATATGAGTGTTCTTTAAAGTTACCAACTATAGTATTAACCGCAGTTACTGTAATAAATGCTTCTGGACAATTTTTTGCTACTAATTGTCTTAAAAGATGCATCTCATTTTGTTGAATAACTACTATAATCATTCTTTTTTTCTTATGAGAATATCCACCTTCAACATCCATTATTGTAGAACCTCTATGCAAGGTAGTATTTATCAGTTCTACCATTTTTTCCGGATTACTACAAATTATTGTACATTGTATATATGCTGAAAAGAATTTTTGAACACCTTTCATCGTTTGATTACGTACAAAACTCATTACAAGTGCATACATTACATATTTAATATCAAAAAATATCCACACTATTGTATATATTGTTATATCTTGTATTAAAAAAACTGTTGGTAAATTATATTTGAACTGCTTAGTAATAAACTTACCTGTTATATCCGTTCCACCAGTTGAAGCTCCAGCAACCAACAGACAACACATGGCTAACCCTGAAATAATTCCACAGAAGATTGCTGCTACAAGAGAATCTCCAAGATTAACAGGAGTTATTATCTTAGGTAAATTATTAATTAAAAATGATGAAATACTAATCACTAATCCTGTTAGTATTACAAATTTTCTTCCTATATACTTATAACCTAAATAAAATAATGGAACATTTAAAACAAATTGTGCTGTCCCTATTTTTATCCCAGTTATTTTATTAATTACTAAACTTAATCCTAATGCACCACCTGCTCCAATATTATTAACAGGTATTAACAATCCAGCATAAATTGAGAATAAAACTGTTCCTAGTATTATTAGAAATATATCTTTTGATTGTTTATGTTGATCAGTCGTATAAATCGTATCCGATAATTTCATGTTATCCTTATCCTTTATTTTTTATCCACTATATATTTTAATACAAATTAAATTTTAAAACAATTAAAAATCAACTATCACTAATGAAATATTAATAAATAATTCATTTTATCAACATTTTGTGTTAAAATTTAAGTAATAGATTTTTCTAATTATTAAAAAATTGAGAATTTTGGGAGTATATCACTTACATATTTGCCCCCAATTAAAAAGGAGCTATTTATGATTAAACTCTATAATACATTGACAAAACAAAAAGAAATTTTAAAAACAATAGAAAAAAATAAAGTCCGAATGTATGTTTGTGGACCAACTGTATACAATTATATTCATATCGGTAATGCACGTCCTATTATCGTCTTTGATGTTGTACGAAAATATTTAGAACATAGTGGATATGAAGTAGATTTCATCTCTAACTTTACTGACGTTGATGACAAAATTATTAAAGCAAGTAATGAAGAAGGAATTTCTACTAGTGAACTTACAGATAAGTACATCAATGCTTTCTTTAAGGATTATGATGCCCTAGGATGTAAAAGAGCAACGAAAAATCCTCGAGTTACAGAATATATGCAAGAAATAATCAAATTCATAGCCAAATTAGTTGAAGAAGGATATGCCTATGAGGCAGACGGTGATGTTTATTTCAGAACTCGTAAAAAAGAGGACTATGGAAAATTAAGTAAACAGTCTATCGATGATTTAATTAGTGGTGCTCGAATCGAAGTTGGAGAACACAAGGAAGATCCACTAGATTTTGCACTATGGAAAAAAGCTAAGCCAGGTGAAGTTAAATGGGATAGTCCATTTGGAGAAGGTCGTCCTGGTTGGCATATCGAATGTTCAGTAATGGCTAAAGAAACTCTAGGTGAGACAATTGATATCCACGCCGGTGGTCAAGATCTAACATTCCCTCATCACGAAAATGAAATTGCACAATCTGAATGCCATAACCATACACCATTTAGTAATTATTGGATGCACAATGCATTTATAAATATTGATAATGTTAAAATGAGTAAAAGTTTAGGAAACTTCCGCTTAGTAAAAGATATTATCGCTGAAATTGACCCTATGGTACTGCGTTTATTCATGTTGACAGTTCACTATAGAACACCTATTAACTACACATTAGAAAATATTGAATTAGCAAAAACAAACTTCGAAAAAATTAAAACTGCATATCAAAATCTACAATTCAGATTAAATAATGAAATGACTGAAGAAAAATTAGATACAGAAGTTGTAGCATTAGTTACAGAAGAACTAAATAAATTTGAAGAATATATGCAAGATGATTTCAATACAGCAAATGCACTTTCTTCATGGTATGAAATTGTAAGAATTTCTAACTCATATACAGCAAAAGAAGCTGTTAACAAAGAAACATTAGAACTAATCAATGCTGCATTCGAAACGTATAGTTCAATTCTAGGAATAAATGTAAAAGAAGACAACACTCTTGATAGTGAACATATCGAAAACTTAATAGCTGAACGTGAAGCCGCTCGTAAAAACCGTGATTTCGCTTTAGCTGATAAAATCCGAGATGACTTAAAAGAACAAGGAATCATCCTAGAAGATACAAAACAAGGTGTACGATGGAAAAAAATATAACATTTAAATTTACTGAAAAAAACTTCGCTAATCCAAATCAAATGCAAGCTTTAACACTTGCCTATATTGGAGATAGTATTTACGATATAATGAGTAGAGAATACGTTATGAAAAATCATTTAGGAAAAATAAATGATCTTCATAAAACAGTTTCTACAATCGTATCTGCTAGAGCCCAAGCAAGTTTTATGGAAAACATACTAAACAATAGTATTTTAACAGATCAAGAAGAAAAGATTTATAACCGTGCAAAAAATCAAAAAAATAACTCTAAAGCAAAAAATGCTAGTATTATGGAATATAAACTAGCTACTGGTTTAGAGGCTGTATTCGGTTATTTATATTTAGAAAAAAACTTTGAAAGATTGGAGGAAATGTTTAACTACATAATAAAATTATATGAAGAAAAACAATAAACACTATAAAGAATTAAGACTAAAAAACAAAGAACAAAAACCTCAAGTTCAAACTGCTGAAGTTGATTTGGATAAAGAAGTAATTGCTGGTCGTAATGCTATACTTGAAGCAATTAAATCAGGACGTGAAATTAATAAAATTCTATTTCAAGAGGGGATTGAAAAAGGAAGATTAAAATCTATTTTTTCTATTGCTAATGAGAAAAAAATCATTTGCCAAGAAGTTCCAAAACGTAAATTAGACAATTCTACTACTGAACGTCACCAAGGAGTTATCGCCTATGTTGCGCCATACTCTTACTTTGAACTTGATGAAGTAGTAAATAACTTAGAAATTAATAAAGATACTACCCTACTTATTTTAGACCATATTGAAGATCCACATAACCTAGGTGCGATAATTCGAACTGCTGAAGCAAGTGGTGTTAAAGCAATAATAATTCCTAAACGTCGTGCCGCTGTAGTTAGCCAAACTGCAGTTAAAGCTTCTGCAGGAGCAATTGAACACATGCCTGTTATCCGTGTATCAAACCTAACTGATGCTATTAAAAAATTAAAAGAAAAAGGGTTCTGGATTGCTGGAACAACATTAGCAGAGCGTTCTGAAGATTACACAAAAATTGCAAAAGATGTACCTTTAGCTATCGTAATCGGTAACGAAGGCGAAGGTATGAGCAAAGTTGTTACTAACGAATGTGATTTCTTATATCACCTACCAATGTTAGGGAAAATCCAAAGCTTAAACGCTTCTGTAGCAGCTGGTATAATAATGTACGAAAGAATTAAGTCTAATGATTAAAATATTAAAATCTAAAGAAGAGCTTAACCTTGGTTTTGCTCTTCGTATTGAAGTATTTGTTAAAGAACAAAAAGTTCCAATCGAACTTGAACTTGATGAAAAAGATCATAGTGAAAATACGATTCATATTGGATATTTTAATGATAATAAACTTATCGGAGTTGCACGACTTATAGATCTTGATAAAGACGTTATTCACATTGGACGCGTTGTTATTGATAAAGAATACCGCGGTCAAGGAATTGGACGTGAACTTATTATTGGATGTGAAAATATCGCACAGCAAATTTTAAAAAGAAAAATAATTATCGAACTTAGTGCTCAAATACAAGCTGAAAACTTCTATAAATCATTAGGTTATAATAGAGTTAATGACATAATATATTTAGATGCAGGAATTGAGCATGTAGATATGATGAAAGAAATTAATTAAATTATCAAAGGAGGACTTTTTATGAAAAAACAATATTTATTTATTGACGGTTATAATTTACTTTTTCGTATGAAAGAATATGACTTAATAAAAAGCTCTACCTTTCCTACCGAACGAGACATTCTAATTGATATGCTTCGCGAATATGCAGGTGGCAATAACTATATCGTTTACTGCGTATTTGACGCTTATCTAACACGTTCAAAAGAATATATTAAAGAAGAACCACCTATCACTATTGTTTATACAAAAACTGGTGAAAGAGCTGATCAATGGATAGAAAGAAAGACTCGAGAATTAAGAATCGATCACTTTATAGACATTATAGTAGTAAGTGACGATCATGATGAACGTGACACCACTCTTGGCTACGGAGCAATTTTACGAGATTGTCACATGTTTATAAAAGAATTAAAAGATAGAAAATATAATGTTTCTAAAATAACAAAAAAACATAATTCACGAGAATTAAAAAATAGGCACATTCGAATGAGTGAAAATGATAGAAGAAAACTAGAAAATTTCATAAAAAATGGAAAATTCTAAATACAATGCTAAAGAGAGTGACTCGACAAAATCTTGTTTCTTTGAAATCACGATTTTTGAGTCACTCTCTTTTTTTATTTTGAAAAATTTTTTTCTAATCTAAATAAAGCTAATTTCAATTTTTCCTTTATCTGAAACTGCTGTTATCTGTTTATCTTTAATGTCCTTTGTATTTTTACTATAATTAATTTGATAATCTTGTTTATTTCCTTTAATTTTTGCGAAAATATCTCCAGATTCTGTTAGCATATTCATAGAATTTACCTTTGTTTGGTCTACTATAATTTTTGTATTATTTTTAGCTTTATTTATAGTATCCTTTGTAATCTGTACCTTTTTATTATCAGTAGCTATTTTAAGATTACCTATCTCTGCTCCATCAACTACAACCTCATCATTACTACTAATGGTTAAATTCTCTACATTTACAAATATTTTAGAAGTTGCATCTCTGTTTTCCAGACTTATATTTTTATATACTTTATTAGGAAGATATACGTTAAAGCTATTATCACCTAATTCCTCTGCGAAAGCAGTAATATTTAATAAATTATTATCTATAAAATACTTATAATTTCCTTTGTACCTTCCTTGTATTAAAATCGTCTCATTATCGTGATAATAAATTTTGACATTGTTTTTCAATGTGTTAATTTTAATACTATCTATCCCTTTCTTCCCAATCCATTCACTAAAGACTTTATTAGAAGATTCTTTTGGAGCATTAGTTTCTTTATCCTCTTTACTGAATCTCGCACAACCTGTTGCAATCGACACAGTTAATATTCCAATAATTATTGTTTTTAAAATTTTTTTCATTATTATCCCCTCCCAACCTCAGAATACTCCTATAAAAATAGAATGTCAAGAAAAAAATGATTGACCTAGGAAAAGGCCAATCATTTTTTTATAAAATTATCTCATTGTTACAAATTCTTCAGAACCTGTTGGGTGAATCGCTACTGTGTTATCGAAATCACGTTTTGTTGCTCCCATTTTAATAGCAACAGCAAAACCTTGAATCATTTCATCTACACCATAACCAATTCCATGTAATCCTACAACTTTCTCCTCTTCACCAAGAGTAATAAGTTTCATAAAACATGGTTGTCTGTGGCTAGTTATTGCTGAATACATTGGAGTAAATGAAGATTTATAAACTTTAATATTTTCTTCACCAAATTCTTTAATAGCTTGCTCTTCTGTATATCCAATAGAACCAATCGCTGGGTGTGAGAATACTACTGTAGCAACGTTAGTGTAATCTAAGTGCTCTTCAGGTTTATTATTAAATAATCTTTCTGATAATCTACGCCCTGCTGCAACTGCAACTGGAGTTAACGCTAAGCGCCCTGTTACATCACCTACTGCATAAATTCCTTCAACATTAGTATTTTGGAATTTATCTGTAGGAATAAATCCACGTTCATCAAGTTCTACACCTGCGGCTTCTAAATTAAGGTTTTCAGTCAACGGTTTTCTACCAATTGCCCAAATTAATAAATCTACTGTTGTTTCGCGTCCATCTTCAAGTACTAAAGTAACACTGTCATCATCATTCTTCACAACTTTTTTAGGAATAGCATTTGTGTGAAGAATTGGACCTTCTTCATTTATAACTTTTACTAAAGTATCTACTATATCTCTGTCAAAAGTTCTTAAAGGACGATCACGTCGTACAAATAAGTGAGTATCAACACCAAGACCGTGGAACACTCCAGCAAGTTCAACCGCGATATATCCGGCACCTACTACTGCAATACGTTTTGGTAATTGTTTTAACGCAAAAACTTCATTAGATGTAACACCATACTCAGCTCCCTCAACATTAGGAATAGTTGGTTGTCCACCAGTTGCTATTAGTATGTGATCAGCAGTATACTGTTCTCCATTTACTTCAACTGTATTTTTGTTAACGAACTTAGCATATCCTCTTACTAAATCAACTTTATTATTATTTAAACCACGTTCATAAGAACCATGAATTCTATCAATATATGCAGAACGATTACCTACTAATTTTGAAAAATCAAATTCTAAATTTTCAAAACTAAATCCATAGTCATTAGCATATGATTTTAAACTCTCAGATATTTGTGATGCATGCCACATAACTTTTTTAGGAACACATCCAACATTTACACATGTTCCACCTAATTCATTTCCCTCTATTAACAATCCTTTTACACTGTACATTGCAGCTCGGTTAATTGAAGCTATTCCTCCGCTTCCTCCACCAATCGCAATATAATCATAATGTTTTGCCATATTTTCACCTCTATAATATTGTATAGCTTTTATCAATTAAAGTTTAGTATTTATATAAATAATTATATCACACAAATCTAATCTCTATATCACATATTATGCAACATTTAGCAATTAAATTCAATATATTTGCTTACATTTGTAATCAAAATTGAAAATGAAAACTTAAAATGAAAATTAGAAACTAAGCATTCTTCATGCTAACAATTAATTTTTGTGATATAATCTTAGTCATAAATGAGGTGATTATATGTTTAATTATATAGAAAAATTAAATTCTATAGAACAATTTAAAGTATTAAAAGAAGATAATGAAAAAATTGTCTTTGTATTTTCTGCGACGTGGTGTCCAGATTGTATCATGTTAGACCGTTACTTAGAAGAAACGATGAACAAGTTTCCTGAAATAAAATTTATCTACGTTAACCGTGATGATTATCCGGAAATAGCTCAAGCTCTTGATATTTTTGGTATTCCTTCTTTTGTAGGTTACAAAAATAATGTAGAAGTTAGTCGATTCGTATCTAGACTAGCTAAAACTCAAAAAGAAGTAGAAGAATTTTTAAAGAAAATTTAGTATCACTAAAAACTCCTATATAGATTTTTCTATATAGGAGTTTAATCGAACCCAAAAATCATTACTATATCATTATAGGCCCTATTTCTTTATCATAGTATATACCCATTCCCCTAGTTCTATTAACTGAATGATTAACTAAATTTAATAGTTATTTTGCATAAAGTTGGAATTTCGAATGAAAAATGATACTCTTAATCCCATACTACTCCTTAAATAACTATATTATTGTATTAATAATTATTCTATATCTTCATTTGATTTGATTAATACTTTTATCTCTTTTCCCGACATTACCGCTTCAAATGCATTTCGAGTGTTCTCTAATGAAAATATTTTAGTAATCATTTTATCTGTAGCAATTTTATTATTTGCTAATAAATCTAACGCTAAATCCCATGACGATGGTTTTTGAGATCTCGAACCAATATAGCGTATTTCTCTTTGAATAATACTTTCCTGATTAAGTTCATTCATTTTTTTAGCAAATAATCCAATTTGAACAAAATCACCTTTTTTCTTAACAAGTGGCAAAGCATTATTTACTGCGAATACAGATCCTGAACAATCAAATATTTTATCAACACCATATCCATCAGTTTCTTTTAATATAACTTCTCTTAAATCTTCAACTAGGCTATCCACCGTCACATCGATTCCTATTTCTTTAGCTAAATCTAATCGTGGTTTATCTTTTGTAATCCCTGTAATTATAACTTTTGCTCCATTAGCTTTTGCCACTTGTGCAGCTAATAACCCTATTGGTCCCGGCCCAATAACAAGAACAGTTTCCCCCTCTTTTATTGATGTTTTTTCCATAACAGAGTGAGTACAACATGCTAATGGCTCAGTTAAAGAAGCTGCTTTCAAGCTCACTGTTTCTGGTAGAACATGACAACTTTCTTCTCTTGACAATACATATTTTGCCATACTACCGTTAGCCTGTGTACCTATTCCTTTTCTATTATCACATAAGTTATAATCTTTCGATTTACAGTATATACATTGTTCACAAGTTTCAAAAGTAGTTTCACTAGTAACTCTATCCCCAACTTTCACATTTTTAACATCTGGTCCTACTTCAACTACAACTCCCGAAAACTCATGACCTAATGTAACTGGTAATCCTTTAGCATTATATTCTCCTTTGAAAGTATGAATATCCGACCCACATATTCCGGTGTATGCTACTTTAATTTTTACCCTATCACCATATACTTGAGGTTCTTCAACATCCAATAATTCTAAATTATCATAACCTACTTTTGTTTTTACTGCTGCTAACATATTATTATCCTCTTTTCTTATAATTCTGGAAGAATAAGGACTTTCCCAAATGGTTCTGTTCTTCCTAATATCATTTCAAAAGCTTTATCAACATCTTTCAATGTAAATTTATGTGTAATTAAGCTTTCTACATCAATTTTATTTTTAGAAATTAATTCTATTGCATTAGTCCATTCTCTACCTGGGAACGGGGCTGAATAAGAATTCCAAGAACCTTTTAAAGTCAACTCTTTTCTAAATATGCTCTCAAATGCTTTTTCTTTAAGTGTTATATCTTTATAAGCAATTCCTAAATAACCAACTTTACCATGCTTCTTAGTTAATAATAAGGCCTGCTCTTGTGTAACAACACTACCCGCACATTCTAAAGAAATATCTGCACCTTTTTCATCAGTATATTCGTTTACTTTCTCTTCTAAATTTTCAGATAATGGATTTATAATCTGAGTAGCTCCCAACTTTCTAGCTAATTCTAATTTTCTATCATCAATATCAACAACTATTACTTTCCCAGCTCCTGCAGCCTTAGTTGCCTGTAAGACTAACATTCCTATAGTTCCAGCCCCTAATACAACAACACTATCTCCTAGATTTATATCTATTCCCATAACTGCATGCATTACAACTGCTAATGGTTCAATGAAGCTTGCCTTAGTATATTCTAAATCTCCTATTTTCAAAAGATTTTCCTCAGGTATAACGGAATATTCTGCAAAACCACCGAATCTATGTGATCCAATCATAGTGTAATTTTCACACATTGAATATAAGGATTGTTTACAATATTCACATTCATTACATGGCATAAAAGGAACACAGACAACTCTATCACCTTTCTTAAATTTTGTGACCTTATCTCCAAATCCAACTACTTCTCCACAGTATTCATGACCAATTACTGCTGGATATCCATATTTCCATTTAGTTTGCATCTTGTGAATATCTGAGCCACATATTCCACAAGAATGAACTTTTATTCTTATATCATTTTCACCTAATTTATGTTCCTCTATTTCTTTATATTCAAATTTTTTATGCTCGTACATAACCGAAGCTTTCATTTTATATACCTCTCTTTTCTAATTAAAACAGCACCATAATCAACTACTTTCTACTAAAGATTATAGAACTATGGTGCCATAGAAATTTATTATTAACAATTATATTTTAATAAAATAATTGTGAGAATTTTAAGATAACCCAGTTAAAGAAGTTACCACCCATGTCTAATGAACTTAAACTTGTATGTCCATGACTATATTGTTCTAATCCTTGCATCATTTGCGTATGAACTCCGATGAAGTCTGTTGCCATAAGTAATGATAAAGCAATTACCACTGTTCCAGCTAATACTGAGTGGAAGATATTCCCTTTTCTACTTGCTACGATGAATGATACGTAGAACGGAATAGTAGCTAAGTCCCCAAATGGTAAAACTTTGTTACCAGGAATAATGATTGCTAATAGTAATGTAATTGGAACTAAGATTAATCCTGTTGAAATGTTAGATGGATGTCCAATTGAAACCGCAGCGTCAAGACCAATGTATAGGTCTCTACCTTTGTAACGCGTTTTCATAAAGTCACGTACAGATTCAGAAATTGGGATTAATCCTTCCATTAATAATTTAACCATACGAGGCATTAATAACATGAATGCTCCCATCGCAATACCTGTTTTTAATACTAAACCAACATCTCTCCAGTTAACTAATGCTTGTAAAATCATACCTAAGAATGTACCTACTACCATTGGTTCACCAAAGATACCAAAACGTTTTTGAATTGTTTCAGAGTCTATATGAATATCTTTAATAACTGGAATTTTAGCTATCAGCCAACCAATTGGAATGCCTACAAATCCGAATGCTGCTGTAGATCCTGTTGGTAATGAGATACCTTTTAGACCATACACATCTTGAACCATTTTTTGAGTTCTATCTGCCATTAATAATACCATTACTTCGTATAGAACAGCACATAAAATACTGAATGACCATGAACCTCCTGATACTATGTATCCTGTTGCTCCAGCTGCAATAAAATGCCAGTAGTTCCAAATATCAATATCCAATGTTCTAGTTAGTTTTAATGCAATCATAATAACGTTAACTAAAGCACATATAGGAATTAAAATTGCTGCTACAGGTGATGCCCAAGAGCCTGCCGCTGCCCCTGGCCAGCCAACATCAATAGTACTTAATGAAATACTATATTTTTCTACTAATTGCTCTGTAATAGGGCCTAAATTAGTAGTTAAAATACCCACAACTAGGTTAATACCTACAAACCCAATCCCTATAGTTAGTGCACTACGAACAGCTTTACCTACAGGTACTCTAAATATAATAGCTAAAATAAAGATTGCTATTGGTAAGATAACAGTAGGTCCTAAACCTAATATATAATTTGTTATATCTAATAATTTTTGCATAACGTTTCTCCTTTATTTATTTTTTAATTATCTTAAGTGACTTAAAATTTCTTCATCTAACTCTTCTTCACCAATCCCCATAATATAATTAGTTGCAATTATACTAGGAATTGAGTAGGTAGTTGGTAAAATTGTAGTTGAAACTATCAAATCCGCCTCATTTTGCAAACTAGCAGCTTCTGCTATTTTAATTTGTTTAATATCTACATCAAGATTATGTTTTTTTATCAATTCTTCAACTCTAGATACAACTATTGTTGATGTCGCTATACCTGCACCACATGCAATTAATACTTTTTTTGTCATTTTCTTAAATCTCCTTATTTTTTATAATATTTAAAATTTGCTTTTTATTATTAATCTGTATGATTTTATTATAAAAATCTTCATCAGAAAATTTTTTTATAACACTTGATAGTGCTTTTACTTGATTTTCATTTTTACTAATTAGCAGTAACAGAAAAACATTTACTTCAAGATCTTTTGAATTCGTAGCCATATCCCTGAATATTACGCTCTGTTTCGGTTTTACTACGGCTATTGCATCTTTTTTTATATATTTGGAATCTGTATGTGGAATAGCTATACAATATTTAGGAAACTCAAGTCCTGTTGGAAATGTTTTTTCTCTTTCTATTACAGATTCTGTATACCCATCATTTATATATTTTTTTTTGTTTAATTCTTTTGAAACATTATTTAAAACTTCCAAAAAGTTATTTCCCTCAACACCCAAATATATATTATCTTCCGAAAACAATTCATCTAACATATAAATACCTCCTTTACACATATTTTGAAATTTCTTCAAATTTTCTTTTATTACTCTTTAATATTATATTTCTTTTATTTTCTATTAAAAGATTTCTTACAATATTTCTAGCTTTATCTTCAGCTTCTTTGTCATTCTCTTTTATCAAAATAAACAATACATCATCTTCAAAATTATCTACTCTTACTACTATATTTTCTTTAATATTATTATTTATTAAATGTGGTAAATAAAAATTTTTATCTACCTTTATACAACCTAATTCTTCTCTTGCTTCCAAATCCTTCAAAAATATTTGCTTTGAAAATATCCATGAATTATTCTCTAAATAACTTGCTACGTCAATATAAATATCTTCTAACCTTACTTTTTTTTCATTATTAAATACTCTAAACTTCATTGCCATTACCATACACCTTTCTGTTAATATTCTGAATATCTTCATCATTTAGCATAACATTTACGAAAACAGCATCTTGTTTATCTTCTAGTTTCACTGTAGATATTATAAAACTAATTTTACTCAAGTCATAAAACTTTATATCTTTAGTAGACACAACATCTACTACTTCTATATTTTTAAGCTTATCTTCTATTCTTTTTTTTAAAAATAGAGATGTACCAAAACCACTATTACAAACTAATACTACTTTTGTTTTTAAATTGTTCAATTTTAATATTGACTCAGTATATACAGTTAAATACGCTATTTCATCCTCACTTATTTCTTCTGATAATATTTTTCTTGCTAATACACTCACATCGGAGAACTGTTTCGAATAGCCTTCTTTTATTTTATTTAACAAAGGATTTTTTATGCTAATTCCATATTTTAATCGTCTCATTAATGCTCTGATATGCAGTATAAATAAATAATAAATATTATCTCTATTTTCATTTGCCTTATTATTTGTATTAGAAACAGCTTCTAGAAATTCATTAACAATGTTTTCAATTTCTTCTTTCACCTCAAAATCAACATCATTATTTAAATTCCCTACTCCCATGCTAACAAGATACTGATAGATGTAATAAATTTCATTGGGTGGTAAACTTATAAAGAATTCATTCTCAATATCAGCAGCAATACTCTCAGCTTCATAATAGAATTTTTTATCAGTTATATTAGGAAATTCATTATTTTCTAAATAATTTTCACTATTTATTCTTTCTATTGCAATAAGTAAATGAACTACTAAATTAATATAATACAAATCACCTATTGTATACGGAAGATTTTTTTCGTGTTTCGATATAATTCTTTCAACTATTTCTATTTTTCTAAAATCAAATTTAGAAGATAGTTCTTTTAATGTATTTTTTTCAATTCTATCGGAATAATATACTTCTGCATTTTCATCTTCTGTAAATGAATAATCTCGAATTAAATTCATTATATTTTTTCTAATATTTTTCTCATCACCAATTATTTTAGTTCCTAATCTCGTTTTTTCTAATTTTATATTCTCATTAGCAAGTCTATCTTCTAAATAATTTAAATCATTTACTATACTCGATTTTCCCACAAAGTTCATTTCGGCTAGTTCTTCAATAGAAGTATAGTTTTTTGAATTTATTAATAAATAATATAATATATTAACTCTACGTTCTTCTAAAGAATACTTAACTAATTGCTTTTGAGGAATTTTTTCAATGAGAAAATTCGAAAACAACATTTTTATTCCACTACCTTGTTTTTTTAATAGTTTAATCTCTTTTACATCCTTAACTATTTTTTCTATATCCCTGTAAACCGTTTTAGTAGATATCCCCATTTTTTCTGCAATAACATGTACAGGTAAGAAATCTTCTGCTTCTTTTAATATCTGTAACAATTCTACTTGGCGATTTTCTAATTTTCTTATCATCCTCATCCCTCCCTGTTTATATTATAATACGTTTTCATAAAAGACAGAATACCATTTAATGTCTATATTAATATGGACATTAAATGATTTTCTACTGATATACACCAATTATTATTGTATTAATATCAAGTAAATAATTATTTTAAAAAGATAATATCATATTATTTATATTATTTTTTTAAAATTTTTAAAATTAACCTTTATACAAAAATAACACTAAATAATTTTTATTATTTTTTAATATAATAAAAAATTAAATAAATAACGTTTAAATAAAAATAAAAGGATGCTTATCTCTGCTCAGCACAGATAAACATCCTTTTATTATCTCATATTTAATAACCATTCTTTTTACCTCAAGTAATACAATGGTCCTAAAATTTTTCTAATATTTTCTGTTGATTCAAATTTTATATCCAATGCATCATCAACAGTTTTTATCTTATTATTTTCTATCATCTCTTCAAGTGTAGATGGTACTACACTCAATTTAAATATTGGTGTGATTTTTAAATCCGAAGTAGGAACAATATTATACAGTTCATTTTCTTTAATTTTCTGATCTGCAAAAATTTCTTTAGTACTTTTATCCATATTTACTTTCACAGTTTTATTCGCTATAAAATGAGATAATGAATAACCAGATCTAGGAACTACTAGTATTTTATTATTTTTTGTAGCATCACCAATACTATTAAACTCATCTACATGTAGTATATTAGATGAATCTTTTGAAAAATTAATATTCCCAGAAAAAGCATTTTCAAATTCAACTTTAAATAATTTTCTATAAACAGCATTAAATTCAATATCTTTCCCTTTTTCAGTTACAACCGCACCTAATTCATTAGTTTGCAAAAGTTTATTTTTAGAAACTCTAATTTTCTCAGAATTTTCTCCAGCAATTAAATAATCACCATTCGCCTGCCAACCTAAAAATTCCTGATCCGTAACTCCTGTAGCCGTAGGTAAATTAGCCATACTATCTATTCTTGAACCAACTAGTACATCTTGACCATCTGATAAAAATTTATCTATTCCTCTTCCTACGAATTTGACATTAACCCATTCACTTTCTACTTTTTTAAAGTAAATTTCTAGAATAGTTTCAGAAGTAATGTATTCATCATCATTTATAACTTTTTTATTAGATCTAAATAGTACTTCGTATCCTGTGCTTGGTTTAATTTTTTTACGTAACTCAGATAATAATTCTCCAATTTTTTTTGTTTCAGGCCATTCTATATCTTTATCTCTAATACTCTCATCAACTTTACCAAAACGTTTATTATAATCATCTTGTCGTATTTTAAGAGTATTAACATTTTCTTTATAATTAGCCTTAATAATGATACTATTATTAACCTTCTCCTCGGACAAGTCCTTTACATCTTTAATCTTAGAATTATCACTTGCATTATAAATAGAATAACTCTCTACATGATACTTCTCTTTACTAAAGAACTTTGTATCTATTTCACTTAATTTTTGACTAGTTAATAAAGTCACTCTTTTTTTTGAACTTCCATTATCTAATACTACCTTAGTATTATATTTAGCTTGAATTTTTATATTATTTCCCAATACCTGTGAACTCACTACCTCTTTATCATCAAGGTAGAAACCAGAAAATTCATACTTATCATCTTTAGATGCAATTTCCTTGATATCATTTTCTTTAACAAAACTTGAAAAAGTTGTTCCTTGTTTTATAAAATATTCTTTATTATCTTTTTTCAACTCAGATGGATATTCCACAGTTACTTTATTCCAATAATCTTTATCTTGAGCTAATTTTACTTCGATTTTCTTAGCTAGATAAGGTAACTCAATATTTTCCGAATTCAACTCTTTTCCATCAATTAAGATAACAGCTTTCTTATAACTATAATATTTATCAGGGTTATAATACTGTTCAATCTCGTATGGATAAACTGCAACCTTATCTTCTTGAGGAATATTTCTAAGTTCAATATTCCTATTTACAACTTCTTTGTTACCTTCACTTACTACTAAATTAATATTCTTCTTAGTAAAATATATTTTACTAGATTTTGAATATTCTAAATTCTTAATACTGCCATTATTGTCAATATCGTAAGTCATTACATTCATTATTATTCTAGTATTCGGAGCGAAAAGTTTTAGTAAACTTTTATCAACTATTTTCCCATTACCACTCTTTTTCAATGGTATTCTAAAAAGCTCATTTGGGATATTGTTACTATCTAACGAATAAAAAATTAAAAAATTATATGAATTTTTTTTATAGCTAAGTAATTCAGCACTATATTCAAGTTCATCCATGTTACTGTGAATAACACTATTTTTTATTACAGGAAGAGAATAATTTCTATTATTATTGAATATATCAAAATTAAATATATTTTCTCTGAAAACGGTGTCTGTTACTGTTGTGTTGTAATCTGTAAAGTAATCAGCTTTGATTTTAGAATCATCAATAGTTGTAATGCCTAAACATAATAAACCTGCAGCTATCAATTTACAATATTTCAATATTTCTCCTCCTTTCACCTTTTTACTATTATCTATTATATCATATTCTTTAATAACCATTATATAAAAAATTGTTTAAATAAAACTAAATACATTTTTATTCAACTAAAAATCATTCGTATTCGTTTCAATAAATTCAGGTAAACTAAAGTTTTAAAATATATAACATCACAAAATCGACCTATAAGTGGAAAAACACTTATAGGTCATTTTTTCATTCTCAATGTTATTTTAAGCTTCGCTTATATTTTCTAACATTATTTGATCATTAGATATACTAACTTCATCATATTCGTAATCTTCTTCAAAATCGTACGAATACTCCTTATACAGGAACATCTCATTAGAGTAATCTAAGAATTCCTCTTCAGGAACAGAAAACTCTACTTCATTGTAGCTTTCATCAGCATAATCTGATAAAATTTCATCTTCATAGTCTATTTCAGTATTGAAGTCCTGGGAATATTCATCATCTTGCCCGTACCTGGGATCCGGCGACTCCAAACTAGATAAGTTCATTGTATACATAATCAATCTCCTTAAATATCTTTTTTTATTATTAATATTATACAAAATAGTATATCATTTTACAAGTAAAAACTATAGTTTTTTCAAAATATTTTTTCTAACTTCTTCAAGGGCTTCTACACTTGTTCTATAGCGAATTAGCTCCCTATCTCCAGTAAATAAACACTCTTTAACACTAATATCACCTTGAGCATAAATCCCTATATAAGTTAAACCAACAGGTTTACCACTTTCATCACTGTTAGGTCCTGCTATTCCTGTTGTCGCTACTGCAAAATCAGCTCCTAATCTTTTTGCTGCTCCTAAAGCCATTTCTTTAGCTACTTCTTCACTAACAGCACCGAATTTTGCTAAAGTTTCTTCATTTACTCCTAAAGTATTAATTTTTGATTTATTTGAATAACAAACTACACCTTCAAGAAATGATTCTGAAATTCCACTTTTTTCTACCAACATAGAAGAAATCTTTCCTCCTGTTAAAGACTCGGCTACTGATATAGTGAAATTATTTTCTATAAGAAGATTAGCAACCACATTATTCATTTCTGTTTGTGTTCCTGATATATCTTCATCTCCTACAAGATATATGTACTCCCCTACTCTTTTCTCAATCTCTTTCAATTGTTCGTTTATAAGTTGTTCACATTCATTCTTATCTTCACTGCTAGCTGTTATACGAAGTAGCACTTCTCCAGTTTTAGCATAAAGTGCTAACGTAGGATTTGTTTGATTATCCATTATATCTTTAATTTTAGTTTCTAATAAAGACTCTCCTATACCATAAAATCTTACGTATTTAGATATAAAATGCTTATTACTAAATTTCTCTAAATATGGTTTTACACTTTTCTCGAACATATCACGCATTTCTCGTGGTGGTCCAGGTAATAAAATTATTCTTTTATTATTTTCCTCAATTATTATACCCGGTGCAGTTCCACAAAAGTTTTCTAATACTATTGCTCCTTCAGGAATCATAGCTTGTTTTTTATTATTTTCTGTTATTATATTTCTACCTGATCTAGTAAGTCTCTCTAGTATTTTTACCCATGAATACTCATGAAAATAAAACTCTCTTCCAAAATATTCTGCCGCGCATTCTTTTGTAATATCATCATCAGTAGGCCCTAAACCACCAGTAATAATAACCGTGTCATTCTCTAAGAATGCACTCTCTAATGTCTTAAGTAATCTCTCTCTATTATCTCCTACAGTTGTTTGTCGAAAAACTCCAAGCCCCAGAGCAGCAAGTTCTTTTGATAGATATGCTGTGTTTGTATTAACTATATCTCCTAATAATAATTCAGTCCCTACCGAAACTAATTCAACTCTCATAATAATCTCCTTACAATATTCACATTATTTCTTTCAATTATATTCTACATCAAAACTATAAAAAAATAAATTATATAATCTCTTCAAATACTAACTTGCAATAATTATTAAAATAAAAAAAGTCAGTTATAAGAATTCTAATATTTAAAATTCTTATAACTGAGCTCTTCTCTATTCTCTATTAGTATATGATTGATGAAGTTCTAATTGATCACCCATAAGTTCTTCAACTGTTACCATTTCAAATCCTTGTTCAGTTAGATATTGTAATACCGATGGTAATGCATCAATTGATGTTTGATGAATATCATGCATTAAGATAATTGATCCTGGTTGAGCTTTTCTAACTTCTTTCATTATAGAAGCAGTATTACGGTTTTTCCAATCTAGTGTATCAATATCCCATAAAATGAATGATTGATCAACCGCTGCTTGAATAGCCCCATTGATAGCTCCATAAGGAGGTCTCATAATGTGAACATCTTGTCCACTTGCTTTTTTCAATGCTTCAGTTGTATCATTAATTTGTTTTTTCGCTTGTTCTAAACTAATACTTGTTAAAACAGGATGATCCCAAGAGTGGTTACCAATTTGATGACCTTCTGCAATAACTTGTTTAATAAGATCTTCATTTCCTTCCACTGCATGACCTACCATAAAGAATGTACCTTTAGCTTTATATTTTTTCAATAATTCTAATGCTACAGGAGTAGTCTGTGGATTTGGTCCATCATCGAATGTTAATGCCACAGCTTTTCTATTTCTTTTCTTAACATATTCTTTATATTTTTCTAAATCTGCACCTTTTAAATAACTTTCTGTTATATACTTATATAAATCAGTTATCGGAACTTCTACTGAACTAACTTCTCCAACTTTATCAATATTTATGTTAAATTTAGATTCTCCATAAGTGAATTTCCAGTCAGCCATATCTTGATCACGAAGCTTAACTATAGCATCTTTTCCTTCTGCTTCAGATACTCCACGAACTTCTAATTGTTTTTGTATTTTAAATAAAAACTTTTTCTTAGCATCATCTGGAGAAGCAAATAAACTAGATAAAGTAAATGGTTTCCCTTCATTTGTTAAGAAAATACTAGATAAATTAGACTCTGTTGCCGCTTCTACATTCTTATCAGATATCTTATGAGTAACTTTCTCAACACTTAATTCTGATACATTGGCAAAATTACTTTCTTTTTCTTTACTTCCATAGAAAACAATTTCTTTAATATCTTTGTTAAAATCTAGCTCCCCTTCAGCTAATCCTTTTGTTTCCTCATCTAAACGAGATTTTATTTCATCTGCATTAGAAGAGTTTGAGTTTGGATAATAAACTTTTACAAATTTATCACCTAACCAACCGGTTTTTGAACTGCTATCTTTTGCGAAATCCGATTTATCAGCAGCTTCTACCGTATCTTTAACCTGCGATTTAAAATTATACTCTTGCCATTTTTGGTAAGCAGGTTCACCATAGAATAATAAGAATGCACAAATTGCTATAAATAATACACCTAAAAAGACACCTAATTTTTTCATTATTCTTATTCCCTTCATTAAGTTTTTTATCACATTTTAAAAGATATAGAGAATTTATCTTTTTAAAAAGAGCTCGCTATATCCTTCTAAATTAATAAAAATTACACATTACTATTATACCTTAAACTACAGAATTTCTCCAGTATATTCATTAAAAATTACATTAATAATTTTATATAACAAAAAGACATCAATCAACAGATTGACATCTTTTCCTTATTATTTGTTTTGCATTCTACGACCTTTTTTGTCGAAGAATTTCTTATCTGTTCCCCTACGTTCATTACGATTTTTCTTATCTCTATTATCTGAACGACGGCGTCTATCATTTCCTCTATTTGATCGTCTTCCACGCTCTTGTTTACGAGGTAGAGGTTTTTCAAATGATAGTTCTACGTCAACATCTTTTTTATCATTAATTAATTTGCTTAGTAGAATAGTGATTACTTTTTCTGCATTTGTTTCAGCTAACAATTTATTAGCTAGGCTATTAAATTCAACATGGTTATTATCCATTTCCGAAACAACTTCGTCAAATAATCTGTTGTGACGAGCTTTCTTCACTTCATCTTGTGAATAAGGACGTAACATTTTCATTCTTTCACCACGAGAATTCTCAATATCTTTCAGATAAGGCATCTCAACTGGATTTAAGAATGTAATTGCCACTCCAGACTTACCTGCTCGACCAGTTCTTCCAATTCTATGAGTATAACTTTCTACATCTTGTGGGATATCAAAGTTATATACATGAGTCACATCACTAATATCAATACCACGAGCTGCAACATCTGTTGCAACAAGGATTTGTAATGAGTTATTTTTAAATTTACGTAAAATTTCTAAACGCTTAGATTGAGTGATATCTCCGTGTAATCCTTCAGCTAAATATCCTTTAGCAATTAAAGCACTTGCTAATTCATCAACACGACGCTTAGTTCTACCGAATACAATTGCTAGGTTAGGATTTTGAACATCTAAAAATCCAATTAGCGTCTCTAGTTTTTCATTCTCTCTAGCGATTGTAGCATATTCAGTAATATCTGGTTTAAGATCTTCATCACTCATAGTTTTAATTAGTTTATAATCTCTCATGAAGTCTTTTGAAAGTTCCATTATTGTTTTAGGCATTGTCGCAGAGAACAATAGTGTTTGATGTCTTGAAGTTATTTTCGATAAAATAAATCTAACATCCTCTATGAATCCCATATTTAACATTTCATCGGCTTCGTCTAATACTAGATGTGTTAATGAATCTAATTTAATTGTTCTTCTATTAATATGATCGATAACACGACCTGGTGTTCCCACTATAATTTGAGGATGTTTTTTCAAGTCTTGAATTTGTCTTTCAATACTTGTTCCGCCAAATACAATACTTACTTTTAATCCTTTAGCTCTTGACATTAAGCGAAGTTGTTCCCCAACTTGCTGAGCTAATTCTCTTGTTGGCGCTAAGATTAATGATTGTAATTGATCATTACGCCTTACTGTATCTACTAACGGTATTCCAAAAGCACCTGTTTTTCCTGATCCTGTTTGTGCTTGTGCTAAAATATCAATTCCCGATAATACGTATGGGATTGTCTCTGTTTGAATACCAGTTGGAGATATGAAATTCATGTTGGTTAGTGATTGAACTGTCTCTTGACTAACCCCTAATTCTTCAAATGTTGTCATTTGTTTCTCCTTAATTTATCCAATTTTATATACTGTCTTATTTATATAACCTGTTAATTATAGCATGAAAATAAAAATTAATAAAGGGATATGAGTAACCTTAATATTTGACTAACAATCTATTTAACTTTATGTATTAAAAATATCACAAAAAAATTAGATAGGTCTCTTATTTCCTATCTAATTCTTTTATTACATATTGTTATTTGTAATTTCATCAATTTTTTTAGCAATTTCTTTTATTGCTTGTTTTGACTTATTCAGTTTATTTGTATAAATTAACAACATATAATCCTTATCACCAAATATTATAGCTGTTTCATGATAATTAGAACCCAAAGCACCGTACTTACTAGCTATTTTTTTATTCGGTATTCCATCTTTTATTACTTCTCCAGCTTCAGAATCTTCTAGGTACTTAATTAATTTTGGATACTTATCACGTTCATTGTAAAGTTTTGTCCAAACAACCTCCATCATTGCTGGCGTTATTCTATTCTTTTGAGCTTCCTCCATTGATAAATTCACACCTAAACTATCCAAATACTTCACCAATAGGTCTGCTGCTGTGGCACTATCTCCCACAAGCATGTTTGTAGCTGTATTATCAGAGTACTGTAGCATATTTTGAATAACATAATCTAATTTATAGCTATTTTTCTTCTTACTATTAGTGATTTGTCCATTTCCTTCTTCTAAATGGTTCTCATTATAATATATATCGGCATCTTCTGATACTTCACCATTTCTTATGCGGTCATATATTCTCATTGCATACACTACTTTTATTGTACTTGCAGCTGTAAAGTATTTGTTTTCTTCTTGTCCATATTTATATCCTGTAGAAAAGTTCTTGTAGACAACTCCTATCTCATTGTCTCCCTTATATTGCTCTACTATGTTATCAAAAGCTTCATTAAGTTCTGTCTCACTAAGTTTCGTATTTTCAGATGTTGATTCTTCTCGTTGATTTTCTTTATTTTGTTCTTGTTGTTGAGCTAATTCTTGCTGCTTAGCAGCATCCTTCTTTGCTTTAAGATGTCCACCCGCAGAAAATACTCCATATACAACCAAAATAACAGCCATCGATTCTATAATAAACTTTAAAAATCTCTTAAATTTTCTCTTCACTACAATAATCACATCCTTTTTCCACATATTTTCTACGTTTCTTCTACTAGTTTACTACATATTAACTATTTTCTCAACAGGAAACATGGAACTTCAACATCCCTAATAATGTTTATAAAAAAGATACGACTCAAGTAATCTAATTTCGAGGAAATCATGATCTATGAGTCGTTCACTCTCTTTACTAATTATATTTTCGTTTTTAAATAAAAATCCTGTTCTGAAATTTTTGAAAATCCAATATTTTCATACATATACTTAGGTGTATCATTAGCATCAGCTACTAAAAGAACATTCTCTTTACGTTCACTCTTTATAGCGTGAGTAATAATATGCTTAGCTATTCCACGATTTCTATACTCAGGTGCTATATATAAATTATCTATCTCAAAGAAATTACTCTTAACTATAATATTAGCTGATCCTACTATTTTTTCTCCATCTTTAGCTACAAGTTGTTTGATATTTTCTGATCTAATATTTTCATACAATAAAGTTTGATTGTGTTCTGCCCACTCTTCATTACTAGCCTCTACATCTATTTTATACTGAAACTCCAAATATCTGTTTAAATCAACTTTTTGAAGATATTCTACCTGAAATTCGCTTAGTTTTGGTTCTACAAAATTTTTGATATTTAAGTAATATAAAAGTAAATTAATTTCGCTAAAACCTTCTTTCTTTAAATATCTTTTAAGCTTCCAAGATAGTTTTATATTTTCTAACGCAGCCAAATGAATAAAATTAACACCTTTATCTCTAAAAAAGTTTCTACAAGACGCAATGTAGTATTCCAGTTCATCTATAGAAATTGGTTCTTTTTTCATTAATAAGTAATTTCCGCTAAAGTATAATTTTGACTTTAACGTTTGGTAAATTACATAACTATCAGTTTCAACTACCGACTTAGCTCTAGTATATATATCTTTAAAACTATAATTCATAACTAACACCTCCTATCCTATCCCTAATTTTTTCTTGATTCTAATGATGATGACCATGTGGTCCATGATGTTGCTCGAAATGACTGATTATATCTCGTACTCTCGCACTTCCTGTTAAGTCATAAACATTTCTTAAAGTTTCTAAATATGTTGGTTCATCATGTAAAACTTCAAAATAAGTAACAACTTCTTCCTCAACAAAGTCAATATAATCCTCTTCTTCAGATAAAGCATTTAAAGTAGCACCAAGAAGGATTGGATCATCTTTTATTAGTGAGTTTTCATTATATAAGTCATAGATTTTTTCATATTCAAATAGTGATTTAAGAGCATTAATAGTAATAAATAAAGTTTGCTCTGAAATTCCTTGAGAAGATAATACTTCTTGCATAAGTGTACGAATGTTATCATATTGTTGATCATCTTTATATAAAGAAATTAAATGTAAGTATGCACTAATCGCCATACCTTGTAATTCAATATATTTCTCTAAATATTTCTTAGCTTCATCACCTTTAGACATATGTCCTAAATGTAAATATGCTTCAGTGAAATCAGGATCTAAAGCGATAGTTTTTAATAAGTGCATTTTTGATTTTTCTAAATTTTGAATTTGATTATAGGCAAAAGCTAATGAGAATAATATACTTGCGTCTTCATAACCTCTACCATTTTGGTTATAAAAATCTATAGCTTCTTCAAATAATCCCAATGCAAATAAATTGTCAAATGCTGTTTGGAAATTTTCTAAAGATGGCTCTTCATAGAAAATTCTTTCACTTAAATTTTTTGCTTTATCTTCTCTACCAGTTGCTAAATAAATACCAACTAACTCTTTATCGATAGCACGAATTGCTTCATTAAAGTCTGTCCCAGCTCTTGCAGCTAAGAATTTATCCTCAGCAATTTCGTATAATTCATCTTCTAAATATATTAAACCTTCTTGATATAAAATTGATGGAGTTTTTGGTGAATTATATAATACTACCAAAGCATCATCTTTTCTATCTAAGTATAATAAATTGTGAACATAACCTTCGATAGCTGTATCATCTTCTCTATTTTGTTCATAAATAACTTTAGACAGTTCTAAACACTCATCAAATAATCCATAATCTAAAAGTATTGTACGAAATTCTTCTTGTTGTTCTCTATCTAATGCAGTAAAATCAATATCTTTTAATTCTTCTAAAAATTGTTGTAAATTCATTTAATTATCTCTCCTTGCTAACTTATTCATTATAAAAGTCAATTCATTTTTTACTGAAATTTCTATTTTATCTATACTATTTTGTGCTTTTAGCAAATAACGTCTACTTATATCGAGTGCCTCTGATAAAATTTTCTCATTATTTTTTATATAATCAATAATTTCCGTTTTCTCTTCAGTAATCGTTTCATTTGTGAAATTATTAAATAATTCAGGTTTTTCTTCTCTTGCAAGTAATGCTGGTAATGTGATATTACCATTCATTAAATCCTGTCCCACTTCTTTCCCAAGATTCTCAGCTCCACCAGCGAAATCTAAGTAATCATCAATAATTTGATAACTCATTCCTAGGTAATAACCATACGAAAATGCACTTTTAATGTTTTCATCAGAAGCTTTAGAAACAATACTACCAGCAACACAAGCAAATGCAATTAAAATCGCTGTTTTTCTCTTAATTTTCTTTAAGTAATCTATTCGTCTAGTTTTAATATTGTATAAACCATCGGCTTGAATAAGCTCACCAATACAAAGTTCCTTAAGAGTCTCAGCTAAATAACTATGAATTCTCTCATCACTAAACTTCGCAACCTTATTTAAAACTATCGCAAATAAGTAATCACCTACATGTAGAGCAAATTCATTAGTATACTCTTTATTCATTGTAATACTACCGCGTCTCGTATCAGCATTATCAATAATATCATCATGAATAAGACTTGCAGTATGAATTATTTCAACTATACTAGCCATTCGAATTATATCTCTTCTATTCAATTCAAAATTTCCTAATTTAGCACATATAAGTAAAAGAAGGACTCTTACCCTCTTTCCACCATTTAAAAAATATCTTTTAATAATCTCATTTAATCTATCATCATCACATTTTGTGATATCTAAGATATCTTCTAAAACATCATGTACCAACGTATCATACTGTTTTAACATTTTATTCTCCATCATTTTTATACAAAGACCACAGTTTCACTATCAATTTCCTGGAATTCAATACCATAAAAATCAAACCACGTCTTTATTATACTTAAATAAAATTCTTCCTCACTCATCCTTTTAGTAACAAGTTGAAAATAACCAACCTTCATAGTATCCGTTAAAATACTTAACTTATCCAACTCATCTTTCAATATACTATAATACTCAAAACTATAATAATCCCCAAGTAATATCGATTTTGATTCGATATGATCATAATTAAATTTATGATTATATATTGAACTTAACGCACAAAAAATAGCAGTATTGTATTTTTCATTATTAAATTTATATTTTTCTATAAAAGGAATAATATTTAATTTTTCTATTAATCTCTCATTATAATTATATTTTATCATAATAAATCCTTCATTATTTGTCTTTATAAATTATACCACAATATCCCAATTTATTGAAATTTGATAGTCTAAATTTCAGATGAAAAATTTAATATTTTAGTTATCTACTAAAATATTAAAAAAAGAGTAACTTTAAAGGCATGATTAAAGTATCACTACCATAAAGTTACTCTGAAATTTATTAATTTTTAAAACTAAAATATTATGACTATCTATATCTTTTCAACAATTAAATCTGTATCATTATTTTTTAATATTTTTATTATATTTAATTCATTAATTAAAATTAAAAACATTACTAATGTAAGAATTGCTTTAGTAGATATATTATCCGTATTATTGCTAATCATACCTAGAAATACATAACAAATTATACTATTATGCCAATTAGATTGTTTCATATACTTCGAATTTTTAAAGCTTATATAAAGACTATATAAACTTATTAATATTTGACAAAACAATAAAATATTACTTAACATACACATTCACCTTTTTTAAAATATAGTAACCTAAAGCATTCTCAAATTTATTCTTACAGATAATTAACCGTTTCTTGATATTCCTGTGGGATTTCTTTTCTAACAAATAGCATAATCGCTACGATAAAGTAGAATAGATATACTGGAATTAATACTCCTACTGTTCCAATAGCTATTACTATCGCTAATAATAAGAAAAGTATTCCAGATAAAATACGTTTTTTCATTAAAAACGTCGCTAATAACGCCACAACAACTAATACGATTAACAGAACTGAATACATTTTTAAACCTTGAATTGTGTAATCAATTATTTGTTCAGCTGATAAGTTAACCCCATTTAAGTTAGCCCCATTAGGATTTTTTTCTAGTTCTGACTTAAATAAATTTAAAAACTTAGGATTATCTTTTAAAACTGAAATTTTAAAGAATGAGCTATACGCTAAGAACCCCGTTAAAACTATTAAAATGACATTAGCAATCCATGCTAACACTTTCTCCACTGTTCTTTTGAATGGTTTCATAATAAACCCCTCCTCCTATAAAATTAAAGGATTTCCCTTTTTCTAATTATAACATAAAACGTTATCAAAACATATAATAAATTACCTGAATTAGCAAATTTTATACCTTAAATGATGTTCTTAAAATTTAACTAATTAGAAATCTTTATTTTTTATATTTTCATCTTCAAGTGAATTTCTATTTTTTTAAAAGATATTTTTTATAAAATGATATATAGCATATCGATACAAAAATGAACAAACCGAATAAATATAAAATACTCTTTGTAATTTGATAGTCATCCATCGTTAATATAGCAATAGCTAAAAGAATTATTATCTCAACACAGTAAAAAATAACCGCTATAATTCTGTGAACTCTATCTAACTTTTTAGTGATTTTTTCGCATCACCGACAATCCCAATTAAGTAGTCAAAAAATGCGTCAAACATCATTTCTTCCCCTTTATTTTCCTCTATAAAAACTTATTTTTTTAATCTTATGAACCATTAATATATTTTTATTAATTATGTAGATTATAGCATTTTTATTTTATAATTACAAATTTTCTGTAATATTTATTATATACTCACCTATTAATTTCAAAACAAAAAATAATCTCCCAAACCAATAAGCTTGGAAGATTACCTTTTATTAAAATCTTTCATCAAGTGTAAAACGCATTTCTATTTTGAAGGTTCCATCTTCTGGTGCATAAGCACGAATTGTTTCTTTATGTTTTTCAGCAATAAGTTGTGCCATAGATAATCCTATACCATATCCCTTTATTGAACTATTTCTTGACTCATCTAAACGATAGAAACGATCAAAAACCTTACCTAAATCCCCTTTTTTAACATCAGCTTTATTAGAAACCTTCAAGATAGCATATTTCCTATTTTTCTTAAGATAAACTAGTATGTCACTTCCTTCTGGTGCATATTTAATGGCATTTTCTAATAATATGTCTATAAGTTGAACTATTGATGCTTGTTCTCCATAATAGTTTAATTTGTCATGAATTTCCGTAATAATATACCGTTTTTGAAAATCTGCTAATTCTCTGAACTCTTCAATTCTTGACTTCAAAGTCTCTGTTAAGTCAAAACGAGTACGTTCAACAGTATCCTTTTCTTCCATTCTACTAAATACTACCAAGCTATTTACTAGACTTGTTAGACGATCTACTTGATTATGAATATTGTTTGTCCATTTAGAATCACCATTCTCCATTTCTAATACATCAGCATTAGAACTAATAATAGCTAATGGAGTCTTTAACTCGTGACTAGCATCCGTTATAAATTGTCGTTGTTTCGTATAACTCTGCTGTATTGGTGCTATAACTCTTTTAGATATTAAAATAATAAGTAACAACACAGATACTATTACAACCATAGATATTAAGACGCTATTTTTCACGAATGATTCATACGAATCCAATTCACGCTGACAGTTTAGAAATAGAATTAAGTTTCCTACTTCTGATTCAACTTTTAAATACCTATAACTACCGATGAATCCACTAGCACCACCTTTTTCTAGAGCTTTAACTACCTTATTTTGTAAATCATCATGATTTGGTATTAATGTATCATCACGATATGCCTTTATTATTCTACCAACATCATCGACTTTAGCAATAGAAAAACCATTATAGTCTGTCGGATTTGATGAATTTTTCGTAATTACCAAGTCATCTCCATCTTCTGTGAAAATTTTTATTAAAGCCTGCGACTTAGAGGCATCTAATAGCGTTGTATCTATTCTTTCTTCAAGTTTATTAAAATTAATAAAATTTAGTGCAACTGCTAAAACAGTTATTACCACAGCTACACTACCTACTGCTGTTATTATAAATTTTCTTCTAAGACTCTTAAACATCTAGCATCTCCAGAGTATAACCTACATTCCTTGTAGCTTTAATGTGAATGTTTGCTTCTAATGCTTTTAATTTTTTTCTTAAATACGAAATATTGACCCATACTACATTAATTTCAGAATCACTATCATAACCCCAAACTCTCTCTAAAAATTGTTCTGTTTGTATTACATTACCCGGATTCCTCATTAGTAATTCCATCATTTGATACTCTTTATTTGACAATCTAACCTTATCTCTTTCTGTAGATAATTCAAATGTATTCTTATTTAGACTCACATTCCCTAGTTCTAATACATTACTAGTAAATGTTGCTTGTCTTCTTGTCATAGAACGAACTCTTGCTAGTAATTCTCTTGTGACAAAAGGTTTAGTTAAGTAATCGTCTGCACCACTATCTAAACCATAAACCTTATCTTCAATTTCTGATTTTGCCGTAAGTAACAATACAGGCGTACTTTTTTTATTTTTTCTTAATTTTTTTACAACTGTTACCCCATCCATTTGTGGCATCATAACATCAAGAATAGCTCCATCATATTCGTCTAGCATTAGATAATCTAGTGCATCTTGTCCATTATTCACCACATCAACTGAGTAATGATTATGTTTTAACATTGCTTCGAGAGCATCTGCTAAATCTTTTTCGTCCTCGGCTAATAATAACCTCATTGACTTTCACCCCTAACTAAATTTTTATGTTATTTCCCTAATAATAAGTCTATTATATATACACAAACTAAAATTAAGTTTAAACAATTTTTTAATTTTAAAAATATATTCCTCTTAACTTACAGTCTTCCTTATAAAAACTTAATATATTAAACTTCAATAATAAATAAACCTCAATACATAGAGTCTCTAGCATTTAAATCTATAACTTCACTTTCCTCTGTATACCTACATTTTACTTCATTTAGCAAAGTTGTGTCAAAAAAATGAAATCATTTTATTTTTTTATTATATAAAAATTATTTTAAATATATTTATATATAATAAATATATTTCTTATATATAATCTCAAAAATAGGAATTAAAATTTCTTTTAATATTCAAATTCAAATATATTTTTCTTGTACAGCTATAATAAAATAATTATTTTCTTCCGATAAGCAGTCCACTTTGTATGTAATCTTTCATACCTTTTCCATATCCCCATTTTTCTGCATACTCATCTGTTACATCAGAATTTATAATTTGGAACTTATTGAATCCTGCTTTTTTAATAATATCTACCATCTCTTCTTCCAGAAGAGCACCAGCCACTCAAGTGCAGTGCATCTGTTGGGAATTTTTCCACTCTAATGGCAATTCCTTTTTCAAGATGATATCTGATATTACAAACATACCATCTTCTTTTAAAATACGATATATTTCATCATATACTTTTTGTTTATCTGGCTCCAAATTTATAACACAGTTACTAATAACTCTATCAACTGATTTATCTTCTAAAGGAATATTTATTAGTTCGCCTTTAATAAATTCAACATTATCAAACTTCTTGTTATCTCTAACCTTTTTCGCTTTTTCTAACATTGAATCTAATCTATCTAAACCATATAGTGTTCCTACTTTTGGATTTTTCATCTTTGTTATGAAAATATCCATTCCAGCTCCACATCCTAAATCAATTAAAGACTGACCTTCTTTTATTTTTAAGTGATTAATTGGATTTCCACAAGACAGCCCCATGTTTATTTCATCAGGAAATTCATTTATTATTTTTTCATCATAACCTAACGATTTACTTAGTTGTTTTGGATCAATTTTTGTCTTTTGTTTATTTTTAGAAATATTATCATAGAAGTTATCAACTGATAATCTTATTTTGATATTATTATTCATTTTATCACCATCCCTTTATATTAAATAGTTGCTTGAATCATTTGATTCAAGCAACTAGCACTTATTCTTTATTCTATCATAGAAGACTATTTTTTTCTATAATTATAGTTTAACGATTTCTCTGTATCTAAATGTTGGATTTGGACGTCCAGGGATTAAAGCATTTAAAGTTTCTTCTTTATATCCTACTACATTAAATACACGTTCAACTTCTTCTTTTACAATCTCAACTAGTTTATCTGGGTGAACTTCTACACGTGCATTGACTGTAAGAAATACTTTATCACTAGCATTGTCTAATTTACGTAGCGTTGCAGTTTCTTTCTTACCTACAATATTACCTACTAAACCTTCCTCTTTACCTTGTAACAAGAATTTAACGTGACCTACATTTAGATTTAATAAATCGAATCTTTCACCTAAGTTAGCTAAGAATGCAGTAGCTAATGTTTCAAAAGATTCTTCTTTTTCGATAGCATAAGTTCCATTTAACCATCCGAATAGTGCCTCTCCATCAGCATATGTATCGTAGTCTACTTCTACAATTCTTCTTCCTACTTCTTTTTCACTGTTGATAATGTAATCAAACCACTCGTCTAAACCTTCTCCAGTTTTAACACTTGCAGTTAGAACATTTTCGTTATTAAATTCTTTTTTAGTTTTTTCTACTAAATCAGCTAATTCTTCTTCTGATAATAATTCAACTTTATTAATTAAGATAACATCCGCTTCTTCAAATTGTTTATAAATAATATAATCTCCAGGATTTGAATGATCTTTTAATACAGCTTTTAAACGAGTTGGATCAGCTAAAGCTGTAAGTTGTTTTAAATTAACTTGTTCTTTGTATTTTTCTTTTAAAGGTTGCATAATAGTCGCTGATAAATCAGTACAACTTCCTACTGGTTCTGCTAAAATAATATCACTGTTATTTGCTTCTTGTAGATGAGCAATTGCATTAGCAAATCCACCAAAGTTACAACAGAAACAACTCCCACTTACTTCCTCAACAATGTCATTATTAGTTTCTAAAAATGTAGTATCAACTAATTCACTTGCTTGGTCGTTTGTAATTAATCCTACTTTACGTCCTTTTTCATTTAAACGTTTCGCAACTTCCCATAGAAGACTAGTTTTCCCAGCTCCTAAAAATCCACCTACTAAAATTAAATCTATTTTGTTTGTCATAATTCTTTTCTCCTCTAACTTTATTATATTATTTGTTTAATTCATTTTGTCTTTTTAATGCTGGTTCTAACACTTTAGTAAATAAGTATCCAGCTAATACTCCACCTACTATTGGCCCTAGTATATAAACCCAGAAAAAGCCACCACTAGCATCTGGAAATGCTGCTGATTTCCAACCAAATACCCACGCTACTAAACGAGGTGCGAAATCACGCGTTGGATTCATACCAGCTTGAGTAATTGGCGCTAGTAAACACAATAATGATCCAACAGTTAAACCTATTTGTACAGGAGCCATATTATCATTTGGTCTTCCTACATTAGCACCTTCTGTAAATAAGAATATAATTAAAACTAATAAAAACGTTCCTAGTGCTTCTACAACAAATGCCACTGGCATAGAAATGTTATAACCACCTGGTTGATTATAATACTCTCCGAACATTTTCGCTGTAGCAACTGATTCAAATGTTCCACGTACTATGTTCTTTTTGACCTCAAACTGTGCTATCGATGAACTATAAATTCCATACATTACTAATGAACCTAGTAATGCTCCGATAAATTGTCCTGCAATATACGTTGGTAATCTCTTAACACTCATTCTACCTGTAAGGACCATTGCTACTGACACCGCTGGATTAAAATGTGCATTACTTAAATTTCTAGTCATATATATACCAAAAGTTACGGCAAATGCCCATAACATACCAATTTGGAACAAACTTTGATGTGCATCATATAATACCGCTGCTGCTACAGAACCTGTCCCAAAAAGAACTAATATAAACGAACCAATAACTTCCCCCAAGAAGTCATTTCTTAATGAATATTTCTCCATGAATATCCCCCTTAATTTATTTATATAAACATATTATATCAAAATTAAGACTATATTTTAATAATTATTTTTTATTTTACAATGTATATACA
>NZ_CABFLN010000055.1 GCF_901873445.1 Gemella haemolysans
TTTCTATCTTATTTTCATCTGTTAATTTCATAATAAATAGCCCTCCAAAATTTGTCCAAATTTTGGGGGCTATTACCAACTGTATGGGGTCTAGGATATAAAATGGAAAAACAAGTTTAAAAATGGAAAGGAAATATAGTATGAAATTAAGAGATTATATTATTGTTGGATATATTTTATCATTTTTAATAACTATTACGGCTGTTTTTTGGGCTTCAAATTTAATGTTAATTGAAAAAAAAGATACATATTTTATAGTTGTGATTACTATAATTGCGGGGCTAATTGGAGCCACGATTAGTATTATATTATTAAAAGGTGTATTTAAGTCATTACGTGTCCTAAAGAGACAAACGATTAGTGTAAGTGAGAAAAATTTTGATATTAGCAATGCTGTAGAAGGTCCTACTGAGTTTAGAGAATTATCGTTATCATTCAATGAAATGGCAAAAAATTTAAAAGAAAGTTTTGAGTCATTAGAAGAAAGTGAAAAAGAAAAATCTCTTATGATAGCCCAATTATCTCATGATATAAAAACTCCTATAACTTCAATTCAATCAACTGCGGAAGGAATGCTAGACGGAATAATAAAGGAAGAAGAATATAAATATTATCTAGAAACAATTTGTCGACAAACGACAAGATTGAATAAACTTGTTGAAGAATTAAATTATTTAACATTAAGTGTTAAAGATACTAGTGAAGATGATAAAAATGAAACAATATTTTTAGATAAATTATTGATTGACTGTATGTCAGAGTTTAAGTTGCGAGCAGAAAAGGAAAATAGAGATATTTTTATTAAAGTTATTCCTGAGAATGCCAAAATAGTAAGTAATTACAATAAAATTCAAAGAATTATCGTGAATTTAATAGGTAATGCATTTAAGTATTCACCAAGCGGGACAAAAATAGAAATAGTTGCCGAAATAAAAAATCAAGAATTATCTATTTCTATAATTGATGAAGGTTGCGGTATAAAAGAAGATGAGATTGATAATATTTTTAAAAGATTATATCGTGTTGAAGCATCAAGAAATATGAAAACAGGTGGTTATGGCTTAGGTTTGGCAATAGCGAAACAGTTAGCCTTACAAATAAGTGGAGACATATTAGTAGAAAGTGAATATGGTAAAGGAAGTAAATTTACTTTAAAAATTAATTGTTAATACACTGAGTATACAAGGAAATCTTTGAATCAGATTTATTATTTTGAAAGAATAATTGAAATTAGATTTTTAGGAATTTTCAATATAAAAACATACAAATTTTTCAAATTTTGACAAAATAAATTTTTCACGGTATAATGAAAAAAAATCTACTGAGGAAAATAAACATGGCAAAATCGAAGTATATTACGCGCCTTAAACGTTCTGAAGGACAACTTAGAGGAATTCAAAAAATGATAGAAGAAGAGAGAGATTGTATTGATATAATAACTCAATTAAGTGCGGTTCGTTCAAGTGTTGATCGTGTTATTGAGTTATTAATAACAGAAAATCTTATGGAATGCATTAATAATCCTTTAGAAAATCCTGTAGAACAGAAAGAAAAAATTGAAAAAGCTATAAAATATATAGTAAAGAGTAAATAGTTTAAAGAAATAATAAAAAGCCTTGTTCCTAATTGATCTTAGGAACAAGGCTTTTTTGATGATGTATTAATTTTGTATTAAAGAGAATTTAATATAGTAAAAATTGGTTGTTTCTATTGTTTAATATTTTATTTTGTTTCTCCAGGCCAACTATTCATACCACCTTCGATATTTGTTACATCGAATCCTTGAGTTTCTAAAAAATCATATGCTTTAGCTGAACGTCCACCGGCTTGGCATATTACATAGTATTTTTGATTTTTATCTAATTTAGTGAAATCTATACCAAGACTACTCAGAGGAAAATTTTTAGCAGAAGGAATATGCCCTGCTTCATACTCGTGATTTTCTCTTATATCAAGAATCATAAGTTCTTCATTATTATACTTTTCATAAAAATCTTGCATTGAAATATTGTTTTTCATGATTTTTTCCTTTCAATATTAGTAATTTTAGACTGTTTTGCCTCTCCATGCATGCATACCTCCTTGGATATTAATAACATCGTATCCTTTCTTTTTTAGTTTTTTTGCTGCAAGTTTGCTTCTAGCTCCAGAGTGACAAATAACATATACTGTTTCATCTGTTATTGGAGTAAATTGACCAATCTCATTAAGTGGGACATTTTTTGCATTTTTTATATGCCCTCTTCGAAATTCACCAGGTGTTCTTACATCTATTAATTGAATATTTTCTTTAAGTTTTTGTTCTAGTTCGGTAGTAGAAATACTATCTACTTTTGTAAATAAGAAAAACATTATTATACCTCCTAATATACCCTTACGGGGTATATTAAACCATGAAATAAAAGATTTGTCAAAAAAATTGATCTGAATTTATATATTAAGATTGATAAGTTACTAATAAAATACAAATTAAATTAAAATGAAAGTAAGTTATTATAAATTAAAAATTTTATAAGGTTAATAAGATGAAAAATGAAAATTATCACTGAAAATAAATTTTCAAATATTTGGGTGTTATACACTTGACAAATAAGAAAAATAGGAGAATAATAGAAGAGGAAGTAACCTTCATTTTTATAAAAAACAACCAACAATTTAGGAGGAAATTAAATGAAAAAAATATCAAAAGTAGCTACTGCCAGTGTACTATTATTTACATTAGCGAATCCACTAGCTGTATTTGCTGAGAATAAAGTAGGTAATGTTTCAGAAACAAGCAGTAATAAAACAACACAAGATCTTACTATTACTTCAGAAGAAATCAATGGTGACATAGTATTTCATGTGACTGCACAGAAAGATACTTATGAAGCTATTGTATATGCCAAAATTAATGGGAAAAATTATACTTATAATTTAGGGAATTTAAAAAAAGGTCAAGTATCTAAGATAGTTCAACCAAATGTAAGTATAAATAACAATAATAGTTCTATTTCAAAAGAAAGTAATAAAGGAAAAATACTACCAAATACAAGTGCTGTAAGAGAATTAGTACAAAAAACAGTTTTATACAATAATGAAATAAATGGAAATGTAGTTGAAGCAAAAGTTGTATATAAAGTGTATGAGTTAGTAGAAAAAAAATCAACTCAAAATGATGGAAGAGAATTTAATCCAGAAAGCAATGTTAAAGAAGGTGCCATTGTAAAACCAGAAGAACCAGCAGCAGGAACAACACCAAAAGCAGAAGAACCAGCAGCAGGAACAACACCAAAAGCAGAAGAACCAGCAGCAGGAACAACACCAAAAGCAGAAGAACCAGCAGC
>NZ_CABFLN010000056.1 GCF_901873445.1 Gemella haemolysans
GTAACACCAACAACGGAAAATGCAGAAGTAGTTGTGAAGTATCCACAAGCAACAGAAGATGAAGTGGAAACAAAAGTGATTACACGTACAATTAAGTATGTAGATGCAAGTAACGAAAATACAGAAGTGTCACCAAAAGTAGAGCAGACTGTTACGCTAATAAGAACAAATAAACGAAACAAAGTAACAAATACACTTGAAGAAGGAACATGGACACAAGGAAGTTGGGCAGAACAAGCATCACCAACAGTAGCAAACTATGGAACACCAGATAAGACAAGTGTATCGTTAGCAGAAGTAACACCAACAATGGAAGATACAGAAGTAATCGTGAAGTATCCACAAGCAAAAGAAGACGAAGTAGAGAGAAAAGTGATCACAAGAACAATTAACTACCTAGAAAAAGGTACGAACAAAGTCTTGAAAGACCCAACAGTTGAAACAGTGACGTTAACAAGACCGAAGACAACAAATAAAGTCACAAAAGAAGTTACATACGGAGAGTGGAGCAAAGGCAGCTGGTCAGAAGTAACACCAGAAGCAATAGCAAACTACAAAGCACCAAGTGTAACAACGGTAGAAAGAGCAGAAGTAACATCGACAACAGAAAATAAAACGATTGATGTATACTATGAAGCAGATATAAAACCAGAACCAAAACCAGAGCCGAAGCCAGAAGAAAAACCGAAACCAAAATCGGAGCCGAAGCCAGAACCAAAACCGAAAGATGTGTCAGTGATGCAAGGAGTAAGGGAGTTGGCTAATACAGGGGAAAAAACTACTGGGTTTGGAGCTCTAGGATTAATATCGTTAGTAGCTGCAGAGGTAGCTAGACGTAAAAAACAAAACTAAAGTGGGGATATTTAAAAAGAGGATTCACTTCATTATCAGGATGATGGCTTTTTATTGTCGACTTATGTTATAATATTTACAAAAGAAATAATTTTACTTTAAAAATTGTATTTATTGGAAGTAAATAAAAAATATAGATTTGAAAGAATTGAAAAAGGAGAAGAATAATATTGAATAAAACGAATAAAACTAGCCGTTTTTCGACTAGAAAATTAACACTTGGCGTGAGTTCTTTAGCAATAGGATTTGCTACTGTTCCCGTTGTAGAAAATGTTTTGGGTATTCAGCATATAACTTATGCAGAGGAAGCAATTACAAATACAATTACAGGAGTAATTAATGCGCAAGGAAAACCTAATGGAATTAGTTATAACGAAATTAAAGTAATAACTAAAACAACACAGGCAGCAAGAGCTGGTGACTACATCGATTACATATTAGAAAACGTTTCTACAGGTTCGTTGGATAATTTATCAGTTAAGGGTGGTGATGGTCAGGAAATTGGAAAATTAAAAGTAATTCAAGCAGCCGTACCAGAAGTGAATAAACAAAGTAGTGGTGATTTATCTAAGCAAACAGATACAACTTTAAAGGCTTATGAGGGAAAAGTGAGACTAACGTTTAATAAACATATAGAAGATTTTCCTGAGGGTACTGAATTTACATTTGGAGTAAAATCAACAACTTCTCCCGTTGTGTATGCAAATCGAGATTACACATTAAATGCAAGGATTTCTACTACAACAGGAACAACGGCTATAGAACAAACAATTGATATCCCTAAAACACAGGTGGTTGCAGTGAAACCTGTAGTAGGGATTTCAGGAATATTTAACTTTGATGCGGATCAAAATATGACTTCACAAACGACAATATCTGTTCGTCCTCAAAAAGATGTTGGTCCGGGGACATTAATCGAGCTAAACTTATCTGAGGCTTCTGGAATTGAATTCTTACCAGATAAAATTTTAAAAACGCAGCAAGTAGTTCGCTTAGGTCGTGAAGTTACTGAAGCGACTCCTGTTAACGAAAATGGTGCTTACATGATTGCTGGTGGGAATGTTATACTTGAACCAGTGGAAGTAACTAAAGATAAATTTGTACTTAGAGTTGTTTCGGGAACAATTCCAGCATTTCGATTGATAAATTATACTGTTGGAGTTGATAAAATTACCGTTACTGGGGACAATTATCGTCCAGATAATAAGTTTTTTGATGTACCTTCAACAACGCAAACAATTGATGGAGAAGCCGTAGACAAGGCTAACCTATATCGTATACAAGGTGCATTTTCGTCTTCAAATACAAATGGAAAAACGACGTTTTTAAATGAAAAAAGAAAAACTATTAAAACACCTATATTTTCTTCGAACCCACAAGTTGGAGAATTCAAAATTCCAGGGTATCGTCAAGTTTCGAGTGAATTGGTTGGAAATAATAGAGTTGAAAATACTTATCATAAATTAGAAGAGAAAACAGATAGTAAAACAATAGTTCGAACAGTTAAATTTGTTGATGAAGTAACAGGTGAAGAAATTCCTGGACAGACTCCTATTGTACAGTCAGTAACTTTAACTCGTACATATACTGTCGATTCAGTTACCGGTGAACCGTATAACGAAACAACGGGAAAACTTTACACTACTGATGAATTAGATAAACTTTGGAATTCTGGAGAATGGTCATCAGTAAATGCACCTAAGATTCCAAATTATGTTCAAAATCTTTCGAACTCTCCGGATACTAGCGCTGTAATTGTTGATAAGTCAACAGAAAATGTAAATTTAGTTATTCCTTATAATCATGAGATGGAAAATGTCGAAGAACGAAAAACGGTTACTCGTACGATTAACTACCTAGAAAAAGGTACGAATAAAGTCTTGAAAGACCCAACAGTTGAAACAGTGACGTTAACAAGAACGAAGACAACAAACAAAGTCACAAATGAAGTTACATACGGAGAATGGAGTAAAGGTAACTGGTCAGAAGTAACCCCAGGATCAATCGCAAACTACAAAGCTCCAAG
>NZ_CABFLN010000057.1 GCF_901873445.1 Gemella haemolysans
AAACTTTTTATATTAGTATTTTATAGTTATAACTTACTTTATTCTATCTCTGTATACCCAGTTGAAAATCCACTGCAAATTAATAAATGGCTTCTTTTCTTCTGATTCTTTTAATATAGGTTTAAAATTCTCGTAAATATCTTCCTTGAGTTTATTTTCATCTACTGTTGATATATCTACATATTGCCAATTGTTACCAGAATCTACAACTTCTTTCAACTTAAAATTTTCATCAAAATAATAATTTTTTCTTTTTTCATCCCCATATATATATGTATTCATACTTTCATAATACTTATACGTAAAATAAACATTTTTTTCAACATTTTGAACTGTCTTATCTTCTTGAATTTTATGTTTATATTTAAAACCATCTTTCTTACCAAGAATATCTAAATTCTCTGTAAATATCATCAATTCTAAATCTCTGACATTACTACTTGGTGAATGTTTTGCATAATACACTGAATTACCTTTTAAATTTGTATCCCCTATAAAATAAATTGTTGCTAACGCCAATATCACTAGCATAATTTTTTTTATCATTTTACCATCTCCTCTCTTAAAACCATTTTTTTATCCAGTTTTTTGCTTTATTATATTTACCTGATATCCAATTACTTGCTGGCTTAATAACTTTGTTATAAATAGGCTCTACAAAAGGTTTTACTACATTATTATATCCCCATTTTGCAACTGGTTTAATAACTTTATTATAAACTGGTTTTACTACATTATTATATCCCCATTTTACAACTGGTTTAATAACTTTATTATAAACTGGTTTTACGACTTTATTATATTCCCATTTTGCAACTGGTTTAATAACTTTATTATAAACTGGTTTTACGACTTTATTATAAACTGGTTTTACTATATTACTATATCCCCATTTTACAACTGGTTTAATGGCCTTATTATAAACGGGCTTTACTACATTATTGTAAATTGGTTTAGCTACTTTATTGTACATAAATGAAGAAATTGGACGAATAACCGCATTATAAATTGGCTTAACTACTCTATTAACAATAGGTTTTATAATCTTATTGTTAATCTTATTTGCAGTAAATGTTACTACTGCCTTAGCAGTTACTATAGTATCTGCAACAAAATTACCAAAGCGAGCAGATGTTTTTTTTGTTGCATATGCTAAAGGATCTTTCTTCAATTCTGCAAAATTATTAATTAAACTTGGAATTATTTTTTCTTCAATCATTTTCTTAGGGTCAGTACGAAATTCTGAAATTCCATTTTTTATATTCAATAAAAATAACCCTAACGCTGCTAATGTAACAATGCTTCCAAATTTTAAGATTGTAGAATAATTATTCGCCCCAGTACCTTCTGATTTTAATTCCAGAACTTCTTTATAATATTCTCCGCGTTTTTTATTCAAGTTATCTGTACTATAATATTTTTCTATTCTTTCATTCAAAGGTAAGTCTTTGAATTTAGGATGATATTTAAGTACATACGCATCTATATCTGTAATTAAATCTTTATCATCTATAATTGTTAACTCATCACCTAATAGTGAATTTGCTTGGAAAAATGTATCGCTAGGTGTAACACCAACAATATTTAATGGAGAAAGACCAGCTATAAATTTTCCAACTTCTTTATACCAAACACTTTTTTCTGATGTTGCTAAAGGCATTGCTAAATGTGGAAAATCTATTTTATAATTACTTTTTCTATAAATATTACTTAATAAATCATCCACATCTTTACTTAAGTTCCTTGGTTTTTCTCCGAAGTCATTAGTACTTTTTTGTAAGAAACTATCATGATATGAACTATATGCAATCGCATTTGCTATTGCGTGATTAATTTTATTTTGATCGTTTCCATATTTTGTACGAGCATCTTTCTCAACTTCATGAATATAATTCAAGAATTTTTTCTTTTCTTCTTGGGTCATACCAGTATTTTCTAAAAATGGATCTTTTTTCTCCTGAACTCCTGTTTCTTTAGTGTTATAACTTACATTATGAGATGATGATTGAATTGAAGGTGTGTTTTTGAAAACAGGAGATTCTTCTACATATATTGTCTTCTTAGCACTTGAACGATTAGCTACGAACGGTACTACATTTGATACTATCCCAGTTTCCGTGTTTTGCTTATTTACTTCTCTCTTAGGAGCTGTCTTTACGGGATTCTTTGTCCCTTCACTTGGCTTTTGTTCCTGTTTAGGTACTTTTTTATATACAAATTGATAATCTACATCTTTTACCGCAATTTGTTTTAATTTATTCGGTGTAATGAAGCCATCCATTGAATTCGGGGTATAACTAATTGTTTGCCCCTCTAGGACAGTAAATGTCTTACTCTCTTGAACTTTAGTACCTTGTTCATCTACAAAGTGTAATGTAACTTTATGTTCTGGCTGATAAATAAAGGTAATTATCGGGTTATTTTTATCTATAACATTTTTATCAATATTTACTAATCTATACTTTGGAATATTTATAGAATCAACTTTATAACTTTTATCTGTAAAACCTGAATAATGTTCTTCTTTTTTTAATTCTTTTCCACCTTTTTTGTTAATTTTCGAACATTGATTATAACATATTATAGATATTTGTACAAAAAATATATTCGCAATAAAAAAAGACCTACCGTAGACTAAAAAATCTACGATAGGTTTAAACTCTATCTCTAAATAAATATATTATGAAATTCTTATTCTCTCTTCAACACAATTAAACAACTATATTTTCAAACTTTTTATATTAGTATTTTATAGTTATAACTTACTTTATTCTATCTCTGTATACCCAGTTGAAAATCCACTGCA
>NZ_CABFLN010000058.1 GCF_901873445.1 Gemella haemolysans
CAAAATTATATTTAGTCATAAAAATACCGACCTCCAAAAAGTTAGATTTTTTGGTCTAACTTTTTGGGGTCGGTACAGAAACTGTCGTTTTTTTTGAGGAGTATAGAAATATGAAATCAGAATAATAAAATTCTTATAAGAGAAAAAGTAAAAAGTTGAATTATTATTTTAAGGAAAATAATTATATCTTTATAGTGATTAGTATGGAGAATAATAGAAGAACAGCATTTTTTAAACTTAGAAATAGTATTAGATAATTCAGATCATACCTACCGTTTTTTAGGAAAACTACTTTAATAGAAAAATATCTTGATTATTTTAAAAATTCTTTTAGAAAATTGGGTACTAAATAAATTAGAAAAAGGGTTCCTTGATTAGGAGACTTTTAAAGTTATTTTCAACCGAAGAATTGAAAGAGAATACTGTTATTATCTAGAGCGACGACTTTAACTATAAGTCACTGATAAACGATGAAAACAGTATTGAAATAGTATATTTTTTATCTAATATCATCTTGCAGGAATATATGCTTGATACAAGATATAAAACACCTATTAAGAAATATAAAACTCATATTTTTTTAGAGCTTCTTTATGTTACAGTTCTAATTATTTTTTTCTAGTTTTTTTATCATATAAAATATTGACAATATACTTCATTTCAAATTGAAAGAATATTGATGTTTAAAATAATGGCTATACAGAACTTAATAAATAATATTAAGAAGTATTAGGAACATCGATAATGAGAATTTATGAATATGACAAAGTAATTCTTGTGCACATATAGTTTATATGATAAAATACATTTATGAAAAAAACAGAGAATTTAATAATAAAAAATAAAAAGTTATATTTTAATGATTCAGAGGTAATTGAGAATTCGAATTATCCATTTGAAAAGTTAGAGTTTCTTCGTGAAATAGGAGAAGGATCTAATGGAAAGGTATATAAAGCGAGACATAAAGTTCTTAATATTTATCAAGTGGTGAAGGTTTCAAAATCTGATTATCAAAAAAACATATTAGAATCCATAAAGAATGCTTCAGGTGAAGTTAGTGAAGTTATAGCAGTAGTGAGCGATGCAGGTACATTTGATTATCCAAGTGAGACAAGTTATTCGATTATGTCGTGTATTAATGAGTCAATTTCATTTAGTGATTGGATTTTATATCGTGATAATTTACTTAGGTTTGCAAAAGAAGAATACAATGAAAATCCTTTGAAAAGTTATTCATATTTGTCAGGGTTTATAGTGCAATATAGTTTGTCTTTAGCTGCTAATTTTTTATATACTTATTCTATACTTCATAAAGCCTCTATAATTCATGGAGATTTAAACCCGAAAAATATTTTAATAATTGATTCTGTATTTAATGAAAATCTTTTTATTAAATTAAATGAATATTTTACTGATAGTAAATTAAATTCAAATCAGAAAAGAGAATATAAAGGTAATTTAACTAAGACAATTATAAAACTAAGGAGTCATACAGCGGGAATAATAGATTTTAATAACTCCACTGTCAAATTTATCGATTTAGGGACAAGTAAATTAGAGTCAACCGATAGTAATATTGGGGAGGATAGGGATTCGGAATTAATTTTGGATAACATCAGAAAGATATTGAAACCTTTTTTCCGTAATTCAAGTTTAAAGAATGTATTAAATGTAGATGTTGAGGAAAGGAGAATTAAGAAAAAGGTGAGACCATCCGAACTTGCCGGTGATATGTTACGTTTAATTGCACTTATTAATATTATGTTTGGAAATATGTATAATGATAATACAATTGATATTAGTGATAAAAATGAAATTACTGAATTAAATAGAATTATTGGTGGCGATATTAGAAATCCTTCCGTAATTTCAAATTTGGGTGATACAGATGTTTTTGATTCGAAATTTATTACAGCGTGGGTGAATCTTATTTTTAAAGGAAATGAAAAATTATCTTCGGGAAATTTGATAAATTGGGATAAACTCTGGTCCGAAATTGAATGTTCTTACAAGGAAGATAATGATAAATCTGGTGAATTATTTGAAACTATAGTCATGGAAGATTCAATATTATATATTAATAAGATATCTTAACTAGTATAAGATTAATAATAAATAGAATCATATAGAATTCTATATCGATATAACTACAAGAATTAGATAGTGAGTGAATAAAATGAGTTTTCTATTAACGGTTTGGCCAATATTACTTTTATTTGTAATTTGTATATTGCTTATAATAGTTAAGATAGTAAGAATGATAAGAATATCGAGAGATAAAACTAAGCGTTATAAAGGTGATTATATACTTTTAGGTTTGGTTATTGGTATGTCTATAGGTACTTTAATAGGTACTTTATATGATAGTAAAACAGGTATGGGTGTATCAATAGGAATGTCTTTAGGAACGATGATTGGAATGACTATAGGAATGTTAATTCAAAAGAAATAGGCAATAAAAATAGACAATAAAAAGCAGAGATAATGAAACTTTTCTCTGCTTTTGTTAAAGGCTTTAGCCAGTTGAGGAGGCGAAGTCTCCGAAACAAAAAAACACCCGCTATGCGGGTGCGAGCTAAAAGTTAAACAATTGAAAAATCATCCTTTCTTGATAAAATAAGAGTAGTTCAAGCTCTAAAAAAGAAAGGATGATTTTAATTATGGCAAATAAACATAATAGTTTATCGCATACAAAGTGGTTGTGTAAATACCATATTGTATTTACACCTAAGTATAGACGAAAAATAGAATTTAATCAATATAAATGAGATATAGTAAGTATAATAAAG
>NZ_CABFLN010000059.1 GCF_901873445.1 Gemella haemolysans
AAATTTACTGACTTTAAAGTTTAAAATACTAAACAAAAATAACTTAATATTTTGTCCAACTTTTTGGGTGCAGTACCAGAGTGTTAGGAGTTTATTTTTATTATTCGTGTATTTCTAAAGGTAATCCGTCTGGATCAAAGAAAAATGCCATCTTCTTATTATCAAAATCATCATATCTTAACGATTCATGAACTATACCAAGTTCATCAAATTTTTCTAGTATTCTCTCGACATTATCTACCCTAAACGCCAAATGTCTTAATCCTGTATGTTCTGGATTAGGTATCTTAGGTCTAGGTGGAGCATCTTCTTTTATGAAAATTTCTAATACTAAATTTCCTCGTTGTACATTTAAGATAATATCATTTTTCTCAATCCTTATGTGTTCACTTAGCACTTTAAACCCTAATTTATCCACATAAAACTCTTTAGTCTTCTGATAATTAGTTCCGATAATTGCTATATGATGAATATTACTAAACATTAATCTCTTCCTTATTTATATTTCTAACTATTTCTATCGCCTTAGCTAATTCTACTGGATCTACTTCTTCAAAATCTCCTTTTTCTGTATATCTGTATGTTACATCATCTGCAGTTGTAGTTACATCCACGCCATATTTTTTAAAAGTACCATGAACCTGACTAACACCTGTTTTTTCAATTATTTTTCCAAGATTATCTGTTGTAATCCCAGCACCCGCAAGTATCTCTATATATCGTCCATATTTTGATTGAAGATATTTTAACAACTTAGCTCCCCTATTAACATTTGCTCCTAGTCCACTCGTTAAAACTCTTGTACACCCTAAACCTATTAAGCGTTGCAGATTATATTCTGGTTCATCTGAACAATCAAACGCTCTATGAAACACACTTTCAGCACCGAAACTATTACAAAGATCTATCATCTTCTCTGTTTCAACCCAATCTATCTTTCTATCTTCGGCAAGAAATCCAAAAACAATTCCATTTGCTCCATGCTTTAAAAGTTCTCTTGCTTCCCTGAACATTTGTTCTTTCTCTAACCTAGAATAGCAAAATCCTCCTCCTCTTGGTCTCACCATAGCCATTATAGGAATTTCTACTCCACTTTCTAGTGCCATATCCAAAACTGTAGTAGTGGGAGTTAACCCTCCTAAATAACTTGCACTTATTAATTCTATTCTATCAGCACCTTCACTCTGAGCTATTAAACAATCTTGAACACTATTTGCACATACTTCAACTTTTATCATAATTGAAATCTCCTTTTTTCTCTTTGATACTATTATATCACAATTCAAAATAACAATAAAAACTTATTCTTTTTATATAAATAAAGATATGAGACATAAAATCTCATACCCTTATTATTAAGTATATTAAAAAATATATTATTCTTCTCCAAAAATAGAAGTTCTAAAATCTTTCGTTTTATCAAGATATGCTTTAAAGATTGCTTTTTTCAGTTTAAGAACTCTGCTATTCGTATCAGGGTATAATTTTGCCACATCGTCTTCAGCATCTTCTTGAACCGCACTTTTAATTAAACTTCTTAACTTACTAATACTATCAATAGTTACAGTCTCTTGACGTCCCCAATTATTTGGGTTTATAAAGCTAATATTAGTTAATTTATTGAATTTACTTTCTCTTTCTTTATACATTGCTTTTTTAAAATCAATCCAAGACGAATACTGTTTATTAAATACCTTTTCAAGCACTAGTTTATCAGTTACTAATCCTACTTCTTTACCGTATGAATTAATTTTGCTTCCATTAGCTTTTGCTTCTTCTGCGTATTGATTAGAAATATATGGTACCATTCCATCTTTAAATCCTTTTGCAGCTAACAATTCAAACGCCATACGACGTCCCATTAAATCACCCGGCGTTCCTTCATTATTACTTAAAGCTGCGTATATCGGTGAAAAAAGATTGATTGTGTAGTATCCATTTCGTTTATACTCACCTTCATCAATATACCCTCTTCTTGTGATTATATCGTTTTCTATTAAACTATTGAAAGAAGTTAATTTATTAAGCTCATCAAGTTTTAATCTACGAATAACATTCGTTGCGTAAACCTCATTCCCATCAGGATCAGGTTTAAATTTATTCTCAACCTTTCTCAATAGATCATATTTTTGATTGCCATCTAACTTAGCTACTGCTTCTCCTTCTAACATCTCAAGTGTATAAACTAAATCGAATAAGTTATGCATATATTTACGTAAATCTTCTGCATTATTGAATCGTTGAGTTGGATCTTTTACTTGAAGTCTATTAGTATTTTCTGCTTCATCATATTTCAACACAGAGTTTATCGTGATTGTTGCATCATCTGGATGATCAGGAGCTTGTAATAATCCTTTAGCATAAAACTCTGGTCCAAGACCACTTCTTCTTCCGTATCCTCCAAGATAAATTTCTCTATCTGAGTTATGCGTCATTTCGTGCGTATATGTTACCGCACCAGATTTATCAAGCATACGATAAGACATATAGTAGAATGCATCACCTGTAGCATATGCACCATTAGCATTATGAACTACGTTATTACCTGCTGGTCCAAAGAAATGTTTGATGGCAGGATGATCGGTAGAAAAATCTGCTTGGCTAACTTCATTATTATTATCATTACCAAATTTGAAAGCATCATATACTAGAAGACTTCTATATAATTTTTCTTTATTATCTCTATCTAATATTTTGTACCAATAATCATAATGATCTCTAAAGCGTTTAGCCGCTTCTTTCACATTATCTTCTACAAATTTGTTTAATTTTTCTCCCTTAGGATATTCTTTACTTCTATATCTATCATAAGCTCCAAATCCAATAGTAGAGATATTCGCTATCATAAACACAGATTTTTCAGGTAATGTTAATAACGGCAACACCATACTTTGATATTTCCATGATGGACTAGTTAATCTATCATATACACCTATAGATTGCGGAGTCCCTACTTTTGATTGTTTTTCACGTACTTCAGGAATCATAGATTTCTCTTCTACAATATATGCTTTAGATTGCTCTTTAAACCATTCGTTATTTGTTTTATTCGGCTCGAAAACTTTTCTATATTTTTCTAATGTATCAAATAAACTATCAGTTCCATAATTTTTTGATAATAGTACATTATATGTAATAACATTATTTTTCGCTAATAAATTGTTAAAGCCAGATTTACCTAATTCGATAACATTATCTAACGCTGAACTATTTGATTTACCGAAGAAGTCCAAGTGATACATAACTAAATCTTTTGCTTTTGTATCACCGTATTTGAAGTTGTACCAACGCTCTAAATAAGTTAATCCTAGAAGTAAAGCTTCTTTATTATTTTTGATTTTCTCGATTACATAATTATCTATTATCTTATTGTTGTTTTCAACTATTGTCGCATCAGCTGTAAGAAGTTTTATTAAACTATCTTTCAAATTAGTTTTCGTAGTATTGAATTGTTCTTCTAAATATAACTCCGTTAAGCTAACATCCTTAGAAACATCTAATACTTTTCTAATTGCATCTGATTTATATTCTACTTTATTTAATTCTGGTAATACTTCATCTAAAATATTTTTATAATTGTGAAGTAAGGTATTAGGTGTGTAAATTAATTTTGTACCGTTCATACTATACTCGGCAACATTTGAAAAATCACTTTGATATTGTACATTTATCGTCTCTGATGTATTGTCCACGTAATTTAGTAATAGTTTATTTATACTTGATTTGTTTTTATTAATATCACTAATTACTTCACTATCTTTCATAGGCACTACTGACAATAATTCTTTATTGTAAAGATTACTACTAGTCTCTACTAAATTTCCGTACTTAACTATAGTTTCTCTATTATAGAATGGTAATAGTTTTTCTATATTTTTATATACTTTTTCTTTTGATGAATCGGCATTTTCAAGATTTCTATAGTCAGTTACATATCTAGAAGAGAAATTAAAATTTTCTGTTTTAACAGTATTTTTAGCAACAAAAATAGCTTTTTTCTCTCTAATCTGTGCGTCTTCTAATACTTCTCCTCTTTGAATATTAGAATCCTTAGTTAAGATTTCATCATCTTCTTGTACTACGTTCACTACCTTATTATTTTTATTACTATATACATTAGTTGCTTTCATATTATCAAAATGTTTTCCAGCTATAGCATTACCATTCGTAATATTAACATCACTTAAGACATTTAATAGTTTTCCAGATTTCTCCACATCTCCTGAACTATCCCAAAGATCTCCAACTACACCCCCTACATTAGCAAAACGCTGTACATTATTTAGATTCCCTTCAGCATAACTATTACTAATTAGCGCACTATTATCAACTGCGCCAGCTATACCCCCAACAACTTGATCTCCAGTATTAGCATTTGTTGCCATATCAATAGAGGCAATCGACTTATCTATTAATGCATTCGAACCTGAAAGTTTACCTACTAATCCTCCTATTTGATAACTAGCAACTGTTTTATATGTATTAGTTATTCTACCTCTATAGCTACTATTAGAAATAGTAGAATTACTAACTTGTGATACTAATCCTCCTATTCCATGTTCTCCAGCTATTGCTCCATCAGCATGAACATTGTTAATACGAGTGTTACTATTTGCTTCCTTTGCTATTGTCGCAGCATTGTGTTTTGCAGAAACATTGGCATCTTTTAGTGAAAGATTTTGTACTGTTGCACCATTTAGCACATCAAACAGTGGTTTTTTCAGGTTATATATTGCGTAGTACTTATCATTGTTTGTACCAATTAACTTACCACTAAAGTTTTTATTAACATAACTTTCTTGCCCCTCTGGAAGTTCAACTTCACGAGCATCCATAGTTGCACCCAAACGAAACTCTCCAGAAGGATTACTATTCATTGCATCGACTAAATTTTTGAATGATGTATAGACTCCCGTTTCACTTTTCTGAGTTTTTGGTAAATAGTATGTATAATTTTCTATTACATCATTATTTTCATGATGTATCAGATTATTTACACGAGCCACTATTTTATAGACATCTCTATTATCTTTATCAGCATTAGTAATACTTTCAACTGGAAGCATCACATCTTTAAAGTTCTCTGATTTTACTTTCATGAAGTAATTTTGTGGGTCATTTGGTACAGAAGCTAATGAAGTTACATGACGATACTTAGTACCATCTTTTGAATATAATTCTACAGATGATATATTTCTAAGTTCTAATTTTTTAATAACTTCTTTTTCTTCTTTAGTGTCATCTTTTTTCTCATCTTTATGACGTTCAAGGGCATCATATTTAGGTGTAATTTCTTTGCCGTTTATAATACTTCTAATCCAATTTAATTGTGTTGGAGATAAAATCAATCCTCCTGAACGATTTTGAGCTCCATTTTGGTGTACACCAATGACTTCTCCTTTAGAGTTAAAGATTCCTCCACCACTCATACCAGCTTTTCCACCTTGGTATTGGACACCATAAGTATTATTCGCATATTTTTGTTCCATTTCTACAGTAGTATCTTTTAAGTGAGTATACTGCCCAGCTGGATATCCATGAACATTTAGTTTATCATTAACATTTACTTTCGAGTAATTTTCCACTAAGTTCGCATATTGTCTTCTTGTAGATTCAGGCAATTTAATAACTGCTAAGTCGTAGATAAATCCTTTTGGATAACCTTTTTGATTATAGAAGTGTATATCCTCCGATGTGAATGAACCTTTTTGTCCATCAGGTGTTTGCCATTCATATGTATTTTTAGCTTTATCTCCTATAAATTCACCTGTAGTATTATCATTTGAATTACTAATAAAGTTATGAGCTACTGTCAACAATACATTAGGAGCTATAAATGTAGCTGAACCCGTTCCAGATAATGCTTGATTATTTCTTACAAAATTCATTCTAAGTAGTGCACTGGCATTTTTTGGAACATTATTTATTTCTGCTGTATTGTTATTTTCTACAGTAGGTTTTGGATTTTCTGTTTTCAGTGGATCAATTTTTCCTGTATACTCTTTTGGTGGCTCGATTTTTTCCGGTTCAACTATCGCTCCAGCTTGCACTCCTGTGTACTCCTCCGGTGCTTCTGCTTTTGCTGGTTCCACTATTGCTCCAGCTTGTACCCCTGTGTACTCTTTTGGCGGATTTACCTTCTCTGGTTCGACTATTGCTCCAGCCTGTACCCCTGTATACTCTTTTGGAGCTTCTGCTTTCTCTGGTTCGACTATTGCCCCAGCCTGCACTCCTGTGTACTCTTTCGGTGCTTCTGCTTTCTCAGGTTCAACTATCGCTCCAGCTTGTACTCCCGTATATTCTTTTAGCGGTTCGACTTTTTCTGGTTCTACTATCGCTCCAGCTTGCACCCCTTTATACTCAGGTTTTACTTCAACAGCAGGTTTTACTAATTTTTCACCTTTTGGAGTAATAGTACTAACTGCTTTTTTTGTTCCTTTTTCTATAATTTCTGAAACTGGTGCTTTTGTATTAATAGAAATTAATTCTTTAGAAACTTCTTTCCCCTCTACGGTAAATACCCTTATAACTTCAGTTTTTTTGCCTACTTTTCCTTGTTGTTTTACTCTTGTTGTTCCTTTAGGCAACTGATCATTATTTTCGATAATTTGATTATATTGTATTGATGTTTCTACTGTTTTATCAGTATATATTAACTCAGGTTTAGTCAGTTTTCCAGCTAACACTTCATCTTGAGGATTGACTGTATTAACTCCTAATACTTTTTTATCCTCTTTTTTATTATTATTTTCTAATACTTTTTTATCTTCTTTTTTGTCAATATTATTTGATATTGTTTTATTTTCCAGTTTTTTGTCTATCGTATTTGAATTTATAATTTCATTTAACTTCGGTTGTTTTTTAGTATTTTGTTGTGGCGTAACATTTTCTTTAACTTCTTCATTTACTTTTTTAGTTTCATCTTCATTTTTAATAAATCCAACAAAACTATATCCAGGAATCGAAGAAATCTTAGGAAGTTTATCTCCAACTTTTAGATTATAATCCATATTGTAAACCGACAATTGTAAGTCTTCCATAGCGCGAACAGGTAGCTCTAGAGTAGTTGCTCCCATACTCGTAACTAACAGTATTGATAATATTTTACGTGTTTTATTTTTACCTTTTGCTACAGCAACTACTAATAGACCTAGCATACCTCCTAGAAGCATACTTCCTACTCCATAATTTAACCCAGTATTAGGTAATTTGTTTAGTTGTGTTGTTTTAGTCGGTTTAAACACTAAGTAATATGTTTCTTCTGTACTTTGTACAATGTTTGGTACTTCTTTTCTTATTAATTCCTTTTCTTTATCAGTAAGTTTATCTTCTCCTACGTATTTATAGTGGACAATTGCATTATCTGCTGCCTTCACTATATAATCTTCAGGTTGAACAGTCGACATTAAGAAAAAAGATCCTATCGTCATAGAACAAACTCCAACAGTCAATTTTCTTAACGAAAACTTATTATATTTTTCCCCTAAATATTTTCTCAACTTTATACCCTTCTTTCATAATATGATACTAAGATTAATTTTATTTATAATTAATACATTAATTGTAAGCTTTTTCTAAACTAAATGCAAGAAAACAGTCATAAGATTTATACTTTGATTTATTAGTATTTATTTTTAATATAAGATTTACAAAATTATAATCAACACTTTAAATTTATGTTAACTCATACTATATCTATTCATTTTTTCTTCATAAAAAACTGAAAGTTACTTTATTCACTTCCAGTTTAAATCTATTTATTTAACATACCAGCCTGAAGTTGGTACATTTTGTAATAATTTCCTTTTAGAGCAATTAACTCTTCATGTGTTCCAGATTCGATAATCTCACCTTTGTCTAGTACATAGATGCAGTTAGAATCTTGTATAGTAGATAATCTATGAGCAATTGCTATAGTCGTTCTACCTTTTCTCATTTTTTCAAGCGAATTTTGAATCAATTCTTCTGTTTCAGAATCAATATTCGCTGTTGCTTCATCAAGGATTAAGATTTTCGGTTTACTTGCTATAGTTCTAGCAAATGTAAGTAGTTGTCTTTCTCCACTAGAAAAAGTTGCCCCTCTTTCAGTAACTATACTATCATACTTATCTTCAAGTTTATCAATAAAGTTATGTGCATCGACGAACTTAGCCGCTTCAATAACATCTTCTCTTGTTAATTCTTCATTATACATCTTAATATTAGACTCTACTGTCCCGTGATATAAAAATGGATCTTGAAGAACTAATCCAACACTATTTCTTAATTCTTTAGAACTATAATCTTTAATATCAACACCATCAATTAGTATTTCTCCTCTATCATAATCATAAAATCTAAGGAAAAGATTCATAATTGATGATTTACCAGAACCAGTTGCTCCTACGAAAGCAATACTTTCACCATTTTTAACACTAAATGAAATATTTTTAAGTACATCACGTTTACCATCATATGAGAAACTAACATTTTTGAACTCGATATCACCACGTGAAATCTTATAATCACTTTCTTTTTGTTCTGGCTCATATTCTTCATTATCTATAAGTGTGAAAACACGTCCTGCAGAAATTATAGAAGTTTGAAGAATTGAAAAGTTTTGCATTAGTTCAATTAAAGGATTGAAAAGTTGATTCGTATATTGAATAAATGCATAAATTATCCCAGCTGTAAACCCAGCACTTTCAAAACTTAGACCAAAGTACGTAACAATAACCCCATATGCTAATACTTTAAATAAAGCCATAGCTGGTCGTAGTAATAGACTATCAACTTTTAATGATTTAGTGTAATAACGAAGGTGCTCATTATTAACCTTACCAAATTCATCTATTAAACGTTGTTCTTGGTTAAATGCTTGAATTATCTTCATACCTTCGATTGACTCAGACAACTTAGTATTCATTTCACTAATTTTCGCTCGAGAAATTTCTACAAGTTTACTAGATAACTTCTGATACATATACACAGAACCAACCATAACAGGAATGAATAAGATCATATATATAGTAAGTTGCCAACTTAAAGCAATCATTGCAGAAAGTGTTACTACAAACATAAGAATAGTATTTAAGAAACTAGAGAAAATTGTTCCAAACATATCTGCAACAGCTTGTGTATCATTAGTTAACCTAGATACAACAGAACCTACTGGAGTCTTATCAAAGTAAGACATCCCTAATTTTTGTAAGTTTTTAAAACTATCATTACGTAAATCTCTTACTATACTATGAGCTACTCTTGCAAAGTAGAATTCTCCTAAAAATGTAAATACTACTCTTAGAATAAATAATCCAAAATAAATAATTAATATATATAACCCTGCTTTAGCAATATTTTTTGTAATAAAGTTATCAATATAATACTGAGCTAAAAGAGGAATTGCTGTCGCTACTATAGAAGTTAGTAATATAAATAATAACGCTAATACTGATAGTCCTTTATATCTAAACATATAGCGCATTAATCTAAAAAACGTCTTACTTTTCGACATCTTCATTTCCTCCTTTCAAGCTTTCTTCCATTTGTTGGCTTTCATAAGTCTCTTTATACCAACCGTTATTTGCTATTAACTCATCATGAGTACCTTTTTCGATAATAGTATCCTCACCTAAAACAATTATTAAATCAGCTTCAACAACCGCAGATAGTCTGTGAGCTGTAATAATATTTGTCTGACCACTACGTTGTTCTTTTAAGTTTTCTAAAATAATGTGCTCAGTCTTTGCATCAACGGCAGATAATGAATCATCAAGAATTAATATCTCTGGATTAATAATCAAAGCACGACTCATAGCTAAACGTTGTTTTTGACCTCCAGAAAGACTAACACCTTTCTCTCCAACAATCGTATCAAACTTCTCAGGCATGGCCATTATATCATCATATAGACCACAGATTTTCGTAATTTCTTCTACCTTTTTATCATCGATTAAAGGATTCGCAAAACGAATATTTTCTTTAATCGACATAGCAAATAGCACCTGATCTTGAGGTACATATCCGATAAGTTTTCTTAAGTCACTTAGACTGTATTCAGCAATATCTCTATTATTAAGCTTGATATTACCAGTTTTAATATTAAACTCTCTTAATAATAGTCTTAATAGCGTAGTTTTACCAGAACCGGTAACACCTACAATACCAAGGGTTTGACCTTTTTCAATTGCGAATTTAATATCTCTTAGTAAGGTTTTACCTTCTTCAAATTCAAAGTTATCAATATTGTATTCTAGTCTACCATTCTCAGCTTTAACTTTACTATCTAAATTAGTATCGACATCATTAACTTCAGCTAATAAACTTTCTATACGTTTATATGATACTTCTCCTCGTTGTGAGATATTGTATAACCAACCAATCGCTTGAAGCGGCCATACTAACATATCAAGGTACGTAACGAAAGTTACTAACTCACCAACAGATAACTCTCCATTAGAAACAAAAATACCACCAAAAATAAGAGTAAGTGTATATGATAATCCAACGAAAATTAATACCATAGGATCAAATAATGAATTATACTTAGCTGCAATAACATTTTTTCCAAATACTTTATTATTCACTTCTTTAAAACTCTTAATTTCATCGTTACCATAACCGAATGTTTTAGTAACTTTTATCCCTGAAACACTTTCTTGAACCTTATTATTTAAATCAGAAAAAGATTCTTGCGCTTCTTCAAAACTTTCATAGTTTTTATCACCAATATAATTTGTAGCATACGCTAAAAATGGTAAAGGGATAATCGCTATTAAAGTTAATTTAAAATCTATTAAGAATATCATTGTAAATAATGTAACTAGGGCAGTAATACTTGCATCTACCGCGGACATAACTCCACCCCCAGCAACCATTGCTACTGAGTTTATATCATTGGTTGCATGTGCCATTAAATCTCCCGTACGATACTTTTGGAAGAATGATGGTGACATCTTTGTAAAATGTTCGAATAATCTTGATCTCAAAATACGACCTAAATTATATGCTGCACCAAAAATATACACACGCCAAACATAACGAAGAGCATACATAGCAAGAGCAGCTAAAACCAAGTAACCTACATTTAGAAATAACTGACCATTTGTTAAATTACCTGCTTCAATCTTATCGATAACATTACCTATCACCTTGGGCGGAATTAGGTTGAAAATACTTACTAAAATTAAAGCTATAATACCGATACTATAACGTTTCTTTTCTAGCTTCATAAACCAAGATAATTTTCTAAATAAATACATCTACATTCCTCCTTATCTTTCTTCTAATTTCGAGAAGACTTCACCTATTTTCCCATTAATAACAAGATCTGCCATATTATCCTGTGGTGTAGAAGTTTTATTAATAACAATTAAATACTTACCTCTAAAATAATGCAATAAGTTAGCAGCAGGATAAACACTTAATGAAGTTCCGCCAATAATCAATACATCAGCTTTTTCTATAAAGTTAATTGCAGCATTAAATACCGTCATATCAAGTTCTTCTTCATAAAGAGTTACATAAGGTTTTATAATCCCACCACATTTGTCACAACTAGGTATTTCTTCAGTTTTAGATAAGAAATCCTCTAAATTATAAAAAGACTTACACTTCGTACAATAGTTAGCATCCACACTTCCATGTAGTTTCAAAACATTTTTACTTCCTGCTTGTTCATGAAGTGTGTCTATATTTTGAGTAACAACAGCTTTTAACTTACCTTGTTTTTCTAACTTCGCTAAATAATAATGCGCCTTATTCGGTTTAGCATTTGGATAGACCAAATGCTTCTTATAAAAATCAAAGAAATCTACAGGATACTTCACAAACATCGTTCTTGAAACAAGTTGTTCTGGAGTGAAATGACGATTAAGTTCTACGCTAAAAACTCCATTGGCACTTCTAAAATCTGGGATATCAGATTCTGTAGAAACACCAGCACCACCAAAAAACACAATATTATCGTTAGATTTTATTATTTCTCTTAGTTTTTCTATATTATTCATAATACTACCTCCTTATAATATTATAAAAGCTATGAAAAGAAGGAAACTCTTTTTTAAGTCTCCTTCTTTAAATTAACTACTAATTAGTTTCTTTATCTTTTTGAGCTTTTAACTCTTTGATACGTTGTTTACGCTCTTCGATACGAGCTTTTTTCTCTTCACGAGAAGCACTCTTAACTGGACCACGAGCGATATGTTCTTTACTATCATTAGTTACAAGGTTCGTTGGTTCTTGTTTCATCTCGATTTCTTCGTGGCGTTCTACTCTAATACGCATTAAGTTAGTAACAACTTCAACTTGAATGTCATCAATCATGTCCTCGAACATTTGGTAACCTTCAGTTTTGTATTCACGAAGTGGATCAATTTGTCCATATGAACGTAGGAAAATCCCTTTTCTAAGTTGATCCATTTGGTCGATGTGATCAGTCCATCTATCATCAATTGCATTAAGAAGAATGTATTTCTCGAATGAATTCATAGTTTCATCACCAAGTAACTCACGTTTCTCAGCTAACTCTAAATTAATTCTGTGTAATACTAATTCACGAATTTCATCATCAGACATAACATCTGAGTATTCACTCTCAGTAATAGGTTTTTGACCTAAGAACTTCTCATTAAGTGATTTAATGATTTCTTCTGTTTCCTCTTTTTCACTGTGCGCTTCTAAGTTTTCAATGATAAATGCCATAGTTTTATCAACTGCATCTCCAATCATATCTTGGATGATTTCAGTAACTACTTCGTTTTCTAATACTTCATTTCTTTCAGCGTACATGATTTCACGTTGTTTACGTAATACATCATCATATTGAAGTACTTGTTTACGTGAGTCATAGTTATTACCTTCAACACGTTTTTGAGCACTTTCTACCGATCTACTTACCATTCTACTTTCAAGCGGTGTATCTACATCTTTACCCATGATTTTTTGTAATCTATCAGCTCCAAAACGAACCATTAGCTCATCTTCTAGAGATAAATAGAATCTACTGTAACCAGGGTCCCCTTGACGTCCAGAACGTCCACGTAGCTGATTATCAATACGACGAGATTCGTGACGTTCTGTACCGATTACGGCAAGACCACCTAATTCACGAACACCTTCACCAAGTTTAATATCCGTACCACGACCAGCCATGTTAGTTGCGATAGTTACTGAACCACGTTGTCCAGCTTGTTTAATAATTTCTGCTTCACTTTCATTTTGTTTAGCATTAAGTACTTTGTGAGGTACTCCATATCTATATAATAATTTAGATACTAATTCACTCGTTTCAATAGAAACTGTACCTAAAAGAACTGGTTGTCCTCTATCATAACATTCTTTTACTTCACGTGCTACAGCATTAAATTTAGCTTCCATGTTAGCATAAATAAAGTCTGGAGCATCAATCCTTTGAATTGGTCTGTTCGTAGGAATAGTTGTAACGAACATATTGTAGATATTTCTAAATTCTTCTTCCTCTGTTTTACCAGTACCTGTCATACCACTAAGTTTTTTATACATTCTGAAGAAGTTTTGGAATGTAATAGTCGCCATTGTTTTACTTTCTTTTTGAATTGGTACAGCTTCTTTAGCTTCAATAGCTTGGTGTAAACCTTCTGAGAAACGACGTCCAGGCATTGTACGACCTGTAAATTGGTCAACGATTAAAATTTCACCATCTTCAGCAACTACGTAATCAACGTCTAACGCCATTGTGTAGTTAGCTTTTAACGCTTGGTTAATATGGTGTGTTAAGTCTACATTTTTTAGATCATAAAGATTTTTCAATCCAAAGTAACTTTCTGCTTTATCAATACCATTTTCAGAAAGTTGAATAGCTTTAGTTTTAATATCTAAAGTATAATCTCCATCACTTCCATCTTCTTCCTCTGCTTTTTTCAGAGTTTTAACGAATGCATTCGCTACTTGGTAAAGTGAAGTTGATTCTTGTCCTTCACCAGAAATAATAAGTGGTGTACGAGCTTCATCGATAAGAACTGAGTCAACCTCATCGATTACGGCATAGTTTAATGGACGTTGAACACGAGCTTCAACTGTTTTAACCATGTTATCTCTTAAATAGTCAAATCCTAACTCATTGTTTGTTGAGTATGTAATATCCGCATTGTATGCTGCTCTTTTCTCTTCAGAATTTAAAGAGTTTAAGTTAAGCCCAACAGAAAGTCCCATAAAGTTATAGAAAACTCCCATTTCCTGAGCATCACGTTGAGATAAGTATTCGTTAACTGTAACAACGTGTACTCCTTCTCCAGCTAATGCGTTTAAATAAACAGGCATTGTTGCAGTAAGAGTTTTACCTTCCCCTGTTCTCATCTCTGCGATATCCCCACGGTGAAGTGAGATACCACCCATGATTTGAACTTTATATGGTTTCATTCCTAAAGAACGAAATGCTCCTTCACGAGCTGCAGCAAATGCATCTACTAGAATTTTATCTAGAATATCCGCTGTATCTTTTCCTTTTTCTCTTTGTTCTTCAATGTAAGCTTTAAATTCTTCAGTTTTATTTTGTAATTGTTCATCGCTAAGACTTGAATATTCTTCATCTTTAGCTAATACTCTGTCAGCTAATTTTGATAAGCTTTTTACTTCTCTTCTGTTAGCATCAAATATTTTTCCTAAAATAGCCATTAACATTTTCCTTCCGACATATTTTCTTATTTAATGATTTTATAATCATATTATAATTCATCTCTTAATTATAACATCCATTTATCTTTAAAGCAACAACAATAATACGATTTTAAGTTGATATTAACTACGTTTTTCATCCAACTAATAAAGCTAAATGAATTTATATATTTTTTGATTTTAAATAAAAAATAAGAATGACATAAAACATTTATCATAAAAATTTTATTTTCATGTCATCCTTTATTTTAACTTCATACTGCTTAACTCATAATTGATTTAACATTGTTAATCATCGCTAATAAATCATTAGATATTTTATGGAAGAATACACTGTTACTAACTAACATTTTAGATAACTGTGCATTAGTCGTTGGCATTTTTTCTAACACTTCATCCTTCATCATTTCCGTCATTAATGATGAGGTAGTCACACCTAATTTTTCCGATTTTTTTATCAAATATCTCTCTAAAACATTTTCAAATTCATCATGTGAAATTTTAGATTCATTTTTTAATGTAGTTACATTTTTTGTTAAATTTTTCTCAACAATCTTTTCCAATGCTTTTTTCTCATTTATATTCTTTTCTAATTGCCTTCTTAATTCAAACTCATCCCACTTCATGAAATTTTCTTCAACATAATTAGTATCTTTCAATTCAGGATTCATTAATTTATTTTTAATTTTTTCAATTTCTTCTTCACTATAGATTTCTTTTAAATCTTTTTCTTTTTCTCTAATTAAGCTATTTAAGCAATCTAAATTAATTACATCAATACCTCTTAATTTAGTCTGATCTTCAATTTCTATTCCAGTTTCTTCATTTGCATAAACAACTATAGGATGCACATTTATAATGTCTACTCCAAAATCTAATTGCTCCAAAATCATTTTTTGTCTTTCTATTTGATTTAAAACACTAAAAGTACGACTCTTTTTACCTTCAGTTAAAAGGAAAAAACTTCCACTCGCATCAATTTTAACATTAAATTTAGTATTCTTACATTCTATCAAATACATAGATTTTTTTGTTATTATTATAAAATCAATTTGACAATGAAATTCTCCAATATTAATTTCAATATCATTTAAAATATACATTGGATAAAAACTATATTTCAATTCATCTAACACCTTATTTTCACCAATCTCTCCAATTTTAAAAAGTAAGATTCGATGATCAATATCATTAATTTTCAAAGCAGAACTTTCATTTTTCTTCTTATCCATAAGTTCTCTAATATTTTTATTTAATGTGTCATTAGCTTTGAAAATCTCGATTTTTTCTCCATTTGGTAAATTCACATGCTCTGTTTTTTTATTATTAATAATTTCATTTATTTCTTTTAATGTATCATCAATAACATAATCTTCTTCGACAAATTCTATAGCTGAAATTGTTTGTTTAGAATCTTCATTCACTACTATATCTGCTTCAGTAACCTCCCCTTTTTCACAGACTTCTCCAGTAGCATTACTAATTTTAATATTTTTTAGAAAAATACCTTCGTTTTTTAGTTGTTCATTTGACATTTCTTTATAAAAAGGTCCTTTAATTTCAAAACTACAACAATGTTTACAAAAACGATAATCTCCCCAAATAAAGTCTACCCAATCTAAAGAAGGTTTATTAGTAGATTTTTTCAATGTTCTACAGGATACTTCATGTATCAAACCGCTCTCCATCTTACAAAAATCACTAACTTCACTTCTACGTTCAAAATAAACTACAAGTCTTTCGAAAATCTGATAAAATATATCTACTGCATATCTAGGAACGCCCAAGTTATTTTTATCATACTCAATCTCAAATAGCTTCAATACTTTTTTCATAGAATATTTAACAGGATTCTTACCATTTGTTAATCCTACTTTTATAAGTTTAGATTGAATAAATTCAAATTTATAATCACTAAGAAAAGAAAAATATTTATCTATTAATTCTTTCTTCTCCTTATACCAAACAAAAACTTTAATATCTATTTCTGATGGTATATTATTAAAATAACTTTCTAGAGTATCCTCCAAATCGAACAAATATTCTCCAGATTCCATTTTACGATGAAAATTTCTATCTTCTATGACTTCAAATCTATCAGTTATATTTATTCTTTTTAATGAAACAGAAACAACTTTCGTTACATCAGTTTCTACGATATCTAACAAAACAATATTTTTATCCATTTTCATTCATCCTTCTCGTTTATCTGTATTTTTTTAATAACACCTCCACTTTCTCAACATATAAATCTCGAACATTTTGAGGTGCTAATATTTCTATATCACTACCTAAAGAGAAAATCCAACCTAAGAAATGACCACTACACATAACCTCTACAGAAGTTTGATAAATATCATCTTTTTTATGAATAATAATATCTTTTCCAAATCTATCAACGATTGCTCCTATTAATGATTCTTTAAACTCTAAAGTCACTTTTTCTAAAGTTCCACCATACATACCAAATATTTTCTTCGAATAACTAGATATATCTTCTTTTTGAAACTTTTCATGACCCACTCTATCATCATCTGCAATAACAACATTTCGCATTTTATCAACACGATAATTTTTTATCAACTCTGTCTTAGCATCAAAAGCAACCATATAATAATTTTCATCATTCCACACTAGAGCAAAAGGACTTACGTTATAGACTTCACCATTTTTTCTATCAATCATCTGTTTTTTATAATTCCATTGCCAATAATTAAAATCAATTTGCTTATTTTCTGCAATTGCATTGTGAATAGCATCAACATTATAATAAATATTTTCATTGATATATTTGTTTTCTTCGAAAGAATATACCTGTCTTTGAATTTTTTGAGCTTGTTTTTTACTCGCTAATTTCTTCAATTTCAAAATTAGATCTCGTGATTTTTTTACAGTTAAAAACTTACTCGCCTGGATTACATCGATTAGCATCTTCACCTCTGCAAGCTCAAATTCTCTTTCTACTAATGCATAGATATTCTCACGACCATTCTTTTCAACAACGATATTAAATCCATAATCTTGTAGTAATTCTATATCTTTATATAGAGTTTTTCTCTCAACAATAATTTCTTTTTTCAAGAGTAAAGTAGTTAATTCTTTCACACTTAAATAAGTATTTTCATCGCTATAGTCTCTTAGTATTTCTAATAGATACAATAGCTTTAATTTTTGATATCTTCCTTTTTCCATAAATTTTGCTCCTTATATACACTTATGTATATAATAACAACTATTTACGAATTTTTCTATTACTTTTATGTATTTTCACATCTCTATTGACAACTTCTGCGATTACAGAACCTCCAGTAACAAAACAAACTTTTACAAAAAATTTATCTCCAACTTTATCGTAAATTCTTCCTGCACTTTTCGTACCTTTCGCAACAGTTCTACAAGAATTTCCTACATAACCAACTTTACCGAAGGTTTTCATCATAACTTTAATAGCTTCTTCATCATAGTCGTTATCAAACTCTTTTTCACAACTGATAACATCTCCCACTTTAAAAATTTTATTTCCAAAATAGTGTTCCATCCCTGTAATTGTAATATAATCTTTTTCCATTTTAAATCACCTCTTCGTTTTGTGATTTAATTATAACAATCTATCTGTCCATTTTTTTGGACTCTATAAAATTTATTAAAAAAAATTAGAACTTAGATTAAATTTAACCTAAGTTCTATATGTAAGTTATTCTATTATTTGTTTAAGATGCTAGCACAACGTGGGCATAAACCTTCTTCGTTTACTTCATCTACGATGTTCCAACAACGGTCACAACGGTGTCCTTCTGCTTTAGTTACTTTAACAGTAGCAAGATCATAAGCTACACCATCGTTTTCTTTAACAGCAACTTTACTTACGATGAAGAATTGGTTTAAGTTATCAACAGAGTTTAATAACTCAACAACTTCTGCATCGTTACTATATACTTCAACAGCTGCTTCAAGAGATTTACCAATAACTTTTTCATTACGGCTTTCTTCTAATGCTTTATTCACATCATCACGAACTTCTAAAAGTTTATCCCATTTAGCTTCTAATGTTGCATCATCGATTAAGTTCTTAACTGGGAAATCAGTTAAGTGAACAGATTCAGCATCTTCGTATGGCATATTGTCATATACTTCTTCAGCAGTGAATGAAAGAATCGGTGCGAATAATCTAACAGATTTACTTAATACAGTGTAAAGAACTGTTAACATACTTTGGCGTTTGTGAGAATCTTCACCTTCGATGTAAAGAATATCTTTACCATAGTCAAGGTAGAATGAAGATAATTCAACATTAAAGAAGTTGATTAGTTCAGTAGTAATACTGTTGAATTGATAGTTTTCATAGTAATCTAATACTTTCGCAACAACTTTTTCAAACTTAAGAACCATGTATTTATCTAATTCTTCTAGATCTTCATATGCAAGAAGGTCTGTTTGGTTGTTGAAGTTTCCATTATATAAGTTTCCTAGTAAGAAACGGAAAGTATTTCTAATTTTTCTGTATGTTTCAGATACTTGTTTTAAGATATCTTTAGAGATACGTACGTCCTGAGTATAATCAACACTTGCAGACCATAGACGAATAATCTCAGCACCTAGTTCTTTACCTACTTCGTTAGGAGAAATAACGTTTCCTAATGACTTACTCATCTTGTTACCATTTCCGTCCATAACGAATCCAGCAGATACTAACTCTTTATATGGAGCTACTCCCGATACTGCTACAGAAGTGATAAGTGAAGAGTTGAACCATCCACGGTATTGGTCACTTCCTTCTAGATATAAGTCAGCTGGATAAGTTAAATCTTTGCGAATTGCACAACATCCTTGGTGAGATGTTCCAGAGTCGAACCATACGTCCATGATGTCCATTTCTTTAGTGAATTCACCATTTGGACTTCCTGGGTGAGTGTATCCTTCTGGTAATAATTCTTTAGCTTCTTTGTAGAACCAAACTGTTGATCCTTCTTCTTCGAAAATTTTCGCTACGTGTTCGATTAAGTCGATATCAAGGATAGCTTCTCCATTTTCAGCATAGAATACAGGAATTGGCACACCCCAAACACGTTGACGACTGATTACCCAGTCACCACGGTCACGGATCATGTTATATAATCTTGGTTTACCCCATTCACTGTAGAATTTAGTGTTATCTACAGCTTCTAATAATTCAGAACGGAATGCATCAACAGAACAGAACCATTGTGGTGTAGCTCTGAAGATAATTGGTTTTTTACTTCTCCAGTCATGTGGATATGAGTGAGTGATATCTTCTTGTTTTAATAATGCTCCAGTTTCATCTAAGTGCGCAATAATGTCTTTGTTCGCATCAAATACGAATTTACCAGCGAATTGCCCCGCTTCTTCAGTAAGAACACCTTGGTTATCAACTGGTGATAATACTCCAAGTTTGTATTGTAATTGACCAACAAGATAGTCATCAACCCCGTGTCCAGGAGCTGTGTGTACTAAACCAGTCCCTGAATCAAGTGTTACATAATCAGCTAAGATTAATGTAGAAGTTCTATCTAAGAATGGGTGTTGACATAGTAAGTACTCTAAGTCCTTACCTACTAATACTTCACCTGTTTCATAGTTTTCCCAACCGAATTTTTCAGCTAAGAATGCTACTCTTTCTTTAGCAACTAAGTAACTTTCCCCATTATATTTAACAACTTGGTATTCAAAGTCTGGGTGAACAGCAATACCTAAGTTCGCAGGTAATGTCCAAGGAGTAGTTGTCCAAATAACAAACTTAGTTCCTTTTTCTACAGCACCATTCTCACTAACTAAGTCAAAAGCAACATAGATAGATGGTGAAGTGTGATCGTGGTACTCGATTTCAGCTTCAGCTAATGCAGATTCTGATGATGGTGACCAGTAGATAGGTTTTAATCCTTTGTAGATATATCCTTTGTCTACCATTTTACCGAATACACGGATTTGTTCAGCTTCAAATTTTGGATCTAAAGTTAAGTATGGGTTATCCCAATCACCTAATACTCCAAGTTTTTTGAAGTCAGCACGTTGTTTATCAACTTGTTTTAAAGCATAATCTTTACATTTGTTTCTAAATTTATTAGCTGGCATAGATTTTCTATCAACACCATTATTTACTAATACTTGCTCGATTGGAAGACCGTGAGTATCCCAACCTGGAACGTATGGTGAAACAAAACCATTCATGTTTTTATATTTAACGATAAAGTCTTTTAAGATTTTGTTTAATGCGTGTCCAATGTGGATGTTACCATTCGCATATGGAGGTCCATCGTGAAGTACGTATGATGGTTTCCCAGCATTTTTTTCTAAAATTTTGTTATATAAATCCATTTCTTCCCAACGTTTTAGGAATTCAGGTTCTTTATTTGGAAGATTTCCACGCATTGGAAACTTCGTTTTTGGCATTAATAATGTATCTTTTAATTCTACCATTTTTTCTCCTTTCAAAATAAAAAACTCTTAGTAAAAGTCACAGAGGGCGAAATGTATCCACGGTACCACCTCTTTTAACTCCTACTAAGAGCACTTGTTTGTTCTATTAAAATTATTACACAATAAAGTGATAACTTCTATGTTTCTATAAAACTTTTCACCAACCAGTTTCTCTCTAAAACTCCACATAGTCGTCTTGTCTTTATTTACGATATGTATATTATATTACATTAACAATAAAGTTTCAAGTATTTTATGTGAAATTAATAGAAAATTATCTGAAAACATTTCTCTAATAATTTAGTTTATGATTTTTTAAGTTTATATAATCTATAATGTCTATTTTCAACAACTATTTTATTAGTGGTCTTTATGAAGTAACTGTGTTTATTTTTTCAAATAATTTTTAGTGAAAATAAAAAAGAATAGCACTCGCTCTCCAATGGGAATGCGATTACTATTCTTAGTTGTTACTATTATATCATGTTTTTTAAAAAATAACAAATTTGAAGATAAAATTACTAAATAATAAAAAAGAGATATCGATCAATCCTCCAAAATTTTTTTTTTTTTTGGGAGAATATTCAATATCTCTTTGTTATCTATATTATAATCCTGGATTTTAAAAAAGTCAATGTTACTTCTAGTTAAGATTTAATAACTTTATGAACTTATATTAATATTTAACTAGTTTATACGCTTATTATCCATGGTATATCACCTATCCAAAGTCTTAATTTATTTTTTCTCTTCTAAAGTTTTTTAACGCATCAGCAGTGTATTGAAGTACTTGTTGTTGAGTTAATGAAGCAGTCACGTTAATATTACCACCAGAAACATCTACACCATCAACATTAACAGGTAACCCTAATGCTTTTATAGAAATTATATTTCCTTTAACTCCAACTCCAGTACCAGTCAATGCTTCTTTAAGATATTTTTCCAAAGCAAAATCAGGAATTGGCACTTTTCCAATTTTAGCATCTTCTAGTACTAAATCTACACTATTATTTGCACCAACAACTTTGACATTAGCAGTAATCATCGTATCCCACAACCCTAATTTCACTGGTAACTTCGCAACAATATGATTACCAACAAGCTCATAACTACCTTGAAGTAGTTCTGAATCCTTGGCAACTGAACTTTTTAAAATCGATAAAAATGTATCATTATCAAGTTTTAACGATGTCGATAATTTCGAATTTGAAAAAGAAACATTCGAGATAAAATTTTTATTTAAATCTGCCATACTAGTCGTTGCTTGAACACTAGCCAATCTCTCTGTGTTTTTTATAGTTTCACTTGGAGTTAATGCATATGTTATACCACCACCAAATAGAGCTAAAACTATTAATAACGATAGTAAACTTCTTAGTAATCTCATTTTTAGTCTCCTTTTTTATAGCTTTTCTTATATTATTATACACTATACTCGTTAAAGTTTAAACAAAGTTAAATCTTTTCTATAGATATAGTAAAAATGATACTATAATTAGTTACAAAACAAATCTTTTTATATACAACCCTTTCATTTTACGCTATAATAATTGATAATCTAAAAAGATTAAGTTTTAGTAAAGGAGATAGAGCATATGAAAGAAAATATCACAATAAAAAATTTCACCATGAATGTACTTAATGGTATAGCATTAGGAACGGTTCTTTGTCTAGTTCCAGGGGCATTACTAGGTGAACCATTAAAATATATAGGAAAACTTTACCCAGCACTTGCGTTCTTATCATTATCAATAACTATTTCTAATGCAATGATTGGACTAGCTTCAGGAATTATTATTGGATTATTATTTAAATTTACACCTGTTCAAAGTGTTTCTATTGGGCTAGCTACATTATTTGCGAGTGGTTCTATTATACCAACACCTGATAAAACAGGTCTAATGCTGAAAGGCTCAGGAGATATTGTAACGATGATATTCACAGCCGCTTTAGCAACAGCCTTTATCCTATTAATCGGAGACAAAGCTAAAAACTATGCCGTAATCATATTACCACCATTAACACTCGTTATTATTGGCGGTATCGGTAGATATACACTTCCTTTCTTCTCGGGTGTGACAAAATTATTAGGAGATGGAATTAAACACCTTCTTACTCTTCAACCTATTATCCTGACAATCCTTATAGCTGTGATTTTTGCTTGCCTAGTAGTTTCACCAGTTACGTCAGTAGGAGTTGCTCTTGCTATTAATATCGATGGAATTGCTTCAGGAGCTGCAAATCTTGGAATCTGCGCTTGTGGATTTACCCTAGCAATCGCAGGATGGGCAGTAAACTCAAAAGGTGTTTGTTTTGCTCACTTTATTGGATCTCCAAAGATTTCAATGGCAAATATTTTTGCTAAACCGAAAATCATGCTTCCAGTTCTATGTAGTGCAGCATGTTCTGGAGTATTCGCTGCGTTACTAAATATCAAGGGAACAGCGATGAGTGCTGGATTTGGTTTCAGTGGTCTAGTTGGACCATTAGCACATCTTGCTACTACAGACGGTAGTGCTTTTGAACTACTAAAAGCACTTATAGTGTTCGCAGTAATACCTATACTTTCTGGTTTCTTCTTCGTAAAACTATTTACGAAAATTGTACCTATTATTAAACCGGAAGATTACAAACTTAACCTATAAAATAATTTGAGACGACTCGAAACCATTTTGAGCCGTCTCCTTTTTTATTTTCTAATATTATTAAAGCCTTGCATAAATTATTTGCATAACTTATAATTATAAAGTATTAATTTTTAAGATATAAAATATTATCGACATGTTAAAGGAGTAGCTATGCTAGATCTTATTAGAAATAAAAAATTCAATATTTACAAGACATTAAATATTGTAAATCCTCTTATTCCTATCGCCACTGATGAAATGTTTTTACGTTCGGTTTCTGATAATAATGAATGTATATTACACCTATACACCCTACCAAATTCTGCAATAATCGGAGCCCCAGATACTCGTGTACCATTCTTCGACGAAGCATTATTCGCATTTTATAGAAATAATATTATTCCCGCTGTTAGAAATATCGGAGGACTAGGAATAATTTCAGATAAAGGTATATTAAATTTATCAATAATAATGAATAAGCCAAAAGAGAACTTCTCAATCAATGAAGGATACGAGCTTATGACCGACTTTATCAAAGCCGTCTTCCCAGAAGGTGCTAATAAAATCGACGCGATAGAAATAACAAACTCATACTGTCCTGGAGATTATGACCTAAGTATAAATGGAAAAAAATTCGCTGGAATCGCTCAAAGAAAGATCAAAGATTCGGTAGTTGTTTCAATATATATAAGTATCTTTGGAGATCAACAAAAACGTGCGAACATAATGCGTGAATTTTACGATATCGGAATTAAAGATCAACAGATAAATTACAAATACCCAAAAATTGATCCGAACTATATGGAAACATTAGAAAAACTTCTTCATAAAGAGTTTACTCTAGAGGATGTTTATGAAAGAGTTGAAAAAGTATTATATTCATTAGACTGTGAACAAGTTGAAGGAGAATATACAGAAGAAATGATTGAAGAATACAACAGTATCTTCGAACAAGCAAAAGAGAGAAATGAGCATTTCTTAGAGGGAAGATAATAAAATCAGGAGTTGAGAAAAACTCCATTCAAAATAATAAATATACAGTAAAGCTAGTCAGAATTATTTATTTTCTAACTAGCTTTATTTATATATATTTATAATAAATGTAAAATCACATTGACCCAAAGCCAACTAAATGGCATTACTAGTATCATCGCAGGTACCATATCTACAACCGGAAACATCTTAAGTTTCAATATTCTAAATCCTGCTGCGACCATTAAAAAACCACCACACGCCTTAAAGTCATTAATCATTTCAGGTGTAGTAAGTGGAACTATTAAACCAGCTGATAAAAATAAAAACGTAAAAATAACAAACTGTGGTACTGCTATTAGTGAAACAATATATCCAAGATTACATGCAAAAATAGCAGCTGTAAAAAAATCCAGAATAGACTTCGTAATCAGTAGACTAGGATCCCCTGTTATACCTTCACTAAGACTTCCGTAAATTCCCATTCCACTAGAACAAAATAGCACAATAACCGTAATCAATGTAGCTAAAAATTCAGTCTCTGACATAGAAGTATTTGTTTTTGGAACAACTTTCACCATAAGTTTTTGCATTTTTGCACAAGCTCTATATACTAAATCTCCAAGATTAAAAAATAATCCTACTAATGTTCCTATAATAATCGCGAACATTACCGCAGGCATATATTTCATAAGACCGATTGAAGCTATTCCCATCCCCATTGAACAAAGACCAAATATCATATTTAATTGTTCTTTATACTTTTCAGGTAATTTATCACCCAATACTGCTCCTACTATACCCCCTAAGAATATAGCAATCGTATTAATTATTATTCCTATTGGCATTCTATATATCCTTTCTCTTTAAACTTTCTATCATAAATACTCCTACATCAATAATGTGAAGGTTAGTGATTTTCTCAAGTTCTTTTTTTATATAAGGGAAATGAGTACACCCAAGAACAACTGCTTCTACATTCGTTAATTCGAAATAATTAAACAATGTCTTAAAGTTGAAATCATCAACTATCTGTTCAGGTTTATTTCCCTCTTCTATCGCTTTAACAAGCTCCAACATTGATAATCCTAATACACGTAGACGCGGATTCGATACATAAAGATTGTTCTCAACACCCGTAAGGCCATGAGAGTTCGCCGCCATTACAGCAAGATACTTATACTCAAGACCTAGATTTCTATACATTTGCATAGGAGTAATAATAGAAATATTCATTTTTTCTGCCAATCTATCGAAATCGACAACAGAACTAAGTGAGTTACAATATACAAAGATTGCGTCGCAACCTCTCTCTTTTAATTCATCAATAATCTTTACAATAATATTTTCACGTTCTTTATCTTCTAAAGCTTGGAACGTAGTTTGTTCTACTGGATTATTAGAAATCGGCACTAAAACCACATCACCATAACCATATGAATTTAGTAACTCCGCACCTAATTTCGAATCAATCGGTGTTCCAGCCATTACCGCTATTTTCATATACCGTTCTCCTATCTATTTATCTTCTATATAATTATACATTAAAACGTCTAGTACTAATTCTAGAATAAATTCAATACCAAAAATTATTCTATTAATTATTTTACACTTTTTAAAAATAACTAATATTACAATTATACTAGTAAACTCCACTCATTACAACCTCAACTAGACTAAAAATATAACTTCTATATAATATATACGACTATTATAAGTTAATAACAAGTTATTTATAATATGGCGCGAAGTGACATTTGATTGTCGTGTTTTGCTATAGTTTTGACACTAAAAGTGATATATAATTTATTTATCAACAAACAAAAGAAATAAATTAACAAATATAATTAATAAGAGGTATAAAACAATGGAAAACAAAAAAGTAATTTTAATCACAGGTGCATCATCAGGTATGGGTAAATCTACAGCTCAAGATCTTATCAAAGCTGGACACATCGTTTACTGCGTGGCTCGTAGCGTAGACAAAATGAAAGACTTAGAAATGCTAGGTGGTCACGTAATGAAAATGGACGTAACTAATGAAGAAAACATCGATTCAGTTGTTAAAAAAATTATCGAAGAACAAGGTCGTATAGATGTTCTTTGGAATAACGCAGGTTACGGATTATACGGACCAGTTGAAGAACTTTCAATGGATCGAGTACAACAACAATTCGAAGTTAACGTATATGGTGTAGCTCGTTTAACACAAAAAGTACTTCCTTACATGAGAGAAAAACGCGATGGACTAATCATCAACACTTCTTCAATGGGTGGTAAAATCTACACTCCACTTGGAGCTTGGTACCACGCAAGTAAACACGCTATCGAAGGATACAGCGACTGCTTACGTATCGAATTAAAAGCATTCAACATTAAAGTTGTTGTATTAGAACCAGGTGTAATTGATACTGGATTCAACCAAGGGGTTCGTGATAACTTCTCATTCGAATCAAAAAATGGTCCATATAAAGAAGTAGTAAATGCTTATATCAAAGCTATGGATAACCCACCTATGAAAGGGTCTAATCCTAAAGTAATCTCTAAAACAGTACAAAAAATTATCAACGCTCGCAAACCAAAAACTCGTTATGTTGCTGGTCAAGGTGGAAAATTCCTAATAGCTCTTCGTAATATCTTCGGTGATAGAGTATACGACGCACTAATGTACAGCAAAATGAAATAATATTAAGTGAAGGGGCTTTGCCCCTTTTCTTATTAAATTTTACAATTACTTATATAATAGTTTAAAAAATGACTAATATAGTTTAAAATAATTATAATAAATAGATAAATATAGAATTGAGGACTAGTATGAAACTTACAATAAGCTATCAACTACAAGATTTTTTAAAAAGTTTAGGTGCAGATATATCTGTACTTTTACAAAAAGCTGAAATTCCGAATAAGCTTAGAGAAGAGGAAGTTAATTTAACATCATTAGAATTTTATAGACTTCTATTACAATTAGATCAAGTTATGTCAGAAGATAACATTCGTGATTTGAGTCAAATATCTCATCTACAGATGTTTATTCCAGCCTTCTTCGCATCACTAGCCTCTCCACATGGATTTGAGGCATTAGAAAGATTTTCCCGATTCAAGAAAATTATTGGGCCAATCGAAGTTGATTTAGTAGAAGGACCAACCACAGTAACAGTAACTTACAAATTTTCTCATCCGAATATGGAATTACCAAAATTTACTATTCTTAATGAACAACTTCTAATATTAGATTTATTAAGAACTGGAATTGGAGAAAAAATAATTCCATTAAGTGTCGAATCTCCATATGATTACAACACAACTACAACAGAAATATTTGGAACGATTATACAAAAATCAGATACAAACCGTTTAATTTTTGATAAAAATGATTTAAACAAACCATTTTTAACTCAAAACAATATCATGTGGAAATATTTAGAGCCTGAACTTAATAAACAACTAGCTGAACAAATCAACGAACAAAGTTTTGCAGGATACGTTCAAAAAGAACTATATTCAGCAATTCCAAGTGGACTATTTTTGGCTGAAGATATTGCTGATCGACTAGGTGTTAGTACAAGAACTTTACAACGTAATCTTTCTGCAGAAAATACTACTTTTAAACAAGAATTACAAGCTGTTCAAAAAGCAATGGCCTTCTCATATTTCAAGATGAACTTACCTACTGAAGAAATTTCAGATTTAATAGGATATAGTGATGTAAATGCATTTAGTCGTGCATTCAAAAAATGGACAGGAATAACTATTACCGAATATAAAAAACAACACGGATTATAGAAATAAACTTTAAAATAAAACATAAAAGAAAACATAAAAGAAAACAGGTAGCATGCTCTATCTGTTTTCTTTCTTAAAGGATTTATTCTAATTTCCCCTTGTTTTGGGAGTATGAATAAAACTCTGTAAATTCTTTATACATAAAAAATTAAGGGCTGGGATTAATTTCCCAGCCCTATAATTTATAGATAATTTATTATTTAATATCTATTTTCAATTGATCATCTACATAGTCTAAGTGGATTTCCATTCCATCTTCGATACCATGGCGGATTAATTCAACTGAAAGTTTGTTTTCGATTTGACTTTGGATGAATCGTTTAAGTGGACGAGCACCGAATTTCATATCAAATCCAGCAGTCGCAACCCAACTAGAAATATTATCAGTATATGTTAAAATAATATTTCTATTAGCGATACGTGCAACAAGTTCATTAAGAAGTTTATTAGCGATTCCTTTAATATTATCTTGTGTTAATGGTTTGAAGATAATAATATCATCCATACGGTTAAGAATTTCTGGTTTGAAGTATCCGTAAAGTTGGTTAGTAACATTTTTACGAGTTTCTTCAGAAATTACACCGTCTTTAACTTCTTCTAATAGTTCTAATGAACCAATGTTAGAAGTCATAATAATAATTGTATTTTTGAAATCTACTACTACACCTTTAGAATCAGTAAGTGTACCTTCATCTAATAATTGTAGTAAGATGTTAAACACATCTGGATGCGCTTTTTCAATTTCGTCCATTAAGATAATACTGTAAGGATTACGTCTTACACTTTCAGTAAGTTGACCACCTTCTTCATAACCGATGTATCCTGGAGGGGCACCGATTAAACGGCTAACTGAGTGTTTTTCCATATATTCACTCATGTCGATACGTACAATGTTACGTTCATCATCGAATAGGTTAAGAGCTAATGCTTTAGCAAGCTCAGTTTTACCTACCCCAGTAGGACCTAAGAATAGGAAGCTACCGATCGGTCTATTAGGATCTGCGATACCAGCACGAGAACGTAAGATCGCATTAGTTACACTCTCTACAGCTTCATCTTGACCTATTACTTTTTCATGAATAGTATCAGCTAAATGTAATAATTTTTCTTTTTCAGTTTCTACTAGACGAGTTACAGGAATACCGGTCATTTGACTTACGATAAATCCAATCTCATCTTCAGTAACTTCTTGTTTTAGAAGTTTGTACTCTTCATATTTAGATTTTTCTTCTAATTCTTCTAACTCTTGAGTTAATTTTGGTAAAGTAGAATATTGTAACTCAGAAGCTTTTTCTAAATCATAGCTATTTTGAGCTTGCTCTAATTCAACTTTAACTCTGTCGATTTTTTCACGAAGATTTTTAACAGCTGATAATTTTTCTTTTTCACTATCAACTTGAAGTTGAAGTTTATTTTGTTCTTCTTTTAGGTTAGCCAACTCTTCTTTTAAGTTTTCTAAACGTCTTTTAGACACATCATCATCTTCACCACTTAAGGCTTTTTCTTCTATTTCAAGTTGCATTACTTTACGATTAATTGTATCTAATTCAGCTGGGTTAGAAGAGTTCTCAGTTTTAATAGTAGCACAAGCTTGGTCGATTAAATCGATAGCTTTGTCCGGTAAGAATCTATCAGTAATATATCTGTTAGATAATTCTGCAGCTTCTACAATCGCACGGTCAGAGATTTTCACACCGTGATAAACTTCGAATCTTTCTTTAAGACCACGTAGTATTGAGATTGTGTCTTCTACTGTTGGTTCTTTAACAAGAACTTTTTGGAAACGACGTTCTAATGCAGAGTCTTTTTCGATATATTGACGATATTCATTAAGAGTTGTAGCACCGATACAGTGAAGTTCACCACGAGCAAGCATTGGTTTTAAGATGTTACCAGCATCCATTGCTCCGTCAGTTTTACCAGCACCAACAAGCATGTGAATTTCATCGATGAATAGAATAATTTTTCCTTCTTGTTCTTTAACTTCTTTTAATACAGCTTTTAGTCGTTCCTCGAACTCACCACGATATTTAGCTCCTGCAACTAAACTAGTAAGGTCAAGTTCGAATACAGTTTTGTCTTTAAGACTTTCAGGTACATCACCGCGTACAATACGTTGAGCCAGTGCTTCAACAATCGCAGTTTTACCTACCCCAGGTTCCCCTATCAACACTGGATTATTTTTTGTTTTTCTAGATAAAATTCTAATTACATTTCTTATTTCTTCATCACGTCCTATTACAGGATCAATTTTACCACTACGTGCAGCTTCTACAAGATCACGACCATATTTTTCTAAAACTTCGTAGTTGTTTTCTGGATTTTCGTTCATAACTTTTTTACCTCCTCTGATATTATCGATAACGGCTACTAAATCTTTTAACGTAGTCACCTTATCGATATATTTTTTTACTATACTATTTTTCAAATAACTCGCAAGAACAATATGTTCACACGAAATAAATTTATCTTCATATTTATCTTTATATTTATTAGCTTCTATTAATAAAGCATTCAAATCATTACTTAGGTAACTAGCATAATTGATATTATCTCCTTCTACACTATTTACTTTCGCAATCTCGTTATCTAATTCATGAGTTAAATTTACCTTATCAACATTTACTCTTCCTAATATATCACTATATAAATTACTACCAGTAAGAGCCGCTTTTAAGAACATCTCACTCGTAATACTTTGACTTTTTTTATCTGTTGCTAATTCGGAAGATTTCGCTAAGATTTCTTTCACACTATTAGTAAAACTATTAATATCCATTGTAAATCTCCTTTGATTAAATTATTAGATCAAAAGGTACTTTTATTAGTTAACCAGTATCTCTAATATAATAAAGATACTACCCTCAAAAGATACAACTAAATATTTAACAAACTAAAAAGTTTTATGGAATATATTTAAGTTTCATCTTTTTGACCTTTTTTGACCTTAAATAAATTATAACATGTTTGACCTTTTTTGACAATAGTTTTTTTAAAAAAATTTAAAAAAAGAAAAAAAGCTCACAAAGCTTATGTTGACAAGCTTCAAACTATATATTATACTTAATATTATCTTAGAGATATAAAAATATATGCTCTACTGGTAACTTTCTCAGAGAGATTAATATCTGCTCTGTAAGACACTTATGAGATTTCATAGGGGTTTTTTTTAGTATAAAAAAACACCACATATATATTATTAAAATACATATGTGGCAATTTTTTATATCTAAACGTAATTTTCAAACTGAATTATTTTTATCCCGTATCATCAGCAAACGGCATTATTTGCGAACTGAATTACTTCTACCCCGCTCCATCAGCAAGCAGCACTATTTTCAAATTGCTTTATTAACATTTTAAACACAATCAAACATTTTTTTTGCATATGATTCCATATCATTAGGATTTATCATATTATATTTTTCTCTAACGTCTTTGAAATATCTTCCAATATACTCTTTTTTTATTATCTCGGTAGATGATTCCAATTCTGGAATTTTTCCTCTAGTTTGTAACCATGGGTATTCAGAATGAGTAAATTTTTCTAATACTTTTCCGCTATAGCAGCAAAAATGTTTTACTACATTTTCCATAATTATCAACTCTGATGATGTAAACATAGTGTCTGAAACTTCTATTTTTGATTCAATTGGATCAAATTTATAATGTTTATATTTAAAATAAACCTTCGGATATACAGGACCATGTGCCCACGCCTGGCAATCTTCTTCAAATAAGAATTCATTATTAAACGCATAATAAAATCCTTGTACATAATACAATGATTTTTGTAACGCTAATGGCGTAATATCTTCGCAACGATTTAAGATATAATTAATAACCATATTTATTTTCGACTCTTCATTTAAATTCCCTTCAAGAATTTTATCAACTGCTTCTTTACTTTTTTTATACGCAATTTCTGAAGGTAATTTTTCCTTATTATTTTCTAAAAGTTCACTATAAAATACTGGACTTTCATAAATTTTATTTAGTATATCGGAATACTGTTTACTAGGAATATCTCCATTACAGTAACGTGAATAAGTTTGTTCACCCCATCCTAATAACAACGACAACGGACGCTTAGATATATTATACTTTTCGCATATTTCTAATATTTTCTCTAAAGAGATGATACCATTCTTTTCTCTATATACATCATATAAAGCTTTTAGATTATAATCATTTATACTATTCACAAAGATATCAGATTTACATTCTTTACATTTAGCAACTTTACCTGTGTAAGTATAAGTCTCACCCTTTATAATTCCTATCATTTGTTCTTCAATTACGCTATACTCAACATCATTTCTACAATTTTCACAAAAAACTTTTTCCATATCAGCATTCCTCACTTACATTTACCTATTTCAAAATATACATCATCAATATAATTAGATTATCTAAATGCATAATCTATTTCTTTATTACATTTATGAAAGGAAATCACTATAGTTCTATTTGTCTCTCCATAATCAATTATATTAAACTTTGTATAAATATCTACGACTTCTTCTACATCATCTATATTAAATAAACTTACTTGAGGGACAAAAACATACAATACTTCATGTTCATATCCAACATTCGTATTCTGCAACGAGTGACAAAAATCATCAACTTTAATATTTAATAATATTCTTTTTTGCTTATCACTTCTAATATTATAATCGTTAACAAATACGATATTTTCTCTTCTATTTTGATTGAATGAAATCGTGTATTTATTGCATTCTATACATTTTTTTATTATACACAGAATATTTTCTATATCTTCTTTTGTATAATTTTTATTATAATTAGGGTTCATGTAATCACCTCTTTATACTATCATCATAACTAAAACTATGATTTTTGTCAATTAAAAATGTATCAATTAGTACACTTTTTTTGAAAAAAGAAGTCAATTTTATTATTATTATGTTACTAAAAAACGCTTATCTAGCATGCAACTACATAAGCGGTTTTCTAATTTAATCTTATTCTTTATTCCTTCTCACTCACAAAACCATTTTTTTCTAATAGTTCTTTAGTTACTTTTTCTATTCCTGAAGGTTGTGCATAGAAGTCAGCGAATTTCCTAGTCCATGTTTTTGTCTCACGTGCTTCAGCAAAGTCTAACATAGTTTGACGGTATTCTTTTAATACTTCTACGTTTGATTTAGGGAATTCATTGTATCCTACATTAGCCACTTCTGGTAATCTAGGTTTAACTTTTTCTGTAGATAACTCTTCATCTTTGACACCGATACTTAGTCCACATAAGAACAGTGCATTTTTTGGAATATTTAGTAATTCGGAAATCTTATCTCCAAAACCTCTTACTCCACCGCAATAAACAATTCCGTATCCTAAAGACTCAGCAGCTAAAGCGGCATTTTGCATCGCAATACCAACATCCAAAGTACCGATAAGTAGTGGTTCATGTTGATTAGAAATATCAAACTCTCCACCTTCAATATCAAACGCTAATTTGATGTTAGTATAATCTAAACAATAAAGTAAAAACGTAGCTGAATTTTCAATATGAGCAGCATTACCAGGTGCTTTATCACGGATTAAATCAGCTATTTGTTGTTTAGTTTCACCTGTTGTTACGATAATACTATAGTGTTGACCATTCATCCAGCTAGATCCTTGTTTAGAACTAGCAATGATTTGCTCAAGGTGTTCTTTAGGTAGTTCTTTTCCTTTTACAAAACTACGAGTCGTACGATGATCTAGCATCGTTTTAATTACTTCATTCATATGTTACCTCCAAAAATTTCTAGTAATAGTATCTTAATTATAACGTGAAAAAGAATAGAATGAAAGAAAATAGGATGATAATACTCTATATTTTTATCTTTTTTAATATAACTTTTACATATTGACAATCTCCTAATTAAAAAGCAAGGTTATTTCTCCTATATTTCAATATAGTTTGAGAGTGAACTATATAAATTAAGTATTGTAGCACATCTTTTCCTAATACTACTTTTTGACGTTTGAACGTAAATAGAATATTGATTTTCAGCTATATAGCCACTACAATTAAATTATAAGTTCTTTATAAAAAATTTAAAATTTAATTTAACATTATTATAAAAAGAGAGGTTTCTTATGAACATTCAAAAAATTATAGAAGTATTTTTAAAAATTGTACTATCACTATTATTTTTTAATATTTTTTATTTACCAATATTAATACTAAACAATATTTCTGCTATAGAGATATTAACATTTATGATAGCAACAATTATTATAGAATTCATTATAGCTAAACTGTATAGATTGTTATTTAAAATCGATAAAAGAGATAGAATACCAAGACCTATTTCTACTATGTTATTTCTTATATCAATTCTAATTTCTATTTTAATCACTAAGATAAATATAAGTATCCAAACAATTATTGTGTTAATATCATTAAGTATTATCCTTATAGGTTTAGAAAAAGTACTGGCTTCCATAAACAAAAAATTAAGTAATGTTCTTGAAAAATTAGATGATTGATTCTTGAAATATAAAAAAATCCCTTTGAAATCTTACCTCTTCAAAGGGATTAAAATACTATCTAGACTACTAGTGAATTATTCTTAGGCAATGTTCTGATCTTGACAAATAGCCTTAAAATATCTTTTGCTATAAACTTTTAATACCACACTAAAATTTCTTCATCAGGCATTTCCCCAGAATCGAATAACCTTTTAACATAAGATTTGGCTTTATTCGCATAAATAGGGTACCCTAATTCCCGGTCTAGCATAGATTCAACAAATACATCAACATTTCCTGTTTTTACATTTATTTCTATCATTCCTGGTATCGTATTGTTTTCTGGAAAATACCAATACCCAGTACTTTTTGAATTAAAAATTTTAACGAATTTTATCATAATTAGATACCTCCTTTTCAATTGTAACTAACTAATCATTAAGTAAAGACTTATCTAGAATACTTTTATAAATACTACTTAAATATTTTCAATACACCAAGTAAATGCTTTAGCTACACGTGAATCTGAATTGCTGAAATGCCCACCTTTATTCCATTCTAATATTGTATTTATATTATCATTTTTTAATAGTTCTTCCTGTTTTCTAATATTTTCTCCAACAGCAGACATTACTTTATTTTTCGTTTTCTCTTCAGTATCGCCTAAACTTAGATAAATAGTGTTACTTAATGGAGTATTATTATTCATAAATTTTTCCCATCCATTAAACCAAACAGAAGGAGAAGCTGTAGCAATACCTAAAAATGTATTTGACTTATACACACTCCAAAGACTGAATAAACCTGCCAAAGAATAACCACCTAGAATAAATTTAATTTCATCACCTAGATTATATTTTTCTTTAACCGCTGGTATTAATCTACTTTCAATAAATTCTAAAGTATCTTTAGCCCCAGAACCGAAAGATTTATTTCCAAATGCTGGAGGTGCTTCCCAAGGAGAAAGTTCATTATTCCAATCCTCTATTGTAAAAGCAATAAGCGAGAATTGTTTTGCTGTATTTTTTTGAATTTCTTCTACTTCATTATCCAATACTTCTATATCATGTTCATCAACAGGTTGAATCAATAAGTATTTTGCAGTATCAGTTATATATCCAATACACGATTTATTGTCTATTACAAAATTCTCTTTTCTATGTTTCATTAGTTTCTCTCCTGTAACATTTCTTTATACATATATAATATAATTCTCTTCATTTCTCTTTAAACATCGTCTACTAACGATATTTAATAGTTCTCTAGTATTCCATTAATACTGGATACTTCATAAGAATTCCTATTAATTCTTAACAGAGCTTATTCCCTTTTCACTATCATTACCAAATTTTCATTTTATAATCTATTATTAACTCATGCTACAATGATACCATTTTTAGTAGTAATGTCAATAGCCACATCTAGAATATTGCTCAAATTTCACAAACATAGCAAAAGCCTTTGGAATTAGCTATTCCAAAGACTTTCAATTATTATTTTATATATACTGTTCTAATAATACACACTATTTCATTCTTATGTATACACGTCATGTCATAATTTTTTTGAGATACTTGTTTGTATTATTAAACCAATTTTTCGTAACCTTCTTTAATTTTATTTAATAAAGCTGTATCTGTTAATTCTGTTACTTCACTTAAAGCTTCAATAACACCTTTATCTTTAATTAGTTGTTCAAGTTTTACAGATTGTTCATCTTCTTCAGATTTAAATGTAAGTATATATGAACAAGCTTTTAGTAAAGCACTATTTGATAATCCTAATTCTTCTGTTTCTCTAATAGGTTTAATAAATCTTTCGTTATATCCTAATTTTCTTATAGGAGTACGACAAATTCTAGAAACATTATCTACAATACGAGGATTTTCAAAGCGTTTGATTGTTTTATTTCTATAAGCTTCCATCTCTGCTTTATCGAATCCCCATTTTTTCTCAAGTAATGCACTAGTTTCTTCTAATACAGCAATGAAATCTTTTCTTACATCAGCATGTTTAGCACCATCTGAAACTAACTCAATACCTAAGTAATTCGCAATATAGCTTAGTGCTGCATGCCCTGTATTTACCGTAAATAGTTTTCTTTCAATAAACGGATTAAGATCTTCTACGTAGTGTACTTGTTCAATATTTCTATTACTTTCTACTTTAATTTTATTCGCTTCTATTACCCATTCACAGAATTTCTCCACTTCAACTAGAAGAACATCATCATGTTTTTGAGCTGGTACGATTCTATCTACTGCCGAATTTGGGAATCCTACATATTTATTAACAAACTCTTGTTCTTGTTCTGAAAGATGTTTAAACACTTCTGTTTTTAAAAAATCAGATCCAGAAATCATATTTTCACAAGCGATAATATCTAATAATTTAGTATTATTATTCACTACTTTTAATTTTAATCCTTCTGCGATATCTTTAGCTATGATAGGAAGAACATTCGGACCTATAGAAGTAGTAATTAATTCTACCTTACCAATTTCTGTATAAAGTTGTTCTTTTTCTTCAGCAATGTTTAAAGCATCAAAGTTATTAAGTTCAACTTCTTCGATATTTTCATCTAATATTCTAATAGTGTACGTGTCACGACGTTTTAAATCATTAACCACATCTTTATTAATATCTACAAAAGTAATGTGATATCCAGATTTATTTAATAATTCTCCTATGAAGCCACGTCCGATATTTCCTGCACCAAAATGTAAATTTTTCATTGTAATACCTTCTTACTAATTTTATTTTTAATTATTCAACTTCCGATAATAACGTAATAACTTCTTCTTCAGTAGCAGCGTTTACTAATTTTATAACATTTTCTTGTTCTGAACAGAAGATTGCTATTTTTGATAATAATTCTAAATGCTCCCCGTCTTTACCAGCTATACCGAATACTACGAATACCATCTTGTCTTCTGTATCTTCAGGTTTAGCAAATGAAACACCTCCTGGAATTTGAATAATAGAAATTCCTGTGCTTTTAATTGATTTTTTTGCTTCATCTGTTCCATGAGGAATCGCAATAAAGTTCCCCATGTAAGTTGATACGATTTCTTCTCTTTCTAACATCGCAGGGATGTAATCACTATCTACATATCCATTTTCTACTAAGATTTCTCCCGCTTTTCTAATCGCTTCTTCTTTATTACTAATTTCTTGCCCTAATCTAATATCTTTTTTTGTTAAATTCATCTTCATTTCTCCTTCGAGTTTTCTTGTTCTATTTCTTATAAGTTAATTATACCTTTAGTTATCCTTCTGAACAATATCAAAGTCGGCGAAACACTTTTTGCCAAAATAGAGTTATAAATACTGACAAAAAATAAATTTAGTAGTAAATCACTTTAAAACATCGCTATATATCAATTTCCTTAACAACAAAATAGCGACTTGAAATTAATTTCCAAGTCACTATAATAACTATAACTGTAAAATATAATTTTTCAAGATAAGTTCAATCTTTGTAAGGATAAAGTCTTTATTCTTACTAGCTAAAGCTTTAGTAAATACCTCATCATCTAATATCGCAATACTAATTTGACTAAGTAAATCTGTAAATTCTTGTTGATTTTGACTGACCATCACTATAAAATTATCAACATTCTGATTACTTCCCACTGAATTTTTCATAACGATACAGTCATTTAACGAACTAATTATAACAAATGGTTCTTCGATATCATTATTTAACGTATGGAAAAGAGCTATGTTCGTATTAGGAATAACTACAGAACTCTTATTATGTCTTTCTAACAGACTATTTAAAACTTTATCTTTGTTAGTAATATTCAGTGCCGAATCTGTTAAAATACCTTTTAATATTACTTCATAGTTAGCTTTGCTGTCTGTTTCAACATACTCAGTGTTTTTCAAAATAATTCGACACGCACTACTAAACTTATCAATATTGACAATATTCTCTCTTTTAACAGTATTATTCCTTTTGAAACTTCTACTAGATAATATTTTTTCACGAATTAAGTTTATATCTTTTTCTTTTAGAATAGTCGGGATTAATAAGTAATCGATATCTTGTTCCAGTTCGATTGAAGATATAACTACGTCATAATTGTTTACTAAAGATTTAGTTACCTTACTAGGAATTGTATATTCTAGATTTTTTATTTCAGGAATATTTTTTCTAATCTGACTACCTAAAATTTTTGAACTTCCAATTCCACTAGCACATATTACAAGAGCACGAATAAAATTCTTTCTATAAATTTGTTCATAACTAGATGCAAAATGTATAACGATATAACTTAACTCCGTAGAATTAAACATTATTTCATCAAAAACAACTAACAATTCTGATTTAATTACAAGATATAGCTCATTGTAATTTTTCAATACAAAATCTTGTAATTCATCATTTTCTTCTATTAAGTTCATCTGATGTCTTTTTATCGCAGATTCAACATGCGCAATAAGACCACTAGAAAGATTCGTATCTTGTGTGAAATCCACATTCATTTTTTCAGATACATATTTTATCAATAGACTAATCTTATATACTAGAGTATATGAATACTTATCATTTAAATATGAAAGTTGTTCGATTAAACGACATGTTTTTAATATTTTGACAAGGAACTGGATTATATCATCTGTAATATCGAAGTCAATTATATCTTTAGAAGCGGTTAGTAGTGATTTTATACTATCATATTCTTGTTTCGGAATATTTTCTTTAATATCAGTTGGATATGACATTCGAAGAAAAACTACATTTAAACTTATAAGAATCTTCTTGATACTAGAATCAGTATATATTTTAAACACATCAAGATGTTTATTTTCATAAAATACCTTTTTTAAAAAATCAAAGTTCAAGAATTTAATGAATGGATTACTTGATAAAATACTACGATCATTTAATCTAGTGAAAAATTCCTCATCGCTAATCTCATTACACAGCAATGAAATAAGAAGTACTCTTCGATCTACTTCACTACCTTCTATTTCAATACCCTGTCCTTTTTTTCTAATCAATGTCAACTTGTAATCTGATAAAATCTTTTCGATAGTACCTATTGCAGTTGCAACAGTATTATAACTTAACATCAGTTTTTCAGAAATATCTTTAATCGAAGTATCTTCACTTAAAATTAAAAAGCATAATATTAAATTTAATCTAGTTTCTGTTGAATATGCATAATCTTCAAAACTAGCTTCAAATAGCGAAGAATCCAACTCAGATAAATCACCTTTTAGTACATACTTAGACTTTTCTTTCGTTAAATCAATTCCAAGTTGATCTAATGAACTCTCTAAGTTTTTAATCTCTCTATAAAGTGTTCTTTCTTTTATTTTTGTAGCTTTAGCTATCTCTTTGATACTAAGTGCTTCATCAGTATTTTTCAACAAAACTTGTAATATTAGTTTTTCACGTTCGTTAAACATATGACCTCCATTCAAAAATATCCAAAACTTTCCTTCATAATAAAAATATGACTCCCTCTTAGTAATGCATAGTGCCTTATCTAAGAAGAAGTCATAAACACTACCGTCTCTATTTACAAAATATTATATAGTTATTTTTCTATTTTTGCAAATTCTCAACGATTTCATCGTATTTTGGACTGTTTAGGAAATTATCTACAGATACGTGTAGAGCTTTTCCATTCATTTGTTTCGCTCTTGGCGTTAATTCGTTTTGAGTTACGATTAATAATCCACTTTCTTCATTTAGATTTCTAATCGCTACATTTGTTACTTCATAATCAAGTCCAGCTTTTTTCACTTTGTTACGTAGGATAGAAGCACCCATTGCTGAGCTTCCCATTCCTGCATCACAAGCGAAGATAATTCTTTTAACATCAGCATAAGAAGTTTCACTTGCATTATCAGTTGCTACGTCTTGACCTTTTGATTCAGCTTTCATGTTGCTTACTTTGCTTTGTGCTGATTCTAAGTCTCCTTCACCTTTATCACGTTTTAAGATAATACTTGCGATTACGAATGTTACTAAAGTAGATACAACTACCCCAGCTACTACAGCAAAGTAACTTCCAGTTGCTGTTTGAGCAAGTACTGCTAAAATACTACCTGGTGAAGCTGGAGCACGTAGACCTGCACCTAATAATTGGAATGTTGCTGTACCACTTACTCCACCTGCCATAGCTGCAAAGATTAATGCAGGTTTCATTAAGATGTATGGGAAGTAGATTTCGTGGATTCCACCGATGAAGTGGATGATTGCTGCACCTGGAGCAGAAGCTTTAGCAGAACCTTTTCCAAAGAACATGTAAGCTAATAAGATACCTAATCCAACACCTGGGTTAGCTTCTAATAAGTATAAAGCTGATTTACCAGTATTTAATGCTTGTTCAGTTGCGATTGGTGTTAATATACCGTGGTTAATCGCATTGTTTAAGAATAAGATTTTTGCTGGTTCGATAAACACGTTAGCAAGTGGTAATAAATGCGCATTAATAATCACATCTACACCAGCACTAAGTGCATTAGTAATAACTTTAACAATAGGTCCAATTCCAAAGAATCCTAAAATAGCTAAGATAAATCCAAGAATACCAGCTGAGAAGTTGTTTACTAACATCTCTAATCCAGTTTTAATTTTTGGTTGAACTGCTTTGTCAAATTTTTTCATTAGGTGAGCTGCGATAGGTCCCATAACCATAGCTCCTAGGAACATTGGTGTTCCACCTAAACCTTTTTCAGTGATTGTCACTGTTCCAACAATAACACCCATAGTAGCAATCGCCGCTACTACTCCTCCACGTTCATCATGAACGTTTTTACCAGCTGAATAAGAAATTAATAGTGGTAACAGGAAGAATATCATTGGTGCAACTAATGCCGCAAGTTTTGCGTTCGGCATCCATCCTGTTGGTATAAATAATGCAGTAATTAATCCCCAAGCTATGAATGCTCCAATGTTAGGCATTACCATACTTGAAAGAGCTGTACCGACTTTTTGAACTAAAACTTTTAAACTACTTTTATTTTCGCTCATAAGTATAAATCTCCTTTTGTTTTTTACTTTTATCTTATGAACTCATTATACATTCTGCCTAGTCAACGAACAATATCAAAGTAGGCAAAATGAATTTCGCCAAATTGAAAACGTAACACAAATACTTTAATACCAGTGTTTTAGGAAATAATTTCAGATTGGTGAAATAATTAAATATAGTTGATGGTTGGGGTTGACAGAAGTATAAAAGATTATAAATTCGTCAAAAAACTCGGATTGACATAAGGTCAATCGGAATAAAATTTATTTTATTTCACAGCAAATTCTTGACTACCTAGTTCAGCTCCACCTACACCTTTATATGCAGTAAGTTTTACTGGTGTGGTTAAGTCTGTAAGTTCATAAGCTACAGCACCAGAAACAGTTCCATCTTTTTTTATAGTGGCTGATTGATCACGAACTAATGTTTTATCTGGGTGCATAGCAACTTGAAGTTTATTAACTTTATTCTTATCGTTATCTTGAATTGCTCCTTGAGGAAAAGAAGCAAACCATGCACTCATTGGATTAATTATATCTTTTCCACTTTTATTTGTAGTATCTAAGAGTATTTTATTCGGTCTTGAAACACTCTAGAAAGAACTATAACTTAACCTACTTCTGAATAATCTGTAGGTTTAAATTTAAATTCCTGATTCTAATCTTCATGCTTTATATACCCTTCTTGACTAGAAACTTTCCTTCCAAACTTAGTTACACTATACCAGATAGAGTTAAGTTCGCTATCTTCTAAAGGTGGTGTACATTTAGATGCTTGTTCTAAATACATGGAATAACTTTCTTTAGTTGCTCCGTATCGTTTTATAATCTTTCCAGCAAAATAACTCATAGTAGAATTACGACTACCTTGTTCGATTACTGGTGTATGCTCCTTTAATTTCAAAAGCCTAAAAGCATCTGCAACTCCAAGTATTTCATCTAGATTCTTTTCACCTTCAAACAAAATAAATTCATCAGTAATATCTCCGAATATAAATATTGAACGATCCAAAGCATTTTTATCGAAAAAGTTATATTTTTCATACACCTGTTTTTTTAAAATTTCATCCTCATCTGAAGTCAAAAATAACCTATGTGGGATATAAACATGATGTTTAGGTCGAGCTACTTTCCCATTCTTTTCTTTATTATCATTTCGACTAGGAACTACAACGTGACTTGCTCCTTCAAGCAAATACTCATAATCTTCTGGATAAATCCAACCATTTGGATTATCACTATGTTCATTATCACAATTAAAAACATCACAGTCACACTCTAAGAAATTATCTTTATTTCGATAATAATTTTTAAAATTAACACATACGTGATCAAAACATACTAGCTCTTTTAATTGTTTCATATTTTCAATTAAACACTTAATATTATAAATACAATTCTTAGCGTTACCTTGAAAGTTTGATCTATGAATAGTTAACCTCATATTACTTTATCACCGTAAAATACTTTATAGTTTTATGATGCTTTTTCGCTACATCAATTTCTACTTTCATAGTTTCTGTTATATTGTCACCTAAAACCGAGATTTAACTGCATTTTCCAAGGAGAATGATATCCGCAAACATAGCATTTTTCTTATTTACTTCATTTGAGTCATCCATAAATGGAAATAACACATGAAGTATTATTGGAATATTACCTGCCATATAAGCAAGTCTTCCTAGCTTTATAGCCTTTTTAGTATTCGCTTCTATATCACCTCTGAACGAAGCGCAAATATAGACCAAAGGTTTATAAGCGTCTTTCTTTTCTTCTTTTATTTTCTTTTGACTCTTACTCATTGATTTTTTCCTCCCATTTTTGTTTGTACCACTCTAAATGACGTTTTCTATCTTCGTAATTAGGAAAAGCGACCAAAAGACCGATATCTACCTTTTGTAATTTTTCAATCAAGTTAATTTGAACCTCTGTTAAATATGGACGAATACTAGTCCCTTTTTCAAGATTATTCTCTAAACGAAATTGTTTAGCAGACTTTCCTAAAACAATACGATTAATCATATCACACTCATTACTAAAATGATATGGTTTTGGCTTTTTGTGAAGTAATTTGATGCTTTCAGTTAATAAGGGAAATTCGGTTCTTGCTTTTACTAAAGACTTAATAAGTTCTTCCATTTCATTAAAACGTCTTATATATAATTCTTTAAATCTTAATGCATTTTCCCCTGTGTACCCCATTACCAATATAGTAAAACCGTCACGTGTTAAATAATAACAAGGTCGTTTTTGATTTTGCTTATCTTTATAAGAGCTCAGCGCAAAATTGCGCTCAGCAAATTCTTTACTCAACCCTGAATTGGGGACGGCTATATTTCGAATATCTCTTAAAATCTCTTTATGATTTTTCTCAAAAAACTCTGCCACATACAAGCTGTCAACTCTTGCAATATCCTTTTTATCTGCGAATAAACCATATTCATTTTTTGGTATTAGTTCCTTCATATTGAACTACCTCCTGTAATTATATTAATGAGGAATATTGCTATCCCTCTATATCATAGGCAATAAAAAAGAGAGAGAATTTAACCTCTCACTCAAAATCTTAATCTTTCATATAAAAATCGCACGTATATCCATCTACCGTAAGTATCAATCCCTTTGCCCAATCAGGGACTCGACTCATAGTTTCACAAATATAATCTAGTTTTATATTCTCTGGAGTCTCTATAATTATTTCATCATAACCATGGGCTACAATATTATAATCACTTAAATTTTGTAAAACATACATTAGTATATCTCTAGAAATATTCTCTACAAACTTAGTTCCATACCTCTATATTCTCTCCCATTTTTTAGCTACACCTATACCTTTATAAGTAACCGATTCGCCCCCAAATTTATTAATTTCACTCTTGGATTTAACGTATGATAGTTTTCTTCCACTTAGTAATGTTATTCTAAGTAATCCACTCCTACATTCAAACTCTAGTCCATATGTTTTAGTCACATCTTTCATAGCTTGATATTTCTTTATAGATGATTTTGATAACTGCATTCTCAAAGTCAACACTTTTGATACTTCTCCTTTTGTAACTTTAACAAGTTTTTTAACTGATTATTATCTAAAATTTTCAGTTTCAATACCTTGTTCACTCAACCAACCTTTTAGCTAAACTACTGAGTTTGGATTTTCTAATTCTGTCAAAATTTGTAATTCACTCATTAACTTCATTCTTACTTTGTCTCCTATGGCTATTACTCTTTTTACAAATTTCAAATCTACTTTAATCCCTCTATCATTAATTTCTTGATCTAATTGGTACTCTTTTCATATAAAATCAGATACCTGAAACTTCATAAGCTTGCATTGTATTTCTTTTTCTGTATCAACATCACGAATATTGTAGGTTTTAAAAGTCTCCCATTTCATTCTATCGTGATATGGAAAGTTTCTATTTCTAAATCCATTTGATTTCGTTGGTGTACAAGGTAAAAAAAATTTTTTATCAGATCCTTACTTTTTATTAATTTTTGCTTCTCAAGTCCTAATACTTTTCCTACACCTTCAAGAGAAAATGGTAACCCCATATATGCACTCCATATCATTGTACATCTCCAGCTTTTTGGATTTAAATATGTTCCTTTAGTGAGTTTTAAAAATCTCGATAAACATATTCGTTCAAACTGTGCATTGAATGCCCACTTAATGACATTATCATCTAATAACGCTTGTATTATATCTTCAGATAATTTTTCTCCACCTGCTATATCAACTATCTCAGTTTTACCTCCATCTATAGAATATGCAAAGAGGAGGACTTCAAAGTCCTCACTCTCTACATATTTATATACCCCAGACTTTGATATATTGATACTATAGAATGTTTCAATATCAATATTTATAGTCTTCATTTTCTTAATTTCTCCCTTATGTTTACATACAAATCTACTAACTCTGTTATTATAAACTCACCAACATATGTTGCAGCAAGTAAAATAATTAATAGATTAAGTATATCTGAAATATTCATTCTTTCATCCTCCTAAGCTAAGAATTCTTCATCTTCTTTAGTTGTAAAGTCATCACTTGCGCTACTACATCCTCCTAGAGGTTCACCATCACAAAGTTTTTGAATATTGCCTAGCCCACAAGCAATCCCTTTATTTCCATTTGAATTAAATGCATAGAAGTTAAGTGATACCCTACTATAACAACCGCTATAAACTTCTGAGCGATCTAATATTGGTTGCACGTTATTATCTACGATTTGAGGTGCTGTAGTAGAATTAGCATTAATAAAGTAATGTCCTTTATATGCTTCATCTTCTTTTTCTATATCCCCGTCACGTAGTGGTAATTTAAGTGTAGCTTTATTAGGTTTTTTTCCTCCAAATTTCGCTAATCCATCTTCAATTGCTGCATCCACTGCTTTATGCACTGCAATAATAGTTTTAGTATCTGATTTTGGAATCAATACTGACACACTGTATCTTTCCTTACTACCATTAATTGAAACTGGCTCCCATCCGTTAAAATATGAAAATCTTGTGTTTACTCCTGTTACTACTTTTGTATCTTTTATTGCCATGATTATTTTTCCTCCGTTACTTTAAATTCTTTGTTTACATCATGTTTAACTATTTCTTTTCTTTTATCACTTTTTAAAACAAGCGTTGGTTTACCTTCAGGTTTTATTATATACTCTCTTAGAAGTTCATTAAATTTATCTTTTCCTAATAATTTCTGAAGCTCGGTTAATGTTATTAAACTTGTTCTATAGATATCGTTATATCCATTTTCTTTTAAAATCTCTGCGACTCTTTCTTCATCTTTAATTTTTCTAATAGAGCGACCTTCTACTAATTTATAATTCGACCATTCTTTATCATTCTCTATAGTTAATTTAGTCGCATATTCTTTTATTTCACTAGCCCATTTCACAAGATCATCGATATGTTCTAGTACATCTTCTATCTCAGCATCATTTAATAGATGAGGTGAACAAAGTTGAAATCTCATAAGTTTATCATGATAATCTTTTCGAGCACGTAGTACAACATTACAATTAGAAAACTGGCACCAGGGACCATAAGTTACAGCCCCAAGTCCATTAAAAGCTAACTCTGCTTTTCCTTTGAGAACAGTATCCGCCCAATTTTTAAGTTCTTCTACTGATTTTTTGCTAGATGAAATGTTATACTTTCTTGGTTGGAAAATAGTCATAATAACCTCATCAATATTATATAAAGCATCATAAATATTTAATGCACCTAGTGCATATAACATCATCTGTGGATTTTCCTCAGCACTTACTTCTACTCCACGTCCATATTTTAAGTCAATAATATGAAGTATCTTATCTGCAATTATTATGCAATTTCCTGTTCCAAAGCCATCTGGTACATAGTTTGAAAAATCTAACCTTTGTTCGATTAAAACTATCGAATCTTTAGTAGATTTCTTAATATTTTATATTGTTTCTACTATATAATTAACATAATCATCTTTATAGCTATCCATATCCTTATCAAAATATTTTAGCTTAGGTTTTCTAACTTTCTCACTCAATACTTTTCTTAGCTTATATTCAGATAGTCTATGAGCATCAGTCCCTTCATTTGCTACTTCAGATACTTCTTTTTCAAAGAAATTTTCTAATCTTGGTAGCGGTGGACAAGTAAGCCATCTATGAGCACTTGATGCATTCAACAAAGCATGTTTTCCCATATTAAAGTTCCTCAGCTTTCTTCATTAGTTCAACGTAGTGTTTAGCTTCAACTTCTGATAGCTTGCTTACACCATAAGTCTTAATTAACTCTCTTACATCTTCTTGCTTACCTTCTTGGGCTTTTTTAGCTAGTACTCCACGTACTTCTTCAAGAGTAATTGTTTGTTCTTCTTTAGTAGAGTTAGTTAATAATTCAGTACTCTCATCTTCAACTACTTCTGATTTTTCTTCAGTCATTACTTCACAAAGACTTTGAAGACTATCTGCTAATCATCTTATATCCTCTATAACACTAAGCAATTGTTTTGTTTGACTTATATAGATTCACTCCTTTCTTAATTTCTTTAACATCTACAGAATGAATTGTCTGACCGGGTTTTAGTAAGTATACTTGAGTATATTCTCCAAATAACCACTGAACAATTTTCCTTGGTATCGTTATTCGAGATGCTTTTAAAATTTGAATCTCTTTATGATTTGAATCCGATACATTGATAATAACTTTATGTTTCATCAGTATCCCTCCTATTTATAATTTGTAAGTTATTCCCTACATATCTTAGTCAAAAAAAGAAGGAGTATTTTTAACCCCTTCTTATATTTTTTATTAAATCTTCATTCTTAGTTTTTCTAATGCTTTTTTATGATACTTTGTTACCATAGCATTAGATATTTGCATCTCAGCTGCAATATCTTTTTTCTTCATATTTTCTATATAGATTTTTTTAATAACTAGTTTCTCATTATCAGTCAGTATTTCAAATGCCGTTAAAATTTCATTTGACCATTCAAATTCTGTATTATTTACAACCATATTCTCTATAGCTGATTTATCAGAATTAACTAAATCTGCATCTAGAGATAAATTATAATTTCTTGGAAATTCCTCATTTTCATAATAATCAACATCTGATTTTTGAGGTTCATAACTATAATTGTTCTTAAATTCTTCTATAAAATTTTCTCTCCAAGCTTTTATTATGTCTTTTTCTTCTTTTGTTCTCCCTGGTCTAGCATTTTTACAATTATTATAGACCTCATTATCATCTATCGAATGAAGTAATTTTATATCCGCTTCTGTAATTCCATCTTTATCAATTTCCAAAGTATATTTATCACCATTTGCAAACTCATAACTATAAGTTATTCTATCATCTTGATAAGTTTTTCTAGTACGTAGTGTAATAAATCTTCTATTTGTTTTTGTAATAATCACCATAGTGACCTCTTTTCCACTCAGGTGAGGTCGGTGAAAGAATTTTTCACATATACGGATTATCGTAATTTGCACATTTAAAAGGCACACTTAATAAACGATAAGCAGATAAAATTTTAAACAAGTTAGCAATGCAACCTTTATCGTTACATCGGACTAGTTTATTTAAATTCTTTCTAACTTCACCGTCTAAGTGGCCACTAAGACTTTTTGAGTATTTTTTGTAAATAATTTGTAAAAATTTTATATACTAATTATTACATAATCTAAATTTTTATGACCAACTCACCAAGTTGGTCTACAAAGTGCATTGTAACAGCGTTTTATAAAAATAAGCATAAAAAAAAGACCCTATAAGGGTCCAAAACCAACTCGCTGAATTACAAAATTTTTTAATTTCTTATCTCACTTCCTAGCTCTTTCATATTCTTTTTTCTTAAAATTGAGTTAAAGTCTCTTAAATTAATACCAGGCATCAATTCTATTATATTGATGTATGTTCTGTCTGGATCAACAGTTTCTTGTAAATTGTATCCAGTTTTCATAAAAACTTTTTGTATAATTCTTACTGGGTATTTTAGTCCTACACAGATAGCCCAGATAAGACTTTTCCCCATATTATTGTAACTATTATTTTTTATTTTTGTATGATAGTTTTTATGTAACTCAGTCTCCTCATTGAATTGTTCTGGTAACCTCCATCCTTTTTCTTTAAAAGAATACCATAAACATTCACATAAAGTCTTGTCGGGATTAGCTAACATCTTTTCAAGCTCATACTCTCTTGCTTTCTTATCGTCTAATTTGTCAACAAATATTTCATACAATTTATCTACTGAAGGTTCTTTCACTAGACTAGTTTGGTCTTCAGGCTTAAATAAATAAAATCTCTCATCAATCCCATCATACTTCATCAAAGCAGATTTAGGGCCTTTTTTTAGGACATTATTTCTGACATTTTTAACCCTAATATTAATAACACATTTTTTCTTATTTCTTTTTGCGTATGGAGTTAAAGACGGGATTCCATTTCGTAACTCTACATATTTCTTATTAGCAATAACAAAGTAGCCATCTACAAAAACGAATTTTCCATTAGCAATCCATGCTGATAAATCTGGACTTTTCTCCATTAAATCATAGGCTTCAACAGGAGTTAACTTAACAAATTCATTTTTAGAAAGCTGATCCTCAAATACTCTTTCAAAGTCGTCAAAAGTTTTTAAGTTTTGTTCTAATCCTACTTCGAACAAACGATACTTCGATGATTCCCTAGAAACTTCAAAAAATTCACTAATTTCAAGAACTAAGTCATTACATGACATAGAGCCCCTACCCAATAATTCTAATGCCTTATCTTTAAACGTCTTATAAGGCATTAGAATTCTTGGTGTTAATCGATGTGCTTGCCATTCAAGCCATCTTATCTCATTTTCCTTAGTTTTGCTTCCTTCTGATGGTTGATAGTACTTTTCAGATTGTCTACACATTATAGGATACAGCTTCACAGCAGTTCGCTTATTTCTTACGTTCAAAATTTGGAAATAAGCTTTATCCTTATCCCAATGAATCATTTCATGAACTAAGGTATTTCGTTTTGATCCTTCACCATACATTACTGCTGATATTGGATCTATAACTATTGTTCCAGCTTTAAAGAATTTATCCTTGTACTCATTCGTCTTAGCATCATAGACTTGAATATCACTATCTAATAGCAAACAACAGCCAAAAACATCTAGGTTAGAGGATAATTGTTCTTCTACCACTGTCAACTCCATTTTTTTGATAATATCATCGACAGGAAGTGACATAGGTTTCTGTAGGGCTTCACTGCAATATTTATTTAAAAAGGTCATAGCATAATCATCTAATCGATTCTTTCCAAGGATGAATGCTCCTGTTTTTTTATTAATATCGAAAATATCACTGTTACTAACTTTACTCTTTATCTCCACGATTCTCCCCTTTTTCCATATAATCTAATGGCATTCCTTCTAACCTTTTTTTTGCTTCTTTCCATGATGGATAATACTCTTCAACAAGTGCAAAAAATCTATGAGTGTGATTTCGTTCCAATAAATGTACCATTTCATGAACTAACACATACTCTAAACACTCCATCGGCTTTTTAGATAACTGAAGATTTATCCAAATCCTTCGTTTTTCAATGTTACAAGTCCCCCACTTAGTTTTCATATTTTTGATTTTATACTCATCAGCGTATAAATCCATTTTCGTTTCAATTCTATGTATCATACTATCTAGAACTCGTTTCAATTCTGTCCGATACCATTCATTGAAATGCTTTTCCTTATTTTCTCTAGTAGCACCTTCTGGAACTTTAAATAATATTCTGTTTGGCAGTTTCATAATTTCATATGAAGTTCCAGTAGCTTCTACATCCAATCGATAAGGCTTTCCCCAGAGATAGTGGCTCTCTCCAGAGATATATTCTCGTTTTGATTGCCTTTCTTGTGATTGCATTTTCGCTCTGATTAAGTGAATCTCTGGTAATTTTTTTAAGATAAACAGCCTTAATTCATCATCAGGATAATTGGTGGGTGCACTAACTGTCACGTCCCCTTCAGGTGGATTTACTCTTAAATAAACATTTTTAAGATTTTCCTTTTTAATAAATTGAACCTTTACTCCGCCAATCACTTCAGCTTTACATGTCATACTCTTCTTGCCTTTCTACAATTTCGAAGATTTCTTCCACTTTACGAGAATTCTCATCTTCATCACTACTATATAGCGATAAATTATTAAAAATAGCAAGTTTTAAAGAGTTTTTCTTTTGCTGATTTTCTTTCCAATTAGTCTTAAGTGATACCTTAATAGCATTGTGCATATTCACTGCCTTTGCAGTATCTCCATCGAAATAATCAAACAACGCTCGTTTCGCTTCACTATCTTTGACCAAGTCAGGGTATCCGCCACTATTCTCTGGATGTAACACTAATTTAGCTAATTCGACCACTCGTTTTAAGTATTCTTCATAACTAATGGCTTCAATTCTACGTTGTTCAATAATCTCCTCTAGCATTTCAGAGAGTTTTCCATAAAATTTTGGATTAAAAGCAGCTTTTTTAACAATCTCATGCTTAACATTATTTGTAATGATTTCAGCCTTAGCCTCATCGCTTCCGGGTATGTTATTCACTAAATCAACTGGTGTAGTTGTCGTACTGTCAATCAGCAATTCAACAAGACTCATGTCATCGAGGTTGTTGATGGTTTTAGAATCTTCTGCTCGAATATAAGTGTCGAGAATGAACCGCATATCTGGTTCGTACGCCTTCAAATCGATATAATCACAGCTTGCAAGACGAATTAAGTCTTTAACATTATTATACCCTAGAATCTGATTACGAATCTCCGAAACTTCTTCTTCTGAATATCCATAATCACTTTCTAACTTCCCACTACAATCAGCAAAAGAACGAGTTAAAGATGCAGTCAATGAATATAAAGTATCTCTTAAACACCCCTTATCATCCGATTCGCTATCATCGCCACAGAAGTAATCAATATAATCCGTATCTTCGTTTCCATCAATGTTATCAAATAAATCCCCTAATGCAGCAATGGCACCCACCATTTCTGCTTTAGCTTCATCAAATCTTGACTTCAATAAACCTTCAATATCTTCCTTGTCATAATTGTCAAATGCTTCACTCGTATAATCGAACATAGCACTCTGAACATTACGGAACAAATCCATATAATCCACAATGTACCCATAATCCTTTCCTTCTCCATCTGGTCTATTCACTCGGCAAATAGCTTGGAATAGGTCATGATCTCTCATAGACTTATCAATGTAAATATAAGTGGCACTTGGAGCATCAAATCCTGTCAACAATTTATCAACCACAATCAGTAGTTTCATTTGGCCTGGCTCTTTTTTGAATTTTTCTTTAACTTCAGCTTCAAACTCAGATACACTCTTACCATTTAGCATTCTTTCGTAAATACTTTTTTTGTACTCATCTTCGCTTTCTTGATTTGGGTCACTAGTAGCTGTTCTCACGCTAGCATCTGTTGGCTCATAAGAAGTCACTACAGCACATTGAGTAAAACCATTGTTCGTAAAAATTTCCCAATATTTACAAGCTTCAAAGATACTTCCAGCAACGAGCATCGCGGTTCCTCTACCATCTTTTAATCTTGGTTTGGTACTCATATCGTAAATGATATCTCCTGCAATTTTCTCGAGTCGTTGCTTGGAACTATAGAGTTTATTGATAGACGTCCAACTTTGTTTTAATTTTATTTTTGCTCTCTCTGTTAAATCTTTTGTTTTAATGTCAAACCAATTATCCACTCGATCCTTATTTCTAAGATTTTGATCTACATCTTTCGCTTCATATCGCAGGTCAAGAACAACACCATCTTCGACACCTTCATTAAATTTGTAAGTGTGAATATACGACCCAAAGGTTTCAACACTTGTCTGCTTATCTTTCTTCAATAATGGTGTTCCAGTAAAACCAATCAATAAAGCATCTGGCATAATTGTTTTGACTGCTTCATGAAGTTTTCCAGAATTAGTACGATGGCATTCATCGATAAAAGCAATAATATTTCCTTTCGCTTTAAAGTTTGCAGGTAGGTTTGCTTTCAGTTCTTTGACATAACCATCGACATCGGATTGACCTCCACCATTATGACCATACTTATGGATCAAAGAACAGATGATGGAATCTTCGTTCTTATCAAGAATATCTCTTAAATCAGCAGAGCTTTTGGCTCTTCTCACTTTTTCGTCAACATCAAAGAACAAACTCTCAATTTGATCATCTAACTCATCTCTGTCAGTGATGATAACAACACGGCTCTCGTCTATATTTTCAATAATCCATTTTGTTAGCCATACCATAATCAGCGATTTACCTGAACCTTGTGTATTCCAAATAATACCCCCTTCATTAGCTTTAATACGAGTTCTTGCTGCCATGTTAGCAAAAAATTGATTATGACGAGCTACCTTCTTAATTCCAGCATCAAAAATCACAAAATCATGAATAAACGACAAAAAGCGTTTCTTATGGCAGAGCGATACAATACCATTTTTTAATCGATTGCTAGTTTGCGTTTGCATCTTCTTAACTTCTAAAGAAACTGCATCCGTAGCTTTTTCATCTTCTTTCCAAGTAAGATAATACTTTTCTGGAGTCCCTGTCGTTCCATACTTCATTCCTTCTGATTCATTTCCCGCAAATATAAGCTGAACAGGATGATAGAATTCTTGAATATTTTCACGTTTTTGACTTGATAGACTTTGACGAATGCCTTGACTGATACTAGTCGATGAGCGTTTCAACTCAAATACAACCAAAGCAATTCCATTCACATAGATAACTAAGTCCGGTCTATGATGCGATTGACCATCAAACTTTAGAGTCCTAACTTCTTCCGCTAATTGAAAGTCGTTTGCTTCAATATTCTTCCAGTCGATATAGTGGACTGTTTTACGATTTTTTTGCTCATCCTTCGCTCCTTGACGACCATATCGAATTAGAGAATAGATTTTTTTATTGATGGTATAAAGATTCTCAGATTGATTGGAGTATAAATCCATCAACTCTTTAACAGCTAAATCAATTTGTTCTTTTTGATAACCTCTCTTTTTTAGATTGGCACGTAAGAGCTCTTCTTTAACTCCTTTATTTTCTTGGTCTTCAAGATTTCCAAGAAACTGATATCCAAGGTCGTGAATCATCCACGACTTAACACGTTGTTGTAACTGTCCTCTTTCTAAGTCAACATTAACATTTCCCATAATATCCTCCTATATAAGTCGAATCTTTCCAGTTAACAAAACATCCATTGCACCAGACTTTAAGTCGATATATTTTTCTTTTTCCTGTTCAAGATGCTCAATCTCTTCATCCATAGATGTGAGAATTTCTGCTATCGCCTGTTGTTCAGTACGATTAGAAGGAACGGAGATTGATGTTTTTCTAAAAATATCCATACCAACTAAATTTTTCATTGCCCCCCCCTGAGTATCATCAATGATTCTGGATTGGAAGCTTTCCCAATTAAAATAATGATTAAAATAACTCAAATCACAGACATCTTTGTTAATAGTCAACTTTAGAAGAGCTTGGTTAATAACACCTTCTTCATAATCAGTAGGAATTCTATATATTTCACCTATAGTTCCAGAACAGCTGACTATAAAATCATCTTTGTTAACTGAAAACCTAACAAGCTCCCTATATTTTTCTTCATCAATATAGTATTCACCCAACTTGACTGATTTGTAAATTGCATTTTTTTGTTCATATACCTTATAACCTTTAGTTACAAAATATTCTTTTTTTAACGTTCCTCCAAAGGGACCTCTAACCATACCTTTAGGCTCACATAATTCCTCTAGAGTGTAATTTTTCCACTCCCCATCAAATCCCTCAAGTCTTCTCTTTCCACTCATCAACTCTTCTATCGCACCGTCACGAATCATCTTTTTCTTTTCAATGAGCTCACTAAGGTTGTCGATATGGGTATCAAAAGAACGCATTGCTGCCCCGATATTTTTTTGCTCTGGTAAGTCAGGAATGGTTAATTCCATATTTTCAAGATTTTTTCTACTTATTCTTTGATGAGTAGTTCCAGCAACTTCTTCTTTAATTTTATTTAATATTTGACTACTATTTAATAGGGACATTATAAAATAACTATCGAATTTTTTTATATCTGGTCTAATAATAGCCACATCAACTGAAGTAACCATTTTTTTGTCAACTGCAGGCAGTATAATACTCCTTCCTGCAGGTTCTGCTAATCGTGAAATTAGGATATCTCCTGAATATATTTGATTCCCTTTCAAGATTTCATAACTCTGTTGATTCATAAATTTTTTATGATTAGAATTTTCAATGTATTTTCCTATACCAATGTTACCTGTCTGTATAATACGATAATCGCCATTACTTTTTATATGCTCTTTTTCAATCCAATCACCATCTGTTATAATACCTACGATTTGTTTCAAGGAACCTTTTTCCCAATCACTCGGATACTCTACCATACATAACCCATCCTTTCTAAAGCCTTCTTAACAGCATCCTCCGATTGCTTCGTTTCTTTTTCAATCTCTCTCAAAGTCTTATTATAACGACTAGCAATCGTATGCACTTGAGACGCCCATGTTGACACTACGATATCAAGCTGTGTCTTAATAGATTCCTCGATATATACCATCCATTTTTTATCAAACAAGAGGTACTTAATTTCTTCAATCGTAAGCTGTTCATATTTATTAGTTAGCATGTTGTCTAATTCTGCTCTTTTTTCTTTGATAACTTTCTGAACAGCTTCCAGTTTCCCTAACTCACCTTGATACTCACATAGCAGTTTGTATTCATCTCGGTACTCATGTGGAATCGTTGCCTTTTCCTTAGCGACTTTTATTGAGGAAGCAACTTTTTGTTTCCCAAGTTTTCCATTTTTATTACGAAGTTCATAGGTTGCTAATTGTTTATGACTTTGTGCGAATAACTCTGCTTTATTTTTATCTTCTTCAAAGATATTTAATAGTTTCTCAAGTAACGTTACATCCTCTGACACTTTCTTACTCTCAAGTAATTTTATTCTATCCTTTAAGGTCTGCTTAGAGATAGAGTCGCCCTTGTCATTCAATACCTCGCTGAATAAGCTATCCTCTTCAGATTGCTCTTCAATCATAGTTTTTAAATGAGATGGAATTCCGTCAGCATCACTATTGAGACGTGATAATTCTTCTAATTCTCTACTAAAATATTCTTTTTCAATGAGTTCCTTTGGAATAAGAGAACCTTCAAATGATTTAAGCTCTTGAACCTCTTTTCCATTTTTCTTTTTCGTTGAATACTCATACTCCAATTCACGACCTGCTTTTTCATAGCCTAGGGATTTTATAACATACACATCGTCTTGTAGCTTTTCATTCCAGTAGTTTAAGAGAATATCGTAAGCAGAGTATGAATTAATTATTTTAGTATCACTGAAGCTATCAAGTATTCCAAAACCTAACTCTCTAATCATAGATTTTGGATTTGTGTTTCCATCAATAGTTAGTAATTTTTCTTTGGCATAGTTTTTGAAGTTTACAAACAATTCCTCAGATTCATGTCTAACCTTTTCTTTAATATTTGCATCATTCATAATCGTTTCTTCTACCAAGTCCGGATTAACTCGAATATCGAATACAGCTGAATTGTCCCCTTTTTCCTTGAACAGTTCTTCCTTGAGTGTTGGAGCCACTGTCCATAATTTTTCAAGTGAATCAATATCAAATTTTGGTATACCACCATTCAAATGTGAAGCAATATTTTGTGGAAGCCTCTCATCAATTTTTTGAATATACCTAGGAACGTTCAAGTTGCCATTATTGTTCTTGGCAATTTCTTCGTATGACACTAAACGTGAGTAACTCTTGATTTCTGTTTGATGTTCAAATGTTTGTACGATTTTTTCAATATCTTGTTCTCTAAGTCGATTTTTGTCTCCATCTTTTTTATATCCTTCACTAGCATCAATGAAGAATACACCCTTACGTTCATCAGCATCTTCTTTATCAACAATAATGATACAAGCGGGAATTCCAGTTCCATAGAACAAGTTAGAAGGTAAGCTGATAATTCCTTTAATCCATTTCTTTTTAAGAATTTCTTTTCTGATAGTTTCTTCAGCATTTCCTCTGAATAAAATTCCATGAGGCAAAATGATTCCAGCTTTACCATTAGTTTTCAGTGCTTTTAGAACATGTAAAAACCATGCATAGTCTCCATTTTTTTCTGGTGGCGTTGTATTATACCCAACAAAACGTTTAAATTTATCTGCTTTAATGTTAATACCATCCGTCCAATCCTTATCTGAAAAAGGTGGGTTCATAACGATAAAGTCAAATTTGGTTAATTCTCCAAATTCACTCACATATTGAGGATCCGCTAATGTATTGGCAGCTTTTATTTCTCCAGTAGCCTTGTTGTGGAGAATGAAGTTCATTTTTGCTAAACCTGCAGTATCGGAATATTTTTCTTGTCCGTAAATATCTACTAGTGAGCTGCCATCTTCTCTTGTTGGAGCTTCGTCAGCAGCACGGATTAGAAGTGAACCTGAACCTGCTGCTGGATCATGTAAGGTATAAGGTCTTTGTGCAGTAATATCGATATTTCCAATACCAATCAAGCGAGCAACAACCCTTGATACCTCACTAGGTGTATAGAATTGCCCTTTACTTTTACCAGATTCCTGTGCAAATTTCATCATGAAGTATTCGTATGCATCCCCAATAATGTCATCACCACTTGCCATATTGCTCTTGAAGTCAATAGCGGGATTTTGGAACACACGAATAAGACCTGATACTTTATCAACTAACTCTTTTCCTTTTCCAAGTTCATCTGGATTATTAAAACTAACATCAGGTAATAACCCTTTGAGCTTGTTATCCTCAAGAAACTTTTGGATGATAACATCCACACGTTCACCAACATCCGATTTTCCTGCAGCTTTAATAAGGTCATCAAACGATGCCCCTTCATTAACTTCAAATTCTGCAAAACGTTTACCCTTATATCTATCTGAAACATACTTGAAGAATAGTAGTACAAGTACATAATCTTTATAACGAGACGGTTCTACCCCACCCCTTAATTTATTACATGCTTCCCATAAAATTGAATACAGTTCTGATTTTTTCACGGCCATGCCTCTCTTAATCTCCTTACTAAAAATCTAAAATATCTATTCCAGCTTGTACTAAACGGTCATATCGTTCTTTTGATATGAGTACAGCTTTTGGTTTTCCATTCTTTAATATAAACGCAGCCTCATCTTTATCCGATAATTTTGTAATAATTTTTGACGACTGCCCCTTTAAAAAGTCGGACATGTTATAAAAATCCATTGTGATTTTATTATCTCTATCCGTCATTATACTCTCCTCCCATTATAATTATTATACCACAAAACTGCTTTTTATGACTTAAATTATCATTACTTTTGTAGTGGTTTCTTCATATAACACCCTCTCCTATCCAAAATTCCTCTACCTGCACCTTTCCCTTCTCTCATTTTCATAACTATGTTCGTTCCATCAATTAATTCCATATCTACCGTAGCATCAAAATGATATATTATTTTCTTCAACACCAGTTCTACTAGTTCCTTCTCTACTACATAATCGCCGTAGTTAAATGCTTCTATTTCTTCAGTCGCAAGTTTCAGTCTTTCTTTTGATGTAGTTACTAGCTTCATAACTCTAGGCACCATTTTCTTATCCTTTACTCTTCCCAATTAATGCTGTCATTATTATTTTGCATATTTCTATTTCATATAAAAACAATACATGACACTTATTTGTTTTTGAATATTTATCTCTACAAAGTCAAGAGAAATTGAATTATAAATTTAAACACCCTACACTTTGCCTAATGGAATAAAAATAAAAAAGACTTAGCTATTTTTTTACTAAGTTCTTATATTATTCGGATAGCTAAATCAGTATTTATTTTTAGTAAGTTTGGAGATTTGGAGAAATATAATTCGGATAAGAAAACTGTCTGATATACTATATTTAACAACGTTTTTGTGCAATGGTATTTTAGTATTTACTATTTATAAATGTTATTTTTAAACTAAGTTATTACAGAAATTGTATTAAAATCCGTTAGATGATTTCAATATATATACATTTAACTTTTCCTGCATACCTCTTTTTTAAGCTATGTAAAACAACTAAGTTATTTCCTTTAATGATGAAATTATCATCTTCTTTTATTTCTTTTACTTCATGCTCTCCATCTTTATCATAACGTTTAAAGTTAGTAAACACCTTATCATCTAATAGTCTTGTTATTTCTGTTGGGGCTAAGGTTTCATTAAAGAATACTTCATCTCTTTTAGTATCTTCTTTTGTCTGTCCACCTTCTAAAATACAGTCCTTGTATGGAAAATTTAAAACTATATCTCGACTTTCACTTAATAAACTTCCATTTCTACTCCCTAAACCTATTTTAGTTTTATATGCAGTAAAACTATCAGGTAAAAACTCTTTATTATTTAAAAATTGTAAAAATACATCTTTCTTAAAAACTAAAACACCTTCTTCAACTTCAACAAAAAAATGATCTTTTATTTTTTCTTCTTTGATTAGGAAATTAAGTAACTTTGCATCATATTTTCTAGCTAGTTCCGAAAGATTATTTTTATTTAAAACATCTTCAACAAGAAATTCTTCATATTGAGATAATAAATTCTCTAATTCTTTTTTCATTCTATATCCTTCCATACTGTTATTATTTAATATTTTCTTTTTTTATAATTAATACTATTTTATCATAGTTTTATCATATTCGAAAGTGCTCATATATTAATTATAAAAGGTATTTTGTAGCGTTTTTTATTAAGTTAATATTATATTATTAACTGTCCATTATTTTGTACAATTGATTATTAGAAAAAGTTCGGTATTTCTACCGAACTTTTTAATAGTTGTATTTAAATTGTGAGGTATTTTATAGGATAATAATCCAGCCATCTAAATTTTGGATATAAATCACTTTACAATCCCCTCATATAAATCATCAGTTTCTGTTCTATCAATTTCTCTTTCTAAATTACTTTCAATATTAGTTAAATATTCCTCATGTTCGAGAAACTCAATACCTTCCATTAAAGGATATAAACTTTGAATATAATCTATTCGTTTTCTATATAAATTGACTAAACTACCAAAAGCTGCCACTCTACTAGGAAAAAGAGATAGTTTCTTAAATGTTTCAAAATTGCAATTATTATTTAGGAAAACTTTAATTGAAAATTTTCTTAGTTCTTCATTCAATTCACAAATAACATTAAAGATATACACTATTTTTTCTTTAGTTGCATTCTCTTTGATAATATGTTCTAGCCATAAATATTGATTCATTTCAACTATTTCATCATCATTAGTATTTGAAAGTAACTCTGAAGCTAAACTTGCCTTATCGTAGTATCTAATATTACTTTCCAACATATTATCAAATATCAAATCAAAATACTCAATGAAATTTTCTGATTTCCAAAGTCTTTCAATTCGTCCATCTTCATTACCAGTATTCCATGATTTTCTTATAATTAAAATATCGATATATTTCTTTAAAAATTCTTCATTATTTTTTAAAAATTCAATAAAAAATTCTCCTGTATAATCAAAAGTAATACCTTGTTCTAGCAATTTGAAATAAATATTGTATAAAACTTCTACCTCATCGTTATATAATAGCACTAGTTTTTCAGGTGTATACAAGGATTCATTAAATAAAGTTCTTAAATAAGAACAAGATGAATTTTTATTTTCCGAAAAATTTGCTAGTATTATTTTGGAAATCTCTATATAAATATTAGGTTTAATATTTAAAAATTTCTCTAAAAAATTTAAATTTCTGATGTAATTTATTTTATTATTTTTTATATCAAATTTCACAAAATTTACTAATTCTTCATACATACTCACATCAATACAATCAACAGATAATATATCAAAATAGAAATATATCCATTTATTTTTTAAATTAGCATCTGTATTTTTTAAATACGTCAATATTTCTTTATAGTTATGATTATTTAATATTTTTTCTAATATCACATTAGGGTGTATATTTATATTTCCACTTGAGTTAATTAATTCATTAAACAACTTTTTACCATCATAGACATCTAAATCACTGATTAAATATGTTAAAGCTTCATTTATATAATAGTAATCTTCACTTAATAAAGGATCTCCTAGCATATTATCTACTAAAGAAATTAACTCTTTTTCGTCTATGTTCTTATTACTACAAAAATATCTTGTAATTTGTTTTTGTTTGTAGTATTTATATTCTTTAATACTACATTCAAAAAAACTTCTATCATTTCTAAATAACGAATAAATTTCCCATTCTTTACCAATAAGATACTCTTCGAGTTCTCCCTTAAGGCTCATACCTATTTTTTTAACACTATTTAAAATTTTACTTAATATTTTTAAATAACCAATTCTATTACTCTTAGATAGTGATAAAATATTTTCAATGTGTACTAAGTCTTCTTCTAGAATTTTAATATCAATTTTACTTGAACTATTATTATAATATATTTTATCAGCAAATTCCCCTAAAAAAGAAAGTACCTTATCTCTCCACTCTAATTTAGAAATTAATGAATTTAAAATATACCAACTAACTTTACGATGCTCACTAATATATGAATCATAATCAATGTTCCAACTTCGAATTGTAAAAGTATTATTTTTACCCGGAATAACACTTTCAAACGAATAGGATAATATATACTTCGTCCACATATATCCTATAGCTATAGCGTTACTATTACCTTTATTTATATCCTCCAGTAAATATTCGCATATTATTTTCTGAGTATTATCAGTACTTTTAGGCTGTAAACCATAATACGATTCTAACCAGTTATAAGATTCTATCAAAGTTGAACTTGTTTTACCAGCATATTTCATTAATAATTGATAAACCTTCAATAATTCAGTGCTATTTTGATATCCTGTTAAATATTCAAGAGGAGAATTACCGTTATAAAATCCCTTTCTATCGAAATCAATTTCAGTAATATTAAACTCTTTTTCTTCAATGCTTTTTATTTTCTCATCTGCGATTTTAAACCCTATTATAGGTTTATAAATATGAAAATCTCTTACAAAAGATTCATAATACTGAGAATCTTCTTTTTCAAATTTATTCCAAACGCTTAATATTTCTTTTTTTATATATTCTAACGTTTTTTCCGATCTAAATATATTCAAAATTGTATTTAATGCTTCTATTGTTCTACTACGAGAATAGATATAAAAAACTTCTATTATGTCTGATAATTTGATTATCTCTATATCTAAAAAAATATAATATAACATATAATTTGACAAACATTGATCATCAAAAATTGCAACTTTTTCTTTTTTTACATCTATAAACTCTATTCTGTTTAATTTATCAATAGCATTTTTAAAATCAGAAATTGATATTCCCAACCTAATTAGAAACTCTTTAAAGAATTCTAAATCTTGTAATTTTATTGATTTATTAAAAGCTAAAATTCCTGCAGTAATAAGAACAACTCTATCAGTTTCTAAAAGTTTACTCATATATTTTTTATAATAGTTCTCATACAGTTGTGAAGCATCTGAAATAGAAGATAAGTTTTGTTTCTCTACAGCTAGTTTTCCAGCCATATACGCAAATCTCGGAATTCCTTCAGAAATTCTTATAATCTGTTCTACATATAAATTATTTCTGATTCCAAAATTATTTTCTATAAGTTCCTTTATTTCATCATCTGTAAATTTAGCAATATCAATAGTTATAGGATTTGTATATTCTCTAACTAGATTAATAACCTCTTGTTTTATATAGTCCCTTACAGTCGCAATAATTTTAACATGATAATTATCACTAAGTTTATTTACATATTCTAATATAAGATTAAACTGATCTAGTTCATTAGCATCATCTACTACAAATAGATAATTCTCACCTTTTTTTATTGTCGATACCAAATCATTATAAATTTCTAATTTATTACTTTTTACACAAAAAATCTTATAATTTCCTGTTTTCTCATACAATCTTGCTACTTCTAAGGCTAATCTTGTTTTCCCAACACCTGATTTTCCTCCAATAATTACTACAGAACTGCTCTCGAGCGAATTGACAATATTTTGTAATTCTTCTTCTCTAAAATAAAATACAGTATTTAAAGGTGCAGTCATCAGATTATTGTCATTTAACTTTACAAAATCATAAATAGGAAGGATTTGATTAGTATTAATATTAAGGTCTAATGACCTCATCAACTCAGGATGATCATTATATACAAGATTAGCTATCTTATCAATTCCATAAATTTTTAAGTTTACACCTTTCTTATTACAAAACTCATGTAATTTATTATCTTCTATGACTTTTAAATTCGATGAAGTATGACAACAAATAATTGTTTCAATTTTCTCTATCGGTAACTCTTTATCTACTAAATCAAAACATTTACTAATATCTTCAAGTAACTTATCATAAATCTTGTTTTGTTGTGTCGTAAATACTACAAAAGTATATTTACCATTATTATTTCTAGAATATGTATCTGGATTACCTGTTTTAGTTTTACCCGTACCAGCTTTTATACCTAATTCATAAATATTTTTGTGACCTTCTTTATAAAGTAGGGTACTACAAAATTCTTCAAACATCGCTGGAGGTAATTGGATTATTCTACTTTTTACATCTGTTAATTCTGTCATTTTTCCTCCTTTAAAGGTATATATTTATTTTAACTATTCTTAATATTATTATATCAATAAACTACTATAATTTTTCAGGAAATGTTTACGTGTTGAAAAAGATCAGTATTTCTACTGAACCTTTTTATTATATATTATTTAAAAAATTATCTCTTCTATAACTTCATAATAGCTACTATCTCTTCTCCGTCTTTTTCATCAGTTTCCACAAAACCAACTGACTTATAAAGTTGTCGAGCTACATCATTATCACTTTCATAAGATAACCAACAATACTTTGCTGTACCACATGGAAAAGTATTAACAAATTCTAAAGCTAAATCCATTGCTTTTTTACCAAATCCCTTCCCTTGGAATTTTTTATCTATCATAAGGCGCCATATATTATAATTCCCTTTAGCAATCTTAGGAGCACCTTCATCATCTGAATTCACATCATAACCTATCATTAGAAAACCAACAGGTGTATCATCTTTATAAATACCAAATGTGAACACATTATTATTCTCAGTAATTGCTATATACGCTTCTATGATACTACTACTATTTGCAGCTACAAAATTTTTCTGATTATCAAAAACCTCTAATTTCAGAATCTCCCCTATATTGTTTCTATTGATCTTTTTTAATTTAAGCATAATCTATTCCCCATTGATTTTTTATTTTTATATGAAGTTAATTTTTATGATTATAAAATAATTTCGTAATTTTAATATCCTGTTTCTAAGCACACCTATCAAACTCCCTACTTAATAAACTTAGTTATCTTACCTTCTTTTTTGTATGTTTCTACTGCTTTTGCTACTCTTTCGAAGTCACGTTTTAAGCTATATGAATAAATATCTCTAAACAATCTATATCCTAGTTTTTCATTTACTTCGAATGCCAGTGTATATAGTTCATATGTTTCCATTGAATCGAAGTTTTCGTGTGCTTTTACTATACTAGTAGTATGTCATCACTATGCTCTACTATTGCTTTTTCTAGTCTCTCATTTAAGAATTTCGACTTTTCTAAAGTATGTTTATATAGTTCTTTTGATGTAGTTGAAAAGTCTGCTATTAAACTTTCCTTATCTAATTTATCGTACAGTTCATACCCTAACTTTTCGTTTATATCTTTTGCGACTTCCACCAGTCTTTCTTCTGATACTGGTTCTAAACTATATGCTGCGTTATTAACTTCTGAAAATACGTTTTTCTCTTCTTCTATCGCCTTTTGTAATAATTCTAATTTCATAAAGATCCTTTCAATACTATTATTTCATTTATTCTTACATAATATTATAACATATTTAGTGTAAATTATTTTATCACTTATTACTATATTTATTCTTTTTATCCCTACTGTTAGTTCCTTTCTACACTATATATTTTTCGTTTAAACACCTCTTGAAAAATCTATAATTCTACGATAAAATTAATGTATTAACTAAGGAGAGTTAGAAATGAGTGAATCGAAAATTGTTTTAACTATTGATAATGAATTAAAAAATGAAGCCGAGGATTTGTTCTACAGCCTTGGATTAAATTTAGAAACTGCCATTAGCATGTTCCTTACAAGAGCTATTAATGAAGGTGGAATACCTTTTGAAGTGAAACAAACAAAATATGTTGAAAGTCCTGATTTTATCTCTAGTCACTTCACTATTAAATCAGCTGTATATGAGATTAATGAATACATAAAAGATAGATTCAACGAAGAACCTTCATTTTATCTAGCATGTGAAAATAGAGGTCTTACAGATGATGAGGCTAGTAAATTATTCATTCTATTTTCTAATAATACTGAAGAGATTGATCAAGAAGAATTCACGGAAAAAAATATTGATAACCTAGTAGAATTATCTACAATTGCCTTCCCAGCATTAAGACGACTATCAGAAGAACAACTACATGATGTCGTGAATGCATATATCACAAACTACTATTTAATTAGATAATAAAAACTAAATGATGAACTTTTAGGAGTGATTTTAAAATCAATGAGTATAGATTTAAAATCACTTCTTATTTTATTTAGCTATGTAATTTTGCAAAACGTAAAATTGTATTGGCAGTAGACTTTCAACTTTTATATTTTTCACCTCAAATTGGAAGTTCACTTCCAACTTTTATACTTTTTACCTTAAATTGGAAGTTTACTGCCAACTTTTGTCTTTTTTCCTCTGAATTGGAAGTAGAGTTCCAACTCTATTTATTTATTCTTTATTCCATTTTTTCAGATTTATATTTTTACATTAACTTTATTTTCTGATAAACTATAATTGTAAATAAATAAAACACTTACATTTATGTAAATAAGAGGAGATTAAAATGGGAAAATTCAATAAAAAAGTTGTTTCACTAGCTTCAATTGCTGTAACATTACCTGCCCTAATCGGTAGCTATGCTGGGTATCAAAAATTACGTTATAACCGTAGTGCTAAAGCTGGTTTAATCGAGTTATACCTTGGTAATAAATATAAGAAACTAAGAGATATCGATGAAACTAAAAGACTAGAAAAACAAAAAGAAGATAAGATTGAAGAAACTGTAAATGTATATCAATTCGATACTAAATCTAAATTCTATACTAGAATCGTTTCAGATAGACAGGTGTGGCATTTAAACAGTTTTAATAATTCTAATTCTACTATATTCTATATTCATGGTGGTTCATACGTTCATGAATTTGTGGATATTCAATGGGAGATGGCTGATAAAATTGCTCAAGGAGCTGATGCTGAGGTTATTATTCCTGATTACGGACTAGCTCCATTGTACACTTATAAAGATAGCTATGGACTTCTAACAAAATTATATACAGACTACGTTGCTGAGAATCCAGATAAAGATGTCTATATTATGGGAGATAGTGCTGGAGGTGGCTTAGCTCTAGGATTAGTTCAAGATTTTGTTCAAAATAATATTAAACTACCTAAAGGTCTTATTTTACTAAGTCCATGGGTTGATTTAACTATGTCGAATCCTGATATTCAAAAATATGTCAAAAAAGATCCTTTACTACATGTGGATACATTACTAGCTGATGCCAAATCTTGGGCTGGTGATGCAGACTTATCTGATTGGAAGGTTTCTCCTTTATATGGTGAGATGAAAAATCTACCAGAGGTATTGTTATTCTCAGGAACACGTGAATTATTATATCCTGACATAGCATTATTAGCTGAAAAACTTCGTGAAGCAAATGTTAAAACTGTATTCGAAATCGGTAAAAACTTAAACCACGTATACCCTGCCTTCCCAATACCAGAAGCAACAAAAGCTATTTCTAAAATAGTTGAGTTTGTGAAGAGTAAATAGTAAAAATTAAATACAAAAAAGATGTACTCAATATTTGATTAAATAATCTATTTTTGGGTACATCTTTATTTAATATTTTTCTCTACATTTCAAACTATTGTTTAGATTTATATTATAAAAAATTTCATGAATTACAATCGTATATTTGCTACTTATACTTAATAGTTTCTTCTGCAATAGCATTCGTTAATAATTGTGAAAAATTAATATTATATTTTACTGCAACATCATTTGCCCATTTAGGAATAGACAATGTTTTTTTTATTAACGTGCTACTATCTAAATATTCTCTCAAATCCACAACAACCATTGATACAAAGGATTTATTAAGAACATAATAATCCTTCATCTCAGGATCATCTTTAAAAGGAAAATCATCTTCTATTGACAACTCATTTATATTACTCGACTTAGGTAATCTTTCTCCATCTTCCAAATAATCACTAAGGGCTAATCCTAAATAATCTGATGCCATACTCATTGATTCTGCTATACCTATTCCCTGTGTTCCACTTCCTTTTAAATCTGGAAAATATACATTATAAATCTCCTTTTCTTCACTTTCTTTGTTAAAATAAAAAATAGCTGGATAACTTACTAACATTATATCACCTCATTAATTGAGAGCTGGATTATAATAATCCAGCATCTTTTAATATTCCCTTCTCTGTGAATTTATTCAATTCACCTTTTGGGATAATGATTGGTCTTTTCTGTCCAGGTTTGTTCATTTTTATATGAGATCCCTTTCCGCCTTTACATAAAGTAAAACCGTACTTTTTTAACAGTTTAACCATCTCTTCTTGTGTCATCGGCATAATATTAACCTCCTGACACTTTAACTATACTACGTATTTATACGTATGTCAATAATATTACTTTTATTTCTCAAAATATATTCTGCATTATTGAATATTCTCAATTATCTACTCTTCTAACTACCTAAATCCAGTCCTATCACCAATATCCACTTTTTCAACCATAAAAGTCCAGTCTTACTCCCCAATGCCCACTTTATTTGGGAAATGTCCAGTTTTATTTCCCAACATCCGCTCTTTTTTTCTATTAAAATATATTTTTCAAACTAATTCCTGCTCTATTTATATTTAAGTCGCTTACCAAATACAACAAAAACTCGAAACAAAGATTTTTCCTTGCTTCGAGTTCGTTTTTTATTTTCGTTATTATCGTTTTGCGATTTCTTCTAATAACATTTTGTTGATCATTTGTGGGTTGGCTTGTCCTTTTGAGGCTTTCATGATTTGACCTACTAGGAAACCAATCGCACGGTCACGACCATTTTTGTAGTCTTCGATAGATTTTGGATTGTTATCTAACGCTTCGTTAACCCAAGCTAATAATTGTCCACTATCTGATACTTGTACAAGACCTTTTTCTTTAACGATTTGTGCAGCATCTCCACCGTGTTCGATAAGTTCTGCGAATACTTTTTTAGCGATTTTACTTGAGATTGTTCCGTCAGTGATTAATTTAATCATTCCTGCTAAACCTTCTGCAGTTAATGCTGTTTCTTTAAGTTCTTTTTGTACTTTGTTTAAGTATGCATTTACATCTACCATTAAGTAGTTAGAAGCTAATTTTGGATCTGCTCCTAAAGCTACAGTTTGTTCGAACATATCTGACATTTCTTTAGTTAATGTAAGTACGTGTGCATCGTATGCAGGTAAGCCAAGTTCTTCTTGGTATCTTCTTTGACGAGCATCTGGAAGTTCTGGAATAGTTTTTCTTACTTCTTCCATCCATTCATCAGAGATAATCATAGGTACGATATCTGGCTCTGGGAAGTAACGGTAATCGTCTGAACCTTCTTTAACACGCATAAGTTTAGTTGTTCCTGTTGTTTCATCGAAACGACGTGTTTCTTGGTTGATTACTCCACCTGAAAGGATAACTTGCTCTTGACGTTTTTCTTCGTACTCTAATCCTTTTTTAACGAAAGTGAATGAGTTTAAGTTTTTAAGCTCAGTTTTTGTACCGAATTCATCTTGACCGTATGGACGGATAGAGATGTTCGCGTCACAACGCATTGATCCTTCTTCCATCTTAACGTCTGATACTTCGATGTATTGAATGATTGAACGTAATTTTTCTAAGTAAGCATATGCTTCTTCTGGAGTTCTGATATCTGGCTCAGATACAATTTCGATAAGTGGTGTCCCTTGACGGTTAAGGTCAACTAGTGAGTAACCATTTTTGTGAGTTAATTTACCAGCATCTTCTTCAAGGTGAGCACGTGTAATACCAATACGTTTTGTTTCTCCGTTTACTTCGATATCGATCCATCCGTTTTCTCCGATTGGTTGGTCAAATTGTGAGATTTGGTATGCTTTCGGGTTATCTGGATAGAAGTAGTTTTTTCTATCGAATTTTGACTCGCGAGCTACTGTCATGTTAAGCGCCATTGCTGCTTTCATTCCCCATTCTACCGCTCTTTTGTTTACTACTGGAAGTACCCCTGGGTATCCTAAGTCGATAACGTTTGTGTTAGTGTTTGGTTCTGCACCAAAGTGAGCTGGAGATGGTGAGAATATTTTTGAATCTGTTTTTAATTCTACATGGACTTCTAGTCCAATTACTGTTTCAAAATGCATCTTGTTTCTCCTATTATAATTCTATTTTTTTATCGTGTAAGTTGTAGTGTTGTTCGAAGTTGTACGCTACATCGTATAGTGTAGATTCTGCGAATGGTTTTGCAATAATTTGCATACCGATTGGACGGTTTCCTTTGAATCCACATGGAATACTAATACCTGGTAATCCAGCCATGTTTACTGGGATTGTTAAGATATCGTTAGCGTAGATTTTAATTGGATCTCCTACTTCTTCTCCAATGTTGAATGCTACTGTTGGAGCAGTTGGTCCAATGATTACATCGTATTCTTCAAATACTCTATCAAAGTCTTGTTTAATTAATGTACGAACTTGTTGTGCTTTTTTGTAGTATGCATCATAGTATCCTGAAGATAATACGTATGTTCCTAACATGATACGGCGTTTAACCTCAGCTCCAAATCCTTCTCCACGTGTTTTTTTGTAGATTTCTTCAAGGTTTGTTGCGTTTGGACTTCTAAATCCGTAACGAATACCATCGAAACGAGAAAGGTTTGAACTTGCTTCAGCAGAAGCGATGATGTAGTAAGTTGAGATAGCGTAGTCTGTATTTGGAAGACTTACTTCTTCTACAATAGCTCCTTGGCTTTCTAAGTATTTAACACCATCAAGTACGGCTTGTTTAACTTCTTCGTCAATTCCAGCACCGAAGTATTCTTTAGGAAGAGCGATTTTCTTACCTTTAATGTCTCCAGTGATGATTTTGCTGAATTCTGGTACTTCTACAGGTGCACTAGTCATGTCGTTAGCATCTAATCCTGAGATGATTTCTAATACACGAGCGTTATCTTTTACTGTACGAGTCATTGGTCCGATTTGGTCTAATGATGAAGCGAATGCTACTAATCCAAAACGAGATACACGTCCGTATGTTGGTTTTAATCCAACGATACCACAGTATGAAGCTGGTTGACGTACAGAACCACCAGTATCACTTCCTAGAGTGAAGCTTACTTGTCCTGCTGCTACTGCTGTAGCTGAACCACCACTTGATCCTCCTGGTACTGCATCTAAGTCATGAGGGTTACGAGTAAGTTTGTAGTAAGATGTTTCAGTAGATCCACCCATTGCGAACTCGTCCATGTTTAATTTCCCTAAAAGAATTGGGTTTTCTTTGTTAAGTTTGTTCATTACTGTTGCATCGTAAATTGGATTGAATCCTTCTAAGATTTTTGATGCACAAGTTGTTTGAATGTCTTTTGTAACAATGTTATCTTTGATTCCCATTGGGATACCAAATAATTTACCTTCAGCGCGTCCTTCTTCTTGAACACGGTCTAAAGCTTCAGCTTGTTTTAATGCTACTTCTTCAGTTACTGTAATGAATGAACCTACTTTTTCGTCAGTAGCTTTAATTCTGTCTAGTGATTCTTTTACTAAATCACTTGGTTTAATTTCTTTATTTTTAAGTTTAAGTTCTAAACTTTCAATTGATTCATGTAATAAACTCATTAAATTATCTCCTTATTTTATTCAATAATAGTAGGTACTTTGAATTGTCCTGCTTCAGTTTCTTTAGAGTTTTTAAGAACTTCTTCTCTATCCATTCCTTCATGAGCTACGTCTTCTCTAAATACATTAACTAAGTCTAGAACGTGATAAGTTGGTTTTACATTTTCTGTTGGTGCGCTATTGATTGTATTGAATAAATCTACAACTTTCTCTAATTTTTCGATATACCCATCTACTTCATTTTCTTGGATTTCTAATCTAGAAAGATGAGCGATGTGGTCTACTTGTTCTTTCGTAATTGTTGTCATAAGTGCCTCCATATTTTTATCAATTTTAACTTCTAATATTAGCAAACCTATTATAATTTGAAATAAAAAAACGCCCCATATAGTTATTTAACTACATGGGACGATTACTAATTTCGTGGTGCCACCCGAATTCATACCAGTTTCCTGATACCTTTCAACTTATATTCGGTTTTATAAAGAGTGTTGCTTATTTCAATCATTATTATTTAATCTTTCAGCCTGGGGATTAAACTCTCTTCTAAAAAAAACATGAAATAAAAGTCTCTTTACTAATATTTTATATTACGGTTTACTTAGTCTATATTATACTAAACAACCGTCATTGTCAAGGATTTTATAAAATTTATAGTATTCTGAATTTATTATTATTTAAATATCTCATTACAAAATAAATATATATTCTGTGTTTAAAATATTAATTATTATCTCCGTAGATTCATTTTTAAATCAAACTTAGCTATGCGTTGAACTACTCTAATTTTATAATAAAGCTTATTATAAATAACTCATCTGTTGAAAATTAAACCTACTTTATCTCTACTAGTAAATAATTCTTATATATCATTTCTTTAGTTCAAAAGATTTTTCACATCTTCAATATCTAAAACTTGCGCAAAACGATTGTTCCAGATATGCTCTTGATAAAAGTCAATAATTTGTTGCGCTTTCAAATGATTATTATCAAATGTTGTTACAGCATCTCTCACTAAGACTTGCTCATAACCATACTCAAAACCAACTTTTAATGAAGTATCGATACAAAACTCTGCTTGCATTCCTACCACTGTATAACTCTTAATTCCTTTACTATCTAAATAAGCTTTTACTTCTGTTTTTCGAAATATAGAGTTGAAATTTTTATTGAAAATCTTATCTTGCGGACGTGGACTTAATTCATGATAAATTGACCAGCTTGGGTCTCCTTCTGATAGGAATCCTTCAGATTCTGTATGGCGGATATAAATAATCTCTTTACCAGCTTCCTCAAAACTTGAAATAGTTTCTTTCACTTTCACAATATATTCCTCTTTATTAGCAGGTCCAAGTTTAACTAATCCCTCTTGAATATCAACAACAATCAATGCTTCCACCATTTTTTTCTCCTTTGAATTCTATTTTTTTTATATTGTAGCAACATTTACATAAACTGTCAACCAACCTATCTCGATATATTTTTAGGTTGTAATACATATGTGTCAAATAATAAAAGGTTGCTCACACTAATGCTCTTGACATATTTTAAATATTTTACCAGATAAATATTTCTTCGTGTATTCTACACTCGAAATATAAACGACTACCGCATCCTTTTTATTTGCTTAAATATTGAAAATAGTATAATATGTTGTAGGTATGTTAAATAGGAGTGACTCAAAAATCGTGATTTCGAAGAAATCGATTTTATCTAGTCACTTCTCGTTGTGGTTTATTAGATATCTAAAAAACTTTTATAAAGCGAATTTAGATATCAATAAACCACTTGCGTTGTACGTTAGAATTTTTAGTGCCAAAGGCACGTTAAAATTCTTACGTATAACGTATGCAAAGACACACCAAGAAGTGAGTCATAAGACGAAACTGATTGGATTGTGTCTACTGCTGCGTCTATGAGTTATCATATGAACTTTGTTAAATTTTAGGACTTTTGGGGCAGTCACTTATTTTGGTCTTTTCGATCAAAAATATAATGAAAAAATTTAAAATATTTGTGAGGTATATAATGGAAAATTGGGTTGAAATTACAATTCATACTACTAATGAAGCTAGTGAAATAGTTGAGTCTATTCTTTTAGATTATGGTTCAACTGGGGTTGCTATTGAGGATCCTACTACTCTTGAGGAAAACTTACACGATGATTTCGGTACTATTGTTGAACTTAGTCCTGCTGATTATCCTGAAGTTGGAGTTGTTGTTAAAGGATACATTAACGAGCTTAATTTTGATGAAGAAACATTCAAACGTTTCGAAGCTGAGCTTCTTGCTTTAGGTAAAAATATCAACATTGGAGATTTCTTCAAAATTGAAACTATTATTATTCAAGATAGCGACTGGGAAAATTCTTGGAAAGATTATTTCGATATTCTTAACATCGGTGAAAAATTCGTTATTGTACCTACTTGGCGTGAATATGAAAACACTGAAGATAAATATATTATAAATATTGATCCAGGTATGGCTTTTGGTACTGGTGGTCACGAGACTACTTCTTTATGTATTAAAAATCTTGAAAAATATGTTCAAAGAAATGATAATGTTATCGACGTTGGTTGTGGTAGTGGTATTTTAAGTATCGCTGCTAGCTATTTAACTGACGGAAATATTAAAGCAGTTGACTTAGATAAGCTTGCTGTTGATGTTTCTTATGAGAACTTTGCTTTAAATAATCTTGAGAAAAGAATTGAAGTTGAACAAGCTAGTCTTCTTACAAAAGAGACTAAAAAGTACAACATCATTGTAGCAAATATTCTTGCTCATATCATCGAGCTTATGATTGATGATGCGTATAACTTATTAGAAGATGGTGGTTACTACATCACTTCTGGTATTATCGAAGAGAAGAAAGATGAACTTCTTGAAAAAATGTTAGAACGTGGTTTCAAGCTTGTAGAGGAAACTTCTGATAACGGATGGTATTCATTCGTAGTAACTAAATAATACAAACCTACTCTTAATTTTGTATAGAATATATATGAGATTAGGAGTTTTTTTTAATATTACTATGAAATATGTTAAATTTATTTTATAATATTATTGAATATAATTACAATGGGAGAAAAACGATGAGTAATAAAAATAATAACTACTATGATCAAAACAATGATTATCAAAAATATCCTAACTATAATGGCGATGATTATAACCAACAATACTCTAATTACAATAATAATAGCAATCAACAAGATTATAGTCAAAAATATCCTAACTATAATGGTGATGGGAATAATCAGTATAATTATAACCAACAATGCTCTAATTACAATAATAGTAATAGCAATCAACAAGATTATAATCAACAATATCAAACCTATTATAATGGGCAACAGAGCTTCAATCAACAATACTCGAACTACGATAATAATCAACAAAAATTCTATCAGAATTATCAAAACTATAATAAACAGAATAACCCTAATATAGCGCCTAATTCTCAAAATTTTAATAATCACTTTAATCCAAATAAGAAAAAACATTCAAAGTTTATTCCAATCATATCTAGTATACTTGGAATAATATTAATTAGCAGTGGTACTCTATACGCTTACTCAAAGACAACTAATAAACCAATCTCTAGTATTTTTTCTTCTAATAAAAAAGATGAGGATATTTACGCTCCTATTTTAGAAAAATACAAAAAATCTATGGATAATAATGAACTAGGAGAAAATTCTGAAGTTAATAAGTTTGCTATTAAGAATTATGATGAGCATGGTAAAGAAAAAAATTATATAACATATAGTTATTATGATGTTGATGAAGATGGTAAAAATGAATTAGTTCTTTCTGAAAAAGATAAACCTAATAGTCCATTTGCTGTTTATTCATATAACTCAAATAAAATAATAGTATTATATCAAGCTGAGTCTAGAAATGACATTCCTCGTGCAACTTTCTATAAAGATAGAACTATCTGGATACACACGAAAGAAAAAAACTATGATAGATATGTCGTCTATAAATTAAATGATAACAAAGATACATATGGAAAAATACATGATATTACAATATCTGATAAAGAGAAAAAGGATGGCAAATATGTCGATACAATATCAAATAATCAATATTATAATCTAGAAGACTTCTTAAAAAACAATCAAAAATCAAATGATAAACTAGACTTCTCAAAATCTAATTATAAATCTGTTTATTATTATAGTGAAAATAAAAAAGATCCTTCACAAAAAAACAAAGACACTACAAAAGTGGAATATACAAATTCACAACTTGCATTAATAGGGAGGGCTCTTTATCAAAATTCAACAGATCCAGGTACTGGTGATTTAAATTATGAAAGTCCTTTTACAATGGGACAAGATAACACATCGTTAATGACGAGTTTTGGTACGGGTGGTAGTATCGTTCAAGTTATACGTACCGAAACTGGAATAGATATTAGAGTACTTAATTATGATAAACCGGTTGGACAACGTGATTTTAAACTCGTAAAAAGTGTAACATATAAAGAAATTCAAGAAAAATTCAAAAAAGAAGATATAGATAGAATAAATAGTGCTATTGAAAAATATAAGAAAACTAAAAATTATGAACAAAGTAAATCTAGAATCAAAGATTAACATATTATTTATCTTAAAAATACTAAAAGAGCGACTCGTTTGAGTCGCCCCTTTTTTATGCTCTTATAGTAGTTTTTCTAATTTATTTTGATCTTCAATTGTGAATACTGACACAGGTCTTCCAGATGTGCAGTACTCTGCATCTTCACTAAGTACGTTTATATTAACTAGGTGATTTAAATATTTTCTAATTGTTATTCTTGAAATATCTAATTCATCAGCTACTTGTTGTGTAGTAAAACCTGCTTCGTGCTCTTTAATATTTTCTAGTACTTTTTTCAGAGTTATTCGAGATAAACCTTTAGGTAAGCTATCTTCCTCTTCCTCTACTCTTCCGGAATTTAAGTAATCATCAATTAAATCTTGATTAATTTTTTCTTTTGATAATAAAGATACATAATCTTGTACTTTATCTACTGCTTGAGAAAATCTCTCATATGTAAATGGTTTAACTAAATAATCCACTACTCCATTTGTCAATGCAGCTTCTACTGTTTGAATATCATTCGCCGCTGTTATCATAATTATTGGATAACTCTTTAATTCTGGTAAGTATTCTCCCCCTTGACCATCTGTTAAATAATTATCTAAAACTATTAAATCTGCATCAGATTTCTCTAGAAACTTTTTTGCTTCTGCTAATGTAGAAACATGGTTAAGGTCATCGGATAATTCTTTTCTTTTAAAATATTCTTTATGTATCATTGCTACCATTGGATCGTCTTCTATTATTAATATTCTCAATTCTTATTCCTCCTAAATAGGTAATTCTATTGTAAATGTAGTTTTTCCTGCTTCACTTTCCACGTCTATTAAACCGTTATATTTTTTCACAATGGTATCAACGGCATTTAATCCGTATCCTCTATTTTCTCCTTTAGTTGAATATCCTCTTTCAAATATATTCTCCAATTTATTTTTACTGATACCACAACCATTATCATATACTTTACAAAGTAACATATTTTCCTCTGTATTTAAATACAAGTAAACAATAATTTTCCCATCTTTTTTATCTGATATTGATTCCATTGAATTGTCAATTAGTACTCCAAGTATTATTAATAATTCATTGAATACTTCATCTAAACCTTCTTTATTTAATAACATCGAATCTGAATCTATTAATAAAGATATACCTTTTTGTTTAGCTTCTCTTACTTTTGCCAGTAAAAAACCTGCTATAGCGGGTACTTTAATACTCTCAGAGATATAACCTATCTTTTCATGGTAATCATCTTTTAAATATTTTATATATTTCTCTACTTCGTCATAGGATTTCATCTCTATTAATCCATGTAATACATGAAGTTTATTCATGAAATGGTGACTTTGTTCTCTAAGACTATCATTGTATTTTTCTGTACCACTCAATTCGGTAATTAATTTTTTCATTTCACTTTGATCTCGAAGTGTAACTACTGCTCCATATAATTTATCATTTTGATATATGGCATTTCTATTAACTAACACTTCTATGTGATTTAATATAACTAACTCATCTCTACTTTTTCTATTCTCTTCAAAAATAGACTTAAAGAAAATCTCGTACATTTCATCAGGAATTATTTCTCCTTTTATCACTTTAGAATAACCAGCCTTGTCTAAAATTTGGTTAGCACTACTGTTCTTCACTATTATTTTCCTATTGATATCAATTCCAATAATCCCTTCCGAAACATGATCAGAAATTAGGTTTTTCTCAATATAATTATATGCAATTTCTTCTGGTTCATAATTTAATAATATTCGCTTTAATTGTCTATTATACATAACAGCTAAAGTTATAGCTATTGCAATCCCTATCATTAATGCAAATAATATTTTTTCTTGTGAGTGTAGTATTTGCTTCTTCACTGTTTCCTTCGTATATCCTACACAAACAACCCCTATATTTTCACCAGAATCATCTTTAATAGCAGTAAAAAATCTAAGTCCTTCTCCTAAGTGACCAGTTTGTCTACTGTAGTGATCTCCTATCGTGAACGTTGAGCTTACATCCTCTATATTAGAAAACTTCTCACCTATTAATTCTGTTTTTGGATGGCTGTACCTAGTAAAAGTTTCATCCATTATTACAACGAAATCTGTTCCACTTTCATCCATAACCCTATTAGCAAATTCTTGGATTCCATTCCACATCCTGTGATGTTTGATATCATCTATGATACCTTTATCATTAGAAATTAATTTTGCTGTAGAATATATTTTTTGTCGGATAACTTCATCTTCTCGTTTCTTAATATATTCCCTCACAAAAAAAGAAGTAACTAATAAGGATATGACTACTAAGCTCGTCATTATTAACATTAACCTAGTTAATGTTCGTTGCCTTTTTTTCAAATTTTTATCACTCCTCGATTTTTGAAACTTTCTCTTAACATTGATAATAATTATAAAATAAAACTGCCATCATTTCAAGCGATGTCCACTTTTGTAAACTTTAGTCATACTTTAAAACATCTACAATATATAAATATATTTCCTCAATGTAAATTTACATTAAATGTTTACATAAATTAATCCTTAATTTAATGAAGTCAAATTTATCTAGATATATAAATAGTTATTAGAAATCTCCAAAATAGCAGTACATTTTCTTGATAGAAAAATTTTAGTTTAATTTATTTTATTTTTACTTGAATATTTACGTAGACTATGTTAGTATTTTAGTAATGCATTTTTGCAGTTAATTAGTATAATTTAAAAATTAGGAGGTTCTTAATGGAGAAGGACGCAAAAAAGATTTTTTGGTACACTCTAGCCTTCATGGCATTCTCTACGGTTTGGGCGTTCGGGAATGTTGTTAATGGATACTCTGAATTCGGTGGATTGAAATCTATAGTTTCTTGGGTTTTAATTTTCGTAATTTACTTTATTCCGTATTCATTAATCGTTGGTGAGCTAGGTTCTACTTTTAAAGATGCTGGAGGAGGAGTTAGTTCTTGGATAAGTTCTACACACGGTAAACTCCTTGCTTATTACACTGGATGGACAATGTGGGTTGTGCACATGCCTTATATTTCACAAAAACCATCTCGTATTATTGCAGCATTTAGTTGGACAGTATTCCGTGATAATCGTATTAGTAAAATGAATATCACATACTTACAGATTGCTTCACTTGTAATTTTCTTAATAGCTTTATTCTTAGCTGCTCGTGGAGTTAACTTAATTAAAAAGATGGCTATGCTAGCCGGATCTTCAATGTTCATTATGTCATTATTATTCGTAGTTATGGCTATTACAGCGCCATCTATTACTGGAGCAAAAACTTTTAACATCGATTGGTCATTAGATACATTTATGCCAACATTTGATATTAAATATATTACATCGATTGCCATATTAGTCTTTGCAGTCGGTGGTTGTGAGAAAATTTCTCCTTATGTTAATAAGATGAAAAATCCTTCTAAAGACTTTCCTCGTGGAATGATCGCTTTAGTAGTTATGGTTTGTACAACTGCTATCTTAGGAACATTTGCTCTTGCATTAATGTTTGATACAAACAATATTCCTAAAGATTTATTAACTAACGGAACTTACTACGCTTTCCAAACTTTAGGTAACTACTACGGCGTTGGTAACTTATTCTTAGTTATCTATGCAATTGTTGATTTAATCGGACAAATTTCTGTTGTTATTATTTCTATCGATGCTCCACTACGTATGTTATTAAGTAGTGCTGATGAGAAATACATTCCTAAAAATTTATTAGTTAAGAATGAAAACGACGTATATGTTAATGGATTAAAACTTGTTGGAATTATCGTTTCTATCTTACTAATTATCCCAATGTTTGGAATTAAAGAAGTTAATGATTTATTCAGATGGTTAGTTAAACTTAACGCAGTAACTATGCCACTACGTTACCTATGGGTATTTGCTGCTTATATCTTCTTGAAAAAATCAGCTGAAAAATTCCAATCTGAATACAAATTTGTTAAAAATAAATATGTAGGTATGGGACTTGGAGCTTGGTGTTTCTTCTTAACTGCCTTTGCTTGTATTTCTGGAATGTATACACCAGAAAGTACTTTCCAAACAGTTATGAACATTGTAACTCCAATCGTTCTACTTTCATTAGGATTAATCATGCCTTACTTAGCTAAAAAAAATAACAAATAATTTTAGAACTATATGAAGTAACTTAATTTTTGTGAGTTACTTCTTTTTTTGCTCTTTGCCAAGTGCAGTTGATAAAGAATAGCTTGACGCTCTTCTTTAGAATATCTCGGTTTCTTATTAGTAACTGAAGGTGTAAATAAGCTGAATACAAGGAGTATTTTAGCTTTAAAGTTACTAAAAGACCTATATCCATAGGAAATACGTTTAATAACCTTAATTTTATTGTTGATTCCTTCTAAAGGACCGTTAGAAAGTCCATTGTAGTACATAGTATTTTTAATCTGTCTTTTATATTTCCTAAGTGTTTTAATAGCTGTAAACATATATCTAGGTAAAGTAGATTTATCGTTAATTAAAGCTTTAAACCTATCAAAATCATCTTTTTCAAGAGCTTCTCTAAGGTCTTGGATAAGCCAATAACACTTATAAAGCTGAGAATCTTGCTTAATTAGATAGTTGACAATATCTTGTTCGGTAGTGATGTACTTAAAGTATTTAAACTTCCTGTGGGTACCATTATCTAGTTCATCATAGCTAGTAAGAAGGTTTTTCCAATAACATTTCAATTGTCTGTATAACTCTTTATTTTTATCTTTAATACTGTTCATAAATGAAACTCTATATTTATTAAAAGCTCTATTAACTAACTGAACAATATGGAATCTATCGATTACTAGGGAAGAGTTCTCTAATAATACTTTTATAACCTGAATTCATATCAATAACTACTGCCTTAACCTTACAACGTTCTTGATAAGAATAGTATAAGAAGTAGTCTTTAATAATCTTATTAGTTCTTCCCTGAAGTATATTTTGTATTTTATGAGTTAATGCATCTGCATACACGAAGCTCATTTTGCTTATACTATCAGAAGTAGAAGAAACCTCATCAAAGCATATATAATAAGGTAAAGTTTTAGGTCTTTCTAGAGTTTTAGATAGATCAGACTGTATTCTTAATACAGTATTAGTAGA
>NZ_CABFLN010000060.1 GCF_901873445.1 Gemella haemolysans
CTTATGGGATTCTGGCATGGTCTAACTATAAGTTATATAGTATATGGATTCTACCACGGTTTATTAATGGCAGGATTTGAATATTACCAAAAGAAAAGTAAATTTTACAAGAAGAATAAAAATGAAACATGGTATAAAGTTCTTAGTTGGTTCATAACGATAAATCTAGTAATAATAGGATTATATATCTTTTCAGGAGAACCATATAAACTAATAAGCCATGTACTAAAAAAATAATATAGAGTTAGGAGAATAAACATGATAAAAGAACAAGTATTAGAAATGTTAGAAGAAATCTGTGAAGATGAAGTTGTAAGAGAAGACTTAGACATAAATATGAAAGAAGAAGGACTAATGGATTCATTAGCTTTTGTAGAAATGTTGGTTAAAATTGAAGAAATATTTGGACTAAGTATAGCACCGACTGAAGTAACATACGAAGAAATCGATACACCAAATAAAGTGATTTCTTACATAGAAAATAGGAAGTAAAGATGATAAGATTAAAAGCATTTTTAATATCAATAGTATTGGTATTAATTACACTTGTAATTTTAAATAAGACGTATTTAAAAAAGATAGAAAACTATTATAAAGTAAATGATAATAGCGTCAGATATAGTACTGCTT
>NZ_CABFLN010000061.1 GCF_901873445.1 Gemella haemolysans
AATTTAAAGTGTATTTTAAGTTCAGAGAGTACAATAAAGAGCTAGAATATAATAGTTTTACATAAACTTATTATAAATACCTATAATCTCGGATTGGTTTTATTTAAGAAATGTAAGGAAGGAGAAACAAAAGTGATAGGGAAAAATAATAAATATTTAAGAGATACAAGAAGTGGAGTAAAAGTTGAAAGTTACTCTATTAAAAAGTTTAAAGTAGGGGCAGCTTCGGTTGTCATTGGTGCTAGTATATTTTTTGGTGCTGGGATAGCTAATGCAGGAGAAGTTGTAGAGAAAAATACTGAAGTAGCAATTCCATCGACTGGAGAACCGACGAATTCTGAAGTAACTCAGCCAACAACGCCTGCACAACCAGTAGCAGAACAACCTTTAGGAACAAATTCAGATAAACCAGCAGCAGAACAACCAACTGAACCTGGCAAACCACTAGACGAAGAAATTGAAGAAAAAGAAAGAAAAGAAGAAGAAGAAAGACGTCAACATAAGGGAGAATCATTTGAAAAAGATAGTCCTTCTCTGAAAGAAAATACCAATGCTGAAGATGCTGATGCAAATAGAGTATATAAAGAACCAAAAGAAGGAACCACGGCTAAAGGTTTATATAAGGTGTTAGATAGTTTACCAGATGATTTCCAAAATAATGAGTTAAATTACTTAAAAAATATGGATGCTATCGGTGATAAAATAGGGTTAAAATCAGGTGAAATTCGTGAATTGGGTTTAACCCTTGAAAAAATCAATAAATTGGGGTTAACACCTGAAAAATTAGAACAATTAGGTGTAGAACCTAGTTTGATTAAAAAATTAAACTTAACGCCTGAAAGAATTAAGGAAATTGCAATTAAACCTGAACTTATTAAAGAATATATTTTAAATGAAAAAGAAAATATAGCATTAAGTTTGATTTTCGAAAAAGTTGAAAAAGAAAGTTTTACTTCAGAAAAATTAAAGGAATTAGGTTTAAAAGATGAACTTGCGAATCGATTAAATCTAAATCCTGAAAGAATTAAAGAATTATTAGCAAATCCTGAATTGATCAAAGAGTTAAAACTAACACCTGAAGAAAATAAAGAGTTGAACGCCATTTTTGAAAAATTTGATAAGGAAACTTTAAACCCAGAAATCTTAAAAAAATTGGGAATGAAAGAGGAGCTTATTAAAAAATTAAACTTAACTCCTGAAAAAATTAAAGAACTTGTCTTAAACCCTCAATTAGTAAAACAATTAATTCTAGAGGAAGAAGAAAATAAAAAAATAAACAATAAACTTACAGAAGCTTTTGAAAAACTTGAAAAAGAAAATCTTACGGTGGATAAGTTAAAAAGCTTAGGACTAACACAAGAATTAGCTGATAAATTAAAGTTGAATCCTGACAAAATTAAAGAATACCTCTTAAATCCTGTATTAATGGAAAAAGAAAATCTGACAAAAGACGAATTAAAAGTCGTGCATAATGCTTTTGATAGACTTGAAAAAGAAAGTCTTTTACCTGAAGTATTAAAAAAATACAATGAATTCGGAGGATGGAAACCAATTGGTGGAGGTACATTCGCCATTGGTAAGAAAAATGAATGGGGGTATTTCACAGGTTGGCGTGTGACGGGTTATACTTCTGAAGGAAAACCAATCATAGAACAAGGTGGAATGCTTGATTCTGATGCTCTTGACCGAATCTGGCTTCATGAACAAGCGTTAGACTACAGATTTAAGTACATGTTGATGCTTGCTAAAGGACGTACGATTGCTAATAGAACTGATAAAGCACAAGATGGCTCTGAGTTTAAAATAGCGACAGAAAATAATTCGGAGAATAAGAAGGCGCTCAATAGTCTACCTGTAAAAGATAGGGATGATATTTCAGTTCATTCTCCTAATGTAGAAGGATTTAATGGGATTGAGAAACGCTTCGAAGCTTTTTCGAGTAAATATGGAAGTACTTTAAACCTAGACTTCGTGACAGGTTACATCTCAGATTTTCATCACGAAAATTCATTTACAAAAGGAAGTTATCGTGTCGTGGTTAAGGCGATTAAAAAAGATAATACAGACCCTTCAAAAGAAGTAGAAGAAACTGTCTATGACCACACTATCAACCATGTCGATGGAGTAGTAGAGAACGAAGAACGTTACAGTCAAGGTGTGAATTTAAGTACGGTTAATAGACTAATTAAAAGCATTTTAAAGGGGGAGTTCGATAAAAAAGTCGAAACTCTTGCAAATGCTAAATATAAGGAAAAATATCCGAGTGTAAGAAGACAAGATAAAGCGATACTAGAAGCTTTGAAAGAGGAAGTAA
>NZ_CABFLN010000062.1 GCF_901873445.1 Gemella haemolysans
GATATAGTAGATATAATAAAAAGGTTATGTAAGTATAAAGGAGTGGAAATAATAGAAGGACATATAATGCCAGACCATATACATTTGCTACTATCAATACCGCCAAAATATAGTGTATCAAGTTTTATGGGATATCTGAAAGGGAAAAGTTCACTGATGATATTCGATATGCATTCAAATTTGAAATATAAGTACGGAAATAGGAAGTTTTGGGCAGAAGGATACTATGTAAGTACTGTAGGGTTAAATGAAAGTACAATAAGAAAATATATCAGAGAACAAGAAGCGCATGACATTGTAATAGACAAACTGACAACAAAAGAATATACAAATCCATTTGGAAATAAGAAAAAATAGATAAACCCGTTTAACGGGTAGCGGGCGTCAAAATACAATAGGGCTTGAACGAATGTGAAAGCCAGCGCCTTGAGGTACGTGTTAGTAACAAAGGGTTATACCCGAAGAGAAAACCACCCTTTTTCAGGGGTGGTCATTATTTAGTCATTAGTGTTAAAGTTTATGCTTAGAGAAATAGTTGTATAATGTATATAAATATGATAACATTGTTATATACTAGAATAATATAAAGTAC
>NZ_CABFLN010000063.1 GCF_901873445.1 Gemella haemolysans
GACAAGGAATTTCGCTACCTTAGGACCGTTATAGTTACGGCCGCCGTTTACTGGGGCTTCAATTCATACCTTCGCTTACGCTAAGCACTCCTCTTAACCTTCCAGCACCGGGCAGGCGTCACCCCCTATACATCATCTTACGATTTAGCAGAGAGCTGTGTTTTTGATAAACAGTTGCTTGGGCCTATTCACTGCGGCTGACTTAAAGTCAGCACCCCTTCTCCCGAAGTTACGGGGTCATTTTGCCGAGTTCCTTAACGAGAGTTCTCTCGCTCACCTGAGGCTACTCGCCTCGACTACCTGTGTCGGTTTGCGGTACGGGTAGAGTATGTTTAAACGCTAGAAGCTTTTCTTGGCAGTGTGACGTCACTAACTTCGCTACTAAACTTCGCTCCCCATCACAGCTCAATGTTATAGAACTAAGCATTTAACTCAATTCACACCTCACTGCTTAGACAGACACTTCCAATCGTCTGCTTTAGTTAGCCTACTGCGTCCCTCCATCACTACATACTCTAGTACAGGAATATCAACCTGTTGTCCATCGGATACACCTTTCGGTCTCTCCTTAGGTCCCGACTAACCCAGGGCGGACGAGCCTTCCCCTGGAAACCTTAGTCTTACGGTGGACAGGATTCTCACCTGTCTTTCGCTACTCATACCGGCATTCTCACTTCTATGCGTTCCAGCACTCCTCACGGTATACCTTCATCACACATAGAACGCTCTCCTACCATACCTATAAAGGTATCCACAGCTTCGGTAAATTGTTTTAGCCCCGGTACATTTTCGGCGCAGGGTCACTCGACTAGTGAGCTATTACGCACTCTTTGAATGAATAGCTGCTTCTAAGCTAACATCCTAGTTGTCTGTGCAACCCCACATCCTTTTCCACTTAACAATTATTTTGGGACCTTAGCTGGTGGTCTGGGCTGTTTCCCTTTCGACTACGGATCTTAGCACTCGCAGTCTGACTGCCGACCATAATTCATTGGCATTCGGAGTTTATCTGAGATTGGTAATCCGGGATGGACCCCTCACCCAAACAGTGCTCTACCTCCAAGAATCTCTAATGTCGACGCTAGCCCTAAAGCTATTTCGGAGAGAACCAGCTATCTCCAAGTTCGTTTGGAATTTCTCCGCTACCCACAAGTCATCCAAGCACTTTTCAACGTGCCCTGGTTCGGTCCTCCAGTGCGTCTTACCGCACCTTCAACCTGCTCATGGGTAGGTCACATGGTTTCGGGTCTACATCATGATACTAATTCGCCCTGTTCAGACTCGGTTTCCCTACGGCTCCGTCTCTTCAACTTAACCTCGCATCATAACGTAACTCGCCGGTTCATTCTACAAAAGGCACGCTCTCACCCATTAACGGGCTCGAACTTGTTGTAGGCACACGGTTTCAGGTTCTATTTCACTCCCCTCCCGGGGTGCTTTTCACCTTTCCCTCACGGTACTGGTTCACTATCGGTCACTAGGGAGTATTTAGGGTTGGGAGATGGCCCTCCCAGATTCCGACGGGATTTCTCGTGTCCCGCCGTACTCAGGATACTGCTAGGTACAAAGACTATTTTAAATACGAGGCTATTACTCTCTTTGGCTGATCTTCCCAAATCATTCTTCTATAATCTTTGAGTCCACATTGCAGTCCTACAACCCCGAAGAGTAAACTCTTCGGTTTGCCCTCCTGCCGTTTCGCTCGCCGCTACTAAGGCAATCGCTTTTGCTTTCTCTTCCTGCAGCTACTTAGATGTTTCAGTTCACTGCGTCTTCCTCCTCACATCCTTAACAGATGCGGGTAACAGGTAGTACCTGTTGGGTTCCCCCATTCGGAAATCCCTGGATCATCGCTTACTTACAGCTACCCAAGGCATATCGTCGTTTGTCACGTCCTTCTTCGGCTCCTAGTGCCAAGGCATCCACCGTGCGCCCTTATTAACTTAACCTTATTTTCTGACCTTTCAGTCATAAACTCTTATTAATACTACAGCGTTTTCGGTTTATTTTCTTGTTACTATTTGATATAGATATTCAATTTTCAATGTGCATTACTTGGTGATCTCTCACCAATGGAGCCTAGCGGGATCGAACCGCTGACCTCCTGCGTGCAAAGCAGGCGCTCTCCCAGCTGAGCTAAGGCCCCACAAGACCTCTCAAGACTAAACAAGACCAATGCGCAGTTCCTTATCCTTAGAAAGGAGGTGATCCAGCCGCACCTTCCGATACGGCTACCTTGTTACGACTTCACCCCAATCAT
>NZ_CABFLN010000064.1 GCF_901873445.1 Gemella haemolysans
CTTATATTATAGATATTAAAATAATACAATACTAATTTTAAAGTCTTTCTATACTTTTGTCAAGCGAGTTGCATGAATTTTAAGTTCATTTTAAGTAATTATAAAAATAATATTAATAATAATAAAATTATGTAAAACAACATTAATTGGAAATATGAAAAAGAGATTTTTTTACTCAAACACTGTAAATTTCGCGTAAGAAAAAACAATAGCTTTTTCATAGCTATTGTTCTAAAATTTTCTTTTCTAAATAATCACAATATTTCATCTCTATATTCTGAATATATAAATTTGGTGCTTTATTTTTTATTTTTCTAGCTTCTTCAATTAGGAGCATAGCTTTTTCATCATCTAATTTTATTCCCCATTCATATGTCGCGAGTATATTTTTTGTCTGTGGATTTTTTTGTTTAAGTCGAACTTTCAAATTTTTATCATTTATTAGTTCTTCCAATAATTCATCTTCAGGATTAACCAAGCTTATTAATTTCACTAATAATGCCATAAGTTCAACTTTATAAACTGGCAACAAATCCTCTCTTTCAATATATAGTTTTCTTGATTCATTATATAAAGCATCAAATTCAAAAAAATATTCTAGTCCATCTAATTTAATAAATTCTAATGAATCAGTTAGATAATTGGTATTGATTATTTCTAATGAATTTATTTTCTCTACTACTTCTGGTTTTTCTATCAGTAAATTCTTACCAATACTTTGATAATATACGTATTCTAATTGTAAGTATAAAACAAATCTAGTAGTTTCATCTTTACTAGCGTGATAAAAAGTCATACCATCGTTGAATCCCATTGGAATCAGGTTTAGAAAAGCTAATGCAAATCCTATTAAGGCGAATAATAATATATAATAACTTGGTAAAACTAACCAAAATACAATAGAAAATACTAGATTAAACGTTACTCCACCTAATAAATAGAATTTATACTTAAATTTTCCTTCAACATATTCAGGAGCCCTCAGCAGACACTGACCACCAGTTCCTGCCAGTCTTTCAAATCTAAGTTTAAGTTTTCCGTTTTCGTCCCTTATAATTTTGAAATCAAACACTCTAAAACTTATAAATTTATATCCTGATAGTAATCCAAAAACTAAATGCCCCACTTCATGAACTATGACTTGTAAAATAAATGCTATTACTCCTGCTATTAATAACGATATGATATTTGGAGTATCCACTTTCGAAAGTGAACCAACCGCAAGTTTTCCTACACAGTATCCAACCAAAGCACCAATAGCCGTAATTCCTACTATTTGTAGAAGAGCACTAATAATCTTTTTCTTCACAAATTATCCTCCTATTCGTTTTTTTCATGAATATATGTCATCATTTCACTAAGTTTTTCAATTTTCTCATCTACCAATATATATGCCCATTCCCCCATAGCTGTTGCAAATACTTCCGGCACTCTATCAATTAGACGAAGTTCTTCAGAATATCTATTATAAATATCTTCATTAGAATATTTGTAAGTATATTTATCACGTCTTGATAAAGCGATACCATTATAGTTGTTCTGGACTTTTTTCGGTGAATTACCAACTACAACATCAGCATACATTTCAAACAAATCGCATTCGTAAGTATGGTTATACAAATCAACTGTATATCCTCCCGCTATTCGATTATTATATTCTAGCGCAATATAATCGTTATTCGGTAATTTGAAAAATTCAATATGGAAGAACCTTTCCTTCATTCCAAATTCTTTAACAATTTTTCTACCGTATTCTTTTAGTTTAGGATTAATTTCTTTAGAAATTATATTTCCATAATCTAGACTGTCATTTAGTAAATCTAAAGTAGGTTTTGTATAATAAAAACTTGTCTCAAATACAACTTCACCTTTGGAATCGATTAGACCATCGTATGTACAAAGGATACCGTTATCTACATAACTTTCAATAAAGTACACAACATCTTGAGTCCATTGAGTTTTAAAATCTTCTACATCTTCTTTTGATAATAGTTTAAATGTATTATTTGCTCCTACTCCATTATCCGGTTTAGCTATTACTGGTAAATTAATTTCTTTAATCGCTTTTTCTAGTTCTTTAATATTTTTTACAGCAATTCCCTTGGCTACTGGAACATTAGCTTTAATAAATCTTTTTTTCATTTTTGATTTATATTTAGTAAAATCTAATTTTTTGGACTTTACACCTGGAATATTAAATTGTTCACGAATAATTGCATCCAACATCAGCCAATGTTCATTATTAGATTCAACTCTATCTATAACACCATGTTTATAGATTAAGAATGCTACACCTCTTAATACTTCTTCATAATTTTCTAAATCATTTACTCTGTAATATTCAGTTAAAGTATTTTTTAAATCATTTGAAAGATTATCATAACTTTCACTACCTATTCCTAATACTCTAACTCCTTTTTCAGCTAACTTCCTTGCAAAATTTTCTTGAGAAGTTGGAAAATTTGGTGATACTAATAAATAATTCATAATAATCCCTTCTTTCCTCATTTTATACATTAGTTTACCATAAACTTCACTAATTTTCCAATGAAAAAATAAAAAAAATATGAATCATCTTCTTAACGTTCGGAAAATGATTCATATTATATTTTATTATTTTACATTTACTGTTAGATTTTGTAGATATGTCTTAAATGTTGAGTTAACCTCTTCACTTAACCCTTTTGTCGCATTTAAGTCTACTATAATTTCTACTTTTTCGTTATATGTTTGTGTCATAATAATATTACTTAATACACAGATATTAGAAACTAAACCACAAAATTCCACTTCTTTATAGTCACTACGTGAGATATAATGCGCTAAATCAATACTACCAAAAGATGTTTTATTAAATACTTTTTTCGCATAACTTTCATAATTAGCAACCTCTCCATATAAATTATGACCTTCACTATCTATAATACAATGTTCGATTGGTAAATGTTTACCTTCACGAGTTGAAAGATAGTTTGTGTAATGTGTATCTTTTGTAAATATTACATCTTGACCAGCTTTTAGATATTCATCAATTTTATTTGCAATAACTTTATCAAGTTGATCAGCAGTTTCAAACCCTAATGCACCATCAACAAAATCTTTTTGATAATCAACAACTACAAGTAACTTCTCAGATGTATCATGTTTTAAAGTTACTCTTAGATATAGTAAAAATGCTACAAAGGCTAAAAATCCTAAGCAATAAAAGATTATATCTGATTTAAATTTTGGATGAGCTCTTTCATCTAATACTACAAATTTCAATAATACAGCAGCCTCTACAATTAAAAGTACCACTATATATTTAATTCGTTTTTTAAAGAACACCGCAAAATCTTTTGCACCTAATTTTTTAAATATTAAGTAAATAAACAACGCAGCAATACCTACAATGAACAACATTGTTCCATATTTATGTAATAATTTGAATGCATGCGGAGCACTAGGCCCTAATACATATCCTAGCGTAATAAACACTACTACCCAAAAGATACCACCAACTGTTGAATATACATGGAATCTTTTAGCATTAATACGTGAAATACCAGAGAAATATCCAAGTATGTGTCTAACTCCTGGTAAAAAGTACGCAATTACTATTACTACGTTACCAAATCTATTAAAAAACTCAGCTGCTTTCGTCATTCTATATGGTGTAAGTCCAATATATGAACCATACTTATCAACTGCCTTAGTTCCTAACCTTCTACCAACTTCATAAGAAAATTGCATCCCTAAAACAGTTCCTAATGCACTTGCAACAATCATCCCTATATAACTTCCATGATTATTATATGCCATTATTCCAGCTACTACCATCATCGTCTCACCTGGTAGAGGAAGGGCCGCAAACTCCAAGATAAGCGACACAAATAATATTAAATATACATGTTCAGCTAATAGTTTAAATAACATTTCCATATATAAACTATTCTCCTTTTTATTTATTTTCTAATAAATTATATCATATTTTACTTTCACTTAAAAGCTAAAAAGGTAAATTCTATATGATAAAAATAATATTGAAAATTATCTTATCACATAAAACTTACAACTAGTTTAAATAATAACTTTTGTAATTGTAGTAAAGCAATTTAATAAAAAACTAGAGTCATACTTAAAGTAAAACTCTAGCTCTTATTTATATTATTTTCTTTCTTCAATAACTCTTACTAAGTCTTTGATTTCTACAATGTTTTCTGCATCTTCATCTGAAAATTCAAAACCATATTTTTCTTCAATATCCATTACTACATCTGCAACATCAATTGAATCAGCATCTAGATCTTCGTTTAGTCTTGATTCTAACGTAATTTTATCTGCATCAACTTTAATATATTTAGTAATAATTTCTTTTACTTCTTCGAAAATTGCCATTACTTTTATTCTCCTTTTTCCATCGTTTCTATCATTATATCATAAAGTTTTGTTTTGTGTATTTGTTTTGCTTGTTGAACTGCATAATATAATGCATTTTCATCGGCCGAACCATGAACTTTTATACTTGGTTTCTTAATCCCTAGTAGGAATGCTCCCCCGTATTCACTATAATCAAATTTCTTTTTAAATTTTGTAATTCCACTTTTTACAAGTAATGCTGAAATTTTTGTTTTTATATTCTCCATAAAGATTCCTTTTATCATAGAACCTAATGTACTAGCGACACCTTCAATTGTTTTTAATAAAACATTACCAGCAAAACCATCCGCTATGACAACGTCATATTTATGTTCAAGTATATTTCTAGCTTCTATATTCCCTTTGAAATTAGAAATATCTTCTTTGATTATTTTATGAGCTTCTTTATATACTTTATTACCTTTACTTTCTTCAACTCCAACATTTAATAATGCAACAGATGGTACTTCAATTTCATATATATATTTCATATATAGTTGACCAAGTCTAGCATAATTTACCAGATCATCTGGTTTTGCTTCGACATTTGCACCTAAATCTGTTAATAAGAACTTATGGTCTGTTTTGGTAGGTAACATAGAAGCTAATCCTGGTTTTGAAATTCCCTCTATGCGACCTAACATAAATAGTGAACTCGCCATGAAAGCTCCTGTACTTCCACCAGAAATTGCTACATCAATAACACCATTATTCAAATCAGATAACATTCTGATCATTGAGGCATCTTTTTTCTTTCTGTGAACACGTGCTGCATCATCAGACATCAACACCTCTTCTGTACAAATATTCTTAATAATATTTTCTGTTTTAGTTATTTGTTTTAAGTTATCTTCAAGACCATAAACATAAAGTTCAACTGCATTGTCTTTATAACCATTTACAAAGTTAATAATTCTACCAGGTTCATCAACACCTAATATATCAATACCTATTTTCATAATATTATGCACTTTCTTCTCCTATTAATTTTGCTTCAACTACAAATCTGCTTTCCCATTCACCAGTTTGCGGATTAAAATTATCACATGTAAATAATTTTAATATTTTTGGCTCATTTTCATGTTGTTCTAAAATTTCTACTTGTGTTGGTACTACATCATAAAGTTTATTTACTTCATATGTACGTAACTTATCTTTTGAAATAATTTGAATCTTAGCTCCAGTTTTTATTTTATTTAAATTATTAAATCTTATTCCCACACCTTGAACACTGTGTCCAGCTATTACAACGTTTTGTGCGTCTAGAGTTGATGGCTCTTGTGATGTTGCTACTCCATTAATTAAGTTGATTTCAGTAACATCTTGGAAAATTGGCTCTTCTATTTGTACACTATCAATTTTTAAAATTCCTAACATTGAATCAGTTAGTTTAATTTTTGATTCGTTATCTGTAAACATTTTTTGCCACCATGGTATGTCTACTTCACCTTTACCATTTTTATAAGCTGTTATTATCTTATCGTTAGCATTTCCTGTTAAATATTCTCTAATTTGATTTTTGAATATTAACACTACTGACGTACATAGCAATACTACAATAAGAATATTTAATATTGTATTTTTAAATTTTTTATTCATTGAATCCTCCTAAATTATTGTCTCTTCTAATCCAACATACTGTAATAATCGTTCTTTATTATCGGTTACTTCAATAATTTTCACCGCTAATTTTTTAGCCAAATACATTAAATCTACGTCATTTATTAAATCTGCAACTTTAAAACTAGGAACACCACTTTGTTTCGTACCAAAGAAATCTCCTGGCCCTCGTTGTTTTAAGTCAAATTCTGCAATCTTAAATCCATCATTTTCCAAACACATAATATCAATTCGTTCACTCTTAGAATCTGTCACTAAGATACAGTATGACTGATACTTACTTCTTCCTACTCGACCACGAAGTTGGTGTAAAGTAGCAAGACCAAAACGATGAGCGTCTACTATTATCATAAATGTTGCATTAGGCACATTTACTCCAACTTCAATAACTGTTGTGGAGACTAGTATATGTATTTCTTTATTTAAAAATTTTTCAACAATTGCATCTTTTTCCTTATTACTCATTTTACCATGAAGTATTGCAATTTTATAATCATCTGGTAGATAATTTTTAATATTTTCATATGTTTCTTCAACATTTTGAAGATCCATCTTCTCAGATTCTTCAATCAATGGACAAACAACATAACCTTGTTTTCCATTATCAAGTTCCATTCGAATATTATCTAGTACCTTATAAAAACTCTTATTATTAGCTTTATAAGTCTGAACTTTTTTTCTACCTGCTGGTAACTCATCTATTGTTGAAACTTTAATATCAGTAATTAAAGTGATTGCTAAACTTCTTGGTATTGGTGTTGCTGTCATCATCAATGAATTAACAGCTTCACCTTTATTACTTAATAATTGACGTTGTCTTACTCCGAAACGATGTTGTTCATCTGTAATTACATATTTTAAATTATTAAACTTTACATCTTCTTGAATTAAAGAATGAGTTCCAATTAATAATTCTATCTCACCTACTTCAAGTAGACTTAAAATAGTGTTTCTTTCTTTCTTAGGTGTACTACTTGTCAACAACGCTACTGAAATATTCAAATCTTTAAAAAACTCAAAGAATGTTTCAAAGTGCTGATTTGCTAATATTTCCGTTGGCGCCATAATAGCTGTTTGATATCCTGCTTTTATTGTTGCATATAAAGTTGCCGCTGCAACCGCAGTTTTACCACTACCTACATCACCTTGTAACAATCTATCCATTTTATAAGGTTCATTTAAATCCGTTACTATTTCATCAATAACTCTACTTTGTGCTCCTGTTAATGTAAAAGGTAAACTATCTTTAAATTCTTTAATATCTTTCTCATTGACACCTACAGAATATCTATTATCTTCAATTCTACTATTGATATTTTGAAGTTGCAATTTCAACTGATAATTAAACAACTCATGAAAAGCAAACATCTTTCTTGCTTTATCAAACTCTTCTGAATTTTTTGGGTAATGTAAAGTGTAAAGTATTCTTTCTAACTTCCAAATCCCTTTAAAATTTTCAGGAACCAAATCTAATATTACATTTTCACCATCTATCATTTTAAATGATTCTTCAACAAGTTTTATAAACTTTTTTTGTGTAATTCCTTGTTTCAGATGATAAAAGACTTCGATAGTATCACCTTTAGGTTTTTCTTCAGTTATATTGAAACTTACGCTAGAAGCAGTTATCGTACTATTAGTTGCATTATATGTACCTTTAACTACTACATCTCTACCTTCAACAAGATTTTTTTTCAAATAATGCTGATTAAAAAATACTATTTTAATACTTCCCGATGAAGTTGACAATGTAAAAAAAGATCTACTTCTTCTATTTCCATAAAACTGTGTACTTACTCTAGTTTCTACTTTTCCTGTAGTTATTACTTTCTCATTATCTTTTACAGAAGAAGAAAAATCAGTAGAACTAGATACTCTGTAAGGAATATTGTACAGAATATCACGAATTGTATATATTTCTAATTCATTTAAAGTCTGTAAATATTTCTTTCCAACACCTTTTATAGTTTCTACCGATTTTTCTAAAATATTAATCATTACCGAATAATAAACTCCTATATCTTTCTCCAGTTTTTGTGATTGCTAAACCACCCTTAGCAGTTTCTTTTAATGTAGTAGACATTTCAAGTCCTATCTTATACATTGCTTCTAACACTTCATCAGCTGGAATACGACTTTTTATTCCTGCTAGAGCTAAATCTGCTGCCATTAAAGCTGTAGAAGCTCCAGCCGCATTTCTTTTTACACAAGGTACCTCTACTAATCCTGCTACTGGATCACAAACAAGTCCTAACATATTTTTTAAAGCAATGGCGAATGCATGAGCACTCATCTCTGCATCCCCTCCCATAGCTTCTACTATAGCTGCTGCTGCCATTGCGCTAGCCGAACCAATTTCAGCTTGGCATCCACCTTCTGCCCCTGAACATGAAGCATTATTAGCTACTACAAATCCAAATGCACCAGCTGTAAATAACATTCTTAACTGTGTTTCTTCATCAATATTGAATTTCTCTTTAAGAGCATGAATACAACCAGGTAGAACTCCCGCTGATCCTGCAGTAGGAGTTGCACAAATTAATCCAAGCGAAGCATTTACTTCGTTTGTTGCTATTGCTGCTGCAACTCCATTTAAAAAATCACTACCTGTGATTGACTCACCACTATTGATGTATTCTTGTAATTTCTTAGCATCTCCACCTGTTAGTCCTGTTTTTGAACTTACTCCAGCTAAGCCTTCTTCAACAGCTTGCATCATAACAGCTAAATTTCTTTTCATCAATTTTTCAACTGCAGATCTAGTTACTCCATTCACTTCTATCTCTTGCTCAATCATTAATTCAGAAACAGGTTTTTGTTCTAATTTTGATTTTTCTACGATTTCTTCTAAACTAGTAAACATTTCTGTACCCTCTACAATTTATCTGCAAATTTTACTTCATTAACAAATTCTAGTTCAGTTAATTTATTTATACTTTCTTCATCTAACTTTTCTAGCGACTCAACTACAAGTAAATTAGTTCCCTCTAAAATAGAACTAGAGTACTTCTCACTTACTTTTTTATCACCGAATACTTCATCAATTTTCATAGAAAGAGTTTTTTTATATTCATCTTTGAACTTATAAAAAATGAAATAAGTTGGGAAGTCTCCTGATAAATTCACATCAAAACCTAATAATTCAAAAATAACCATCTTACCTCCACCTATTGATTTACCAATAAGATCGAGACTATATCGACCAGCTTGAACTTCGATTTTCGCTGTATTCGGATGGATATGTTCAATTCCACTTTCAATGAACTCGAACTCCATTCCTACTAATTTTGCATCATCTATACTTGTTCTTATACGTTTGTCAGATGTATTATATCCTAATAAGCCTCCAATAAGAGCAATATCTGTTCCGTGCCCTTTATATGTTTCTTTAAACGAACCATATAATGTTATTTTTACATCTTCTGGTTGTCTTCCAAAAATATATCTCGTAAAAAGACCTATGCGGACTGCACCAGCCGTATGTGAACTTGACGGTCCTACCATTACCGGACCTATAATATCAAATACACTTCTGTATTTCATATTTACACCTCCAATATTGTTGGTAAAATAACAGGTTTTCTTCCTATCTCACTTTCTAAAAATTCCCCTAGAGATTCTAAAATTTGTTGTCTTACTTGGTACACTCCACATTCTTCGCTTGATAATGCTGATAAAACAGCTTCTTTAACCACTGCTTTAGATTGTCCAAATAATTCCATCGACTCATTAACATTAACGAATCCTCGACTTATTATATCCGGATTATTCATTAATTTTTTATTTTCAAAGTCGATTGCAATTGAAACTACGATAACACCTTCTTCAGATAGTTCTTTTCTATCTTTAATTACAACACTTCCGATATCACCAATTCCAAGTCCATCAACATAAACATCTGATGCATCAAACTTACCAGCTACTCTTGCACTATCACTTGTTAATGCTAATACTTCTCCATTTTCCATAATAAATGAATTTTCTAATGGAATATCACATTCTGCTGCTGTTTGAGCATGAATAACCTGCATTCTATATTCACCGTGAATTGGCATGAAGTATTTCGGCTTAATAAGTCTAAACATTAATTTTTGTTCTTCTTTCGAACCGTGCCCAGACGTATGAACATTGTTAACACTTGATGTAATAACATTCGCTCCAAGTTTTGATAATAAATCTATATTTTTATTAATAGAAAGTGTATTCCCTGGAATTGCCGAACTCGCAAAAATTACAGTATCCGTTGGCATTATTGTAATTTTCTTATGTGTTCCATTTGCTATTCTACTTAACGCTGCTAATTCTTCTCCTTGAGTTCCAGTACATAAAATAAGTAGTTTATTAGGATCTACTTGATTTAAGTACTTACTATTTACAAATGTTTCCTTAGGCGCTTTAATATACCCTAATTCTGTACCAATTTTAATAGCTTTCTCCATAGAGCGACCAAATACAACAATCTTTCTGCCATGTTCAATACAAGCTTCAACAACTTGTTTTACACGATATACGTTTGATGCGAATGTTGCAAATATTACCCTATGTTTTTCTTTACGAAGAATATTAGAAATAGTTTTACCTACTTCTTTTTCACTTTGAGTAAATTCTGTTCTTTCTGAGTTTGTTGAATCAGAAAGTAAACACAATACTCCTTTTTCTCCTATTGCTGCCATTTTGTGTAAATTTGATCCTTGCCCAACTGGAGTAAAGTCAAATTTAAAATCACCTGTATGAACAATATTCCCTTGTGGAGTATTTACAATAACTCCAAATGAATCTGGAATAGAGTGAGTTGTGTTATGGAATGATACTTTTAAATATTTAAAACTTAACACAGTATCTTCATCAATAACATTAAGCTCAGCCTTAGCCAGTAGGTTATGTTCTTCTAATTTTGATCTAATTAATCCTATTGCTAATGGTCCACCATAAATCGGTAAATTAACTTTTCTAAGTAAAAATGGTAATCCACCAATATGATCTTCGTGACCATGAGTAATAATCAATGCTTTTATTTTATCGACATTCTTTTCAATATATGAGTAATCTGGTATTACATAGTCAATTCCCAGTATATTATCTCCTGGGAACTTAACTCCAGCATCGATTATTATTATCTCATCTCGATATTGGATAGCATAGGTGTTTTTCCCGATTTCTCCTAAACCACCAATAGCAGCTACACCTACTTCATTTTTTTTAATGATTTTATCCATTAACTTTCTCCACTTTAAAGTCTTCAGATTGTTTTTCGAACTCTAAGTATGCTTCACTTAATTCTTGAACAAGTTCTACATTGTAGTTTCTGTCATCTAAATACTTTCTTACTGCTGGTACTCCATCAGCTTCAACATATAACACTTGTGTGTTTTCTCTTACTGGGATTTCCTTTGAATTTTCTTGGTAAAATACTTTAAATACTGCCATTAATAATCTCCTATCATTTCTTTTAATATATTTAATGTGTAATCTAATTCAGTTTTTGTTGTGTTAATATTTATAAATGAAAACTGTATAATATTTCTCTCTTGAAGATATGAACTCTTATAATGAATGAAAATATTATTTATTGCCAATGAAGCCCCTACATTTAGCGAGCTAATGTTTTCAGGTAATTCTACTGTTACAATTACCGGTGAAACTTCTTTTTCTTTAATTTTCATAATTGGCAGCCCTAATTCTTTAAGTCCAGCCTTCATGTACGAATATTTTTCTTGAACCTTTTCATATCTTTCATCTGTTTTAAAAGCATCTAAAGCTGTATTTAATGCTTCCATTAAAATAGATGGTTGAGTAAAAGGTATTGATGTCATTTTATTAGCATAGTGTAAATCTAGATATAGCGGAGTGTTTCCCAATGGAACTAACTCGCAATTAGTACCTACAATTGCCAATCCAGCCACAGAACAAAAAGCCTTACCTGATGAACATGCTACATAATCAACATCTTTATAACTATATTTAATAGCACCTACTGCAGATACTGCATCAACTGCAAGCACTAAATTATTTTGTTTAACAATTTTTGTTATTTCTTCTAAATCATTTAATATTCCAACACTAGTTTCATTATGAACTAAATAAACAAAATCATAATTTCCTGAGTTTAATTTTTCTGCTAAAATATTTAAATCAAAGCTTTCTCCAAACCCTACAGAATAACAATCAATATTTAATCCATGACGTTTTGTTTCACGAACTAGCCTATTACCAAACTCACCGTTGGCTAAAACAAGACCATTATTAAGGTTTCTTCCTTTTAATTGTGCCATTATAGCTTCATTAGCTAATGTAGCTGATCCATGTAATATAGTCGCTGTTTTAACATCTAAAATATTCTCTATTTTTGAAAGTGTATTTTTGGTCAAACTAACAAATTCATTACTTCTATGTGAATATAACTGCTTAGATAGTTTTGCTATTACATCCTGTGATAAATCTACAGGTCCTGGTAAAAAGTTAATTCTTTGAGCTTTCGCCATTCTATCAAGAACCTTATTTTCACTCTTAAATGAAAGATACATCGGCATATATTCAGCATCTTTAGTTCCTACGTTTTCATGGAATTTTGTAAAACCTAAATGCTTGTAAAGTTTCTCTTGTCTAGTTGTGCCTGAAATAAACACAATATCATAGGCATTCTGAATAATATAATTAAATGTTCTTTGTAATAATTCTGTAAAAACTTTAGTTTTTCTATATTTTTCTTTTATTGATAATAATCTTATTTCTACAGGTTTTTTATAACTGCCTTTGTAATATTTATCTATATCATTAAGTTTTAAGTCTAAAGAAAACGGGCGTTGATCTGATAATGCAATCATACCAACTACATCGTTTTTCTTTTTGGCTATTATATATATGTTTTTATCATGAAATTTATCTTTTAATTTTTTAGTTTCATTTTTTTCATGTTGAGGAATTTCTTCGACAAATGTTTCATAGTTTAACTTGAAAATTTGTTCATATTCTTCCGCTGTATTTGCTATTTTATAAATCATAATTTTTCCCCATAACTTTATTTGGTTAAATTTTCTCTACACTATATCTTACCATAATTACAACTATTTTTCAAATTAACATGGTTGAAAAGTCAATAAATAACAAATTTATCAATTTATATTTTTAATATTGAATTTATAATACATTACAAAATAAAGAAGACTCAAATTTACTTGAGTCTTCTAAACAAACATATTTAATAAAAATATTATTAAAGAATACGTTGATTTTTAAGTGCTGTAACGAAGTCTGTTAATTCGTAAATTGCTTTAGCTTCGATAATTTTTTTAAGTTTAGCAGCTTTGAATCCTTTAGCTTTTTTACCACCCATAACATCAGCGATTCCATCTTTGTGTCCTAATGAACATACGACACCACGGTTGATGTATTTGAAGTCTCCAACTTGTTTCCCGCTAATTCTAGCTCCTACGTATGCTCCCATTTGGTTAGCGATTTGAGCTGTTGTTGGGTAAGGTCTTTCTTGACCAGTTTCGATGAATGCAGCACAGTCACCTACGATGTAAATCTCATCGTGTCCTGGTACTGTTAATTGTTGTGTAGTTACTAGACGTCCACGTTTAGCAAGTTCTGGGAAAGCTTCGTCCATAAGTTTGTTACCACGAACTCCAGCAGTCCATACTAGTGTAGAAGCATATAAATCTTTTCTTTCCCCATCAACTTCGATAGTGAAACTATCTTTAGTAGCACCTTTAATTCCAGCACCTAGAATGATTTCAATTCCATTGTCTTCTAAGTATTTTCTTGCATAGTCACTATATTCTTTAGTGAACATTGGTAGTAATGTTGGAGCAGCATCTAATCCGTAAATTTTAACTAATTTTTCATCAATTCCGTATTTAGAACATAATTCTTTTTTACGGTGAACAAGCTCACCAAGGAATTCCATACCAGCTAATCCAGTTCCACCTACGATAACTGAAATATCTTTTACATCTTTTTCTTCACTTGTTGCATATTTTCTAAAGTTATCTTCTAATGTAGCAGCAATTTTTTCTGCAGCATTAACATTAGCGATTGGTAATGCATTTTCAGCCATACCTTCAATTCCAAATGTTTCAGGTTGGAATCCTAATCCAACAACTAGTACATCATAGTCAAGTTCATGTTTTTTAGTTAATACTAATTTTTTCTCTGTATCAATTTTAATTACTTCATCTTGAACAAATTCCACACCTGGAGATACTAAATCTTTAATATCGATACAAATATCTTTTGCTGGAATATTTCCAGCTGAAACTTCGTGTAAGTTTACTGTATCATAGTGGTAAGAGTTTTTATTTACTAAAGTAACTTTCACCTCTCCAGCTTTAGCAGCCTTTTTTAATCCTTTTAATGTCGTAAGTCCTGCGTATCCAGCACCTAAAATAACTACGTTTTTCATAGTATTAATTTCTCCTTTTATCTGTTATTTTGTATTTTATCCACAGCAGCAACCGTTTCCACAGCAACCACCATCTTCGTCATCATAAATTTCAATCATATTTGGATTATGTAGTGTAAATTCACTTCCAAATTCATCTTGAACATAATCGATTTCAAGACCTTTTAAAAGAAGCTCATCTTCTTCATTAACAAGAACTTTAAGGTCTCCAAAGTTAAGTACTTTATCACCGTCTTCTAGTTCATCCTTAATATCAATAGCGTAATGCATTTGTGTTCCTTCTAAAGCGATAGAAATTTTTAAGAAACTATCACGTTTATCAGCATCAAATAACATTTCTTGGAATTTACCAACCGCTACATCTGTTATCAAAATTAATTGATTATCTGTATTAGCCATAAAATGTTTCCCTCTTTATTTTTTATTTTCTATTTATTATTATAACTGTTTTTCTAATAAAATAACAGTATCTTGCTTATATTTTATAAAATAATTTGTGAATATTTTATGAATTTTTTAAAAGCAATTAAATTTACATAATTCTATTTTATTAGTATAGTTACTTATGCTATTTAATAGGTTTCTATTAATATTAATTTCTAATACCAATTACATCAAAATTTACAATTGTAGGTATTTTTTAAAAAATTTGTTTTTCTTTAACTATACATTTAAATATTCACCTTTATCGTTGACTTCCCTCACAATATTATTCTATATTATTTCTATAAAAGATTCTACTACATTCTATTTAATAAAACTTTATCCTTATTTAATATTTATATGTAAACTATTTTGAAATTGTTTGCAATATCAATTATTTATGTCTTCATGCTTTATTGACTTTTTTTGGGGGGACCAGTATAATATCTATAGAGAGGTGGATTCGTTTTGAATAAAGAGTATTATGAAACTGTTGATAAAATTAAATTTGAGTTAGAAAAAATACGCCCTAAACTTATTAAAGATGGTGGAAATATAGAATTTATTAATTTTAAGAATGGGATTTTAAAAATTAGATTTTTAGGTGAATGTGCACATTGCGAACTATCACACATTACATTAAAATATGCAATTGAAAAAACTATTGTTGAAAAAATACCAGAAGTGAATAAAGTAATAGAAGTAAAAATGAGCGTTGTTTAGACGTTCTTTTTTTATTTTCATTAACTATAAAAATAAAAAAAGAGTAGATTTTCATCTACTCTAAGCGACGTCCCAGAAGGGATTCGAACCCCTGACCGACGGCTTAGAAGGCCGTTGCTCTATCCTGCTGAGCTACTGAGACATATTTAATGATTACCTCTCTCTGAAGTACTTTAATAGTATATCAATTTTTCAATATTATGTCAATACTTTTTTGAAGATAAATACAATATTTTTTATATAGAATTTACTTTGGGAATTCACCTATTTTTTATATATAAAATTTAATTTTCATTACATAATTTATATCAAACTTTTAAATATGCTAAGAAAAAAATCGTTACCGTTTCGTTACATTTATAAAAAAAAGGAAAACCGAAGTGTCTCAAACGGCTTTCCTATAAGCTTTTTAAAAATTATCTTCTTAATCCTAGAGCTTTAATTAATTCACGGTATCTTTGGATATCTTTTTTAATTAAGTAATCTAGTAAGTGACGACGACGGAAAACTTTTTTAAGTAATCCACGACGACCTGCGTGATCTTTTTTGTGAGTGTTTAAGTGCTCAGTTAAAGCATCGATTTCTGCAGTTAAAACTGCGATTTGTACTTCTGGAGAACCAGTATCTGATTCGTGAGTACGGAATTTAGCGATAATTTCTTGTTTTCTTTCTTGACTAATTGCTGCCATTGCAATTTCCTCCATATAATTTTATTTTGCGACCTTAATCCTAGTGTAGAACCTGGAGGGTTTCTATACCACGAATAAGGAACATAAGTAATTGTACACTATTTTTTGTAATAATTCAAGAGATAACATTTAAAATCAATATATAAATATGATTTTAATAATCTTTTTCTTCAGAAGCTTTTTTATCAAGTTTAAGTTGCTCTTTAAGATGATCAAAACTCTCAAATTTTTGTTCTTTTCTTAAAAATTCATAGAAAAAAATTTCTATTTTTTCATCATATATATCTTCATCAAAATCTAAAATATGTGTTTCAATAAATTTTTTATTTTTCTCTGTTGAAACAGTTGGATTATACCCAATATTAGTAATTGATTTATAAATTTCACCATGAATTTTTATTTTTGTAATATATACTCCATTTATTTCCGGGAGAAGATACTTCTCTGATAATTGGAGATTAGCTGTCGGAAAATTAATAGTTCTTCCTAACTGTCTACCTTTAACTACTAAACCAGATATAGAATAGTATCTACCAGCATACTCTTTATATTTTTCAAAATCTCCATCTCGAACAAATCTTTTTAAAGCTGTTGTAGATATTTTTTCGCCATTTATAGCTTGTTCTTTTTGAACACTAATTTCTATTCCATTTTCTTCAATTAATTTTGGAGTTCCTAAACCTTTATTTCCAAATCTGTAATCGAATCCGCAAAATACCTTATCTACATTTAACTCTTTTAAAATAAATTCTATAAAATCTTCTGCAGATAAATTTTGCAATTTTTCATTAAATTCTAAATAATAAACTTCATCAACACCTAAACTCTCTAATAACTCATTTTTTTTATTTATTGGCGTTAATAACTCTTCACTAGTCTTTCCAAAGTACTCCTTTGGACTTTTATCAAGTGTTATTACAATAGACTTAAAGCCTTCAGTAGCTGCACTTACTGTATCACCTATAATTTTTTGATGTGCATTGTGAATACCATCAAAAAAACCTAAAGCTGCTACTCTTCTTACATTATCTTTTTTTATTTCACTAATATCTGAAATATTAAATATTTCCATCTTCATCTACCTACTCTATTATTTTTGGAAATGTAGTTTTTACAGATAACAATTCATCATCTTTATCTTCCAAATAATATATTGCTATCGCTTCATTTTCATAAGTAAAAACTATTCCATCTGTAAAATCATGATCCGGAAATTGATTTCTTCTAAATCTTAAACCGTTCATTACTTGTTTTGCTCTAAATTTTGGTATTTCTACAAATTTGTATTCTTCTAGAGCATATTCTTTCCTTAGAAGTTTTTCTTCTAAGGTTTCATCTTTTAGATGTTGTTCTACCTCAGAGAGTGTTAAACAATTATCCAATGTTATTTTACCACTTCTAGTTCTAGTTAATTTACTCATGGTACTTGGTAAATTTAGTTTTTCACCTATACTAGTAGCAATTGTTCTGACATAGGTCCCTTTTCCACAATTTATATCTATAGAAAAATAAAACTTATCATCTTTATAATATTCACTATTTTCTATAAATGAAATGTTATAAATATTTACTTTCCTAGTTGGAATTTCTACATCAAATTGGCCACGTCTAGCATACTCATATAATTTTCTACCATTGACTTTAATAGCTGAATATATAGGTGGCTTTTGCTCTATTTCACCAATCATAGATTTAAGAATTTCTTTAATTTTATCTACGCTAATGTCAGTAACTTTACATTCTTCAACAACTTCTCCTGTAAGATCTTCAGTCGTAGTTTTAATTCCCAAACATACTTCTGCTCTATAACTTTTACCTAAATCCATTGCATAATCACTAACTTTAGTCGCTCCTCCTAATAAGAGAAGCAACACTCCATCTACCTCAGGATCTAATGTACCAGAATGACCTATTTTTTTCATTTGAAGAATTCTTCTAGCTCTAAATACAACATCATGACTAGTAATTCCACGTTCTTTATAAATTGGTAAAATACCTTCAAACATTATTTTTTATCCTCTTTTTTCAAACAATCTGGGCATAAACCATAAACCTCAAATTTATGGCCATCTATTCGATAGCCTTTCAATTCTTCAATTTCTAAATCATCACATACGTGTACATGTATTATTTTTGCTTTTCCACATTTTAAGCATATGTGATGGTGATGGTGATGATCTGTTTCCAAACACCCAATTTTAAAATATTTTTCCCCTTTAATTTCTGTAGTTTCCAAAATACCTATTTCTTCATAAGTACTTAGATTTCTATAAATAGTATCAAAACTTAGTCCAGGATACATTTTACCGACTGTTTCAGATACATATTTTGCATTAATATATCTATCTTCTTTTACTAAAAGTTCAACCATAGCTTTTCTTTTATCAGTATATTTATACCCTTTTTCCTTTAGAAGTTTCATTATTCTATCAACTTTTTCTTCTGATATTTTCATAAGTACCTCCTACATAGTCTATTTTTTAAAGTCCACAAACGTCTTGTTTCTTAACATTTCAATTTCATCTTTATAAGGTGCAATGTCTTTCTTTTCTCCATACCAAGGAGTCTCTAAAATTTTAGGAATATTTGCAAATTCATCTAAATGAACAATTCTATTTATCGTATCGAATCCAATTCCACCGTACCCGATATTTTCATGACGATCTTTATGTGCACCCAATGTATTTTTACTATCATTAATATGAAGCACTTGAATCCTATCTAATCCCACTATTTTATCAAATTCAGTAAGAACACCATCTAAATCATTAACAATATCATATCCACCTTCAAATACATGACAAGTATCAAAAGTTACTGTTAATTTTTCGTTTAAAGTAACTCCATCAATAATTTGTGCAATTTCATCAAAAGTTCTTCCACATTCACTACCTTTACCGGCCATAACTTCCAAGGCAATATTAGGTTTCATATCTTTTGTTAGCACCTCGTTTAAACCTTTAACGATACTTGCTATTCCAACATCAGCACCTACTTTGACATGTGATCCTGGGTGAAGAACAATATTCTTAGCACCAATTTTTTCAGTTCTTTCAATTTCTAATCTTAAGAAATCAACCGCAAGCTGATAGATTTCTGGTTTTACTGTATTTGCTAAATTAATAATATAGGGTGCATGCACTACTATATCACTAATATTTTTTTCTTTCATTAATTTATGCGCTTCTTCGATTCTCAATTCTTCAATAGGTTTTCTTCTTGTATTTTGAGGAGCACCTGTATAAATCATAAATGTATCACTATTATAACTAGCTGCTTCTTTTACGGAACCTAGCATCATTTCTTTTCCTGACATTGATACATGAGATCCAATTTTCAAGTTCTTCATTACTTACCTCTGTTTGCCTTGTTACTACGTTTAGCAAATTTTCTTCTTTCTTTTTGTTTAAGTTTGTCCATTTTATATTTATATTTTTTCTTATAACCTGGTTTAACTTTTTTAGAAACTTTTACTTTTGATTTCAGTTTCTCAGTTAAGTTATGGTCAGCTACGACTTTCTTTCTACTTTGACGTTTGTTTCTGTCTTTAGCTTCAACGAACTCACCATTTCTAATATCTTGGTGATTAAATTCAATACCACGTTTTTCTAAATCTTGTAATTTTTCTTCATCTTTGTTGTTGTAAATTGTAATACAGTCACCGCTTAATCCTGCACGCCCTGTACGCCCTGCTCTGTGGATAAAGAAGTCTAAGTCATTAGGAATATTGTAGTTAATTACATGACTTACTCCTTCAATATCAATCCCACGACTCATTAAATCACTAGCTACAACATAGGTGAAATCTAGATTATTAATTCTTTTTTGCATTTGCTTACGTTCACGTGGTGTTAAATCTCCGTGAAGTACTCCTACATTTAATCCTTTAGAAATTAAATAGCTACTTACTTCCTCTACCTCAGTTTTCTTATTAGCAAAGATAAGAGCTAAATAAGGATTAATAACTGTAGTGATTTCATGTAACTTTTCTAATCGAGATGAACTCTTCTCTGGTATTAAAATATATTCAATTTTACCGAATTTAGCGTTATCAACTTCGATATATTGAGCATTTTTTAAATATTTCTTCAAGAAGTGATTCATTTGAGTTGGAATAGTTGCTGAGAATACTAGAAATTGACAGTGTTCTGCTGCTCTTTTAGAAATTTTATCAACATCTTCCATGAATCCTAAATCGATCATCATATCACATTCATCGATTACAAGACTTTCTACTTCTTTAATTGCTAAAGCACTCGCTCTATCTAACTCTAATACACGTGTTGGTGTACCAATAATAATATGTGGTGCATTAGATACTCTCTCTATATCTCTATTTAAATCTTGACCACCAATACATAATGTTATTTTAATATCTTCTTCAGAAAAACTAGCAATATGTAATGCCATATCATATAGTTGTCTTGATAGTTCTCTAGTTGGAGCTAAAATAATACTTTGTGTTTTTTTCTTAGCTACATCTAATTTGCTAAAAATTGGTAGTAAAAAAGAATGACTTTTCCCACTTCCCGTTTGTGATTTAGCTACTATGTTTTTTCCTTTTAATACTGGTGAAAATACTCTCTCTTGAATTTTTGTAGGATTATCAAACCCTAAATCTATTACTGCCTTATTTACAAATTCATTAAATTTATACTGTTCAAATGACTTTGGTAACATTTAAAATCTCCTTTATGATTTTTCTATCTACTTTATGATTTTTCTATCTAAATATATGGGAGTTTTCCCCATCTTCAATTTCACACGTGAAATGATTGAAAATAACTTTTTATATTTCACGTTATAATAAACCACCCTTTATTATACTATAAATACATAGATTTAGCTATAAAAAACACTATATTATTGCCTATTATTCGTTTTCTATATATATTTTCCTCCTGAAAATAAAAAAGTAATTCAGAAAATATTTTACAATCTTCTGAATTACTTAATAATATTATTTTACTATCTCAATTCCTGAGCTTGTTCCTAACCTTTCAGCTCCTAAGTCAACATATTTTTGAGCAGTTTCTTTATCTCTAACTCCACCACTCGCCTTAACTTTAGCATTATCTCCGACTACAGATTTCATTAATTTTACATCTTCATAAGTTGCACCACCAGTTCCAAATCCTGTTGATGTTTTTACAAAATCAGCTTTGGCAACTAGTGACAATTCACAAGCTTTAACTTTTTCTTCATCAGTTAAATAACATGTTTCGATAATAACTTTCAAGACATTATTACCAATCGCTTCTTTAATTAGTCGAATTTCATTCTCTACGTAATCAAACTCACCATCTTTTAATTTTGCAACATTAATAACCATATCTATTTCACTTGCACCATTTTCGATTGCTTCTTTTGCTTCAAAAACTTTTGATGCTGTTGTCATTGCTCCTAATGGAAATCCAACAACTGCCGCTACTTTAACATCAGTACCTTGTAAAAGATGTTTAGCATCCGCAACGTAACAACCATTAACACAAACACTATAAAATTCATGTTCAATAGCTTCTTCACATAACTTTTGGACATCGGCACTACTTGCCGTAGCTTTTAAAATTGTATGATCAATATATTTATTTAATCCCATTTTTTACCTCTATTCTATTATTTCTAATATATTTTTAATATTTTCTATTTTTTCATTTCCGATAACATAAGCATCTAATAACATATTTTTACTAGATTCTACATTCTTATCATCATTGTAATAAATTTCAGCTATAAGATCACCTTTTTCTACCTTATCTCCTACTTTTTTCTTAAGCTCTATTCCTACAGCATGATCTACTTCATCTTCTTTTGTCGCACGACCTGCTCCTATTACCATAGCTGCTTTACCTACTTCTTCAGCTTTAATTTTAGTAACATATCCATCTTCATGCGCAAATACTTCTAATACTGATTTTGGTGTTGGTAATAACTCATAATTATTCACGACTTCACCGTCTCCACCACTAAGTTCTATAAACTGTTTTAATAATTCTAAAGCACGACCATTATTAATAACTTCATCTATCTTTTCACTAGCTTCTTCGAATGTCTTCACTTCACCTTTATGTTTTAACGCTAAATAAACAATTTCATATACAACTTCCTTAAGATCACTTGACCAATTTCCTTTTAAAGCCTCTATACCTTCAATTATTTCATTAGCATTACCAATATTATAACCTAATGGTTCTTCCATGTTAGTTAGTACTGCTATCGTTTTTCTTCCAACACTATTACCGATTTCTACCATTCGACGTGACAGTTCCCTAGCATCTTCAATAGTTTTCATGAAGGCACCATCACCAACTTTAACATCAAGAATAATTAAATCTGATTGAATAGCTAATTTTTTACTCATAATACTACTAGCGATTAATGGAATGCTATCAACTGTTGCAGTAACATCACGTAAGGCATATATTTTTTTATCTAATGGAACAATATTATCACTATAGCCCATTAATCCAACTCCAGTTTTACTAGCAACTTCTACTAATTCTTCTTTTGTTGTACTAAATTTAAAGTTTCTAATAGACTCAAATTTATCTATTGTCCCTCCTGTATGACCTAGACCTTTACCTGAAAGTTTAGTTGTAGCCATTCCTACAGCTGATAGAATTGGTCCTAATACAACTGTTACTTTGTCCCCAACACCTCCAGTAGAGTGTTTATCTACTAAATAGTGGTCTAAATCATCAAAGAAAATAGTATCTCCTGAATCTCTCATTGTTAATGTAAAGTTTGTAAGCTCATCTTTAGTCATATTATTAAAATATACCGACATTAAAAATGAACTCATCTGATAATCTGGAACTTTACCCAAAAGATATCCTTCCAGTAAAAACTCTATTTCGGCTTTAGTTAGCTCATTATTTTTTTTCTTTTTATCTATGATATCAACAACTCTCATAGCTAATCTCCTTACTTATTAATTTAATTAAAATAAACTTTACAGTATTAGTTAATTCGTCTAGAAATCATTACAATAAAAATTTGTCATACCATACTTCTCATTTTCTATATATATGTTATTAGAGATTTCTAATATCTGCAAACTTTTCTTATCTTTCAATATTTTATATAATTCATTTTGATCTTTTTTACTATATACTATTTTATCACGAATCAAATACATTTTGTAGCCTAATAATATTAATGTATAATTTTTGTACTTAAACAACATACAAAATAATAGATAAAAGATAAATACAAGTATGGCTATTTTAAAAATTAATTGTACTTTTTGATTTATAATTAAGAATGTAATAATTATCATCAAAACTAAATAATAGTAATCTATGCCACTTTGTCTAAAGAGTTCTTTCTTGCTACAAACGAATATATTTGTAGGTTTACTACCATTTTGAATTATTAAAGAAAATATAGAAATTATTATTAATATTGTAGTCAATAAAAGATCGTCCAAATCTTGTTTTACAAAGGTATAAATAAGTAAAACAAAATAAAGAGGCATAAATGAATAGATACAATAACTAATATAGTTAAATGATTTTTTCATCTTATACCTCCTATTTATTATCTTTTACTCTTCGGTTTAGACAGAATCTCTGAAAAAATTATATCGTTAACAACTTTTTCTTTATCAAAAGTTAAAGAATTTGAAAATATTTCTTTTTCTCTATCTACTATAACTCTTTGTTTTTTCTCAAAAGATTTACGAGTTAGAGTTTGTTGATTTGTTACGGGATTTTCTTTTTGCTGTTGATTTTTAGACGCAGTATTTTTTACCTTTGTCTTCCTTTTCTTAACTTTCTTAATAGGCTCTTCTTTAGTTTTATTATTTTCTCTTACTTTATCAATAATAAATGAAACTAATAGAAAGATTAACGGGACATATAAACTACTCATCTTCCCCTCCTAGAGTTCCTATTAAGATACTCGTTAGCAATCAATCCACGAACTATATTTTCTTGTGTAAACTCTAATTTTTTTGAATTATTTTGAACAACATTAGTGTTATCGAAATTTCTTTGCATTGAAAATTTATTTTTACCTCTATTATAATTTTCATTATAATATTGTTGATATTTATTTATAGATGAACTATCAACTTGTTGTTCATAAATATCTTCTTCATACACTTGCTGCTCACTTAATGAACTTTGTCTACTTCTAAGAGCATTAGAGTCTTTACCGTTAGCCTCTTTAATTCTTTTAATCTCTTCAACAGCCTTTAAAGCCTGTGATCGAGCATTGTCTAATTTCATTTGTTTTGAATTATCTAAATTCTTTCTGTATCTTTTACTGTCAGAAGCAAAAACAATTACGAAAATAGCAAAAATTATGATAAATGTTATTGGTGCTGCGAAAATTAAAAATGACATTTCACATCCTCCTTTTTATCTAATTATTTACCTGCTCCTGTATCAGGTTGTGACATACGTTTGATTGAATCTCTCATACCTGTATCAGCTTCTAGATTTTTATAATTCATATAATCCATAATACCTAGATTACCTTGTTGGAAAGCTTTAGCCATAGCAAGTGGTAGTTCTGCTTCAGCTTCTACTACTTTTGCACGCATCTCTTGAATTCTTGCTTTCATTTCCTGCTCAGCTGCAACTGCCATTGCACGACGTTGTTCTGCTTTAGCTTGAGCAATGTTTTTGTCAGCAATAGCTTGCTCAGTTTGTAAGTTAGCACCGATATTTTGACCAATGTCAACATCCAGAATATCAATCGATAAAATTTCAAATGCAGTACCTGCATCTAAACCTTTGTCTAAGATTGTTTTAGAAATACGATCAGGATTTTCTAAAACTACTGTGTGTGATTCAGAAGAACCAATTGTAGAGACGATACCTTCACCTACACGGGCAATAACTGTTTCTTCTCCAGCTCCCCCTACTAAACGTTCAATGTTTGCACGAACTGTGATTCTAGCTTTCGCTTTAACTTCGATACCATTAATTGCAACCCCAGCGATATATGGAGTTTCAATAACTTTCGGATTAACACTCATTTGAACTGCTTGAAGAACATCACGTCCTGCTAAGTCAATAGCTGCACAACGTTCAAAAGTTAAACTTACAATATTAGCTCTGTGAGCTGCAATTAGAGCATTAATTACTCTATCCACATTTCCCCCTGCTAAATAGTGACTTTCCAATTGATTAATAGTAACAGCTAACCCTGCTTTGTGAGCTTTAATCATAGGATTTATTACTCTACTTGGTATAACACGTCTTAATCTCATACCAACAAGTGTAAAAATACTTACCTTAACGCCTGCGGCAATCGCACTAATCCATAGACCAAGTGGAAAGAAAGTAAAGAATATAGATAGCACAATCAACACTACCACCACAATTATACCTGTAAATACTAATTCTGGCATAATACTACCTCCTTATTTTATTTATATTTTCTTAACAACTATACGCATTCCTTCAACACGTATAATTTCAATTTCATTACCTTTTTCTATAAAGTCTCCATCAGTAACTACATCCAATTTTTCATCGCCAAATACAGCGACTCCTGCCGGACGTAAATCTGTATATGCTCGAAGTTTCTTACCTACAAGTTCTAATCTACTTTCACTTGCTACATAGCCATCTTCTGTTGAGATAGCATCAGTTAATACAAGTCTATCTAGAAAAACCAACTTTTTATGAAAAATACTTCTATTTACATAATACAGTATAACTGCAAGTATTAGAGAAACTATTAAAATAAATGCAATATAATATGTTGATTTATTTACATAAATTATTGCATATACTACGGTAATGATACCTACAGTGCCCACTATTCCTCCTGGGACAAACATTTCAAGCCCTATTAAACAAAGTCCACCAATGAACAGCAATAGAACAAAAATACTAAGTCCTGTAGAATAGGAATGTAAGGCAATGTATGTCGCTAAACTGACTATTGACAATATTCCAAATAGATTAAATTTTCTTGAGAATAATTGCTGACAGAAAGTTAATGACATAGTAATTAAAAGAATCCAATCGAGAGACATCATTAAATTCATATATAATCACCTCATTTTTGTATATTCTTTTTCAAGATAATCTAACAATTCCTCTCTTGTAAATATGTTACCATGACCAGGAACAGCATATTCAAAATCAAGAATTGTTATTCTATCTATATAATCACGGAGCTTCTGCTTATTATATGCCATCGGTTTAGTATAATAGTTTTTAGCATGACTATCTCCTAAAAACAATAGTTTTTCCTCTGGAATATAAATTAAAAATGCATCATTAGAATGTGAGTTATCATTATATATACAATTTATTTTAACTCCACCAAGATTCAAATTGAAATCAGCCATTTTTGGCATATCCGGTATTCTAATTTTTATTTCATTATTTTCATAAACTCTTTTTATTACATCCGCACTATATTTTATTTCAGTTCCATCTTTTACCCTTTGATAAAGACTCTCATCATCCCACTTAAGTTGTGATAACTCAATTAAAGAGTCTCTAGCTCTATCTGTAGAGATTACTGGAATATCTAGATAGGCCGCTCCAAAGCTATGATCCCAGTGATGATGGGTCAATATTACATAACTTGGCATCGGCAGGTCATTTTCCTTTAATTCCTTTAGAAAATTCTCAACTTGTGTAGGTCCATTTCCAGAATCTAACATTACAGAAAAATATTCACCTTTTAAATAACCAAGTGTCGGTTCTAAATACATATATCGTTGTTTTGTATAATAAAATCTATCTGAAAATTTAATTAGCATCCTTTTTTCTTCCTTTTGATTATAGCTATATTATAGCATACCTATAATCTATTTACAAACCAACCTTACTAAATAAATAGCAGTAACTAAAACCTTTACAAATTCTAGTTACTACTATGTTCAAAGAAAAAAATTTATACTAAAATAGAGTTGATCCAACAAGGTACAAATAATAGAATATAAATCCTACTCCTACTATTACTGCTACTACATATATCAGCCAGATCAATAGATAATAAGCATACCCTAATGCTTTAACAATATTAGTTAATCCCAACCATAAATGTCTACCTATCGCTAAAAGAATAGAAATTACTCCACCTTCATAAACTTCATCTTGATTATCTAAATTAGTAAATTTAAACATTGTTAATAATTTCATCATAATCACCTCCCCCTTTGGTAATTTATTTCTTACTCTTCAATAATATTATAATACATTTATCAAGCGATTACAATTGAGGAGTTATAATATAATTTGTTAAATTAAGAAGGAGTTTGTATATATAAAAAAGGTGGCTCGTAAATCATTATTGTATAAAATATGATTCCTGAGTCACCTTAATACAGTTTAATAACTGATTATCAATTTTACAAATTTAATCATAGAAATTAAACTTGTTAATATGGAGATGGCGGGATTTGAACCCGCGTCCAAAAATACCTCCCCTTAGCTTCTACATGTTTAGTTTACCTATTGAATTTAATTTTCTACTTAAGCCGATAAACAGGCAATGAAAAACGAGTTTGATTAATCTCTTATTTTTTTCTACAAACGGAAGAAAAAAATCGTAGACTGCTAAGAATGAACCGATTAGCTTTGTCACAGTCAAACAAAGTAATCAGCCTTTAGCTTATTAAGCTGCTAAAGCGTAATTTGTTTTTTCGCCAGTTATATTTAACTGATGTGTTGTTAAAGAAGACAACCCTCCTACATGCCACCAAGAAGACTAGCATCCCTGTCGAATCCTAAACATCCCCTAATTGTGATTATTATATTTTATCATAAAATCAAGATTATGTAAAATTTTATTATTTTATATATACAACGACACTTCCAATTAACTTTCTAACAACAACTATATCAATTATGATATAATTAATATTAAGAAATAAAAACTAAGGAGGTACCATGGAAACACTTATCAATAAATTACGACCTAATAAAATTAGTGATATTATTGGTCAACATCATTTAATTGGAGATGGAAAAGTTCTTACTAAGATAGTAGAAAGCAAAAAAATGTTCTCATTTATTTTATATGGTCCCCCTGGAACAGGAAAAACTTCAATCGCTAACGCCTTAGCTAATGAACTAGACTATAAATTTAAAATATTAAATGCTGTAAATTCTACAAAAAAGGATTTAACTGCAGTAATAGAAGAATCGAGAAGATTCAAAAAAGTAATTTTACTACTTGATGAATTTCATAGACTAACTAAACCTATGCAGGATATACTACTTCCTGAAATCGAGTTTGACAATATTTACGTCATTGGATGCACAACAAACAATCCATATCATACTGTTAACCCTGCAATTAGATCACGTTTAATTATTTTCGAATTACAACAAGTTTCAAACGATGATATTTATGAATATCTTAAAATAATATCAAACAATAAAGAAATATTCCCGAAAGAGTTAAAAATAGAAGATGATGTATTTAAAACAATCGCTCTAAACTCTTCTGGCGATTTAAGATTTTCACTAAATACTTTTGAAATTCTATATAATTTATCAAATGAAGGTGAAATTGTCACAAAAGAGAAGCTATTAAACTTATCCCTAGGAAGATTCAAAGCTTATGACAAAGATGGCGATGCTTTTTATGATATTATTAGCGCCTTTCAAAAATCTATTCGTGGGAGTGATGTAGATGCTTCACTATACTACTTAGCATTATTGATTGATAGTGGTGATTTAGACACTATATATAGAAGAATGAGTGTTATAGCTTATGAAGATATTGGTCTTGCTAATCCAAATATCGGACCTTTTGTTCATGCTGCTATTGAAAGTGCAAAAATGCTTGGACTACCCGAAGCAAGAATACCTTTAGCTAACGCGGTTATCCAACTAGCACTTTCGTTAAAATCTAATAGTGCTTATATGGCAATCGACAATGCACTACACGAAACTAAGACAAATCCAAAATTTATTATTCCTGATCATCTTAGAGATGCACATTATTATGGTGCTGATAAACTAAATCGCGGCGTTGGTTACCAATATCCACACAGTCATCCAACTGGTTATATTAAACAACAATATCTCCCAGATAATTTAATAGGAAGAACATTCTATACTCCAAAAACAAATAACAAAAACGAGCAAAATCTAGCTCAATATAAAAAATTTGTAGATAATATGAAATAAAAAAAGGGCTAATCCAGCCCTGAAATTTAACAAAGTTCATAAGTGAACTCATAGACGCAGTGGTTTATTGATATCTAAATTCGCTTTATAAAAGCTTTTTAGACATCTAATAAACTGTGCGAGGGTGACTCGACAAAATCGATTTCTTCGAAATCACGATTTTTGAGTCACTCCTTTTTTACTCACCTAAAATTTTAACTTCACACTCAAGCTCAACACCTGAATCTTCAAAAACTTTTTTCTGAACTTCTTTAATTAAGTTTTTATAATCTTCACACGTTGCAGAATTTATATTAACCATAAACCCAGCGTGTTTTTTTGATACTTGTACTCCTCCTACAGTTAAACCTTGTAATCCAGCATCTTGAATTAGTTTCCCTGCAAAGTAGCCTTCCGGTCTTTTAAATACAGATCCACATGAAGGGTATTCTAAAGGTTGTTTATCTGAACGCATTTTATTCAATTCATCAACTTTAGAAATGATTTCTTCTTTGTTTCCTTTTTTCATTTGGAAATATACTCTAGAAATAATTTCCTTAGTTTCTTGAACTACAGAATGTCTATATGAGAATTTCATCTGTTCATTAGTATAGATTTTCTTTTCACCATTTTTAGTGAAAACCTCGACTTTGTGAACAACTTCCTTCATCTCACCGCCGTATGCACCAGCATTCATGAAGATTGCCCCACCTACGCTTCCTGGAATACCACATGAAAATTCAAGATTTGTTAGGCTATTTTCTATACAAAAATCAGCAAGTTCTTTTAGTGTTAATCCAGCATAACAAGAAATAATATCACCATCTAATAATTCAATATTATTCATGTCACTAGTCAGAGCGACAATTCCGTTAATTCCATTATCAGAAATTAATACATTTGAACCATTACCTAGTATAGTTAATTCAATGTTATTTTCATAGCTATAAGATATAACATTTTGTAAATCTTCTTCATTTGTTATTTTCACTAATACTTCGGCATTTCCACCCGTTTTTGTAAAACTATATTTTCTTAGAGGTTCATTATATAGTACTTCACTATTTTGAACAATCTCCTCAATATTTTTTATTTTAATCATTATTTTCAATCCTTTTTAACATATCATTTATAAATATTACTTTTTTCGTTGAATAATCTTTAAACGAAAGTTCTTTATTATTATTTTTAAATGAATTATATTCATTTTTTAAAACTTCATCATTAAAAATTTCTTTAATTTTTATAAAATCTTTATGTATTTCCGTATCACGTTGTACAACGTTTAATACAACATCATAGCTCATTGTTAGATAATCGATAATTCTAGCATATTTTATTACACCTTTTGTACCATTATGAGCTATTCTATGATATCTGATATTATTTAGTCTTTTTTCATCGAATGTTGTTATCTCATGTAAATTTTCTACAACAACAAGTATATCAACAATCTTTTCCCCTAATACCTGTGTATCACTCGTAGCTCCAATATGTAAAAACTCACATTTAGGCATTTTAGGAATTTCTTGTATCTTTTTTATCTCTTCTAAAAATGTTTCAACAAACATTTTATTGTCTGCTATTTCTTCAATTTTAATAGTTCTCTTATCCATTTAAAAAATCCAATCTTAAAATTAAACATACTTATATATTATAGACTGTATTTCTTATAAAGTAAAGTTATATCTAAATTTGAACAATTCCCTTATTTATAATACTTTCCATAATATCAATTTAATAACATTTCTTAGCAACATTCTTTATAACAAAAACATCCTTTTTCATGATCATTTATCATTCCAATAGCCTGCATATAGCTATAAATTATCGTACTTCCTACAAAACTAAATCCTCTTTTTTTCAGATCTTTACTTATTCTAGTAGATAACTCTGATTCACTTGCTACATCTTTGTAGCTTTCTAATTTGTTGTTGATTTTTTTATAATCTGTAAATCCCCAGATATACTTATCAAAACTCCCAAATTCTTTTTGAACCTTAAGAAATGCTACAGCATTTTTTCTAACAGAATATATTTTCAATTTATTTCTAATTATGCTAGCATCTTGTCTTAACGATTCTAAGTATTCATCGGTATAATTGGCACAGATATTATAATCAAAATTATCAAAAGCACGTTTGAAATTTTCTCGTTTCTTAAGTATTATCGACCAACTTAAACCAGCTTGCATTCCTTCTAGTATTAGATATTCAAATAACATTCGATCATTATGAGTTTCTCTCCCCCATTCATTATCATGATATTCAATATCTAATGGTCCTATTGCCCAAGGGCATCTATTTTTATTCATCATTCTTCTCCAAATTATTATATACTAAGGCTAACATTTCTCTAATTCGTCTAATGTTATATCTTTCTTTTTTATCTATTTCAAGGAAGAATCCATCTTTTGCAACGATACGTATGTCCTTATGCGGCGTTAAAGCCGTAAATAATTCTTTTCCTTTAAGACTGTTCATAATGTCTTTATCAAAAGTTACAACTACTTTATTGGCTAACTCTTTAATGCTAGTCACCATAGTATTTTTCGCCATAACTTTCAGATAACATATATCTATTAGGTTATTAACTTCTTCTCCAAAATCAGAGAATCTATCAATTAGATCTTCTACAATGCTATCAATCTCTTCATCACTAACTACATTATTTAATCTCTTATAGAAATCTATTTTATCTGCATCACTAGTAATATACTCTTTTGGAATAAATGCATCAACGTTAAGTTTAATTTCTAGATCATCTGTCTTGACTTCAAAAATATCTTTCTTAATTTTCGGAGTAGCTTCTTTAATTATATTTTCATAGTAGCTAACATCTTGTGTTCGATCTTGTTCTAATAACGGTTCTAAAATTCCTTTTTTCTCTTGAATTTCTTGTTCTAACATTTGAGAATACAATGTATAACCTACCGAATCAATGAAACCATGCTGTCTTCCGCCGAGTACATCTCCAGCCCCTCTAATAGATAAGTCCTGCATAGCGATTTTAAAACCACTACCTAAAGAAGTAAAGTTCTTGATCGCAGATAACCTCTTCTCTGAGTTCTCAGTTAATGACTTAAACGGTTCATACATTAAGTATGCATAAGCCTCTCTACTACTACGACCTACTCGTCCACGAAGTTGATACAATTGACTTAATCCGAAGCGATCGGCATCTTCAACTATTAATGTATTTACATTAGAGATATCAATACCTGTCTCAATAATTGTTGTCGATATTAGCATATCATATTTTCTATCTATAACGTCAGACATAATATTTTCAAGTTCTCTTTGACTCATTCTACCATGTGCATATGCTATGTTTATATCAGGCAATAATCGTTTTAGCTCTAAATATTTTTCATCAATAGTTTCTACTCTATTATAAACATAAAACACCTGTCCTCCACGATTAATCTCATTCATAACCGCTTCTTTTATAACCATTTTATTTTGAACTGTCACAAAAGTTTGGATTGGTTGACGTTCTCTTGGAGGTGTCTCAATCACCGATAAATCCCTAATACCTATTAAACTCATATGTAATGTTCTAGGAATTGGAGTAGCACTAAGGGTAAGAACATCTACTGTATTTTTAAGATGTTTTATTTTTTCTTTATGTTTAACTCCAAAACGTTGTTCTTCATCAATTATTAATAAACCTAAATCTTTGTATTTAAATTTGTCATTTAATAGTTTATGAGTTCCAACAATAATATCTATTTTACCTTCTTCAAGTTTTTTACAAATTTCAGTAATATCTTTTGCAGATTTAAATCTACTTACTACTTCTATATTTACTGGGAAATTCGCAAATCTACTTACAAAATTATCATAGTGTTGTTCAGCAAGTAACGTAGTTGGTACTAATAGTGCAACTTGCTTATTGTCAGTAACTGCTTTAAACGCAACTCTCATCGCTACCTCTGTTTTACCGAAACCAACATCTCCACATAGAAGTCTATCCATCGGACGTTGTTTTTCCATATCTCTTTTAATTTCTTCTGTAGCTTTCACCTGGTCATCCGTTGGTGTATATGAAAAATCAGCTTCAAATTCAGACTGCATACTTCCATCTAAGCTATACGCATATCCAGAACTTAATTCACGTTTAATATATAACTTAATAAGATCTTCAGATATATCCTCAATTTCTTTTCGGACTCTACTTTTAGTCTTCTGCCAATTTTTTGTTCCTAGTTTATTTAATACTGGTTTTCTATTATCAGTAGACGTGGTATATTTTTGGATATAGTTCATATTATTTATATCTACATAAATAATATCACCACCGTCATAGACGATTTTTAAGAAATCTTTATATACTCCGCCAACTTCAACATTTTCAATCCCTTCGTATAGCCCTATCCCATGACTAACATGAACGATATAGTCTCCTACATTTAGTTCTTGGTAATTTCTAATTTTTTCTGAGTTAGTATATTTAAATTTTACGCGACGTTTTTTTCTCTCTTCTTCAGTAAAAAGTTCGCGTGGGGTAAGTAAAAATATTTTATTCTTTCTATCCTCTAATCCTTTTAGATGATACTTATTCACATCGATGAAGATTTTCCCTTCTTTAACACCATAATAAATATCATCATAGAAATAATTATCGAATAGTACCTTTTCTACATAATCTTTTTGTTTTTGAGTGTTTAATGAAATAATTACCTTATAATTATCCGTTAATTTTTCACGTATTTCTTTAGCTAAATATTCTTCACTTGAATAATAAGCCAAATCAATTATATCTAAATTGTAGTTTTTTTCTATAAGCTTATTATTAAGTTTTAAGGTAGATAAATAGAATTTTCTTACATCTAAGTTTTGAATTTTTTCAAAAGCTACATTATCTATTACATCTTGATATATATAATTTCTATTCATCTCTTGAAGACTTGTTAAAAAGTATTCTCGTAGTCCTTCTATTTTTTCTAAGATTTTATGATAATTGTCATAGAAGACTATAATATCATCTGTTAAATAGTCGGCAATACTATACGTATTTTCATAAACTAAATTCGAAAAACTTTCTAAATCACTAAAATCGCCAGTTGCTTTATAAATTTCTATCTTCTCTTGAAGATAGGCACTAATCTCTTGATAGTTTTCTTCTTCTCTTAATTTTTTATCATTTAGCTTAGTAAGTATTTTCTCAACAACTACATCTTTTTCTTCAGAAGTAAGGAAAAAATCACTTGTAGGATAAATAACTGCACTATCAATTTTTTCTAACGATCTTTGTGTAATTTCATCAAAAGTTCTCATACTATCAAGTTCATCATCAAAAAAGTCCAATCTAATAGGCTTCTCACTTAGGGGACTGAAAATATCAACTATACTCCCCCTCTTTGAAAATTCTCCTACTACATCGACACTCTCAACACGATGATACCCCATATTTACAAGTTTTCTCTGTAACTCATCAAAACTAATAACTGTATCTTCATTAATTTCAAAGCTATTATTTTTAAAATCACTAGGATTTTTTACAGTTCTATAAATTGCTTCTATCGGAATTATTATTATACTTTTTACATTATGAACTAAATTCTCAAGTACTTTAATAGAATTTTGTACCAAATCGTTACTTTTAGAAGTATGACGTTTTAGTATATCAATTTCTGGATATATATATATTTCACCTTCGAAATCATTTAAAATAGCGAACAATTCTTCAGCTTCTGCTTTACTTTGTGATAACACTACAACTGTCTTATCACCATTTTTATATTCGTTATATATTTCTAAAGCACGTGTTGTTAAATTTTGTCCGTATACGCCTATATTTTTATTCTTTTTTTCAAATTGCAAATTAACAATTTCTAAAAGACTATCTTTTATCATATACGCTCCTTTCTACAACAAATAGCAGCAAAAAGGGAGTGACTCAAAAATCACAATTTCAGAAAAATCGATTTTATCGAGACTCCACAAAGGTTATTAGATATCTAACATACTTTTATAAAGAATACTTAGATATCAATAGTCCACTTCACCTATAAATTACATATAAACTTTTAAAATTTAGGACTTCTGGGATGGCATCTTTTGCTGCAATTATTTTTAATTATATTTATTCATTAAATCTACGAAACTCATTTTTGAGAAATCTTCAATACAGTTTACACTCTTAGAATAAATTTTTTCAATTTCATTCATTTCGTCTTTCAAGAATCTTCCTAAGACATAATCAACTACTTTCATTGGCGGTGTTGGTCTGTCTATTCCAATTTTCAACCTATTGAATTTCTCTGTTCCTAAGTGGCTAATAATACTCTTAATTCCATTATGACCACCACTACTTCCCTTAGCTTTTAATTTAAAGTTTGCAGTTTTTGTATCTAAATCGTCATAAATTATTAATATGTCTTCAATATCAATTTCAAAATAATCATAAAACTTACCTACTGCTTCTCCTGAAAGATTCATATAAGTTGTTGGCTTTACTAATAAATATTTAATTCCATTGTGATATGCTATAGCATATTCAGCGTTAAATTTCGTTTTATCAAAACTTACATTCCAAGATTTAGCTAGTTCATCAAGTACCATAAATCCAATATTATGTCTTGTATTTTCATACTGTTTACCTGGATTACCTAATCCAACTATTAATTTCATAAATTATCCTCACTTTTATTTTTTTTACTATCGAATATACGACTTAAAGAAGGCAACGGACACCGCTGCCTTCTTTAAAGATTAATTTAATTAATGATTATTCAAAAAGAACACTTACAGGTTCGTTATTGTGAATTTTGTAAATTGCTTTAGCAATTAAATCACCTACACATAACGGTACCATTTTATCTAATTTTTTCTCTTCTGGAATATCAATTGTGTTAGCATATACTAACTCTTTAATTGGAGAATTTTCAATTCTATCTAATGCTTGTCCACTTAATACAGCATGTGAGCAACTTGCATAAACTTCTTTTGCTCCTCTATCTTTAAGTGCTTGAGCTCCTAAAGTAATTGTTCCCGCTGTATCAATAATATCATCTATAAGAATGCAAGTTTTTCCTTCAATATTACCTACAATGTTCATTACTTCAGCAACATTTGGTTTTGGTCTTCTCTTATCGATAATTGCGATTGGCGTATTTAATGCATCTGCTAGTTTTCTAGCACGTGTTACACCACCGTGGTCTGGCGATACAACAACAACTTCTTCCATATCTGGAAGTTTTTCTTTGAAATATTTCGCAATAATTGGTACACACATAAGGTGATCAACTGGAATATCAAAGAATCCCTGAATTTGAAGTGCGTGAAGATCTAATGCAATTACACGATCTGCCCCTGCTACTTCTAATAAGTTAGCTACTAATTTAGCAGTAATTGGTTCACGACTTCTTGCTTTTCTATCTTGTCGTGCATATCCGTAATAAGGGATTACAACATTAATTGTGTCCACTGAAGCACGTTTAAGTGCATCTATCATAATTAATAAAGTCATTAAATTGTCATTTACAGGGCCACTAGTTGATTGTAGTACGAATACTTCACTACCACGTACACTTTCCTCTATATTAATTGAAACCTCTCCGTCACTAAATTTTTTAACGCTACATTTACTTAATTCTACTCCTAGTGACTTCGCTACTTGTTTTGCTAATGGAATGTTAGCATTTAATGAAAACAGCTTTAATGGTTTATCTACAAGCATATTAAATTTTTCTCCTTAAAATTTGGTTCGATAGTAATACAGATGTATTCCGTTAATTATTATAGCATAAATATTTGATAATTTCTACTGTTATCAAGTATAGACCAATTAAAATTCACTAATTTTTTTACTATTTATTATTTTCCACAATGCAACTTGTTATAATCTATGTATATTTATTATATAATCTTTTAGAATTTTAAAAATCATTCATAATCTGTATCAGTAATCTATAAAATTCTTTTTCATTTTTGATAAAACGTTCGTGTATTTCTGTTGTTACAGAGAATTTTTTAATTATTTTGAATATTTTTTCTATTTATTAGTTTATTTATTTGTCATAGTATGCTATCATTATAGAATATAGAATGATGACCTGTTATTTAAGATTTTGACTTTTAAATTTCAAAACATTTTTAGTTAACATAGTTTCTAATATACTTATATTTTTTCTTAAGTTTATATTTTAGAAATATAAATACTCATTATTCTTGAAATATATAATTAAAGGAGTGACCTTATGGATAAAATTTTTGAATTAATTGAAAAAGAACAACATAGACAAGATACTAATATTGAGCTTATTGCTAGTGAAAACTTTGTTTCTAAAGATATACTAAAAGCAACTGGTAGTATTTTAACAAACAAATATGCCGAAGGATATCCTGGAAAAAGATATTATGACGGTTGTGAAGTAGTTGACGAAATAGAAACACTTGCTATTGAAAGACTTAAAGAACTTTACGATGCTAAATTCGTAAATGTTCAAGCTCACTCTGGATCAAGTGCAAATATTGCCGTATACCTGTCTTTACTTACACCTGGTGAAACAGTCTTAGGTATGAGTATGGATGCAGGCGGTCACCTAACTCACGGTAGTAAAGTTAGCTTTTCAGGAAAGCTGTTTAATGCAGTTTCATATGGTGTCAACAAAGATACTCATCTTATAGACTACAACGAAGTACTTCGAATCGCTAAAGAACATAAACCAAAAATGATTATCGCTGGATCAAGTGCATACTCTCGTGTAATTGATTTTGCTAAATTCAGAGAAATTGCAGATGAGGTTGGCGCTTACCTTATGGTAGATATGGCTCATATCGCGGGGCTTGTTGCAGCAGGATTACATCCAAACCCAGTACCTTATGCTGATGTAGTTACATCAACTACACACAAAACTTTAAGAGGGCCTCGTGGAGGAATTATCCTTACTAATAACGAAGAAATCGCAGTAAAAATTAATAAAATGATCTTCCCTGGTGCACAAGGTGGTCCATTAGAACACGTTGTCGCAGCTAAAGCAATTTGTTTCGCAGAAGCTCTAAAACCAGAGTTTAAGGTATACCAACAACAAGTTATTAAAAATATGAAAGCCATGGTTGAAGCATTCAAAAATAACAATATTCCTGTAGTTTCTAACGGTAGTGATAACCACCTGTGTCTAATTGATACATATTCTACTTATAACGTGACTGGTCATGATGCTAGTGACTTATTAAGTAAAGCTAAAATTACATGTAATAAAAATGGTATCCCATTCGATACATTACCTCCGATGAAAACTAGTGGTTTACGTCTAGGTGCTGCAGCAATGACTACTAAAGGATACGTAGAAGAAGATTTTGTTGAAATTACAAATATTATTTGTGATTTACTAAGAAATGGAGAAAGTTACTTAGAAAAAGCTCAAGAAAGAGTTGCAACATTAGTTTCTAAAGAAAAAAAAGAATTTAGATAATAATTTTGAGATACATGACTTCTAAAATAGAATTTGTGTATCTCTTCATTTTCAAATTTTATATAGTACTTTATATACTTTTCCTTATATACGTATTTATTTTATATTTTTTTAAAATATAGTATAATTATAAATGTAAATAAAAATTACAGAATTGGAGATATATCGATGACAGAAAAGAAAATGAACGTTGAAAGTTTTAATCTTGATCACACTAAAGTTGTTGCACCTTATATTAGATTAGTTGGAGTATATTCTGGAGATAACGGAGACAAAATTTACAAATATGACATTAGATTTTGCCAACCCAATAAAGAACACTTAGAAATGCCAAATCTTCACTCTTTAGAACATTTAATCGCTGAATTAATCAGAAATCACCTTGATAATGTATTAGATTTCGGACCTATGGGATGCCAAACAGGATTCTACTTATCAGTAATTAATAATGACAGCTACGAAGAAGTTGAAGAAGCTCTAGCAAAAACATTAGAAGATGTTCTTGTTGCTACTGAAGTACCAGCATGTAATGAAGTACAATGTGGTTGGGCTGCGTCTCACTCTTTAGAAGGTGCTCAAATGGAAGCTAAAAAATTCTTAGAAAAACGCTCTGAATGGAAAAACGTTTTTAGTAAATAAATATAAATAAAAATCAAACTGATATTTTTCACCAGTTTGATTTTTATTTTTTATCTATCTATATTGTATTTTCTAATACCTAAAACTCCTATAATTAAACCTAAACCTGTTATAATAGGAATTGTGTTTGAAGAGTTCCCTCCTGTTTTCGGAAGGATTGTATTTTGTTTGAAATTATTATTTAAAGAGTCAAGTTTATCGACTTTTATATTACTTCTAGAATTTTCTCGGTTATTTCTTACATTATATTTTTCCTCAACAACCTGTGCTACCTCTTTTGGTTTAGAATTTAATTCTTTACTAATTGTAGTTATATTTTCTTGCTCATTTATTTTATTCGTAGTGCTTATCTCTTTCTTAGCATCCAATGAAATTTCTTTTAGTTTATCATTTTCATTTCTTGGTACAGTTTTACTAAAATCAACAATTACAAATAAACTAAAATGATTTATATTAAACTTAACTATTCCATTTTTGACTTCTGATGGAATTAATGTTAGACTTCCATTTTTCTCAACATGATAAATCTTTATCTCACTACTTTCATTTTCTAATAAAGCTATACGAACTATTCTGTCATTTTCAAGTTGTACTTCATTATTATCTTTAGATAATTTTAAATCTAATACCCTAATTTTATCTTTTTCTACAGATAATTTCCTACTAATCATTTTTATTTGATTGCTATTTTCAATTTTTTTAACATTCAATGATATATTATTGATATTAGCTAACAACTCGACTTCCACGCCAAATTTTGAACTATTTAGTAATTCAAGAGTGGATTTAGGATTTTCCTCTTGTACTAGTGGCTCGCCTTTTTCACTTATTACTAGTTCTGGATTCTCTTCTTGTACTAGTGGCTCACCTTTTTCTGCATGAAATTCAGGTAACTCAGGTTGAACTAACGATTCGCCTTTCTCACTTATCACTAATTCTGGGTTCTCCTCTTGTACTATTGATTCACCTTTTTCACTTATTACTAGTTCTGGATTCTCTTCTTGTACTAGTGGCTCACCTTTTTCACTTATCACTAATTCTGGATTCTCTTCTTGTACTAGTGGCTCGTCTTTAGAATCTTTATAAACTCTAATAGGTACATTAATTATGTCACTTGAACCATCAGAATATGTTACTTTTACCCTTGCATTGACATCCCCTAATTCTGCAAGATCTGTAGAATTTAATATTTCATAGTTTATATTTTGTGGGAGATTTCCTTTAATAATTTTATTAAGCACCTCATTAATATTTAAACCATTCCCCTGACGCAATAATAATTTTTCGTCATTTAAAATCTTAGGCTCGTATTTTCCCGCTTCTGTTAGTTCTAAGGTAGTACGTGAATTTATAACATCCAGGCCTAAGCTAGCTAGTTCTCTAGTAATATTATTAATAGTAAGTTGTGGAGAAAGTGTATTCGAAATTGTAGCTTCCGCTTCTTTCAATTTTTCTGTTAAAGTTGATTTTGATAAATTATAATTTTCAGCTGATTTTTTAGTCTTATCTGACAAATCTACAACTGACTCTACTAATTTTTGAGCAACATTGACTACAGATATCAACTCTTTTTTATCTGCTTCATTTACTGATATAGGAATATTGATGTCATTACTACTATTATCATCTAAATACGCAACTCTTACTGTAGCATGTTTCGTACCCAAAGATGTTAATTCATCTTTATAAACTAATGATAACTTAGTATTAACTGGTAATAAATTTCTATTAACTTTACTAATTATATCCTTATCTTTAAGTTTGTCTCCTATCATTATAGATACTGGTTTATCATCTACTAAAGTTGGTAAGAATGTCTTACTCAATGTTCCATTTTCTGGATCAATTATGCTTAAATTATTTATATTTTCATCACGATATCCGACTCCATCCATTCCTTGACGTTTTCCAAAATTAAAGTCTGGATTTGAATTCACTCTATTTTCAAAATAAGACGTCGATGAATGAGCTCCTGCACTTTTACCTATACTTATTTTATTTTCAGGTTGAAGATTTCCCGGGATTATATTATCATTATCAGTATAATAATTTTTTATCTTTCCAGATTTTGCAAGTTCTTCAGAAATCTTTACATCATCCTTTGGAACTCCCCATAACCAACCACTCTTAACTTTTGGTGCATTAAACGTATAAGTTTGTTTATACTTCCCAAATTTTTCCTTTTCAGCTGTTGCTGTAGCTCTTAATGAGAGATAACCACCTAATGAGTGTCCAGTAATATATAAATTTGTAATTGTACTATCTTTTTTTATTTTTTTCATTAATTGAATAGCTGCTTCACTTTGATTTGATTCATTACCAAAGAACAATGCTAAATCGGCTTTTAAATCCCCTGCTTGTACAACATTTGTGCCTGCAAAAGCAAGAACTTGGATATTATCACCTTTTAAAAATGGAAAATTATTAGTTGTTTCAAATAATACCGCGTCTAGACCATTATCCTGATGAAATGTTTCTTTTACTCTCCAATATGGTCCAAGCTCATTATTAGTCATCTTTTGAATATTGTTTGAAAGAGTACCTGCTGGAGCTTGCTTTTTAAGAATATCATCTATTTTTTTATCATTCTCATAAACTAAATTTATAAACATAGCCATATCCCTTGCTGATACATTCCAGATTAATTTATCTTTATCTTCTTTATCGTTTAATCCATCTCCATCAGTATCGGCAAGTCTTGGATGAATATCATATCCAAGATAAGTACGTCCGTCTTTTTTATAAATATATAATTCATCTTTATTTGCTATACCATCTCCATCGTCATCTCCATCAGGATTTAATATTGCCTTTTTATAAATTAAACTGTCGTACTTACCTCCCTCTAATCCTATATAACCCTTTGCTATATCTTCAGCATATTTGCTAGTGAGTCTAGAAATAATTTTTGTTCCTTTTTCTACAGGTTCTACAATATTTTCTACTTCCTCAGTTGTAACTTTATTTTCTTCTAAGTTTTTATTAATTATCTTCGTCAGTAAATTAGCAATATCACTACTATCATCTATTCGCTTATCTAGAACATTTAAATTACTATTTTGAGAATCTGAGTTTATTTCAACCTCTTTGTTATCTGTTTTCCCTATAAATTCAGTAGTTAAAGTTGAATCCGTAGCTATATTTTTATTTTCTGTATTTTTTTCACTTACTGAAGTTGTCGTACTACCAGTAGAAATATTATTACTTTCTTTATTATTCTTATTATCTAAATTATTAGTAGTCTCTAAATTTATCTCTACATTTTTAAGCTTTTCATGAACCAGTGAAACATTATCATTTACTCTACTTTCTCCGTGTGCACTTGCTGTTCCACCTAAAAATACTAATGTACCAATAGCTACTGATGCTATTCCAAAACTAAGTTTCTTTATTCCATATTTCACTAATTTTCTTTCAATATTATTTTTAAACATATTCCCTCCAAGATTCCATCTTAAATATATGTATTTAGATTTTAATTAGCATTATTTTTAGTTAACTAATTACTCTATATTATTTAAGTATACATGAAAATATCAAACATAACAAACTTAAATTCAATAGTATTTTTATATTAATTCACCTTTTAGAAGTGACGTAATTCTTACCTATCTAATTTATTTATTACAATTTTTATTTAGTTTTTATCTTTTTTTTATAATATTGCATATATATACTTACAAACAAACTTTTAGAAATTATAACATTTCAAAATATTTAATACACTATGTACTTAACAAAACTCCCATCAAATTAAAAAATTTTTCAAAAAAAATAAGCAGATTACTAATATAATCCGCTTAAATTTTTATTATTTTGCAACTAAGCTACGAATAGCGTTACGATCTATTTCGATTTCTACTTTTGGTGCAATTCTTACTTTTACTGTTACTGTCCCTACTTCAACGATATCTCCGTAAATTCCAGCGAAAGTTACGATTCTATCTCCTTCTTTTAATGAATCTTGTAGAAGTTTTAATTCTTTATTTCTTTTAGATTGTGGTCTAATAATCATGAAGTACATGAATCCAAAAAGAAATACTATCATAATAATATTAATATATGAACCTTGCATGTTTTACCTCCGTTTATTTATAATATATGTTTATTCTACTATATACTTAGTAAAAAATAAACCTTTTATCATATTTTTTTACTAGATTATTAGAAATTCTTAGGATTTTCTTGATTTAATCCATATTTTTCAAAGAATTCTTCTTTGAAATCTAGTAATCTATCTTCTCTAATAGCTTGACGAATATCTTTCATCATATTAATTAAGAAATGAATATTATGAGTAGTCGCTAGTCTAGCACCAAATATTTCATCAGCTTTAAATAAATGACGAAGATATGCTTTTGTATAATTTTTACAGCAATAGCATGAACATTCTGGATCAAGTGGTGTAAAGTCCTCTGCATACTTAGCATTTTTCACTACAACACGTCCAGCAGATGTCATACATGTTCCATTACGTGCAATACGAGTAGGTAGCACACAGTCAAACATATCTACTCCTCTTAGTACTCCTTCAAATAGAGCATCAGGAGATCCTACTCCCATTAAATATCTTGCTTTATTAGCTGGTAATAAAGGTGTAATATGTTCTAAAACTCTATACATTTCATGTTTTGGTTCTCCAACTGATAAACCACCAATAGCATATCCTGGAAAATCCATACTTACTAAATCCTTAGCACTTTGTTCACGAAGGTCATTAAATCCTGCACCTTGAACTATACCAAAAATACTTTGAGTTTTTGGATTTTTATGTGCTGCTAAACATCTTTCTGCCCAACGACTAGTTCTTTCCACTGATTGACGGATATATTTATAGTCGTGATTATAATCAGGACATTCATCAAAAGCCATCATTATGTCTGAACCTAAAGCATTTTGAATATGCATTGCTTTTTCAGGTGATAAGAATAATTTTTCTCCTGACAGGTGGTTTTTAAAATGAACTCCTTCTTCCTCGATTTTTCTCATTTCACTAAGAGAAAATACTTGAAATCCTCCTGAATCTGTTAGGATACTTCCATCCCAATTCATAAATTTGTGAAGTCCTCCTGCTTTTTCAACAATTTCTTCACCAGGACGTAACCAAAGGTGATATGTATTTGATAAAATAATATCAGCACCCATACCTTTTACTTCTTCTGGTGACATTGCTTTTACTGTAGCTTGTGTCCCAACCGGCATAAATACTGGTGTTTCAAAGCTACCGTGTGGTGTATGAACAATACCTAATCTCGCCCCTGACTGTTTACATGTTTTTATATGTTCATACCAAACTGCATTTTCTTTTACATCTCTCATATGAAAATTTCCTTTCAATAATTATATTATTATCATCGCATCCCCAAAACTAAAGAAGCGATATTTATTTTCAACTGCTGTATTATATAATTCTAAAACTTTTTCTCTATCATAAAATGCACTAACAAGCATTATTAATGATGATTTTGGTAGATGGAAGTTGGTGATTAATCCATCAACACATTTAAATTCAAATCCCGGATAGATGAAAATATTTGTCCAACCTGAGGCTGCAACTATTTTTCCATTATTATCTCTAGCAATTGTTTCTAATGTTCTTGTTGAAGTAGTACCTACAGAAAATACTCTTCCCCCATTTTCTTTTGTTTTATTAATAATATCCGCTGTTTTTTCATCTAGTGTATAATATTCTGAGTGCATATCATGATCTTCAATATTTTCTACAGCAACAGGTCTAAATGTTCCTAGTCCAACATGAAGAGTTAAATATGCTATATTTACGCCTTTTTCTTTTATTTTATCTAATAGTTCATTTGTAAAGTGAAGACCAGCAGTTGGAGCAGCCGAACTTCCCACTTCTTTAGAATAAACTGTTTGATATCTTTCTTTATCAGTCAATCGTTCTTTAATATATGGTGGTAAAGGCATTGTACCAAGTTCATCTAATCTTTCCTGGAATATTCCTTCATAGACAAATTCAAAATGTCTAAATCCATCATCAAGGACCTTCGTACACACTGCTTCCATAATACCGTCACCAAATGATACAATACTTCCCTCTTTTATTCTTTTGGCTGGTTTAACTAGACATTCCCAATCATTATGTCCTAGATTTTTTAATAATAATATTTCTATTGCAGCTCCAGTATCCTTTTTAGCACCATATAAACGAGCTGGCATAACCCTAGTATTATTTAATACCAAAGTATCTCCAAGATTAAAATAATCTATAATATCTGAAAAAACTTTATGTTCATGTGTATTGTTTCTTCTATCTACACACAGTAATTTACTAGTATCTCTTTTTAAAAGAGGAGTTTGTGCAATAAGTTCCTCTGGCAAATAAAAATCAAATTGTTCTAATTTCATCTATAATCTCCTTTAAAAGTTACCTTTACTATTATAGCTTGATTATCATAAGTTAGCAAGTCACATCATAATAAATTGTAATTTTTTCAATTTCTAGCAATACTAAAATATAATAAATAAAAATTCGAATCAATACTATAAATAATGTCAATTCGAATTTCCATTTTATTTTTTGTTACTTCTTAAATATTTAACATGAGCTAAAATATTAGTAGCTATTCCTAATCCTATACTTAATACAAGAATTGAACTACCACCGTTACTTATAAATGGTAATGGAACTCCAGTCATCGGGATAGATGCCGTAACTCCACCAATATTTACTACTCCCTGTACTACTAATAGACTTGCGAATCCTAATGAGTACATAGCTGAAAAAGTATTTCTTGATTTTGTACCAGAAAATATTACTTTTCCAATAATAATTAATAATAAAGTTACTACGAATAAAACTCCTATAAAACCTAACTCCTCAGCAATGATAGCAAGAATAAAGTCTGTATGCGCTTCTGGTAAGTAACCTAATTTTTGAATAGAATTTCCTAATCCTCTACCAAATAATCCTCCATTACCAAATGCAACATATGAATTTATTACCTGATCTGCCGCAGCTGCTAAATCCTCCGAAAATGGATTTAAAAATACTTTTAGACGATTTGTTCTATATGAAGTTCCGCTATTAAACAATGCACTCTTCAACATAAATAACATCAATACTGCTGCACCTGCGATTATCGCAAGCGTTAGTATTTTTTTTATATTTTGTGAATGCATATTAGAACATAGCGTCATTATACCTATTACAGATAATGTAATAAGCATCATTCCAGTGTCATTTTGAATTGCTATAATGGCTACTAAACCTAATGGAATATTAAACATTTTTAATAACTCTGAGCTTGTACAAATTTGTCTTAATTTTACTTTCCTTGTTTCTAATATATATGCCATGTACATAATGATAAATAACTGTGCTAAAGTTGATGGCTGAAAACTGAACGCACCTATTCTTATCCAAGATCTAGCACCATTTATTGCTGGCATAAATAAAGGAACAAAAAGTAAAACTGCAATAACTATACATCCCTTCATTAAAAAGCTTTTATCTTTAAAAACTTCAAAAGGTATTGCAACAGAGAATACTAGGAACGTTATATAAGCGAGTACTACCCACATTGCCTGTCTTTGTAAGAAGTATGTTTCACTTACTGGAATACCCGATGTGAAAGTTCCATACTTATTACCAATCATACTAGCACTATAGACCATCATACAACTTAAGACTAACAATACTAGAAGTGTTAATGCAACTACCCAATCTAATCTTACATGTCTACGCTCATGCTTAATTGATCTATGTATCCTTCTTACAAAATTCATATTAATTTGCTTTGCTTTCTTCTACTATATTCGAGTACATTTCACTAGCTTTATTTTCTAAATCTGCTAGGATTATACGTCCTGCTTCTTGAGAAATACAACCTATCTCTACTGCTAAATTTATTTCTTTAGTTAGACCATAAATTTGAGTATCAATAACATCTTGGTAAAGTGGACATTTTCTCTGACCTTTTACTGATACACATGCACTAATCATCTCTTCAATCTTCACAACGTCTTCTTCTATTCTTCTACGAACCTTAATAAAAATTAGGTTATTTTCCATTTTTTATCACCTATCCTTTTGATAATTCATAATTAACTTCATGTCTTATTATAGCAATAGCTCTAATAAAATCCTCTTTTGAAATTAATTCTAAACGTTTTAATTCTCTCACTTCATATTCTACCATACTTAATGTATGTTTTCTATCCTTCATATATATAATTATACCAAATGATTTCAAAAATTGTTGTAAATCATAAAAATTTTTCATTTATATCACCTTAAAAATTACTCAATTCATCGACTAGGTTTTTATTTGTTTCTCTACTATCTAACTCATAAGCTTTTTTCGCATATTCTTTTGCTTTTGAATAATTACTTTCTTGTCGTTCAATTATTGCTAAATTATAGTAAAGTGGAGCAAAAGAATCATCAAAATTTATTCCATCAAGAAAAACTTTTTTAGCATCTTGTTTAGTTGCAGTCGTCATTTTTACCATACCTAACTCATAATAAGTTAAAGCTGATTTATTCTTAGAGTTTAATTCTTTTTCTAAATTGAAAATATCTTCATCACTATAATGTTTTAACAACCTACTATCTACCCTCGATACTCTAAATCTATTAATTGAACTTTTTGTATTAACACCTGCAAATAATAATGTTTCACCAAGTAAACTAAAAACTATCATGCAAATTAATGCTATATAGGTTCTTTTCTTCATCAAGAATAATTCTAAAAATACTCCCAATACGAAAGAAAAAATATATAGAACTATAGAAGTATCAAACAATAATGTAACTAAAGCTAAATAGATAATAGATATCACACCAGAATACATAAATTTCAAATTATCATTTTTCTTGCTAAGTAATCCCATAAAAATAGATCCTAAAAGCGAAATATTTGCGACCAATGCTATATCTAATGTTTCAGAATAACCAAATATCAATAAGAGATTAAATACTAAAGAAACTATAAATAATAATCCAAAACTCTTCAATACATTAAGTGATTTATTAAAGAGTACTGAGCTAACACCAATTGTTACCAATATTATCAATAATTTCATTGAATTATCTACAGTAAAGACACTGGTGAACATTCTATAAAATTGACCGCTTATAATTTTTTGGTAACTATATTCGATATTTTGGTATGCTGAACTCTTATTATTCGATAAATAAATAATAAAATAATTTAATAAGAATAAAAATAAATATATTCCCAACAATATATTATACTTTACATTAAATACAGTTCTATCTAGTGTCTGTCTCTTATATAGTTCAACCACTCTGTTTTTATATCTTAAAGTATCAGGCGTTCCTTCTACAAAGCTTTTATCTTTTTCTTTTAAAAATAACTTACTGTTTTTTTCATTATATAGAATACGTTCAATAATTATACTATTTGATATTCTATATTTTTTGTAATCTTCTATAATATCATCAAATTCAGGAGAAACGTATAGGATTTTCATTTTTAAACTACTCAGTTTAAACATTTTTTTCAGTCTAACTTCATTTCTAATAACATTAGAAACAATGCTATCGATTTCTGTTGATTTAAAACTATCTCCGTATATAAATCTTATTAATTCATTATCTTCATTAATAAGCCACACATCTTTTTTTTCTGGACGATAATATAATATACTATAATTATATTTCGTTATGTACAGATATATAATCTTCCAAAATTTTTTATCATTCATAATTTCGCCACTAATAGTAAAACTTAAATAGACCTATGTCTATTTAAGTTTTACTTTTGCTACTTCTTGTGAGAAATCAACAGTTTCATTAAATTTTAATACTTCGATATTTTCCACTGCATCCATGTTTGTGATAACACAAGGAGTAATAATGTCTTTAGCTTTTTCTTTAACTAACTCTAAGTCATAAGTTAATAATGTTTGACCTACTTCAACTCTATCTCCTGCAGATACTGCTACATCGAAACCTTCACCTTTCATAGCAACTGTTTCTAATCCAACGTGAATAAGAATTTCTACATCTCCTGATTTAATTCCAAAAGCATGTTTTGTTGGGAATACTTGGATAATCTCTCCGGCTACTGGTGAAATAAGTTTCCCTTCTTCAGGAATAATAGCGAATCCGTCTCCCATCATTTTTTGAGCAAATACTGGATCAGGTACTTCTGTAATATCTACTACTTTACCTTTCATGTATGAGCTTAATACAACCTCATTTACTTGCACTTCTTTTTTTCCGAATAATTTAGATAAAAATCCCATCTTAATCCTCCATATATATTTACCTTCTTAATATATATATTATATACTTTTATTACAATTTTTTCAATTAATTTTCGGAAATAATTTCAAATTTAATACTAAAATATTTCTATTTAATTATTGATTTTAAAATACTACAAAAAAGAGAGATTTTCCAAATATAATTTTGAAAATCAAATTTATGAAAAATCTCTCTTAAATATTTATTAAAGCTGACAATTTTAAAAAATTTTATAACTTTTTAGTTTTTTAAAATCTCATTAATCAAACTATTTCTAAATTACTATTCTGCTTCTGGTTGCTCTCCAGTTTTATCAGCGTTTTCTTGATAAAATAGTCCGTAGATATACTGTTCAGGATCAAACACTTCTAAATCATCAATATTTTCTCCTAAACCAACTAGTTTAACTGGTATTCCTAATTCTTTCTTAATAGCAATAACTATACCACCTTTAGCTGTTCCATCTAGTTTAGTAAGGATAACACCTGTAACATCACTTACTTCTTTAAATGTTTTCGCTTGTAGTATACCGTTTTGGCCTGTTGTCGCATCTATTGTTAAAAGTACTTCCTGTGGTCCTTCTAGAACTTCTTTTTTAATTACACGGACAATTTTTTCAAGCTCTTTCATAAGATGATCTTTATTTTGCAGACGACCTGCTGTATCACAAAGTAATACATCATAACCTTTTGCTTTAGCAGATTGAATAGCATCAAAGATAATCGCTGCTGAATCGGCACCCTCATGTGATTTCACAATGTCTGCACCACTACGTTTTGCCCAAACATCAAGCTGGTCAATAGCTCCCGCTCTAAATGTATCTCCGGCAGCTATAAGTACTTTTTTTCCTTCTTTTTTAAGGTTATGAGCTAATTTACCGATAGATGTAGTTTTTCCTACTCCATTTACCCCCACGAATAAGAATACTGAAAGTTCTTTTTCTGGTGCATAGTTTAATTCAGATTTTACAGTTCCTTCCATGTAAACATCTACCAACTTCTCAATAATCATACTTTGAAGCTCACTTGGTTCTTTTAGATTCTGTCTTTGTGACTCAACTTTTAGATAATCAACTAATTCTAATACAGTATTATAACTAACATCTGATTGAATAAGTAATTCCTCTAAATCTTCAAAAAATTCTTCGTTAATTTCTCTATATGAACTAATTAAGTTATTAAGTGCATTAGAGAAGTTATCACGTGATTTTTTTAGTCCTTTTTTAAATTTTTCAGTTACAAACTGACTCTCGACGAACTCTTCATATTCATCAAGTGAAATCAGTTCTTCATTTAATTCTTCCTTAGCAGAGAATTTTTCTTTTAGTCTTTCAAAAAAGCTTGCCATTGGATACTCCTTATATTTCTTTTTTATATAATAAAAGGGAGACTAAGCTCCCTTTAATTTTCTATTAAAGCTTCCTAAATTTTAGGGAGTTTTAATTTTTGTTATTACAAATAATATTTTTATAGATTTTGATAAATCAATAATCAATTTATTTATGTTTCATGTATGGGAACAGAAGCACGTCACGGATTGAAGCTGAGTTAGTTAATAACATAACTAATCTATCAATTCCGATTCCTAAACCACCTGTAGGAGGCATACCGTACTCTAATGCTTCTACGAAGTCTTCATCCATTTCATAAACTTCTTCGTTACCAGCATCTTTTTCATCCATTTGAGCTAAGAATCTTTCTTTTTGATCAATTGGGTCGTTTAACTCACTGAATGCGTTCGCATGTTCACGTCTAACGATAAATAACTCGAAACGATCTGTGAATCTTGTATCTTCAGTATTAGTTTTAGCTAATGGAGATACTTCTACTGGATGACCGTAAACGAATGTCGGTTGAACTAATGTTTCTTCTACAAATGTTTCGAAGAATTCATTAATAATGTGTCCAACTTTCATATCTTTTCTAACTGGAACGTTGTGTTCTTTAGCTAATGCATGAGCTTGTTCATCTGTCATTTCTGGCCAGAAGTCAACACCTGTTACTTCTTTAATAGCATCTACCATATGTACACGACGCCATTTTGGTGTTAAATCAATTTCATCTTCACCGTACATAATTTTTGTAGTACCATGAATTTCATTACAGATGTATGCAATCATAGATTCTGTTAAATCCATAATATCATTGTAATCTGCATAAGCTTCATATAATTCAATCATTGTGAATTCTGGATTGTGTCTTGTAGATACACCTTCGTTACGGAATGCACGACCGATTTCATATACTTTTTCTAATCCACCAACGATTAAACGTTTTAAAGGTAATTCAAGTGCGATACGCATGAATAATTGCATATCAAGTGCATTGTGGTGAGTCACGAATGGACGAGCAGCAGCTCCACCGGCAACTGAGTGCATCATAGGAGTTTCTACTTCTAGGTATCCACGTTCATTTAAGTAACTACGCATGATTTGAATGATTTTAGAACGTAAAATAAATGTTTCTTTACTTTCTTCATTCATAATTAAGTCTACATATCTTCTTCTATAACGTTCTTCAACGTCTTTAAGTCCGTGGAATTTATCTGGTAGTGGACGTAGTGCTTTTGTTAAAATTTCAAATTTATCAGCTTTAACAGATAATTCACCTACGTTAGTCTTAAATAACACTCCAGTTACGCCAACGATATCACCAAGGTCAAGAGTTTTGAAATATTCATAAGAATCTCCAACTCTATCTTGACGAACATAAATTTGAACTTGACCACCTAAATCTTGAACGTGCGCAAATCCTGCTTTACCTTTACCACGTTTTGTCATAATACGTCCTGCAATTGTTACAGAAATATTTTTTTCTTCTAATTCTTCTTTACTAAATTTATCATATTCAGCTACGATTTCATTTGATAAATGAGTTCTTTCAAATTTAGTTCCAAATGGATCTAAACCACTTTCTCTCATAGCTTCCATTTTTTCACGACGAACAAGCATTTGATCATTTAAATCTTGTACATCTACTTTAATTTCTTCTGTCATGTTAAATTCCTTTCTAGTATAATCTAGTAATTTTATTCAGATACTCCTTATTATAACACATTTTCACCCATTTTGTTAAATCTTTAAGAAGAATTTTACTATTTTTTTAACTAATAAATTTTACATTTAGAATTAATCTTCTAATATATTTTCATCTAAATTTCACTTTCTTTATTCATTGAAATTATAATGTAAAATTTTCTGACATAATTCGTTAAATTTTCCTTCTAAAACTATTGTTTAGGTATAAAAAATAAGATATAATGAGTACGCCTAGAAAATAATTAAGCAAAATTACTGTTAACATTTTAAAAACTAAATATTATTTAAAAATATTCCATGTTATAAGGGGGAGATTCTTTTGGAAAATTTAAAAAAAGAAATTGGATTTTTTGGAGCATTTTCTACAGTAGTTGGTGTAGTAATTGGTTCTGGTGTGTTTTTCAAAGCAGCCGTCATATATAAGACTACAGGAAATGTTAACCTCGGCTTACTCGCATGGATTCTTGCAGGAATTATTAGTATTTGTGCAGGATTAACTACTGCTGAGCTTGCCGCTGCTATACCGGAAACCGGAGGCATGATAATTTGGGTTGAAAAAGCTTATGGTAAAACAGTATCATATTTACTCGGATGGGCTCAAGCTGTAATATACTATCCTGCTAGTATAGCTGCCGCTGCCGCTATTTTTTCAACACAATTTCTAAATCTTTTTGGTGTAGATAAAAAATACTCAATTCTTATAGGTGCTTGTGCTGCTACTACTGTGACAGGATTAAATTTACTTGGTAGCAAGGCTAGTGGTCGCATTCAAACTGTAGCGACAATTTGTAAACTTATACCAATTATTGCAATTATTATTTTCGGATTATTACAATCTAAACCAACAACAATCGAACTTTTTCCTAGTAGTTCATCATCTAGTTCTACACCTCTAGCTGCTCTTGGTGCTGCAATGTTAGCTGCCATGTATGGTTATGATGGTTGGAGTAATGTTGGAACTATTGCTGGGGAAATGAAAAATCCAAAAAAAGATTTACCACGAGCAATTTTATATGGTTTACTAGTAATAACTGCAATTTATCTACTTATCAATGTAGCATATTTACTTACTATGCCTATGGAACAAATAGCTGGTAACAGTAATGTTCCTAATGATGTAGCTACTAAATTATTTGGACCAAACGGTGGGAAAATAATAACTATTGGTATTATGATTAGTGTTTATGGAACTATGAATGGCTTTACTATGACCGCTATTCGCGTTCCTTATGCAATGGCAATGAAAGATCAGATTCCATTTAAAAACTTCTGGATCAAACTAAATAGATTCTCAATTCCATATTTCTCAGCTTTAGTAACTTTAGTTTTAACTATTGCGATGATGTTTACAGGAGAATTTGACACTCTTACAGATTTTCTTTTATTTACAATTTGGATTTTCTTTATAGCGACATTTTTCGCTGTATTTGTCCTTAGAAAAAGAGAACCTAATATGCCACGTCCATACAAAGTCCCATTTTACCCTATAGTTCCTTGGATTTCTATAATAGGTGGAGCTTACATAGTACTTGCTGCTATTATTACTCAATTTACATTAGCTATAAGTGGTGTTATTATTACATTACTTGGTTTAGTATTTTACACAGAAACTCATAAAAAATTCAAAAAATAACTATTCTAAATAAAATATATCAAAATAAAACTAAACTAGAAAATGGATCTTAAAAGACTTTCTTTAATAATGAATGACTTTTAAGGTCCATTCATTTTATTGATATTCAATTTTTTTTTTGATAAAATATGATTATAACTTCTTTCGCTTTGTAAAGAAGATTGGAGTTATCTAACTAGTATTTTGCAACAGATAACTTCAATATTTTTTTATCAAAATCACGGTTATTGTAGTAGTAAGGAGGAAACTTTATCTTGAATTTTATTTTAAAAAAAGAGACCATTCTAACGTCCTTTTATACAATTTCATTGTCTTTATTAATAAGTAAATTCTCAGTAGATTATTTATTTTCAGATAAATCAATATACGACTTTTTTCACTTTATACTGCTTTTTATTATTTTCTTTAATAGTTGGCTGTTGGAAGTTGTTCATCTAAATAGATACGGAAAAGATAGTTTTATAAATTACTTCTTTTTAACTTCACAAATAATTGTTATATTGAATTTACTAGTGAGAAATTCTTTAAATATTAAATATATACTTGCTACATTAATCCTACTATCAGTAATATTAAGTATCCAGCATATAACCGAATATATTCTGACTGATAAAAAAGACCTAATGATAAAAAAACTAACAGAACCATTCTGTTATATTCACACAGGTCGTACACTTTCTTTATTATTATGTTTAATAATTATAGATTATTGTTACTGGTTTATATTTCTTGCTTTTACGATAAGTCAGCTATTCCCAAGCTTTATCTCTAGAAGTATTCATGTAAGAGATATAAATTTTTATCATTTAACTACTCATTTATTTATAATTACTAACACTATAGCCATTAGTTTGTGGTTAAGTGATTTAAAAATAAATATTACTGCAAAGATAATTTTATTAATTAGTATAGTATTTATTCTTTTATTAACTGTCTATCGAAAAATATTTAAAACAATCGATAGAACTTTAACAAAACAATCAGGTAATACGTATATAATTGGTATGTATTTTACAATATTAGAGTTAATATTTATCAATTTATTTTTCGTTTTAGAATACGACTGGAAATACTTTCTACCGTGTTACGCTTGTGGCATCATAAGTAATCGATGTTTTAACCAATATAAAAAATAAAAAGGTAGTAAACTCTCTAAGTTAGAAAGTTTACTACTTTTTTATTTATCTTGCTTCTTCGTAATCCAAGACTTCTGCAACTTTACTAGCAATATACTTCGCTAATTTTTCATGATTTTTTTCATCTAAGTGAATGCAGTCAATTAATGAAGTCTCTGCAACACGCCCCGCATTTAAGAAGTCTACTTCATATTTATCACTTACTTCTTTGAATGTTTGAGCTAAGAATTTTGATTGTTTTAAACTATTTTCGTCAAATTCCCCAAATAAGCTTTGTCTTTCTACTATTTCATCACGTAAAGGAACTGGTGAAACGACAAGAATTTTCGGAATTTTATATCCCGCGATTAAGTGTGGATTTCTTATATATTTAATATATTCTTCGACTCCTCTTGCTATATGTTTTGCACTCGGATTAAATTGTTTTTTCAAATCATTAGTACCTAACATGATTATTACCAAGTCCACAGGTACATGACTTAACATTAAAATTGGTAGTGTATCAATACCACATCTAACCGGTACAATTGTATCTTTTGCAGTAACTGTTCTTCCGCAAAGAGCTTCTTCTATAATAGTATCATTAGGACGAAATTCTGCTAGTAATTTAGTCCAACGTTTGTCAGTTCTTACTCCATCCTCACCTGGGACATATCCCCAAGTGTTGCTATCCCCAATACATAAAATACGCATAATTTTCTCCACCTTTTTTCTTCTAAATTCTTCTTAATTTTATCAAACTAATATAAAAAATGCAATAGAGCCAGATGATAAAAGTACTAATAATTGTTATCAGTGCAGTATTTTTGTAATATCCTCTCTCTTAAATTATAATAACAATATTATAATTTAAGGAGGACAAAATGATACAAACAAATTTCCATCATAAAAAACATTATAAAATTCAAGCATACTCAAAAAAAGTACTTTATACAACATTAATTTTAACAATAAGTTTTGCATTATTAGAATATATCGGAGGACTTCTATCTAATTCATTAGCACTATTAGGTGATTCATTCCATATGTTTTCTGATGTTATTGCATTAGGATTCAGTTTAATAGCCTTACTATTCAGTTCAAAAAAGCCAAATAAAAAATACACTTTTGGTTTTGTGAGATTAGAAGTACTAGCCGCCTTTATTAATGGTTTAATGCTAGTTGGTATTTCTATTTATTTAATTTTCGAAGGATTTATGAGATTCTTCAATCCGAAAGATATTGATTTCAAATCTATGCTGATAATTTCAACAATAGGTTTAATCTTTAATATTGTAGTAACGATAATTTTAACAAAAAGTTTAAAAGAAGAAGACAATCTTAATATCCAAAGTGCTTTATGGCATTTCCTTGGTGATTTAATCAGTTCAATCGGAATTATAATTTCATCTACAATTATTTACTTTACAAACTATCAAATTGTTGATGTTATTATGAGTATTATAATCAGTATAATTCTTTTCAAAGGTGGATATAAAATTACAAAATCATCATTTGTAATTTTAATGGAAGCTACTACTTTAGATACTGAAGAAATTTACAATAAGATTAAAGAGATAGAAGGTATTGCAGATATTCATGAGTTTCATATTTGGCATACAGATACAAATGAAATTAACGCAGCAATGCATATCCTTTTAGATGAGTATAATACTGCTAAAGATTATATAATAGTAGAAAATGTAAAAATTCTTCTTAAAGAACAATACGATATTGAACACTGTTTTATTGCTTTAGAAAATATTAAATACAACGATCATAGTTTATAAAAGAAGGAGCCTAAGTTGAATAAATATCAACTTAGACTCCTTTTTATAATTTCAATAAATCTATAGTTTTCTCTATTTTATACGTAGGTACTATCTCTGGATTAGAAATTTTATGAATATCTACTAAACAACTGTCTATCCCGGCATTATTAGCACCTAGTATATCCGATGTAAGAGTATCCCCTATCATTAAAACTTCATCCTTATTTTCTACATCTATTTCTTTTAAGATAATATCAAAAAATTCTTTATCTGGCTTTTTGCTACCAATTTCTTCGGAAATAAAAATTCTCTCAAAATATTTATTAAGATTATTATTTTTTAGTCTTGTATGTTGAGTAATTCCAATTCCATTAGAAGCTACATATAATTTATGAGTTGATGTTAACTTCTCTAACATTTCAATTATTCCATCAAAAAGTTGATTTCCTTCAGCAAGATATCCTCTATATCTATTATCTACTTCATTACCATCAACTTTTCTATCAAATAACTTAAAAAATCTTATAAATCTTTCACTTGTAACTTCTTTATTCGATATTTCTCCACGTTCAAAACTTCTCCATAGAGATTTATTTATCGTTTCGTATTGTTCAAACAACTCATTATTATATTCTATATTCTCATCTTCTAATAATTTTTTAAAAGCTATAACTTGTGCTTTACCAAAATCTAACAATGTATCATCTAAATCAAATAATAAATACTTATACTTATCTAAAATCATCGTTTCACTCCATTTGTGTATTATTTAATCATTATAACACAGAGAATACTTTTTTGAAAATATAGCTTTATTTATCTCATAAAATTTATTTTTTATTCTTAAAATGTTCTCGAACTCGTGGAGCTACTTCTTCTCCAAATAGTTTTATAGCTTTCATTATATCTTCATGTGGCATAGACCCAAGAGGTAGATGTAGCATAAATCTATCTAATCCTAATGTTTCTATCATATCAATAAGTTTATTGGCAACTGTTTCTGGACTACCTACCAACATAGATCCATCTGGCCCTACGCTATTTAAATATTGTTCGAAAGTAAGAGGCCTCCAAAATGGTCTATCTTTTAAAATTGCATCAACTACTTGTTTTGTTGGATGGAAATATTTTTTAATCGCTTCTTCATCCGTATCAGCTACAAATCCCCAAGAATGTGAAGCAACTTTTAACTTATCGTTACTATGACCTGCATTACGTCCTATAGCCCTATAATAATCTATTAAACCTTTGAAAGCTTTATATTGACCTCCTATTATTGCATAAGCTATAGGTAATCCTTTTTGAGCTATTTTAATAGTAGACTCCGTATTTCCTCCTGTCGCTACCCAAATTGGAAAATCTTCTTGAACACTTCTCGGATACACTCCCTTATTTTCTACCTTTTGTGTATATTTTCCTTCCCATGTTAACATTTCATTATCTTTAATTTTCTCTAACATCGCTAATTTTTCATCAAACAATTCTTCATAATCACCTAAATCATAACCGAACAACGGAAATGATTCTGTAAATGAACCGCGACCTACCATTACTTCTGCTCTACCTTTAGAAATAGCATCGATTGTTGCATATTGTTGATAAACTCTTACTGGGTCCGATGATGATAATACTGTTACTGCTGAACTTAATTTTATATTTTTTGTAACAGCAGCACCAGCTGCTAATAAAATTTCTGGTGCTGATACTGCAAAATCTTCTCTATGATGCTCACCGATTGCGTAAAGATCTAAACCAACTTCATCAGCAAGTTTCATTTCTTCTATCATATCTCTAATACGTTCATCATGTGCAGGTGTTATTCCTGTTCCTTCAATTTCTGTAGTTTCACCAAATGTACTAATTCCTAACTCTATCATTTTATGTCCTCCTATATTATCTCAATTTCAAGATATTATATTATAAAACAAGAAAACAATTTTTAATTAATTTTCTTTAGTATTTCTGTCAATGTATTTAATTCTTCTTCAGTTAAATCATCAAAAATCTTTTTAGTATTTATTTTATATGTAGGGAAAATATCATCCATTAAACTCTCACCTGCTTGAGTCAACTTAATATAAGTTACTCTTTTGTCCTTTTGACTAAGCTTTCTATATAACATATCCTTTTTTCTCAAGGTTATCAACAACATATGTTGCACTACCGCTAGCAAGTAATATTCTATCTCGTATTTCTTGAATATTTTTCTCACCTTTACTATATAAAAATTCCATAACAGCAAATTCAGTAGCATTAATTGGATAATTTTTTAAAGTTTTCTTCAAATCATCTATTAATAAATTACTCGCTCTCATAATTCCAATAATAGCTTTAAACTCATTATTCATAAGGCTTCTCCTACTTTTATTATATACTTATTCCCCTCACAATTATCTCGAATATGAGATAGTTATACTTCATTAACTTTATATTGTCAAAGAAATAATATTAAAAGACATCTAGAGAGAAATCTCTAAATGCCTTTAATTTTATTCTGCAAATTGACTTTGATATAATTCTGAATAGAAACCTTTTTGTTCTACTAATTCGTCATGGTTACCTTGTTCGATAATGTCTCCATCTTTTAATACCAGTATTTTATCTGCATTTCTAATTGTTGATAAACGGTGGGCTATTACGAATGTAGTACGCCCTTCCATAAGTTTATTCATAGCTTTTTGAATTAGTACTTCTGTACGTGTATCTACACTTGAGGTTGCTTCATCAAGAATTAATATAGGCTTATCAGCAAGTATTGCACGAGCAATTGTTAATAATTGTTTCTGTCCTTGCGAGATATTTGAAGCATCTTCATTTAATTCCATATCATATCCACCCGGTAAAGTTTTAATAAAGTGATGAATGTGAGCCGCTTTAGCCGCTTCTATTACTTCTTCATCTGTAGCATCCAAACGACCATAACGAAGGTTTTCCATTATTGTTCCTTTAAATAACCATGTATCTTGTAGTACCATTGTAAAGTAAGAACGAAGCTCAGCTCTATCTAATTTAGAAATATCTTTCCCATCAATATAAATATTTCCACCGTTGATATCATAGAATCTCATAAGTAATTTAACCATTGTTGTTTTACCTGCTCCTGTAGGTCCTACAATAGCAATCATTTCACCTTTTTTAACATCACTAGTAAAGTTTTTAATAATAATCTGATCTTCTACATAGCCGAATTTAACTTTATCAAATACAACATTACCCTCTTTATTAGTAACTGTTTCAAGTACTTCTGCATCTTCTTCATCTTTAGCATCTAAGAACTCAAAAACTCTTTCTCCAGCCGCAGCCATCTTTTGAATTTCTGACATAGACTGTGCTATTTGACCAATTGGCTGAGTGAAGTTTCTTATATATTGGATAAAGGCTTGAATATCACCTACGCCAATAGTTCCTTTAGAAACTAATAATCCACCTGAGAAAACAATACCAACATAACCTAGGTTACCAACAAAGTTAATCACAGGGAACATTAATCCTGAGAAGAAGTTTGCTTTCCATGATGATGTATATAATTGTTTATTTTTATCATTGAACTCTTTTACACTTTTTTCTTTATAGTTAAATGCAGCAATAATATTCTGACCTGAGAAACTTTCTTCTACTTGCCCATTCACATCAGAAAGCATTTTTTGTTGGCTTCTGAAATATTTTTGACTCCATTTTGTTATAACGCCTAATAGGATTCCCGAAATAGGGATTAAAGCTAACGCAATAAGCGTCATTAAAGGACTTATTGTAAACATCATTACCAATACCCCTAAAACCGTTGCAGTATTAGAAATTATTTGTGTAAAACTTTGGTTAAGTGATTGACCTAATGTGTCCACGTCATTTGTTACACGTGATAAAGTTTCACCTACTGTACGTTGTTCAAAGTATCCAACAGGTAAAGTATTTATTTTCTTACTTATATCTTTACGAATATCATAAGTCATTTGTTGAGAAATATTACTCATCAACCAACCTTGAATAAACATGAATAATGATGAAAGTATATATAAACCTAATACAGTAAGTAAAATCCCTGCTATTTTCTCGAAGTTGATACTACCTTCATTACTAATCTTAGCTACTAACCCTTCAAAAAGTTCAGTAGTTGCTTTCCCCATAATCTTAGGCCCTACTATACCAAATACAGTACTAGCTAATGCAAAGAATACAATCAATATGCTTGAAAGTTTATACTGTGTAAACATCAATTTGATAATTCTTTTTAATGTTCCAGAAAAGTTATTAGCTTTTTCTATTTTTTGATCTTTAGCCATGATGTTTACCTCCTTTTTGTAATTCTTCTTCACTAAGTTGGCTTTCTGCAATTTCTAAATATGTTGGACAAGTTTCTAGAAGTTCTTGGTGTTTTCCGATTCCAACTATTTTACCTTCATTCATTACGATAATCTTATCTGCATTTAAAATTGTTGCGATACGTTGGGCAACTATTATAGTAGTTACACCAGCCATTTCTTCTCTTAAAGTTTTCCTTAATTTAACATCTGTTTTATAGTCTAGTGCTGAAAAACTATCATCGAAAAGAAGTATCTTAGGATTTTTCGCCAACGCACGAGCAATTGAAAGACGTTGTTTTTGTCCACCAGAAACATTTGATCCACCTTGTGAAATCTCACTATTAAATTTATCTTCTTTTTCATTGATAAATTCTATTGCTTGAGCAATTTCAGCAGCTTTTCTCATTTGTTCATCAGAAATATTTTCATCAGCAAATTTAATATTTGATTCAATATTACCACTAAATAATACTCCTTTTTGAGGAACAAATCCTAAAGTATCTCTTAATTTACTTAAACTTATATCTCTAATATTGACTCCATCAATTGAAATTTCACCTTCACTAGCATCGAAATATCTAGGAATCAAATGAAGCAATGTAGATTTACCACTACCCGTACTTCCTATAATTGCTGTAGTTTTTCCTGCTTCTGCTTCAAAACTAATATTACTTAATACTGGACTATCAGCACCATCAAATGTAAAGCTAACATTATCAAATTTTAATGTACCCTTCACGTCTTGAAGCTTACTATCATCAATATGTTTACTATCTACGACAGTAACCTCTGTTTCCAGTACTTCATTAATACGTCCTGCTGCAACTTCTGCACGAGGTAATTGCATCATTAAGAATGTGAAGAATAAGAATGACATTACTATTTGCATTGTATATGTAATAAATGCCATCATATCTCCAACTTGAATACTACCAGAATCTATATTTTTTCCACCAACCCAAATTATTAATAATGCAATTCCATTCATTATTAATATAATCATTGGCATAAGCGCTGACAATGTTCTATTGATAAAAAGTTGTTCATTTTTAAGAACAGTATTTTCTTTATTAAATCTTTCTTCTTCGTATTTTTCACGTCCAAAAACTCGGATTACAGAAATACCAGTTAATGCTTCGCGAGTCACTAAGTTAACTCTATCTATTAATTTCTGCATAATTTTGAATTTAGGCATTACTAAGAATGAGATTATTCCTATTGTTAACCCTAGAATACCTACACCTAATGCGATTATCCAAGTCATACCTGTATCTGTTTGTGTAACTTTGTAAACTCCGTATACTGCCATCATAGGTGCATAGATTGCGATAAATAACATCATATTTAAAGCATTTTGAATTTGTTGAATATCATTTGTACTTCTTGTAATTAGTGAAGCTGTTGAAAATTTATCAATATCTTGTTTAGAAAATGATAGTACCTTGTTATACAATTTCTCACGCAAGTTATACGCTATCTTCGAAGAAATTCTACTCGCTATAAAATTCGAAATAATACTTCCAATTCCAGAAATAAATGTCACGATTATCATCATGATTCCAACTTCTTTAAGGTAATTTTTTCTAATTTCGTTAGTGTCGATACCTACATTATTTCTATATTCTTCTTTTACATAACGAATACCGGCCTGTTTTGTAATCATATCTGCTGAACTACCTAAATCACTTATTGATTTTTGCTTTTGTTCAATTAAGCTATCTTTCTTGACTAATCCTAGTTTGACACCTTCTGCAACCTTATCTAAATCTAAGTTTTCAGATTTTGCACCAGATACAACAGTCATAGTATTTTTTAATATGTCATTTAATTCACTTCGTTCCTGTTCATTAATACTATCAAGTTTATAAACATCACCATCTTTTGTATATTTAGATGTAACTTTCTTGATTTCATCATCTGTCATAAATAGTTGTAACTCTCTAAATGACTTTTCACTTATTTTTTCCGGTACAGCATCTTGAATACCACTTTGTTGAATACCTTTATCGACAATATTACTTGTATATGTCGGAAGTGCTAGCTCTGCTACAACACGAACTCCTATTATCACAACTAAAAATATCATCGGTACTAAGAAACCTTTTAAATATTTAATTAGTTTCATTGTTTTCCTCCTTATCAGATAATTCTTCTCTAAAAATCTCATTTACTCGAGACAATAATATATCAAACGCTTCTTTTTCCCTTGCATCAAATTTATTCCAGATAGATTGAAACCATTCTTCATACGCTTTTCTATGTGATTCTATGCATTCGATTCCTTTTTCAGATAAACTAAGATATTTTTTTCTTTTATCTTTTTCATCTGTACTTTGAACCACAAAATCTTTTTCTAAAAGCTCACTAACAAGAGCTGTGACCCTAGGTTTTGTCACACATAACTCTTCTCCCAATTCTTGCATTGTAATTTTTTCTTTTGAAGATAAAAATAACATTGCTTGAAATTCAGGTTTTCTATACGGTGCATCACTTTTCTTATGAAATCTTTTCATTATCAATCTAAATTCTTCCATCATATCCATTGCTACGTGATATGATATTTCATTTTCACTCATTTTCTACCTCCTTTAATTTTATAAATTAGTTCACAACATTAACTAATTAGTTAACTATGTTAACTATTATATTTTATTTTACGCTTTTAGTCAATAAAAATTTTGATTTAAATAAAAAAGATTAACCTAGAACTTATCTAAGTTAATCTTTATTTTTATTTACTAAATACCCACGCTTGAGCAATATTATTTTTTAAATCATTTTCTGTGAATCCATTATAACTTGTAAGTTTTACATCATCATCATTTGGATCATTTATATAGAATTTGTCATCTTCAAAGCCTCTAATAACTTTGTACGTCACTCTATCACCAAATACACCAGATTTTAATCTAACAAGAACTGGCTTATTATCTTTTATGGCACTCTCTATATTTTCGATTAATTTATCCGTCTCAACTCTTTCAACCTTAAGATTATATTTATCTGCGAAAGCTGGGACAATTGTAGGTTGTGTCCCTTGATTTTTAATATAGTATTTATTTCCTGCCCAAGACGCAAGTTCTTCTACAGTTGCTTCATCTTTACCTATATACTTCGCAATCATAGCAAGTGAGATAATAGCATCTCCATTGGTTTCAATTGTTTTCTTACTATCTAATCCATATGAAATATTTTTATATGCATCTTGTTTCATATAATACATAGGAACAGAAAGACCTTTTTGAGGTAAGTTAAGAAGTTGTTCTTTTCTTTTCGCATTATAATTATCGACATTTATTAGATAATATAAGTAGCCTTCTACACCTTCTTTAAGTGAATCTATATACTGCTTATTAGCAATTTCATTATTTAGTAAATCAACATCAATCTTATTAGCAATATTCGCTGAAATAATTTTTACCTGTGGTAATTTATCACTAAGTTGAGAAAAGTTTCCTTGTTTTTCAGAAGATGAAACTCTTGATAAATAGTGATCTGACAGATTTTTTTCTATACTTCTTGCTACTATTGATGATTGTTGGGTTCCATAGTATACTTTTACTCCAAAAGTGTCTTTATTATTATCATTAGCTGTATCAATATCGATTAATACTTCTACTGAATTTTCTGCAGCAATCTTTGTTATGTCTTCCTTTGTTGGAGAAGAATCATCATTATCTCTAGTTAATATTACCTTAATACCATCTTTTTCCAATAATTCTTTTAATTGTTTTGCTATTTTTAAATTATATGTCTTAGCATGTACTCCTTTATAATCTACAGCATCGTCTTGTTTAATTACTGGATTTAATAAGATTGTATAAGATTTCAATTTTTCTTTATTTTGGTCTTCTGGACTCTTTTGTCCACTTCCTAATATACTCCAACCTGGTACCCAACCAACAAAACTATCGTTTGTTTTTATTTCATACCAAGTATCAGATTTACTTAACATTTCAACATTATCACCAGCTGTTACTTTTTTCAACGTTGGATAAGTATCATCTGGACCAGTTCGAAGCTCTATTTCTTTTGAAATAGTAATGTTATTTTGAGCATTAGCTGAAGGATTCATCTTTTCACCAATAAAGTTTATTATTCCACCTACAACCAATATTAATAATAATGCAAATATTACTAACAATACTCCGTTTTTATTTCTTCTTTTTATTCTCATATTAATTTCCTGCTGATAGTTTTTCGTAAACAATAGTCACTGGTCCATCATTTACAATATTTACTTCCATCATTGTTTGGAAGATTCCAGTCTCTACTGTTACACCCTCTTCTTTTAAATATTCATTAAATTTTTCATATAATTCGTTAGCTTTTTCTGCTCCTGCAGCACTTGTAAAACTTGGTCTATTACCCTTTTTAGTATCAGCATATAATGTAAATTGTGAGACTGATAAAATACTTCCTCCTACATCTTTTAAGCTTAGGTTAATTTTATCATTATCATCTTCGAATAAACGAGCTTGAGCTATTTTTTTAGCTAAATACTTCGCATCATCTATAGTTGATTCTTTATGGACACCAACTAATAAGCAGAATCCCTTATCAATACTCCCAACAATTTTATTATCAACACTAACACTAGCTTTCTTTACTTTCTGTAATATAATTTTCATATATCCACCTATTTAACTATTCTTTCTACGCTGTATACATCCTGAAGTTGACGTAATTTTTTAATCATATAATCACATTCACTTACATTTTTCACATATATACCTATCGTTATAACACATGTTTTATCAGCTTTTGATTCGGAATTAAGTTTTTTAATCTCAACCCTACTTTCACTTAATGTTAACAGCACATTTTGTAGTAATAAATCCCTATCAAACGCGTGGATTTGTAAAGTTACACTATAACGTCGAGCATTTAGACTGTCTACCCACTCAACGTCCAATAATCTTGCATGGTCTTCTTCACTCAAGTTTGGGCAGTTATGTCTATGCACAGTTACCCCCCTACCTTTTGTAATAAATCCAACTATTTCATCTCCAGGTATCGGCTGACAACATTTTGATAATCTTACAAGAATATTATCAACGCCTTTTACATAAACACCTGTTTCAGTTACTATTTTTTTCGTTTCTTCAGCATTGAAAAGTTTCTCAATTTTTTCTTGAGTCATCTTTTCTTTTCTAATTTTCTCAGTTAATCGAGCAAATACTTTATTAGCTGTGATTCCACCATAACCAATAGCAACATACATTTCTTCAAGATTAGCAAATTTATATTTATTAAGTGCAACTGCAATATTTTCATCTGTTAACACTTCATCAATATCTAAGTTATTAGCTTTAATTTCGTCTTTTAATAATATTTCACCTTTAACTAGGTTTTCTTCACGTGCTGCTTTTTTGAAAAATGCTTTAATTTTTGACTTAGTTTGAGATGAGGTAGCTATTTCTAGCCATGATCGTTTCGGTCCTGTAGAATTTTTACTAGTACGTATATCACAAATTTCCCCTGTAGACAATACATAATCAAATGGCTCTATTTTATCATTTACAGTTGCCCCTACCATTTTATTACCTACTTCCGAGTGAATCGCATAGGCAAAGTCCACAATACATGATCCTTTTGGTAATTCTATAATATCACTATTTGGTGTGAATACATAGATTTTATCACTTAATAAGTCTACTTTTAATGATTCCATGAAACTTTCTGCAGTTGCTTCAGTTTCGTCATTTTCAGCGATTTTTTGGAACCAATTTAATTTTTCATAGAAGTTATTGTTTTTATTAACCTTCTTACCTTCTTTATATGCCCAGTGCGCAGCAATCCCTTTTTCAGCAATTTCATGCATTTCATATGTTCTAATTTGAACTTCTAGGGTTTGACCATCTGGCGCTATAACCGTAGTATGAAGTGATTGATACATATTAGGCTTTGGCATTGCAATATAGTCTTTGATTCTTCCCGGAATAGGAACCCAAAGATTATTTACAAGTCCTAAAGTAGCATAACAGTCAGCTACGCTATCAACCAAGACACGTACAGCCAGCAAATCATATATTTGGTCAAAAGTTTTATTTTGCTTAACCATTTTTTTATAAATGCTATAAATATGCTTTGGTCTTCCTGTTACCTGCGCTTCAATTTTATTTTCTGCCAAAATCGAAGTAATACTTGAACAAGCATCTTTTATGCTTTCTTCCCTAGCACTTCTCTTTTGTTTCATCATCCCTACAATCGAGAAATATTGAGATGGGTGTAAATATCTAAGTGATGTGTCCTCCAATTCCCATTTTACAGAGCTAATCCCTAATCTATGAGCTAAAGGCGCATAAATTTCAAGCGTTTCACTTGAGATTTCTCTTTGTTTTTCCTCTCTCATATATTTCATAGTTCTCATATTATGAAGTCTATCCGCAAGTTTAACAAAAATTACACGTAAATCTTTCGCTATTGATACGAAAAGTTTTCTATGGTTTTCGGCTTGTGATTGTTTTTTAGAGCGGAATTTAACTTTATCTAATTTTGTAACACCATCAACTATTACAGCTATATCTTCACCAAAAGTTTCTTTTATATCATCAAACGTATACTTAGTATCTTCTACAACATCATGTAAAAAACCGGCACAAATTGTTGCATAATCTAATTTAAGTTCTACTAAAATTCCTGCAACTTGAACTGGGTGTAATATATATGGTTCCCCTGATTTTCTAAATTGTCCTTCATGAGCAATTTTTGCAAATTCATAAGCTTGTCTTATTGTTTTTATTTGCTCTTCTGATAAATATTTACTCGCCATATCTTCTACATTTTCATAACTATATGGATATTCAAGATTCACAGAAATTCCTCCTCTATCAAAATTTAATCTATCCTTTATAATACCACAAAATCAAGAAAATTTCCCGTGATTTAACTAAAAATATTACAATTTAAAAGGATTTTCATAATTTATTTAATTAGCTATTAAAAACTACATTACTGATTCAATTGATAAAAATTCTCGACAATAAAATTATAATGTATCTTTTTACTTTATAAACAAAAAAATTCTAGTTCAACACGAACTAGAACTTTTTCATATATTATTTAGTATCTACATCTTGAGATAGATCAACTTTATCTAAAGGAATTAGTTTTGTTTTATATCTAATTTTGTGATATAGATAGAAGAATAAGAAAATCGGAACTCCCATATATGTTGTTAACATTCCGCTCCAGTTTACAACACCTTTAGTGATAAGCTCTGTATCTTGCCCGATAATAACGATGATACATAATACTAAAGCGATAATTGGACCAACTGGGAACCATTTTGCTCTATATTTAAGATTATTTAAATCTTTACCTTGAGCAATATAAGCTCTTCTAAATCTATAGTGACTTAATGCAATACCTAACCAAGCGATAAATCCAGTTAATCCACTAGCCGCAACGATATAAGTATACGCATTAGCACTTGTAAGTTGGATTAAGAAGATTAAGAATACTACTACAGCTGTTGCGATTAATGAAATAACCGGTGTTCCATATTTAGTAACACGACCAAAAATTGGATACGCAAGTTTTTCTTTACTCATTGCATAAAGCATTCTTGTTGATGCATACATACCTGAATTACCAGCTGATAGAATTGATGTTAAGATTACTGCATTCATGACACTTGCCGCTAAAGCAAATCCAGCATTTTTAAAGACGATTGTAAATGGTGATTTAGCAATTTCTTCAGCACTTTCAGCACCTAATAAATCTGGTGAAGTATAAGGAATTAATAATCCTATTACTAAAATTGCTAGTACGTAGAAGATTAAAATTCTCCAGAATACTTGTTTTACAGCTTTAGGAATACTTTTCTCTGGATTTTCACTTTCTCCAGCAGTAATACCGATTAACTCAGTACCTTGGAATGAATATCCAGCGATTAAGAATACTCCAAGTGTAGCAAGAATTTGTCCTGATAACGAAGAATCTTCTCCAACGAATGGTGCATCACCAATTGTTAAATTTTTGAATCCAATGTATTCTCCACCTAAAATACCGAAGATAGTTAAACATCCAACTACTAAGAAGATGATTACTACTACTACTTTAATAAGTGCGAACCAGTATTCACTTTCACCATAAACTTTAACACTAAGTGAATTTAAAGCGATAATAATAACTAGGAATAATAAGCTCCAGGCCCAATGAGGAAGTACTCGCATAGGCTCCCAGTAGCTAATTGCTAGTGCAGATAACTCTACGTCGGCTGCTACTGTAATTACCCAGTTAAACCAATAGTTCCATCCTAAAGCAAATCCTAATGAAGGATCCACATAACGTGTAGCATATGTACTGAATGACCCTGATGTAGGTAGATATGTTGCCATTTCTCCTAATGATGTCATTAAGAAATATACCATAAGTCCGATACAAAGATAAGCTACGATAGCCCCCCCAGGTCCCGCACTTTGAATCGCTTGACCACTCGTCATGAATAATCCACTACCGATACATCCACCGATAGCAATCATACTAATATGACGTGATCGTAAATTTCTTCTTACTTCTGTTGCATTGTTGTTATTGCTGTTGTTTGTCATAATAAAAACCTCCTTGATAAAATAAAAAAGCATAACTTCTACCATATTTGCACGGAGTTATACTTCACATTATCTCTCCAAAACAAGATATTAGTAGCGCAACATAGCCTCGCGACTATGACAGTCCTATACTTCGTTCAGTATAGACCCAACAATATTAACATAGGATTAATATCATTTCGGCGATGTTTCCTTTCAAGTAATATCGTCAAGCCCTACACTTTCAATTACTCTACTGATAAAAATCGCAACCTCTACCTCACTTATTTTGTGAGGTACATATTCAATTAACTGTTTATTAGTATAATATACTTTTTTACTGTTGTCAACAAAAATTTTAATTTTTCTAAAAATTTAATTGAATTATTGAATATGTTTTATGTTCCTCATAAAATAAAAGTAATAGTATTATATCTATATCTAATATTCTATCAAAAATAAGGAGATCAAAACCTCCTTATTTTTGCAATGCTTACAAGTATCTTTTTATATTTATCAATTTGATAAACAATTGACTAATTAATCATCCTTCTCTTTTTCTTCTTTTCATTTTTTCAATAGTTTATAGTTTGTTATTATTCCTAGTATTATTAAAATCTCTAGTATATTTAATAAAATCTTCATCATTTATCTCCCCCTTAAATACAAAGAAACTCAGAATATCAATTTATATTAACTAATATCTTTCACAAACCGTACCTTGGCGATATTCTTCCAATAAAATTTTTAATAATTCAATTTGTTTTTTTATTCTTGCACCGCTATCTGTGTCAGCTACTTTTTTTCTACATAATTTATCTACTACTCTCTTAGTTGAAATTATATCTGTCTCATTTTTGATTGATTCTTCTTTACTTTGGAATATGTCATGACTCATTATTTGCAAACCATAAGAGTTATAAGTTAGCGTATATCCACCGTGTCCAGTTGTTTTATGATATGCTCTAGACATCCCACCATCGATAACTATTGTTCTACCATTAGCTTTTATTGGATTTTCTCCTTTTGTTTCTTTAACTGGTGTATGTCCATTTATTATATGCCCCTCGCTAGTTAGACCAAACTCATTTAATAACTTAATGCAAAATTCTTCATTATCTCTAAGTTTGTAATAAGCATTTTTCACTTCCTCATGAGTAGCCTTATCCTCGATAAAATATCTCTCAAAAGTTGTCATATCGCATTTTCCAAATAGTGGAGAATATTGTCCTTGCCAAAGATAGAAGAATAAACCATTATCTTCTCTACAATCACAATAAAAAATACTGCGAATTTTTTTATCAAAAAAGTCTAATAATTTTTTTCCAGAATATTTATGACCTCCATAAGAAAATTCCTGGAAGTTACCTTTCTCGTCAACCGGCATACAACCATGTAACAATAGATTGCCATTATAGCAACAATACATGCCACCTTTGTTAATGAATAATTCAACATGTTTTTTTAATTTTTCACTTGTTATGAATGATTCTTTTAATCTATTAATAATCTTTTCTTCTTCATCAGTTAATAGATATGGATCTTTTTCATCAACCGTTGGAAAATTACATGAAGTTAATGGGTATTCTTTACCGTTAACTTTTACTGTTTCTTTTTTAAAGTTTATCTTATCTAGTAAAGCACGTCTTTGCAATTTAAATTCTGGATGTTTGTCAATAATTTGTTTTTCTAGTTTAAATTGAATTATTGCCATAGCTTTATGCATTCTCGCTATTTGCATAATTTCATGTTCACTATATTTTAACTCATCATTTTTAGATAGTTTTGGTAAAAACTCTTTACAATTATCATCTTTATAATATGTTTCACTAAAATTTAATAAATTTCTAAGTGGAATTCCGTATCTATCTTCAATAATGTCCAAATTATCATATCTCGCACATATTCTTATAACATTTGCTAATGATATTCTATCCCCAAGATAAGCTCCTATCCAAAGCATATCATGATTTCCCCATTGAATATCAAGCGAATGATAATTCAGCAATCTATCCATTATTTTATCAGGAAACGGACCTCTATCATAAATATCACCTACTATGTGTAAATGATCTATTATTAACTTATGTATACTTAATGATAATTCAATAATAAACTTATCCCCTGAACCTAATTCAATTATATTTTCGAGTATTCTATCATAGTAGTCATTTTTATCACTACTTTGCATTTTGTACAGTAATTCTTCAATAATATATTTAAAATCCTTTGGTAAAATTTTTCTTACTTTAGATCTTGTATACTTTCTTGCAGCTACCTGGGTTACCTCTAATAGACGAAGAAGAATTATTTTTTGGAATTCTTTATAATCGCATACATCAAATTCTTTTCTTAAAAGATTTAATTTTTCTTCTGGATAATAAATTACAGTAGCCAGTAAGTTCAAATCTTTTTTAGGTAGTCTGTTTCCAAACACTTCTTTAAGTTTTTCTTTAATAATACCTGAGCCATTTCTCAAAATGTGATCAAAGGCTTCATATTCTCCGTGAATATCACTTAAAAAATGTTCTGTTCCTTTAGGTAATGTTAGTATTGCTTCTAAGTTTATTATCTCCTTTGTAGTTTCATCTATATTTTTAAAATTTTGAGATAATAATTCTAAATGTTCCCTAGATATATTCATGTTGATCTCCTTTTTTTAACTTTTTTCAGTTAAAGCTTAACATACTTCCAAATATAATTCAAGTATTATTACACATTATTTCGTAATTTGAAACTTAATAATGTATATTAATAGAATAGTTTTACAAAAAAACATAGAAATCAACTTCGAGTTAATTTCTATGTTATATATTTTATTCTACTTTAACTTCCCTACAAATCTTTCCATTTCTTTCATTTCTTCAAGTGTATCAGCTACAAGAACATACATTGTGTTTCCTTGAAGTTCAGCAAAAGCTTCTGGCATTCTTAGAACAGCTTTCAGTTTATCTTGATATTTTTCTCTAATTTCTTCATCAGAATGTACATAATCTTTATAATCACGACGTGTTGAAGCTAACCCATATTTTTCATCAACATTTAAACCATTAAATGTTCCATTAACCACCTCAGCATATAATCTGAAATAATCTGTTGAATGTGCAAAGTTATAAACATCTACAGCAAACGCTCCTGCTGGACGGTTATTATACTCTATTGCAATATAATCATCTTTAGTTTTAAAGAATTCAATATGGAAGAATCGTTCTTTCATTCCAAAAGCTTTAACAGATTTTTTACCATACTCTACTAATTTCGGATCTAAATCTTTATCAATGTAATAAACCCAATCTAGAGTATTGTTATTCAGTAAATCTAATGGAGTGTGATAGTAAACTATACTTGTATAAAATACGATATTCCCTTTAGCATCTACTAATCCATCAAAAGTTACAATGTCAGAATTATCAACGAAAGGTTCTAAGAAATAGTGAGTAGTACCATCCCATTCTTTTTTAAAGTTTTCTACATCTTTCTTATCTTTAAGTTTATAAGTTGCAGAAGCTCCTACTCCATTATCAGGTTTAGCAATTAATGGAAGTTTCAATTTCTTCACACCTTTTTCGATGTCTCCTACTTTTTTCACTAAGAAACCTGGTACAACGGGTACTCCAGCTTTTTCAAAGTATTTTTTCATCTCTGATTTATGTTTTGTTTTCTTAAGGTCGTGTTCTTTTAAACCAAATACATTAAACTGAGTACGTAAAGCAGCATCAAGTTCCATCCAGTGCTCATTTTGCGATTCTATTCTATCAATATGACCATGTTTGTGGTATAAAAACGCTACTGCACGTTTAACTTCATCAACATCATCTAAACTATTAACTCTAAAATATTCAGTTAGAGCTTCTTTTAGTCTTTGATCAAGTTGTTCGTATGGTTCTTCTCCAATTCCTAGTACATTTATTCCTTGATTCTTTAATTCTATAGAAAACTTTTGGAAATTGTGTGGGTAATATGGTGATATAACTATGTAATTCATAAATACTTTCTCCTCTTCTTATTATTATAAATTTAATTTATCTAAAAAGTATGGCATTTGGATTCTCCACCAAGACCAGTCGTGTGCAACATCGTCGCCCCAAACATCAAACCATGCTGGAATATTTTTCTCTTCAAATGCTTTTTTCAAACTATAAAATGATGGCAGACCATCTTGTTCCCATGGTCCTAAACCAGTACAAACAATAATATCCGCATTTCTGTAGTTATCTATAAACCATCCATCATTTTGATTCCAAATATTATCACTAGGTGAATTTCTGTAGATTAACTCATCATTACCATATTCACCTACGAAAAATCTGGCATCATAAACTCCACTTAGAGCAATGACTTTTCCAAATACATCTGGATGCTGTAAGAAGATATTAAACGAATGATATCCTCCCATACTACAACCTGTAGCCATCATTTGACCAAACCAACCTGTTTTATGCTTAATAAATGGTATGGCTTCTTCAATTACATACTTTTCATATTGTGTATGTGCTAATGCTCTGTCATGGCCATTTTTCCAATCACATAACCATGATTCACTATCGACACTTGATAATGTAAAAAATTGCACTTTCCCTTCATTGATAAATCTTTCACAAGCATGTATCATACCAAAATCATAATACTCATTGTGTGTTCCTCCAGATGATGGAAATACAACAATCGGTAATCCAGCATGTCCATATCTATTAAGAACCATTTCTCTTCCTAAGTTTCCACTATAATGGCTTAAATTCTCTATATTCAAATTAAATAACCTCCATTTTCTATAAAATACTCTTACCAGTTTTCACTAATAAACCTTAAACATTCGGGTAAATATTTAGCCCAACATTCTTCACTATGTTCACCATTAGCTACTACATTTAACTTAATCTCGCTAGTCAATAAACCAGCATCAATTAGTTGTCTATAGTAGTCTAAACTTGCATCTATATATAGTTGTTTTAAATTACCATTTGCCAATTGTTTATCTGTATCATCACCTTCATTTGTTCCTACTTCAATATATACTCTCTGATCAGAAACTTTATGTTTTGATATATATCTATCAAATTCAGGTTTATTTAACCAGTTTGCTGATGAAAATACTCCTAGACATCCTACTACATCTTTGTGTTCTAATCCTATATATTGTGAAATATTAGCTCCTAAAGAACTACCAATCATCGCTGTGTATTCACGCTGTGGTTTTGTACGATATGTACTATCAATAAATGGTTTAACAACATTTACAAAAAAGTCTGCATACTCAGATCCTAATCCACCTAATGTTAAACCGAAATTTAATATAGGTAAACTTGAGAATTTCCAAGGTGCATATTCATTCATTCTTCCTTCATTATCATTATCAATACCAACTATTATCATTTTTGGCATATCTGGGTTTCTTTTTATCGCCGGAATTACTTTCCATGAGTGTCCACTAAAAGATTCTCCACTATAAAAAACATTTTGACCATCATTCATATAAACTACTGGATAATGTTTATGTTCATCTTGAGCATACCCTTTTGGCAAAAGAACTCTAATACGACGATTTTTCCCCGTATAAGGAACTTTCAACTCATGCTCTTTCATCTCTAAATAAAAATACGCATCTCTATTCATTAATTTTTTCCTTTTAAATTATTATAGCTATAATTCTACAATATTTCTCACATAAAATCAATTAATTGAGTGTAATTTTATGTAATTTTTCTGAAAATTAATATTTTCATATTATTTTTCATACTAACAAGATGTTTATACTTAAATAATAGACAAAACGAAAAAATAGGAAAAAAGCTATACTACTTAATATAGCATAGCTTCCTCCTAATTTTCAAAATCAACCGTACTTGATAAAGAACCCAATTTAGAAGTATGTTTTCAAAATTGCCTCTCTTAGAATTAATTTAATAAATATTGTTTAGAAATAATATTATTTTCTATTTTTTCTTCTTCCTAATATTAGTACACCGCTTAATACTAGTCCGATAGCAGCTAATGAAGCTAAATTATTATTTGATAGACCAGTTTTAGCTAAATGTTCTCCTGATTTTGAATTGTTGATATTTGATGAAGTTTGTTTAGATTTATTAGATACTATTGCGAATTTACTGAAGTGATCTATTTCAAATGTTACAACACCATCTTTTGTAGTAGAGTCTATTAATTTTAACTCTCCGTTATCTTTTATGTGATAAACGGCTACATCTTTTTCATCTTCTTTTAAGACAATGGCAACTGTACGTTTTGCATTTGAATTAACTACGTGATTGTCTTTGTCTAGAAGTTTTAAATCTAATATTCTGATTTGATTGTCTGCAGGTAAGTTTAATTTTTCTAGAACTGAACTTGCTAAGGCTTTATCTTCTACAGGAGTTGCAGAAAGTTTTGTTGCAGTTGTTTTATCAGTTAAAGTAACTTTAACTCCAAAAGCATCGTTTGAAAATATATTATTTATAATATTGTCAGATGGACTTATTTTGCTTTCAGGTGTAGCTACATTAGAATTGTTATTACCAGAGTTAGTGTTACCATTGTTTGGTTTCACTTCTGTACTAGCGTTGTTGTTAGTGCCAGCGTTGCTAGGGTTAGTTCTAGATCCATTGCTTTTAGGAAAGTAGCGGGCATAGAAAGTAGTCTCGTTACCAAAAAGATCGTTACGTGAGCTTAGGGTTACACCTTCACTGCCTTCAACAAATGCACTTGCGCCAGTAAATACATATCCACCAGGCAATGTTTCTGGGATATGATCTGACAATGGTTGGTTAGGAGTAACATAAAATACTTCGCTACTAGGCGATTCTACTGGATGATAACCGTTGGAAAGACTGTAGTGGATCGTTACTTTGTGAGGTTTTTCATTATTGTTAGTACCAGCGTTGCTAGGGTTAGTTCTAGATCCATTGCTTCTTCTAGGGTATGTGACATAGAAATTAGTCCAGTCGCCAAAAAGATCGTTACGACTGTTTAGAGATGTACCTTCACTGCCACCCCTATTTACTACTGCACCAGCGAATACATATCCACCAGGGAATGTTTCTGGGATATGATCTGACAATGGTTGGTTAGGAGTAACGTCAACTACTTTGCTACTACTACTGCTACTGAATGGACTCATTGGATCGTCGTAAAAATCATAGTGAATCGTTACTTTGTGAGTTTTTTCAGCAGCGTGAACCACCCCACCATTTAAATTAAGCGCTGACGGAGCTACTGCTGGAGCTACCCCACCAAGTACTCCTGCTAAACTTGCAGTCGTTATTACCGATAAAACTCTTTTTGTATTTTTGTTCATTATATATACCTCCATAAATTATCTCTTTTATAATTAAATTATAATTTTTTATTTAATTTTAAAAAAATAATTATCTTTTATACTTTTCTAGCCATTATTATATCAAAAAAAAAAAAAAAATCAATC
>NZ_CABFLN010000065.1 GCF_901873445.1 Gemella haemolysans
GGTAGTATAGGGGAAATAATATAATAAATTCAAATAATTTATATATTATTAAAATAAAACCTAATTACTCTAGGGATTTTGAGTAATAGTAAAAAGTCGAAGTTAAGAAATTAGCTTCGATTTTTTATTCTACTACAAAAATATTATAGATTTAAAGCAAAGTATTATTAGTTTTTTATTATTTTTGAAAATATATTATATTGTAATATTACTATATTTTAATTACTAATAAATTTAAGTAATAGAAATTGGAATAGTATTGAGTATACTATTAATATATTTTTGAAATTTAATGTATATTTTAGAGGGGTAAGTATTGATGAGTAGAAGAATAAAAGCGTATTTTATAGGTGGTTTAGGTAGTAACTATTATTTTGTGAAGGATTTTTTTGAAGAGCTATATATGGATACTGTTTATCTAAATCCTTATAAAGAAATGATACAAGATAAAAAACATTACAAAGTTGGTTTGATAATGAAATAAAAAATGGTGAAGAGGTTTATTTAATTGGTCATTCACTAGGAGATGATTTGTCTAGATTTTTAGCATCACGTTGTTCAAAAGTAACTAAACTTATTTTATTAGATAGGGGATATTTGAACTTAGACGAGACTATTCTTCTTGAAAATGAGATAGAAGCAACAAAAGCTTATTTTGAGCAGCATACTTTTACAAATTTAGAAGAAGTTATAATAAATAAAAAATCTAAGTCATATTATTGGTCAGAAAATCTAGAACAAGCATTAAGACATTTATATCGATATAATAATACTTCTGATAAATTTGAATTAGATTTAGATTTTGAAAAAGTTTTTTATTTATTTAAATTACGTCGAGTTATTAGGCCATTCCAAAGAAATTTAGAATCAAAAGATGTATTATTTATAGCTCCGGCATATGAGGAAGAACCTGAATGGAGAAAGATATCACTAGATAAACTTCCAAAATATTTTGATGTTGAGTTACTGGAAGATTGTGGTCATGAGATGTATATTAAGCATCCTATTGAAATTGCTAACATAGTAAGCACTTAGTTGGATTGATAAAAAATAATTTAATTAACTTATTATTGTAAATGTCAATATAAAAATGTACAAAAGTTATAAAATAAAAATGTACAATTATTCAAAACTAACATGATTTTTCAAGGTATGAAAATAACAGATTTCTTTAGTAGTGAATTTTTTGAGTCTAATTTCTGGACTTATTTTGCTTTTGGAAAATGGAACTCAGTTGCCGAAATGTGTAGATATATGTTGAGATTTATTCATCATATTAAAGGACTACCTGATTTATCAGCACTTAAATTCACTAAATATAATCAATATGAATCATTAGTTCTACAATTAGTTAAATATTTAGAAAATCATGGTGTAACTTTTGAATACAATACTGTAGTTAAAGATATTAAAGTTGAAAAACAAGGAAAAGATTTAGTAGCTAAACATTTAATCTTAGAAGTAAACGGAGAACCTGTTGTTAGAGAATTAACAGAAGATGATTTAGTATTTGTTACAAATGATAGTATCACAGCATCTACAACATATGGTAACAATGATACTTCAGCTCCAGTCAGCAAAGAATTTGGTGGAGCTTGGTAATTTTGGAAAAACTTAGCCAAACAAGATGAGCGTTTTGGACGTCCAGAAGTATTTTGTGAGAATCTTCCAGATTAAAGCTGGTTTGTTTCAGCAACAACAACCATAACAGATAAAAGAATCGCAGAGTATATTGAAAAAATTAGTAAACGAGATCCTTATGTTGGTAAAGTAGTAACAGGTGGTATAGTAACAGCACGAGATTCAAAAAGATGCAGGATTGATTTAGATATATTTTTCTAGGTTATAGTTATAAAAAATACATAATAGATAGAAAAGACGATAGTGGAATGATCTGACCCCAAAAAGTTAGACTTAGGATAGCGTAGTAGTTGTAATGACTGCTACGCTATCTTTTTTATATTTACACGCTATCTTTTTTATATTTACACGCTATCTTTTTTATATTTACACAGTCATATGTTTTATTCTATATTGCTTAGGACTTAACCATCCTAGTTTCTCTTTTATTCTCTCTTCATTATAATA
>NZ_CABFLN010000066.1 GCF_901873445.1 Gemella haemolysans
AACAATTTGCTTTTCTAGACATACTTTGGTAAATACGTTCTTCTTTTAACCTTTTCGAGTATGCCTTCATTTGATAAGCCCATCCTTGATCAGAGTGGAAAGTTCTCCTATAAGGGGATTTAGCTGTGACTTTAATAGCTTCTTCTAGTGCATCCATTATATTTTTAGCTGATGGACTCTCACTTATACTATAGCTTATTATCTCACCATTATACATATCCATAAATGAATCTAAATAAAGTTTCTTTACTACTAATTTACCTCTCTCACTAACTTCATAATATTTAAATTCAGTTGTGTCTGTAGTGATTTTTTGATGTGGAATATTAGTATTAAATCGTCTTCTAATTCTATTCTTAGCTGTTTTTCCAATTTTCCCTTTATATGAATTGTATTTTCTACTTTTTCTAGTGAATGATGTAACCTGTAAGCCTAATTTTTGTATAATTCTTTGAACTTTCTTTTTGTTTATTATATATCCTAAATTACGTAACGCACCATATATACGTCTATAACCATAATCTTTGTTATTCTTTCTTATTTCTAATAT
>NZ_CABFLN010000067.1 GCF_901873445.1 Gemella haemolysans
AACAATTTGCTTTTCTAGACATACTTTGGTAAATACGTTCTTCTTTTAACCTTTTCGAGTATGCCTTCATTTGATAACCCCATCCTTGATCAGAGTGGAAAGTTCTCCTATAAGGGGATTTAGCTGTGACTTTAATAGCTTTTTCTAGTGCATCCATTATATTTTTAGCTGATGGGCTCTCACTTATACTATAGCTTATTATCTCGCCATTATACATATCCATAAATGGATCTAAATAAAGTTTCTTTACCACTAATTTCCCTTTTTCACTTACTTCATAATATTTAAATTCAGTTGTGTCTGTAGTGATTTTTTGATGTGGAATATTAGTATTGAATCGTCTTCTAATTCTATTCTTAGCTGTTTTCCCAATTTTCCCTTTATATGAATTGTATTTTCTACTTTTTCTAGTGAATGATGTGACCTGTAAGCCTAATTTTTGTATAATTCTTTGAACTTTCTTTTTGTTTATAATATATCCTAAATTACGTAACGCACCATATATACGTCTATAACCATAATCTTTGTTATTCTTTCTTATTTCTAATAT
>NZ_CABFLN010000068.1 GCF_901873445.1 Gemella haemolysans
CTTCCTACTGCCATTAAACTGTATCCTGCAAAGTCGAAGAATAGATATAATGTATATAGATACATATATTTTAATGAATAGACAAATGAACCATGGTTTATTAAACCTACTAGATAATGATAACTTAGTGTTGAAAATACTACTTTGTATAATAATCCCAATATTAATCTGTATATTCCTTCTCCTGCTAGTTCTAAGTACTCGGCTCTTGGCATCTTTTCTTTTATATCACTCATGAATCTTCTACTTCTATCTATCGGACCTGAGCTTACTGTTGGGAAGAATAATAGGAATTGTACATATTCTACAGCTCTGATTTTTTCTTTTATTAAACCATCTGATATTTCTATCATAATTTGTATTGTCTTAAATGACATATATGATATTCCAATAAAAGCTAATAAATGTAAATGCGTTATCGCAAATATTTTATTTATTACTAATGGTAATATTGATAATATCACTAGTATTTTTAAGGATTTTTTATTTTCTGTTTTTTGTGCTATTAATACCAATATGTATTCATATAGGATAAAACCT
>NZ_CABFLN010000069.1 GCF_901873445.1 Gemella haemolysans
TTCTAGTTATCAGTTTTTTTGTAAATTTTTTATTATAAAGTTATAAATAACTCTTGTAATTAATTATAATTAATGAGATAATAGAGTATATAATGTAAATAGAGTAAGAGGAGATATATACTTATGACAAAGATACTAGCTATTAACTCAGGAAGTTCATCTTTAAAATTTCAATTATTTGAAATGCCTGAAGAAAAAGTTATTACTAAAGGACTAGTTGAAAGGATCGGTATTGAAAATAGTGTATTCACTATCGAATTCAACGGTGAAAAAAATAAAGAAACATTAGATATTCCAAATCATGATGTAGCGATTGAAATGTTACTTGAAAAATTAACTAAACTAGGTATAGTTAAAGATGTAAAAGAAATCGAAGGTGTTGGGCACCGTGTAGTACATGGTGGAGAATTCTACGATGCTTCTGTATTAGTAAATGATGAAGAGCTAGCTAAAGTAGATTCAATTGAAGACTTAGCGCCTTTACATAACCCAGCGAATATTAAAGGTGTTCGTTCATTCCAAAAAGAATTACCAGGTGTTCCAAACGTATTAACATTTGATACTGCATTCCACCAAAGTATGCCTAAATCAACATACATGTATGCTGTACCAAGAGAATTCTATGAAAAATATGGAGTTCGTAAATATGGTGCTCACGGAACTAGTCATAGATACATTGGAGAGAAAGTTGCTGAAATTCTAGGAAAAGATCCTAAAGAATTAAAAACAATCTCATGCCACATTGGTAACGGAGCTTCAATTTGTGCTATTAAAAATGGTAAATCATTCGACACATCTATGGGATTCACTCCACTATCTGGATTAGTAATGGGTACTAGAACTGGTGATATTGATCCAGCAACAATTCCATACATTGCTCAAAAAACAGGATTATCTCTTGAAGAAATCGTACGTATTTTCAACTTTGAATCAGGACTAAAAGGTGTTTCTGCACTTTCTTCTGACTTACGTGACGTTGAAGATGCAAGAGATACAAATCCACATGCTGCTGAGGCTATTGATGTTTACATCAACAGAATTAAAGAGTATGTTGGAGCATACGCTGCAGCTATGAATGGTGTAGATGCTATCGTATTTACAGCTGGTGTTGGTGAAAATGCTACATGGGTACGTGAAGAAGTATTAGAAGGTTTAACTTTCCTAGGTGTACAAGTTGATAAAGAAAAAAACAATGTACGTGGAAAAGTTGCAGAAATTTCTACAGCAGACTCAAAAGTTAAAGCTTTCGTAATTCCAACAGATGAAGAAGTTATGATTGCTAGAGATACTTATAACTTATCTAAATAATAGTAAGATATTAACAGGGCTGGGGTTTCTCCAGCCCTTTAGTATTTTGGAAGGATATTATGGAAATAAATAACTTTAGAAAAAAATTTAACAGTGCTGTAGATGTACTAGAAAGATTCAATAAAGCAGGTTATGAAGCGTATTTTGTAGGGGGTTGTGTAAGAGATTTTTTACTTGGGTATGAGTTTTCAGATATTGATATAACTACTAATGCTTTGCCAGAGGAAGTAAAAAAAATCTTTAGAAAAAGTATTGATACAGGAATTCAACATGGGACTGTTACTATATTAGTAAATGGAGAAAGTTATGAAGTAACTACCTTTAGGACTGAAGACGACTATATAGATCATCGAACACCAGAAAAAGTTGAGTTTGTTAGTAATCTAAGAGATGATCTTGATAGACGAGATTTCACTATTAATGCTATGGCTTTAGATAGTAATGGTAAACTTTATGATTATCACAATGGAATAAAAGATTTAACTAATAAAATAATAAAAACTGTAAATAACCCTAATGAAAGATTTTTTGAAGATGCTTTAAGAATGTTAAGAGCTTTTCGTTTTTCATCAAAGTTAGGGTTTGAAATTGAGGATAATACATTAGTTGCTATAAAAAAGAATGCTGAGCTTATTAAGTTTGTTTCGATAGAACGTATTGTAAATGAATTTAAAAAATTACTAGCTGGTATTGGAAGTAAACGTAGTTTAGAATTATTACTTGATAGTAAGTTGAATACTTATATACCTTTTTTAAATGATATTATTAGTTTTGTTGAATGTTCCAAATATACATTTTGTCAAAGTTTATATATTTTAGCAAAATTGAATGATATTTCTTTTGAAAAATTAAGAGATTTAAAGCTATCAAACAAAGAAATTAGAAAAATTAAAGAATACGAGAGAATTAATCTAGAATTTCTTGATAACATACCATTAGAACTCATTTTATATAAATATGATAAGGATGATATTTATTTTATAGTTGATTATTTCGGGTACTGTGATAAAAAAGATATCGATATAATTAATTTACCAATAAGTTCATTTAATGATATAGCTATAACTTCAACTGAGATTATTAGGATAATAGATAAATCACCAGGCTCATGGATAAAGGAAGTTACTAAAAAGTTAGAAGAAGCAATTTTATTGAATAAAATAAATAATACTGAAAATAATATAGTAGATTTTCTTAAGAAAATAAGAGATAATATATAGATATAGTGAAAGTGAGGTGAGAGAATAAATGGATAAAATATTTTGTGTTGTCGATATTGAATTAACAGAAGATAAAGAAATTATACAGTTTTCTGCAACAAAACTTGATCAAGAGTTTAAAGAGTTAGAGTCTATAAATTATTATATCAAGCCTAAAAAGCAAGTTTCTTCTTTTGTTACTGAGTTAACGGGAATAAGTAATGAAATGTTAAGTGAAAAAATGTATTTCGAAGAAGTAGCACATGAATTATATGAATTTATAAAAAATGATATACTCGTGTGTCACGGGTTACCTTCTGACTATGTAATTTTGAAAAAAAGATTTCATGATGTCGGGATTAGATATCATTCGAAAATGTCTTTAGACACTGTTGAATTAGCAAGACTATTTATGCCTACTCAAGAAAGTTATAAATTATCTGACTTGTCAAATTCTCTCAACCTTTATACTGGTGATAAATTTCATAATGCCGCAGTTGATGTCAAAGTAACAGTAGCATTACTAAAAGAAATTTCTAAGAAAATAGCGAATATTAATTCAAATAACTTCAAAAAAATAGAAGTACTTTTAGAAAAAATCGATTATAATACATTAGAATTTGCTAGATATTGTAAAAGAAGATTTAATAATAAAAAAAATAGTAAAGGTAATTTTATTTGTTTTCACGATGTTGATTTTAAAAAAGTCTCTTATGTGATTAATGCAAAGAGATTCAACAATAAATTTATTCTATTTTCTTCAATAAATGAACAAAACTATATAGAAAACTTTAAAATTTCTAATTATGTTATTTTAAAAGAAAAAAGCAATTATGTTCCGTTAAATGTTTTTAAATTATTCCCTAAAAAAGAAGATTTAAATTTAGATAAACTTTTAATTAAGTTATATGTATGGATATTAGAAACAAACTCAGGTGATTTTAATGAGTTAAACTTGCTTTATCTTGAAAAAATGTATATAGAAAATATTAAAAATGGTGTTTTAATTAGTTCGAAATCTTATTATTTCGATGAGAAAAAGAAAGCAGCGGAAACTTGTGAAAATATTGTTACAAATTATAATTCTATTGAGTATTTATTAGAAAACGATAATTTTAAAAATCATACTTATATATTTGAAAATAAGAAAATCTTAGGTCGTGAACTAGATTCAAAAAATACAAAAGATTATTTCTATAAAAATGTTGTTGTTGAACTAAATGTTGCTGTATCTAGAAATCTTAAAGATAAGAGTATAAAAATTCTTAGAAATAACATTGACGGACTAGTTAAGTTTTTACATGAAATGTATATTTCAGAAAGTTTATTCTTATATAATGATAGTTTAAGTTTTATTTTACAAGATGTTGAAGCAATATTAAACGATATAAAGGCGTATAGAAATAATTTGCCAATATCTTATAAATTTATGAAAAAACTAAAAAATGTCCTTACTAATTCTAAGAATACCTATAAATTTACTGTTCTTGACCAAGAAAATAGTTTGAAATTAACTGTAGTAGATGATAAAAAAGTTAAAAATTTAATTAATGTTGTTCATTCAAGAAAGCACAAGTATTTAAATTTAAAAGCAAAATACCATTATATTTATAGCAATAGAGATGAGGAACTATTAAATTCAAAAGCTATAGGTTCAATATTATATGTATTTGAAAGTAATAAATATAAGGATTTATATTTTAATAAGAGAGAAAAAAGAAGTTATATAAAATATTATAATTTCTCAATAAAAGATAATTTTAACGAGTTATACAATGAAGTTATAAAAAATAATAAAATATCCTATAGATGTTATGCTACGAAGGATATATTAGAATATCGTTATTATTTAAAAGATATTTTTGAGAGTATAATAGTTTTTCGTGATTTAGAACATTAGATAGAGAAAAATAAAAACACATAATTAAAAAAATGATAAATCTATGTTATAATATAATTAGTTTATATATATAATATGATAATTTAAATTTCGAATAAAATATTAATTAAAATTAGGAGGGACTTCAAGTTGAATATTAATAATTTAAAAGAACAACTAGGTCAAAAAGTAACTCTTGGTGCATGGATTGCTAACAAGAGAAGTAGTGGTAAAATTGCATTTTTCCAACTAAGATATGGAGCTGCATTTATTCAAGCTATTGCTTTGAAAGAATCTTTAGGTGAGGAAAGATACCAACAATTACGTCACTTACCACAAGAAACTTCATTAAAAGTAACAGGATTAATTAAAGAAAACGATAGAGAACTTTCGGGTATTGAATTAGAAATTGAAGACTTCGAAGTTATTTCTGAAGCTATAGATTACCCAATTACTCCAAAAGATCACGGTGTTGAATTTTTAGCAGACAATCGTCACATTTGGATTCGTTCTAAAAAACAACATGCTATTTTAACAATTAGAAATCAAATTATTAAATCAACTTATGATTTCTTTGAAAAAGAAGGTTTCTTAAAAACTGATCCACCAATCTTAACTTCATCAGCTCCGGAGGGAACTACAGAATTGTTTAATACTAAATACTTTGATGAAGAAGCATATCTTTCTCAATCTGGTCAATTATACTTAGAAGCTACTGCAATGGCTTTTGGAAAAGTATTTTCATTTGGACCTACATTTAGAGCGGAAAAATCTAAAACTCGTAGACATTTAATTGAGTTCTGGATGATTGAAGCTGAAATGGCATTCTGTAATCATGATGAAAGTTTAGCATTACAAGAAGCATTTGTTAATCATTTATTAACTGATGTATTAGAAAAATGTCAAGAACAGCTTAAAGTTTTAGGTCGTGACATTGAAGCATTAGAAAATGCTAGAGGAGAATTCCCTCGTATTAAATATAAAGATGCAATTAATTTATTAAAAGAAAATGGATTTGATGATATTGAATATGGAGATGATTTTGGATCACCTCACGAAACGTTTATAGCTAATAGTTATAATAAACCAGTATTTATTACTCACTGGCCATTAGATATTAAACCATTCTATATGATTGAAGATCCAAACGAACCTGGTGTTGTATTATGTGCTGATTTAATTGCTCCTGAAGGATATGGAGAAATTATCGGTGGTTCTCAACGTATTGATGACTACGATAAATTATTAGAAAACATTAAAAAACATGATTTAAATCTTGATGCATATGGTTGGTATTTAGATTTACGTAAATATGGTTCTGTTGAACACGCTGGATTCGGATTAGGTCTGGAAAGAACTGTAGCTTGGATTACAGGTAACGGACACGTTCGTGAAACTGTGCCATTCCCTCGTTTATTAAACAGACTGACACCATAGGAGTTTAATATGATTAATATCAATATAAAAGGTCTTTTAGTTGATGCTGATTTCTTAATGAATTATACTTCTCATAACTTATCTGGAGAGGAAGCTATGTTTCTTCTTCAGATAAGTTATTTGACAAATCAAGGAGAAATTCCATTTTCAACAGAAGATTTTAAAGATAAATTGAATTTACCTGAGAATCAGATTTTCTCTAAATTAGAAAATTTAATTAATAAAGATGTAATAGCGGTTTTACCGGATAGTAAAATTAATTTTAGAGTATTTAACAATAAAGATGATTATTACACATTGCGTGAACTTTTAAAATTGGTAGAGAAAGTCACAGGGAAGATTCTAACTTCAAAAGAAATGGATATTGTATCATCGTGGTTTGATAAGAAATATGCAAAAAAAGAAATCGACGAGGCATTAACTATTTCAAGAAATTTAAACTATGTAAATGGTATTTTAAATAATAAAGTTAGTAATGATATACAAAAAGAAAGTGGTAGTAGTTTAGGTTATGACTGGTTTAACAAATAGACAAAAGAAAATAAGAGCAAGAAAAATAATGGAATATTTGGATAAAGTATTTCCTGATGTTGAATGTGAATTAGATTTTTCTAATAATTTAGAATTGATTATTGCTGTTTTGTTATCTGCACAATGTAAAGATGAGTATGTTAATAGAGCTACAGTTGGTTTATTTGAAAATTATAAAACAATTGATGATTATGCTGATGCTAAGGTAGAGGATATAGAAAAGTATATTAAAACTTTAGGGTTATATAAAGCAAAATCAAAAAATATTGTAGGAATGGCTAATATGTTAAGAGATGTTTACGATTATGAAATTCCTCAGACTAGAGAAGAGTTAGAAAAATTACCAGGTGTCGGAAGAAAAACTGCTAATGTTGTTCTATCTGTTGGATTCAATATTCCTGCAATTGCTGTAGATACGCATGTTGAGCGTGTGGCGAAGATGTTTGGCTTAGCTGAGTTAACTGATAGCCCGCTTCAGGTTGAAAAAACCCTTATGAGTATTTTCCCTATGGAAAGCTGGGGGAAAATTCATCATCAGCTTATTCATTTAGGTCGATATAAACTTCCAGCTAGAGGTGAACGTACAATTGACCCAGAATTAGAAAAATTATTAGTACTAAAATAAGAGGAGAATACAGATGTTAATTATATTTGTAATAGCATGTTTCTTAATATTACTAGATCAACTTAGTAAAAATTTCATAGTTAATCATTTTGCATTAGGAGAAAGTAAAGAAGTTATAGCAAATTTCTTTAGTATTTCATCTCATAGAAATAGAGGGGCTGCTTGGGGAATTTTACAGGACAGTCGATTATTTTTTATAATAGTTACTATTATTTTTATTGCTATTTTAACTTACTATTTATATAAACAAAGAAATTCATTATCAAATTTTGATAAAGGTATTTTTTCTTTAATTTATGGTGGAGCAATTGGTAATTTTATTGATAGATTAACTAGACATGAAGTCGTGGATTTTCTAGATTTTAGAATTTTTGGCTATGATTTTCCTATATTCAACTTGGCGGATTGCTTTATTTGTGTAGGAGTTGTATTCTTGTTATTTAAGATTTACAAAGAAGAAGAAAAATAATAATTTATTGAGAGATGATTTTTTTAATCATGCTCTCTTTTTTGTTATAATAATAATTGTAATATAAAATTAAAGGAGTTTTAAATGTATTATTGCACGTTTAAGAGTAATATAGGTCTTCTATATTTAATTTCTGATGGTTCGCATTTATGTGGATGTTATTTAGAAGACCAAAAATATTTTCCTGATAATCTTGATACCTATGAATTTAATGATGATTTAGAAATATTTAATACAGCGAAATTATGGTTAAATAGCTATTTTAGTAATCAAAAACCTAGTTTGAAAAATATACCTATTAAACTGATAGGAACAGAATTTAGGAAGCAAATTTGGTCGTTACTTAAAGATATTCCATATGGTGAAGTAGTTACTTATAAGTATCTTTCTAAGAAAGTTGCTGAATTACAGGGGATTAATGGTATGTCATCTCAAGCTGTAGGTGGAGCAGTTGGGCATAATCCATTTTTGATATTTATTCCTTGTCATAGAGTTATAGGTACTGATGGATCTTTAACAGGCTATGCTGCAGGATTAGAAAACAAGAGGTTTTTATTAAATTTTGAATCTGATAATAATTATTATTAACTAGCATGCTAAAAAACGATGAATATTAGAAGATTATGAAAAAATATGGTATAATTAGTAAGATTAAATTCTTTATTAGGAGAAATAAATGAACAATAAAAAAATAGTATTTATGGGAACTCCAAAGTTTGCTGTTCCTGTTTTAGAAATGTTAATTGAAAATTATGGAGTAGATTTAGTGATTACCCAACCAGATAAAAAAGTTGGTAGAAAAAAAGTTTTAACACCACCACCTGTAAAAGGAGTTGCATTAGAACATAATATTAAAGTATTACAACCTGAAAAAATATCTACAGACGAAGAGACGTATAATACTTTAAAAAATCTTAATCCAGATATAATTATTACAGCTGCATATGGACAGCTTGTACCAGAAAAAATCTTAGAAATTCCAGAACATAAATGTATAAACGTTCATGGGTCGTTATTACCCAAATTACGAGGGGGAGCACCTATTCAATATTCGATACTAGAAGATTATAAGAAAACGGGTATTACTATTATGTATATGGTTAAAAAACTAGATGCAGGAGATATGATTTCAAAAGTAGAAGTTGATATTTTAGATAGTGATAACTATGAAACGTTACATGATAAACTTTCAGTAGCTGGTCGCGATTTACTAAATAAAACTTTACCGAAAATTTTTAGTGGCGACATTGCACCTGAAAAACAAGATGACGAGCAAGCTACATTTGCAAGAAATATCTTAAGAGAAGATGAAAAAATTGATTGGAATACATCAGCAAGAGAAGTGTTTAATAAAGTTCGTGCATTAGACCCTGCACCAGGTGCATTTACTTACTTAGATGGTAATGTGTTAAAAATCTGGTCTAGTGAAGTTATTGAGTTAGAAGAACAATCTAGTTATAGTAAAGTAGGAACTATAATTAAGCAAGATAAGAAAAATATCTATGTTTTATGTGGAAAGGGTACAGTTCTTAAAGTACAGGAACTTCAAGTTTCTGGTAAGAAGCGTATGCCTGTAGTTAATTTCTTATCTAATAAGAAAGATTATGTAGGAACAATCTTAGGTGAAGAAAATGAGTAGCATTAATGCTAGATATATTGCTTATGAAGTACTTTATACAATCATTCAAGAAGATGGTTATAGTAATATTACGTTAAATAAGTACTTTAATCAACATAAGCTTCAAGAACAAGATAAAAGATTTATTAGTGAAGTAGTATATGGTACTATTAAGAATAAATTGTATTTAGAACATATACTTAAGTCTTATTCTAAAGGAAGAGTTAAACCAAAGGTTAAAATTATTTTATTAATGAGTATTTATCAGCTTCTTTATATGGATAAAACTCCAAATTTTGCTATTATTGATGAAGCAGTAAAATTAAGTAAAAAAATTGCTGGTAATATTACGGGAAAATTCGTAAATGGTATTCTCAGAAATATTGAACGACAAGCTAGTAATTTAGATCTTAAGTATAAAAATAGAACTGAGCAATTCTGTATAGAAAATAGTTGTCCTAACGAATTATACAATATACTTAAAGAACAATACGGAGTAGAAAAAGCTCAAAAAATTGTTCTATCTTTTAATGAGAAGAGTAAAAATAGTATTAGATATAATCCTTTAAAAATCACTAAGAAAGAGCTAATAGAAAAATTAGGTGATGCTGTTAGCGAGAGTGAAATCTGTGAAGATAGTCTTGTTTTAAATAAATTAAACCTAGATAGTAATTTATTTACAAAAGGGTATTATATTGTTCAAGATGAAGCTAGTGCATTAGTTGCAACGTCTATTGGATTGCCAGTGGATAAAGAATACAAAATACTAGATACTTGTGCTGCTCCAGGAGGTAAAAGTCTTCATATAGCGAGTAAGTATTTTAATTCTACTTTAACTTCATGTGATAAATATATACATAAGCTTAAGTTAATCGAAGATAACAAAGAAAAACTTGATATAAAAAATATTCAAGTAAAAGAACAAGATGCATCAGTAAATAATGATTCATTTATTGAAAATTTTGATATAGTTGTATGTGATGTTCCTTGTTCTGGAATTGGGGTTATTAAAAATAAACCCGAAATTAAATATAAAATAACAAATTCGCATGTAGAAGACATAGCTAGACTTCAATATAAAATTTTAGAAAATAGTAAAAATTATGTTAAACAAGGTGGAATACTTATGTATTCTACTTGTACAATAGATAAGAGAGAAAATATAAAAAATATCGAGAAGTTTTTAAAAGAAAACAAAGATTTTAGTTTAGAGAATATAACTTTAAACAATAGTATAGTTAAATCGAAAGAAAATGGTGTATTAGAAATACTACCAGATGAATATAGTTGCGATGGATTTTTTATCGCAAAACTTAAGAAAATGGAGGAAAAATGTTAATTTCAGATTTTAAAGGCTATAAAAAGTCTAGATGGTTAAAAGATTTCGATAAAATGTCAATATATTCTTTAAGGTTAGATCAACTAGAAGAATATATTGTTAGTATTGGTGAAAAGAAATTTAGAGCTAAGCAGATTTATGATTGGTTATATAAAAAGAGAGTTACAGATTTTTCAGAAATGAAAAATGTACCTAAATCGTTACAAGAAAAATTAGCAGAAGAGTTCGAAATTACAACTTTAAAAACAATAATTAAACAAGAATCAGCTGATGGTACTATGAAGTTCTTATTCGAGCTTCAAGATAAATATACAATTGAGAGTGTACTTATGAAAAATAAATATGGGAATTCTCTTTGTGTAACGACTCAAGTAGGATGTCGTATAGGTTGTACTTTCTGTGCATCTACTCTAGGTGGATTAAAGCGTAATCTTGAAGCAGGGGAGATTGTATCTCAAGTATTAAAAGTTCAACAAGAATTGGATAAGAAAGGTGAACGTATCTCTAGTATCGTAATTATGGGTATCGGTGAACCATTTGAAAACTACGATGAGATGATGGATTTCATCAGAATAGTAAATAGTGATGAAAGTTTCAATATTGGAGCTAGACACATTACTGTTTCAACTTCTGGAATAGTTCCAAAAATATATGATTTTGCGAATGAAAAAGTTCAAATTAACTTCGCGGTTTCTTTACACGCACCTACTAATGAATTAAGAAGTAAAATCATGCCAGTAAATAGAGCTTACAACATTGATAAGCTTATGGAAGCTTTAAAATATTATCAAGAAACTACTAATCGTCGTATTACTTTTGAATATGGTCTAATGGGTAAAGTAAACGACCAAAAAGAACACGCAGAGAAATTATCGGAGATTATTAAAGGTCTAAACTGTCATGTTAACTTAATTCCTATTAACTATGTTCCAGAACGTAACTACGTTAGAACAAGTAAAAGTGATATATTTGCATTTGAAAAAGTGCTTAAGAAAAATAAAGTTAATGTAACAATTAGAAGAACACAAGGTGACGATATAGATGCCGCCTGTGGACAACTTCGTGCAAAAGAACGTAAGGAAGAGGTAAAAGGAGGAATTCCAGATGCCACTAGTATATTCGTATAATAGTAATAAGGGAAGAAAAGAAAAAAATGAAGATGCAGTTAGTGTTACAAAGAATAAACAAGGAGAAGTCCTTGCCGTTGTTTGTGATGGTGTAGGGAGTCATAGTAATGCAGCATATTCAAGTAATTATATCGTGTCGACTTTAGAAAAAGAATGGCAAGATTTAACGTTTGCCAATTTTAATAATATGAAAAATTGGCTTTGTGATAAAATAGATAAGTTAAATTTAGAATTATTTAATAAATCACAAGAGAAAAATAAAAAAATGGGTACTACTATAGTAGCTGTAGCGACATTTGACAATCGAGTTCTTGTTTGCAATATCGGTGATAGTAGCGCGTACGGTTTGACAAAAGATAATGAGATGAATATTGTTACTGTTGAGGATTCATTTGTTGGAGCTTTAATTAGTGCAGGAGCTATAACTCAAGAAGAAGCAAAAACTCATCCTGAACGTCATGTACTTACTCAAGCTTTAGCTACAAGAGATAATATTAATTTACACACATTTATTGACGATTTGAACAACTATGATTATTTTTTACTTTGTTCTGATGGTTTAACGAATATGATAGAAAATGAAGAAATTCAAGATATAGTTAGAAACAATGAGTTATCAATATCTGTAGAAAAACTTATAGAATTATGTGTAAATCGTGGAGGAGTAGATAATATATCGGTAGCAATAATAAAAAATCTAGGGGGTGTAAACCATGATAAATAAAATTATATGTAATAGATATAAGATTTTAGATCATCTAGGTACTGGTGGAATGGCTACTGTATGGCTAGGGTATGATACTATTTTAGATAGACAAGTGGCTATAAAAACATTTAAAATCGATGCAAATGATGAAGATGCGGTTAAAAGATTTAATAGGGAAGCGAAAGCAGTGACAAGCCTTTCTCACCCTAATATTGTGTCTATTTATGATGTAGAGAATGAAGGAGAATTTTACTATTTGATACTTGAATATGTAGAAGGGATGACTTTAAAAGACTACATGATAAAAAATCCACGTATGCCTATTGAGACTATTGTTCATATAGCGAAACAAATTGCTGCAGGATTAAGTCATGCACATCAAAATGGTATAATTCATAGAGATATTAAACCTCAAAATATATTAATGAATGAGAATTTAACATGTAAAATAACCGATTTTGGTATAGCTAGAGCATATGGTGATACAACATTGACTCAAACGAACCAAATGTTAGGAACTGTGTATTATTTATCTCCTGAACAGGCACGAGGAAATGTTGCTACAGCACAAAGTGATATTTACTCATTAGGTATTCTTATTTTTGAAATGATAACAGGACAAATACCATTTAAAGGTGAGTCTGCAGTTGCTATAGCCTTAAAACATCTTCAAGAGGAACTTCCTGAGATTGATAAATATAGAGACCATGTGCCTCAAAGTGTGAAAAATATAGTGCTTCAAGCTACTATGAAAAACCCAAATGAAAGATACATTAGTTCTAAGGAATTATTTGAAGATCTTAGTACTGTTTTAAATCCTGAAAGATTCCATGAGAATAAGTATACTGGATTTAAAATACCTACAGAATCTGTTCGTAATAATTATAATCAAACTCAATATATAGATAGAAATCCTATTGATATACCTCATGCTTATTCTGATTATAATAATTATAATGACGAAGATGATTACTATGATTATGAAGAAGATGAACGTCAAAATAATAATAGAAATTATCAAAATACTCAACCAAAGAATAGTTATAATAAAGTAAGCAAGAAAGATGAGAAGGAAGAAACTTCTAAAGCTAAACATATTTTCTTAGCAATTATTGCGATGGTCGCTATTATTGTTGGAGCATTTTTCACCTATAACTATTTAATAGGTGCCAACAGTGTATCGGCACCCGATGTTCGAAATAAAACTTTAGAAGAGGCAAAGGTTGCAATAGTTAAGGCTGGTTTAGAAGTAGGAGATGTAACAGAAGTCGCTAGTGATGATGTAAAAGAAAAAACTGTTATTGATAGTGATCCTAAAGCAGGTAAAAAAGTTAGAAAAGGATCGAAAGTTGATCTACGCGTTTCATCTGGTAAGAAAACTGTTGATATGCCTAATTTTGTTGGTATGGATGAAGATAATGTAAAAAGAAATGCATCAAAACTAGGATTTAAAAACATAACTGTAGAAAAAGTTGAGAGCGATAGATATGATACTGGTAAAGTAGTATCGCAAAACATTCCAGCAGGCACAGAAATAGTTCCAAAAGAAAAAGAGCTTATTATACAAGTTTCTAATGGTAAGAAAAAAATATCTATGCCTAATTTAGTTGGTGAAGAAAGTAGTAGAGCTGAAAGTTTAATTGCTTCTTATGGATTCAAAAATGTTTCTTATAAAGAAGAATACTCAGACAAAGAAGCTGGTACAGTAATTTCTCAAAGTATAAGAAGTGGATCTAGTATAATTCCTAGTGAGGAATCACTTGAAATTATAATTTCTAAAGGAAAAGAGAAGAAAACTTCAAGAGACGATTCTGATACTGATGCTAGAACAAATAATGATAATAACTCTAATAATACATCTTCAAGAAATACAACATCTTCAACATCTACTAATAGGAATGAAAGAAGAAATAATAGCTAGCTAATGACAATAAAAGCACAGAAGAAATATTAATTTCACTGTGCTTTTTTAAAAAGTTAACATACAATTAAATGGTGATAATAATGAATTTAACATTACAGAAAAAATTAGAGTTACTGCCAGATAATCCAGGTTGTTATCTATATAAAGATAATATTGGTGAGATTATTTATGTAGGTAAAGCTAAAAATATAAAGAATAGAGTAAAAAGTTACTTTACTGGTACTCACAATAAAAAAACACAAACTTTAGTTTCGAAAATTGAAGATCTTGAATACATTATAGTAAACTCAGAGAAGGAAGCATTATTACTTGAGAATAATTTAATAAAAAAATATAGACCGTACTTTAATATTCGATTAAAAGATGATAAGAGTTACCCTTATTTGATGGTTACTAAGGAAGAACATCCACGTTTATTAATGACTAGGAAGTACAAAAAAAATAATAAAAATATTTATTTTGGACCATATGTTGATATTAAATCAGCAATGGAAGTGAAGAAAATTCTTGATAAAATTTATCCGCTTAGAAAGTGTAATCCTGTTGAGAAACGTCCTTGTATGTATTATCAAATAGGTGAATGTATAGGGCCATGTGCTAAAAAGATTATACCTGATGAATATAAAACTCAAATTAATAAAATAAAATCATTTCTAACCGGTAATACTAAAGAAATTTTAGAAGACTTAAATAATAAAATGCAAGACCATATTCAAAATCTTGAATTTGAAGCTGCCAGACAAATTCATAGTTATATAAAATCAATTGAAGTATCGGTACAAAATCAAGTTGTTGCTGATAGCAATAATATCGATAGAGATTATATCGGATTTAATTTTAATGATGATTATATTTGTATTCAAATATTTTTATCAAGATTAGGTAATATAATTGAACGTAAGGTTGAATACTTTAATTTATATGATAATCCAGAACAAATTTTGTATTCTTATTTGATGCAGTATTATTCGATGAATAAATTACCTAAAGAAATATATATCGATGAAGTTGATGGTAATTTACTTTCTAATGTTGTTGATTGCAAAGTGATTATACCAAAACGAGGAAATCATAGAAAAATATTAGATACAGTAAAAGAAAATGCGACGCACTATTTAAATAATAATTTAGCTATTGAAGAATTAAAAGAGCGTAAATTACAAGTAACTTTAAACAATATAGCTGAAAAGTTAGGTGTTAAAACGATAGATAGTATTGATGCGTTTGATAATTCGAATATTATGGGTGTTGATGCTGTGTCGGTAAAAGTCAATTTTACAAATGGTAAGAAAAACACATACAATTATAGAAAATTTAAAATTGATGAATCCATTGGTATTAATGATGTTCAAACAATGAAAGAAGTTTTATATAGAAACTATAATGATAAGAAAACTAATACAGAACTATTAATAGTCGATGGTGGAAAAAACCATCTTAATGCTGCAATAGAGGTTGTTCATGAGACTCTTGGACTAACGCAAATTAAAATTATTGGATTAGCAAAAAACGATAAACATATAACAGAATATATTATTACTGATGATTATGAAATTATTGAATTTCCTAAAACTTCAGCTGAGTATCTGTTTTTAAAACAAATACAAGATGAAGTCCATAGGTTTGCTATTACTTATCATAGAGCAATTAAAACTAAAAATATGTATAATTCTAGTTTAGACAATATTCAAGGTATTGGAAAAGTGAGAAAGAATCTCTTACTTAAAACATTTTCTTCAATCGAAGAAATTAAAGAAGCATCTGAAGAAAGACTATTAAAATTAGGTATTCCAAAAGATGTAATAAACAATTTGAAAAATAATTTATAAATTGTTAAGTTATCCTTATTTTATATAAATAAATATACGGATAACTTAATTTTTTTGAATTATTCTATAGTAATATTACTAAAAGTATGGTATAATAACCTAAAGAAATTATAACAGTCGAGGAGGCAACTATGAAATTTTTATCATTCAGTTATAACGATAATGAATTATATGGAGTAAAAGTAAAACGTGAAGAAAGTGCATGGAATCTAATTAAAGTACTAGAAGATTTTGATAATACTGATAAAATACCTGCGACTTTAAGAGAAGCAATTGAAGTATATGGAGTTTCTTTCATTGAAAAAATTAGAAAAGTACTAAAATTAGTTGAAGAAAGTGGTAAATCTGAAAGTTATAAAATACCATTTGATAAAATAATTTGGCGTTCACCTATTACAAGAACACCAAAAAATATTCTTTGTGTTGGGCACAATTATGAGGCTCATGTTAATGAACTTGGAGATGAGCTGGCTAAAACTCCGAAAGATGTTCTTATCTTTACGAAAGCAACAACAGCTCTAGCTGGAAATAATGAAGTAGTTCCATCTCACAAAAATATTACAGATAGCTTAGACTTCGGAGGAGAACTTGCTGTAGTAATAGCTAAACCAGGTAAAAACATACTAAGACCACTAGTTTTAGATTATATTTTTGGTTACACAATCATGAATGATATTACAGCTACAGACCTACAATATAAACACGGACAATTTTTCTTAGGGAAATCATTAGAAAAATCAGCAGTAGTAGGTCCTTACTTAGTAACTAAAGATGAAGTTAGTTCACCTGAATCAATGAGTATCGTAACAAAAATTAATGGTGAAATTAAACAAAATGCTATGACATCTGAAATGTTGTTTAGAGTAGATGATGTATTAGCAGAAATTAGTAAAATAGTTCCACTAGAAGCTGGAGATATTATTGCTACTGGTACACCTGCAGGAGTAGGTGCAGCGCAAAATCCACCAAAATTCTTACAGACAGGTGATGAAATCAAAATCACTGTTGAAGGTATTGGAACTTTAACTACAGTAATTGGAGAATAAGCAGAAAGGAAAAACAATGGCAAAAAAATCAAAAGATAAACAAGTCACTCACATAGAAAAAGATGATTTAAAAGCACGTCAAGCCGCTATTAATGAAGCCATAAAAGTAATTGAAAAAGAATACGGTAAAGGTGCTATTATGGATATTTCATCTGAAAATCCGATTAAAGTTGAAGCTGTATCATCAGGTTCATTAGCGATTGACTCAGCTTTAGGAATTGGAGGATATCCAAAAGGTCGTATCGTTGAAGTTTATGGTCCAGAATCATCAGGGAAAACTACAATAGCATTACATGCGATTGCAGAAGTTCAAAAAACAGGTGGTATTGCTGCATTTATAGATGCTGAAAATGCACTTGATATCGAATATGCAAAAGCTCTAGGTGTTGATTTCACACCGGGTAAATTTTTCCTATCTCAACCTGATAGCGGAGAACAAGCGCTAGATATTGCTGAAAAATTAATTTTATCAGGAGCTATTGATATTATCGTTATAGACTCAGTTGCTGCTTTAGTACCAAAAGCTGAGATTGATGGAGTTATGGGTGCTAACCATATCGGATTACAAGCTCGTCTTATGTCACAAGCTTTACGTAAATTAACAGGTCAAATAAATAAAGCTAATACCATTGCTTTATTTATAAACCAACTTCGTGAAAAAGTAGGAGTAATGTTTGGTAGCCCGGAAGTAACAACTGGTGGGCGTGCACTAAAATTCTATTCTACAGTACGTATAGATGTACGTAAAGGAGAAGCTATTAAAGGCGCTGATAGTGAAATTTTAGGTAACAGAACTAAAATTAAAATTGTTAAAAATAAAGTAGCTCCACCGTTCAAAATTGCAGAAGTTGATATTATGTTTGGTGAAGGTATTTCTAAAATCGGAGAAACTCTTGATTTTGCAGTTGATTTAGATATTATCAGCAAATCTGGATCATGGTTCTCATACAATGGAGAGCGTTTAGGACAAGGTCGTGAAAACGTGAAGAAAGTCTTCGAAGAAAATGAAGAACTATATAATGAAATTTACGGTCTTGTTAGGGAAGAATTGCTGAATAAAACTGGGAAAAAAACTGACTCAGCTATAGAAGATGACTCAAATGATAACATCGATGAACTTGATTTAGGGATAGAAACATTAGGTGAGGTAGAATAATATATATGAATAAAAAAATATTTAAAATTGTATTATGGTTAATGATATTTATTATATTAGCTAGTGGGTTTATATCTGCAGTAGCTATGTTTTTAAAATAAATATACAAACTAAATAAAAATAAAAACTCAGATAATATCTGAGTTTTTATTTTGAAAGTATGATAAAATATAATTATAGAAAATATAGGAGAAATAACTGTGAATTTTATACAAAATATGAATGACAATCAGCTAAAAGCTATTTTAAAAACTGATGGTGCAGTAATGGTTATAGCTGGTGCTGGTAGTGGGAAAACACGTGTGCTAACTAATAGAATTGCATATTTAATTGCCGAAAAAAATGTATTAGAAAGTAATATACTAGCTATAACTTTTACTAATAAAGCTGCAAAAGAAATGAAAGAAAGAATTTATGCATTAGTAGGGGAAACTTCTAAATACATTTGGATAAACACTTTCCACTCAATGTGTGTAAGAATTCTACGTCAACACATAGAACTGCTAGGATATAATAAAAACTTTACAATTTTGGATACTAGTGAACAAAAAAGTATTATAAAAACAATTGTTAAAAATCTTAATCTTTCAGAAGACTCATATCAACCAGCTAATATACTAAAAATAATTTCAAATGCAAAAAATAGTATGACTACTGTAAAGGCTATGAGAGAACAATCACGTTTTGGTTATATGAAAAATGTAGCTGAAATATATGCTCATTATCAAAGATATCTAAAGAAAAATAGTGTACTTGATTTTGATGACCTTATGTTAAAAACTATTATACTATTTAAGAAATTCCCTGAAGTACTAGCTATTTATCAAAATAAATTTGAATATATTCATGTCGATGAGTATCAAGATACTAACGTAATCCAATATAGATTAATTAAAATGCTATCAGAAGTCCATAAAAACGTATGTGTTGTTGGGGATGATGATCAAAGTATCTATAGTTGGCGTGGTGCATGTAGTGATAATATTATTAACTTTGAAAAAGATTATAAAGATGTTGAGCTAATTTTCTTAGATCAAAACTATCGTTCTAATTCAACTATTTTAGATGCTGCGAATGCGGTAATTAAAAATAATACTGATAGAAAAGAAAAGGCTCTATGGTCTGAAAACAAAGGTGGCGGTAAAATATCAGTATATGCTGCTTCAAATGATAAAGATGAAACAGATGATATTGCAAAAAAAATTCAAGAATTGAAAAAAGAAGGCGTATCATATAAAGATATTGCAATTTTATATCGAGCAAACTATCTTTCTCGTCAGATGGAAAATTCTTGTTTAGCTTTTGGTATACCATATAAACTTATCGGATCACTTAAGTTCTTACAACGTCAAGAGGTACGTGACTTACTAGCATACCTTAATGTAATAGTTAATAGAGATGATGAATTTAGTTTAAGAAGAATTATAAATGTTCCTAAGCGTGGAATTGGTGCAAGTTCAATGGAAAAAATTGATAATTATGCAACACAATATGGTATATCACTATTTGATGCTTTAAAGAATATAGAAGCAGTAGGTGTATCTAAAAAAATTACAACTAATGTTCACTTATTAACTAATCTAATGGAAAAATATTCAGAAACTGATAAGTACTCAATTGATGAGTTAATAATTGGTATCTATAAAGATTCAGGATATGAAAATATGCTAAAAGAATCTAATGATGCCTATGCTGAAAGTAGAATAGAGAATATTTCTGAGTTAGTGTCTTCTGCCAAACAATTCTCAAGTATGAATGATAGTCTTATTGACTTTATATCTGAAATGTCCCTTACATCCGATGCTGATGATGAAAATGAAGAAGATTCTGTTGTTTTATCTACAGTTCATGCAGCAAAAGGATTAGAATATAAAGTAGTGTTTATTATGGGACTTGAAGAAAATCTATTCCCTTCAATTCGTGATGCAGAAAGTAGTGCTGATGAAAAGAATAAGATGGAAGAAGAGCGACGATTAGCATATGTTGCAATTACACGTGCTAAGGAAAAACTATTTATGTCATATGCGAATAGACGTATGCAATTTGGTTCTATTAAGATGAATAAACGTTCTAGATTTTTAGATGAGGTACCTAATAAGCTTATGCACTTTGAATCATCTTTTGGATCTTCTTTTGATTCTAGTAGCTCAAATGTTGAAGAAGCCAATAAATTTATTAGTAGACTTAGTCCAAAAATTAAAATTTCAGATAAACCTAAGAATGCTATCAATACCAATTATGTAATCGGTGATACTGTTATTCATAAGAAATTTGGAGAAGGTAAAGTTCTAAATATTACTAGTGATAGTGTTAAAGTTGAATTTAGTGAAGTTGATATAAAAACATTACTAATCGAGTATGCCAACTTAACTAGAAAGGATTAATTTTTATGAAACAAGTTCAAGAAGAAATTTCGAAATTAGTTTCTTTATTAAATAAATATTCTTATGATTATTATGTTGAAGATAATCCACAGATTTCTGATACAGAATATGATACATTATATAAACAATTAGAAAAATTAGAAGAAAAATATCCAGAATTTATATTAGAAAACTCTCCTACACAACGAGTAGGTGATAAGATATTAGATGAATTTGAAAAAATAACACATAAAGTTCCGATGTTAAGTTTATCTAATACTTTCTCAACTGAGGACCTAAAAGATTTTGATGCAAGAGTTTCAAAACTAGTACCAAGTCAGGATGTTGAATATATTTGTGAATTAAAAATCGATGGTTTAGCAATTTCTATTAAATATGAAAATGGTAAATTAGTAAGTGCTGCTACAAGAGGAGATGGTAGTGTAGGTGAAGATGTTACTGAAAATATTAAAACTATCTTCTCAATTCCAAAAGTACTGAAAGATAATAGAACATTTGAGGTAAGAGGTGAAGTTTATTTACCAAGAAAATCATTTGAGCTTTTAAATGCTGAACGAGAGAGTAATAATGAAGTATTATTTGCTAATCCAAGGAATGCTGCAGCGGGTTCATTAAGACAACTCGATTCTAAAATAACTGCGAAAAGACGATTATCGGCTTTTATTTATTCAATAGTTGGAGATGATAATATTGTTTCACAGGAGAATGCTTTAAATATAGCTAAGGAGTATGATTTACCTGTAAATCCAAACTTCAAATTATGCAAAAATATTGATGACGTAATAGAATACATAAATTATTGGACTGAGCATAAGAAAGATTTACCTTATGATATAGATGGTATCGTTATTAAGGTAAACTCATATGATACTCAGGAAAAAGTTGGTTACACTCAAAAAAGTCCAAGATGGGCTACTGCATACAAATTCCCAGAAGAGGAATTAGCCACTAAATTACTTGGTGTAGAACTTAGTGTTGGTAGAACTGGAATTATTACGCCAGTAGCTATACTAGATCCTATCGTAATTTCTGGCTCAACAGTATCTAAAGCTTCTTTACACAATAAAGATATTATTGATGAACTTGATATTCACATAGGTGATATGGTCGTTGTAAAAAAAGCGGGTGAAATAATTCCAAAAGTAGTTCGTGTAATTAAAGAGCTAAGATTTTCGGATTCAGATAAATATATTATGCCAGAGGTTTGTCCATCATGCGGGCAACAAACTTTTACAAAACCAAACGATCCATTTACAAGATGTAAAAATCCAGATTGTCCGGATCAAAATATTAGAAGAATAATACACTTTGCCTCAAGAGATGCTTTAAATATCGAAGGCTTAGGCGATAAAGTTGTTACTACACTTTATGAAAAAGGTATTATTGCTCATACTATTGATTTATTTTCTTTAGAAAGAGAAAAGCTAGTATCATTAGATAGAATGGGAGAAAAGTCAGTAGATAATCTTTTAAATGCAATTGAGAATTCTAAAAAAAGCAGTTTAGACAAGGTTATATTTGCACTTGGTATTCTTAATGTAGGAAAAAAAGCAGGGAAAATATTGGCAGAAAAGTATCTAAATCTGTCTAATTTAATGAATGCTACACTAGATGAACTTGTAAATCTAGATGATGTTGGTCAAATTACTGCTGAGTCTATTTTAGATTATTTATCTGATGAAAATAACATAAAATTTATAAATGATCTAATTAAAGTTGGAATGAATCCTCAGTATGAAATTCAAGAAGTTAATGCAGATAATATTTTTTCTGGGAAAACTGTAGTTTTAACTGGTAAATTAGTAGAATTAACAAGAAATGAAGCTAAAGAATATTTAGAAAAATATGGAGCAAAAGTTACAGGAAGTGTGACTTCAAAAACTGATTTAGTAATTGCGGGAGAAAAAGCAGGCTCAAAACTAGCTAAAGCTGAGCAATTAGGAATTAGAGTAATAAATGAAGAAGAATTTGCTAATATGGTTAGAGAGGTGGAATAATGGATAATAAGTTACCTTATAAAGTATTTGGGATAGTCATAGCCTTTGTGTCAATAATTACTTTCTTTATAATGAATTACAATTCTGTACCTGTATCATTTATCTTCTTTACGGTTAAATTGCCATTAACGATTCTATTCTTTGTATGTTTCTTTATAGGAATGATACTTGCGACTCTATATTGGCGTCAAAAATATAAAACTTTATCAAAAAAATACGAAAGAACAGAAAAATTATTATTTACTAAAGAACAGTTGGAAGAAGATAAAAAAGAATAAACAAAAAATAATTAAAAGAAGTGAGGTGAGAAAATGGGAATTAAATACAATTGGATATATCCAACATATGATGAAAGTTTTATAAAAGAAATAGAATCGTATAATATCTCAAAAAACGTTGCTAAAATATTAAATGCTCGTTCTATTACTGATATGTCATCAGTGAAAAAATATTTTTCAGATGAATACGAAGAAGGTTATGATCCATTTTTAATGTATGATATGCAAAAAGCTGTTGATAGAATTAATGAAGCTATTGAGAATGAAGAGAAAATATTGGTATATGGTGACTATGATGCCGATGGTATTACATCTACAGTACTATTAGTCGAAACACTAATTTCTTTAGGAGCAAATGTCTCATCATACATACCAAATAGATTTGATGAAGGTTATGGACCTAATAAAGAAGCTTTTACAAAAATTATTGAATCTGGAATTACTTTAATTATTACAGTAGATAATGGTATTGCAGGTGTCGAGGAAGTAGATCTTGCTAATGAATTAGGTTGTGATGTCATTATTACAGATCACCATAAAATACAAGATACCATTCCAAATGCATATGCTATCATACATCCCGAACATCCAGAAGGAGAATATCCTTTTAAAAAACTAGCAGGAGTTGGGGTTGCATTTAAACTAGCTCACGCTTTACTAGAAATTTTCCCTGATTTTCTTTTAGACTTAGTTGCAATAGGAACTATAGCTGATATGGTTTCAATTACTGATGAAAATAGGATTTTTGTTAAACAGGGATTGGAATTAATCAATGAAGATCCACGTATAGGATTAAAAATGTTACTTGAATTATCAAATATTGATACTAAAGTAGATGAACAAACAATTGGCTTTTATATAGGTCCAAAATTAAATTCTATTGGTAGAATGGATAGTGCTAAATTAGGACTTTCATTCTTAATGGCTGAAGATGCTGAGACAGCAAGAGTATTGGCTGAGCAAATTGAAAAATATAATATTGAACGTAAACAAGTTACTGAAGATATTGTTAAAGATGTTATTAGTCAAATAGAGAAGTCTAATAAAAAAGATAATAATGTTCTTATGATATCTGGAAATTATCATGAAGGCGTTCTGGGAATAGTTGCATCTAATATTGTAGAAAAATATCAAAGACCTGTGTTTATAATGAATAATAAAGATGGAGTTTTGAAAGGCTCAGCCAGAAGTATTTTTGATTTTAATATCTATACAGCTATGAATAAAATATCGGATTTATTTTTAGCATTTGGAGGACATACACTTGCTGCAGGTTTCTCATTTGATGAAAATAATCTAAATCAAATACAAGATTTCCTTAATAGTGAATATGAAGAATATAAACAGAGTAATGAATTAAAATCAACTAAAAAAATTGATATTGTTACTACTTTAGAAGAAATAAGCTACCAATTTGTTAGTTCTTTAGAAGTATTAAAACCTTTTGGAATGGACTTTGAAAAACCTACAGTATTATTGGAAAATGCAATAGTATTAAATAAATCATATTTTGGATTAGATAAACAGTATTTAAGATTAACAATTGCTGATGAAGTAGGGAACTTAGAGTGTATTACATTTAAAGATAGTGTTGTATTTGATAAAGTTGAGAAGAATGATATTATAGATTTATTATGTACTATTGATAAGAATAATTTTAGCGGCCGTACTAAGTTACAAGCACATATAATAGATATAGCTGTTAAAGAACTCTTATTTGAAGATTTGAGATTTATTAATTATGATATATCAAAAATTGGAAAAGATGCTATTAAAGTTTCAAAAAAAATTGATGATAGAGATAATAATTTCTATTTGTATAAAGATATTGAACAATTAGAAGAAAATATTGAAGCTATCTACTTATTAGATATCCCTACTAGTAAGGAATATCTAGAAAAATTAATTAAGTTAAATCCTAAGAAAATTTATTTAATTTGTGAAGAAAAGCAAATCTTATCAGATTTTTATTTAATTGATAAAGATAGATTAATTAAACTATTTAATATAATTCTATCTGCGCCTAATAAACAAATTAATATTTCTCAGCAGTTAGATAAGTTAATATCCGCATTAAAATCGAATGTAGATAGTTTAAAAATTATGATACAAATTTTTAGAGAATTAAATCTTATAACATTTGAAAACAATACATTAAAATTAAATGAAAACTATACAAAAGTAGACTTAAAACAATCAGAAAGTTTTGTAAGAATGGAAAATATTTTTGAAGTTGAAAGAATTCTTCTAAAAGAAAACATTACCAATATTAATAAAATTTTTGATGAAAAGTAAACTTTTTAAAGGAGGATTAAATGAAAATATTATATTTTTGGGATGCATATTGTGGTTGGTGTTATGGTTTTGATAAATTGTTTACTAAATTTTATGAAAATCATACGGACATAGAAATTGATATTGTCTCTGGTGGATTATTTATTGGTCAGAATAGTAAAAAAATAGGTGAATATCCTTATTTTAAGGATGCTAATAAAGAAATTTCAGAAATGTATAATATAGAATTTGGAGATAGGTATAAAAAAGTTCTTGAAGAAGGTGAAATGGTATTGAATTCACTTCATCCAGCAATAGCACTTAGTACTGTTAAAGAGTTACTACCAAACTCAAAACTATTATCATATGCATATGATATGCAATGTAAGTTTTTTATTGAAGGTAAAAGTTTAAGTGATATAACTACATATATAGAGTTGTGTGATAAGTATGAAATTGATAGTTCTGAATTAGCATTAAAACTTACAATAGCCTTCAAAAACTCAGAGCAACTACATCCTGACTTTTTAAAAACTTTGAGTTTAGGAATTGAATCATATCCTACTGCAGTTCTTGAAAAAGATGGTGAATTTTATGATTTACGTGGTTATGCCACAGAACCAGAGGATATAGAAATTCACTACAATTTAATAACGAAAAGATTTTAGTTAGTAATATTAATTATTTTTTCATTGTGGCAAAATTTTTAACAAATTTTCAAGAGGGCAAATTTATGATTTCAGCGATTTATGAACTGGAATCATAAATTTGATCCCTAATTTTTTTCATTTTAATGTTTTTACTTGTATCTTTTTTCTGCTGTAGTATAATGTGACTATAATTAATCGATATTGATTATCAGTGTATTTATGGAGGTAAATCATGAACAAAAAATAACAAACTGATAATTGGATTAGCTGCATTAGGCTTCAGAAGAAAAAGATAATTTATAAATTTAATAATAATAATTACATAAGATATAAATAAACGGATGTACTTAACAATCGCCAAGTACATCCGTTATTATTTGTTATTTAAGATACTACATTAATTATTTCATAAATAATATATCCTGAAAGAAGTATTAATACGAAATTCATATACAATCTAAGTTTTTCTTTTAGAATTATAGAAATAATATTGATAATTATTACTCCTATGCAGACTCCTAAAGTATTATCTATCAAGTCTGTTATATCAGGGAACCCAATAGTCAAGATATATTGAGTAGATTCATATGTTAAACTTAATATAAACCCTAAAATTATAGCTCTTAAACCAGATGATTTAGGATATAGCATTTTGATATAAAAGCTAAAAGGTATAAAGAAAATTATATTAAGTAAAACCTCAACAATGTCAAAATTTCCAAATCTGTATGGTACTAGATTGATTGTTCTCCAAGATACACCAGGATAAAGTAATACACGAGGATTATATATCCAAGAAAAATTACTACTGTGTAGTAAGTTCCAATCCATTTTAGCTACTATTACCCATGTAAGTATAAATAAATATACAAAAAATAGAAATAATGTTAATTTTCTACTGTTTAGAAAAGATTTCAAAACATTCTCCTTTCTTTAATTACACTTATGATAATGTTAGCAAAACTTATTAAAATTTACTTAAATTTATTTTTTAATTATTAATTGAACTTGTTCTGTAATAATTCCCGCTTCGCTTTTTAAATATAAAGTAAAATTAGTTTCACTAAAATCAAATTTATTGTCTTTATCAAACATAACTTCATAATAAGAAGGATAATGAACAGTACCTATGTTTGTAGAAAGTTCTTTATCATATTTATCCCATTTAATATTTTTGTCTTCTTTAGAAACAATTAGAATTCTATATTTATCATATACTTGACAATGACACCCATTAACGTTATCTGAATATGGACTATTTCCATCTAAATAGTCGATAATAATATCATATGCACTAGTGTCTGTACTTCCAAATTTTTTATAAATACAATTCACAGCTGAATCAGTAAATGTAATTTTCATACTAACATCTCCTAATAAATTATTTATAATATATTTTAACACATAACGGAAGGATACTAATAATAATTGATTTCATTGTGAGTATGTCTACTAGAATCACTACAATATAAAAGCTTTTTAAATTACCAATAAAATGTGAGGGGATGACTCGTAAAATAAATTTTTAATTCACTCCTATAATTTTTATTATAAGTAGAATCATATATTGTTCAATTTCTAATAATTCACTATTTCTTAGTCTTTAAATAGTGTTTAAAATTGCTTATTTTAGGATTTTATAGTATAATAATTGAGTTAAGAAAACATTTAGGAGAAAAGTAAAATAAATGAATTTAGAAAAATACATTTCAATCGTAGAAAATTGGCCAAAAGAAGGAATTAGTTTTAAAGATATTACTACATTAATGGCAGATGGTGAGGCATATAAATATGCTACTGATCAAATCGTTAACTATGCAAAAGAAAAAAAAGTTGATGTAGTAGTAGGACCAGAGGCTCGTGGTTTCATTATTGGATGTCCTGTATCATATTCACTAGGTATAGGGTTCGTTCCGGTTAGAAAACCTAATAAATTACCACGTGAAGTTATTTCTTATCAATATGATTTAGAGTATGGTAGTAATACTTTAACAATGCACAAAGATGCTATTAAACCTGGTCAACGTGTTCTAATCACTGACGATTTATTAGCTACAGGTGGAACAATTGAAGCAACAATTAAATTAGTAGAAGAATTAGGAGGAATCGTAGTAGGTATTGCATTCTTAATCGAATTAGATGGTCTAAATGGAATGGACAAACTACAAGGTTATGATGTTCTTACATTACTAAAAATGTAATCTACTATGAAATAATTAAATAATATGACATTTGAACTAATAGAAAAGAAATATCTACAAAATATTAATACAAATGCTTATCTTTATGAGCATAGCAAAACTCGTGCTAGATTAGTTTTCTTTGAAAATGATGATATAAATAAAAGTTTTAGCATAAGTTTTAAAACAATCCCTTATAATGATAATGGTATTTTTCATATTTTAGAACATTCTGTTTTATGTGGTTCAGCGAAATATCCAGTAAAAGAACCTTTTGTAGAACTACTTAAAGGTTCTTTTAATACATTTTTAAATGCAATGACATTTCCTGATAAAACCATATATCCAGTATCGTCTAAAAATGAAAAAGATTTAGAACTATTAATGGACATCTATTTAGATGCGGTATTTAATCCAAATTTAAAAGTTAATAAGAATATATTAGCTCAAGAAGGATGGCATTATCATTTAGAAAATAAAGAAGATGACCTTATATATAAAGGTGTAGTTTATAATGAAATGAAAGGTGCCTATTCATCAGTAGATGAGGTTCTTGATCAATATGTAAGTGAACACTTATTTAGTGACACACCTTATAAATATTCTTCAGGAGGGAAACCAGAGGCTATTCCTTTAATAACACAAGAAGAATTTTTAGAAACATATAATTATAATTATCACCCAAGTAACAGTTATATCTTCTTATATGGCAATCTAAATGTAGACCCATATTTAGAACATATCGATAGTTATTTAAATAACTATGATTATAAAGATTATAGTGACTATAACTTATCACGTCAAAATCATTTTTCAAAAGAAATTGTTAAGCGAACTTATTTTAACGAAGAGCTAAGTAACAAGGCATATGTTGCATACAATTACATCCTTGGTGATAGTAATGAGTTTAGTAAAATCGAGAATATTGATATAATAGATGATATTCTTCTTGGAAGTAGTAACACAGAATTTAGAAAATATTTCATAGAAAATGATTTTTGTGAAGATGTTTATAGTTATGTTCAAAAAGATAGAAAAGAAACTGTCTATTCAATCATCTTCAAATATGTAAAAGATGATAAATTAGATAATCTTGATACTGAATACAAAAATCTTCTTAAATCAATCATTGAAAAAGGTTTTGATTATGAGCAAGTACAAGCTTCAATCAATAAGAAAAATTTCTCAATTAAAGAAGAAATTAACAAAACTTCTGCACCAAAAGGTGTTTCTTACGCAATAAGATTATTAAGAACTTGGCTTTACAGTGAAGAAGACATACTGTCTTCATTTGATTTAGATAAAGTTATAGCTGATTTACAAGAAAATTGTAAAGATAAAAAATATGAAAGTCTTGCAATAGAGTTCCTAATTAATAATGAGAAACAAGCTGTTTTACAGTTAATTCCAACTTTAGAAAAAGAGCAAAAAGAGAAAAATCTAGTTGAATACAAAGCTTCATTATCTGAAAATGAACTACAAGATATAGTCGAAAATACTACCTCTTTACAAAACTGGCAAAATAGTATAGATAAGAAAGAAGATTTTGAAAAAATTAAATGTGTTGATGCTAAAGAAGTTGAATTAAAAAATCCTTTTGAAGAAACATTATTTGAAACATATAAAGATTTAAAATTCTCTCATTATAATGCAGTAACAAATGGAATTTCTTATACTAAATTACTTTTTGATATTAGCGATTTTGAGCTAGAACAGCTTCAATACGCTTCAATTTTATCATATTTATTATTTAACTTTAACACAAAAAATAAAACCGAGGCAGAAGTTATTAAAGAAATTGGAGCAAATCTTGGTGGAGTTAGTTCATATATAGATGTCTTTAGGAAACATAAGAGTGACGAATGCGAAGTTAAATTTATAATTAGTGCAAAAAATCTTGTTGAAAAATCAGAAGAATTAGCTGATATATTAGAAGAAACAACACTAAACGTTGATTTTGAAGATAAAGAAGCATTATACAACGTCCTATTAGAAGTTAAATTAATGTTAGAAAACAAATTCAAGAATTCAGGGCATGCATTTGTAGCACGTCGAATTAGTGGATTCTATAATCCACAAAGTAAGTTAGCATCATACCATGGTGAATATGACTTCTACTTATTCGTGAATAAGTTACTAGATAATTATGAAACTGACAATAAAAGTATAAGAGAAAATCTTTATAATATAGCTAAGTTAATTTTCAATAAATCTAGATTATTAACTAACTTTGTTGGAAATAAAGAAGAATATAATGATTTTAAAGAAGTTTTTACTAGCTTCTTAGAAAAATATCCAAAAGATTCAAATAGACAAAAAGGATTCGAAATAGAATTAGAAGAACATGGTTATTCTGAAGGATTTTACTTTGATTCTCTTGTGCAGTATGTGGGTGTTGGATACAATATTAAAGATTATACCGGAACTCATCTAGTATTGAGACATATCCTAAGTTTAGATTATTTATGGAATAATGTTCGTGTGAAAAATGGTGCTTACGGTTCTGGAGCAATATTTAATAACTTTGGTGATTTTAACTTATGGTCTTATCGTGATCCTAATTTAGTTGAAACACTAGATATATATTATAATATTGATAACTATGTCCGAAACTTTGTCGCCGATCAAAATGATTTAAATAAATACATTATCGGTACATTGAATACATTAGATGTATTGATGTCACCAAGTGCGTTAGCAACATATTCACTTAATAAATATTTAACAAATTCACCATTTAATATTTATGATGAACTTGTAGATGAAATTAAAAATACCACAGTTGAAGATATACAAAAATTAGCAACTGTATTTGAAAATATGAAGTCTATAGCCTATACTTGTGTACTAGGTTCAAAAGAAAAAGTATTAGAAAATAAAGATTTATTCAATGAAACAATTGAATTAAAATAGAAAGGTGCATGAATGAGAGTTCGAAATAGAGCAGACGCAAGAGAGCGTTTAGAAAATAGTCCCGTTGTATTTTTACAACCTAAGGATAATAAAGGGAAATGGAAAGAAATATTTGGAAATGAAAATCCAATTCATCTTGAAATAGGGAGTGGAAAAGGTAAGTTTATTCATACATTAGCAGAAAAACATCCAAATATAAACTTTATCGCAATGGAGGCTCAACCTACTGTATTAACATTTCTATTAGATAAAGTAGAAGAAACACACAGAGAAAATCTGAAACTAATTTCTGGTAATGCAGAAGATTTACTTGAATATTTTGCTGAAGGAGAAGTAGATCAACTTTATCTAAACTTCTCTGACCCATGGCCAAAAACAAGACACGAGAAAAGACGACTAACATTCCACACATTTTTATCTCGTTATGAAACTATCCTTAGTGGTGATAAGACTATTATTCAAAAAACAGATAATCAAGGTTTATTTGAATATAGCTTAATGAGTTATGCAAAGTATGGATTTACATTCAATAGATTATCATTAGACCTAACAAACAGCGTCTATGAAGAAAATAATGTTCATACAGAATATGAAGATAAGTTTATTAAAAAGGGTAATAGAATATATATGGTAGAAGCTGTAAAAGTAAAATAATCATGTTTAGTTTACATAAAGTTAATTATGTAAACTAAATACTTGAGATATACTTTGTTTATAGCATTTTACATTAAAATTAATCGTTTTTACCTTGATTTTAAAAAAATTTTTATTTATAATAATATTAGTACAAATTAAAGGAGAAATACAATAATGATATCAGTTAATGATTTTAAAACTGGAGTTACTATCGAAGTTGATGGAAACATTTGGAAAGTAATGGAATTCCAACACGTTAAACCTGGTAAAGGAGCTGCTTTCGTACGTTCTAAATTAAGAAACATGCGTACAGGTGCAGTTAATGATAAAACATTCAGAGCTGGTGAAAAAGTAGCAAAAGCTCAAATCAATAACCAAAAAATGTCATATCTTTACTCAACAGGTGAAGCTTATGTATTTATGGATAACTCTACTTACGAGCAAATCGAAGTACCTGAAGCACAATTAGAATACGAATTAAACTTCTTAAAAGAAAACATGGAAGTTTCAATCTTAATGTTTGGTGATGAAATCTTAGGTATTGACTTACCAACAACAGTAGAACTTACTGTAACTGAAACTGAACCTGGTGTTAAAGGTGATACTGCACAAGGAGCTACTAAAGCTGCTACAGTAGAAACTGGATACACATTACAAGTACCTCTATTCGTTAAAGAAGGAGATGTATTAGTAATCAATACAGCAGAAGGTTCTTACGTATCAAGAGCATAATTTATGAATAATTTAAAAACTCTCTATTATTACTATGATAGAGAGTTTTTTATGAAAGGAGAAAATAATGAAATACGTACTTTTGCTTCGTGGAATCAATGTTGGTGGTAGAAATAAGGTTTCTATGGCTGATTTGAAAGATGCGATTACTGGTTTAGGATATGAAAATGTTATTACTTATATAAACAGTGGCAATATAATATTTAATTCCACTGAAAATATAGGTGTTGTCAATGATAAAATATCACAGATATTGAATTCATATCCTTTCAAAATTAATAAAGTAATACTAACAAAACAAGAATACATAGAAGAACTTAAAAATTTGCCTAGTTGGTGGAATGATGATTTTTATAGAAAAGATGTACTATTTTATAGTGAGGATATAGATTTCTCTAGTATAAAAGAACGAATAAATAGTATGCCCTTAAACGAAGAAAATGTTTATTTTGGAAAAAGAGCTGTTTTTTGGGGGAAATTTAATGAAAAGAACTATTTAAAAACGGCATATCATAAATATTTAATTAAAGAATCTTTCTATAAAGCTGTTACTATTAGAAACGGAAGAACTTTTATGAAAATCGCTGAGTTACTAGATAAAGAACACTAATTCTATAGTAAGCGTATATCTTTACTTGATATAGCTAATAATGATATAATTACCTAATGAAAAAATTAAGGAGAATATAATGAAATTAGATAAAATATTAATCGGCTTAGGATTAATTATATATTCAATCCTAGCTTATTTTTTAGGAATTCATTCTTATAAATTGTTATTAGTTTTCTTAGGGATTAGCGTACTAATATTTTTAATAACAAAATTACATTTCGAACCCTTTTTATCAATACTTATAGTAGCAATTATTCTAGGTTTATTTTTAGGTTTATCCCCTAGTTCAATAATTGATTCAGTAGAGAAGGGGACAGGATCTCTTCTAGGACATTTATCTTTAATCTTAGGATTAGGAGCTATGTTTGGAAGAATATTAGAAGAATTAGGAGCAGTAGAAATTACTGCAAAAAAAATGATCAGTTTATTTGGAATTAAGAGGATTCAATTAGGTCTTCTCATTGCTGGAATGTGTATAAGTTTTTCTTTATTCTTTGATGTAGCTTTTATTTTAGTAATACCAATTATATTGGCAGTAGCAAAAGAACTAAAATTAGATAAAATTTACTTAGCTTTACCAGCGAGTATAGGAGTACTAACTATCCATGCACTATTTCCGCCACACCCTAGTCCAAGTATTATTACTAAGACTTTTCATCTTAATATGGCGGAAGTATTCTTCTATGGTTTAATAGTAGCAATACCAACAGCAATAATAGGTGGTTTATTATTAACAAATTCAAAGATGGTACAAACTAAACCTATCGTACAAACAGAACAAAATAATATTAGTGTTTTAAAAATAGAAAAACAGCTGATGAGTTCTAGTTTTGCTATTATCTTAATGTTATTACCTGTAATTTTAATTACAATTCCTACTATAGCATTAGGCATAAAAAATTTACCATCTAGTTTAAAAGATATATTAACAATTATAAGTAATCCAGTTACAGCATTAATTATAAGCTTATTAATAGCTATCTGGAAATTAATGACTGTAAAACATTTACGAATTAGTAGTATTGCTCCATTGTTAAGTCAATCTATTAAAACAATAGCAGTCGTATTACTTATTAATGGAGCTGCTGGAGGTTTGAAACAGGTATTGGTAGATTCAAAGGTAACAGATGAGATAGTTCAAATAACTAGTGGTATGAACATATCACCAATACTTATTAGTTTCTTTGTTGCTGCTATTCTAAGAATATCATTAGGTAGTGCAACTATTGCAGCAATTACAACGTTAGCAATAGTAGAATCTTTAGTTCCAACTATCAGTTATTCACCGGTATTTATAATGTTGAGTATTACTGCAGGAAGTATATTCTGTTCACATGTAAATGATCCTGGTTTCTGGTTATTTAAACAGTATTTAAACTTAGATTTTAAAACAACATTTAAAACTTGGACTTTAGGTACGACTATTACTTCTATAGTAGCATTTATTATAATATTGATTATGACTTCAATTACATAAAATATTTTTAAAATAAATAATGTTTTTACTTGATATTTATGATAAGGTATGTTATATTAATACTTGTGTATGTAGTAAATGTTATGAATAAACTATTTCCAAAAGGAGGATTAATTCATGGCAAAAGTTTGTTACGTTACTGGACGTAAAGCTCGTTCAGGAAATACTCGTTCACACGCAATGAACGCAAATAAAAGAAAATTCAAAGCTAATCTACAAAAAGTAACAATTTTAGTAGATGGACAACCTAAAAAAGTTTGGGTTTCTGCTAGAGCTTTAAAATCTGGAAAAGTTGAGCGTGTATAATTAAGCGATAAACTTTAAGCTATCTAAGGAAACTTAGGTAGCTTTTTACATTATAATTAAAAAATATACGGAAATCAAATAAAATATATACTAAATTAGGTATAAATATCAAATTAGCCATTTAAATCAATTCTAAGAGGTTTTATGTCGTTTTGGAGTAAATTGTATTAAAAATTAATTTAGAAAGCTTATATGGCGTTTAAATAGGTCATTTTTTTTAGAATTTCAAATTTTAAAGTGAAACTAATTATAATTACCCATTAAATAGTAAAAATAAATTTAATATAAAATAGATTTAATAAATAATCACTTATTAAAAACTTAAAATGAAATATTTTATTTTTTATTGAAATAAGGGGATTGAACTATATTGAAAGAAACTGATAAATATGATATAATATATTTGTTCGTATAATACATATTATATGTATAATTAATAAACTTTAGGAGAATGTAGTAATACCAATGAATCAACGTGATTATTATAAACAAAAAATAAATAAAATACTTCCTGAATTCCCAGATTATATAGAAGACTTCATCGACACGTATTATGATAATTTATCACCACTTACTTTACATAGATATTTAGAAACCTATAAGAACTTTCTAAATTGGACTATTAGAGAAACAATTTCAGATGCAGAAAATATAAAAGAAGTTAAACTATCTACTTTAGAAAATATATCTAAAAAAGAAATGGAAAGCTATTTTAAATCTCTTTCTCGTGAACAAGTTAATGGAAAATATCGAAGTCAAACGACTGTTAACAATTATAAGGCTGCTATGAGGTCTCTGTATAAGTTTCTTACTGTTACAAGCGAGAATGAACAAGGACGAGCTTATTTTGAGCGAAATGTAATGCTTAAGATACCTATTAATCGTGTGAAAGAGACATTATCATCAAGATCAAAGAAAATTTCTGAAAAGATTTTTCTAGACTCTCAGGACGAAGAATTCTTGCAGTTTGTTGAATTTGAGTACGAGAAAACTTTATCAAAACATGGAAAAACGTTCTTTTTACGTGATAAAGCACGAGATCTTGCAATACTAACACTATTTTTAAAAAGTGGTATTCGAGTTAATGAACTTGCTAATTTAAAGGTTAAAGATATAGATTTTCTAAATAGTGAAATAAACGTCATTAGAAAAGGTAATAAAGTAGACACAGTTATAATAACTAAATCTGCATTAGACAGGCTTAATGAGTACATAACTTCCCTACCTTTTAAACTTAATAGAGAAGACTTTGTTTTCATTAGTAAAAACAAAACTGGATTATCAATAAGAGCTATCCAAAAACTAGTTATGAAATATACAGATGCCTTTAATGTTCCAATGTCACCACATAAACTAAGACATAGTTACGGTACTAAATTAGCATTAAAAACAAACGGTAATATACCAATCATTATGACTCAAATGGGACACTCTAACAGTGATACTTCAATGCTATACATTAACGAATCTAAAAAAATAATTAAACAATCTATTGATAAATTAGATGATTAGTATTGCAATATATCTCCAATTAAGTTAAAATATAAAAGTTATTAAATATTATGGAGGTAAAAAATGGGAATTATTGTACAAGTTTTAGGATCACTCTTGATTCTTATCGGCTTTGTATTTAGTCAATTAGGAAAACTTAAAACTACATCACTTAGTTATTTATTACTAAATGCTATCGGAGCATTAATTCTTGGCATTGATGCCTTTATTGGTAAGCAATGGGGATTTGTTTTACTAGAAGGTGTTTGGTCTATAGTTGCTATTCACGGATTATATAATTATTTCAATAAAAAAGAAGTAAAATAGAGAATATAGTTTACATAAAATTATTTATGTAAACTATATTCTCTTATAATATTATCTATAAATTCTGTTTTTCCTTCAGTATATCTTTCTCTATCAAATTTATATTCTTTTTCTAGTTTTAACTTTAATTCCTCATATTTCTTTGCAACTACTGGATATTCTAATAATATATTTTTGAATTCTACTTCAGTAATATCGCCTTTTTTTCTTATATGAAGATGAAACACTTTATCTAGAAAACCTTTCTCGCCATATCCTTTAACTAAAAAAGCTCTATCGTCTTCATTCCAACGTAATTCCCATTCTTTAGAAAGAATTTTAACTATATTACCAAAATTTCTGTCATCAATAGTTTCTATAAGTATATCAATTATATTTTTTGATTTTATATTTGGTATTGCAGAACTTCCAATATGATAAATATGTACTGGTATATCTTTAAGTAATTTTGATAATTTTACTTCCATTTCTTTATACCATTCTATCCATTTATTATTATGACATACTAAAATAATAGGATATCTTTTCTTAAAACACTCATCTTTTAAAATATTATCCAATATAAATCACACCTTTCTATTTTTCCATAAAAAAAATGTTAGGATAGGAAATCCTATCACTAACATTATTTAAATACATGTAAAGAATTTTTGAAATATTCCAATCCTGATAAAATAGTCAATATAACAGAAATCCATAATAGGATATAATCTAGTTTAAAGCCAATACTGTTAAATATCGGATTTCCTAATAAAATTAGAATAATAGCTAATAATTGGCTAATAGTTTTTAGTTTACCTAGAATTCCTGCGGGTATTACTTCCCCTTTTTCTACAGCCAGAAGTCTAAGTCCCGTAACTGCAAATTCTCTAGCAATTACAACCACTACCATCCAACTGTGCATTAATCCTAATTCAACCATTACAATAAAGGCACTTCCAACTAGAAGTTTATCAGCTAATGGATCTAAGAATTTACCCATATTAGTCACTAAATTATATTTTCTAGCAAGATATCCATCAATAAAATCTGTGAATGATGCAAACATAAAAATTAATGCTGCTATGAAAATATTAAGGGTTATATTTCGACCACCTAGGATAGAAATACTACCTCCCATATTATATAATAAAAACACTATAAATATAGGTATTAATATTGTTCTAAATAATGTTATTTTATTTGGTAGATTCATTATTATTACTTACCCTTCTTGCATAAATTTAAATTCATTATAATTATAACATATTCTGTAATATGCTACAATAACAAAAACAGGATAAATACTCTTATTATCCTGTTTTTTATTATATATTATACTATTCACTAGTACCAGAAGTTCCAGTTGTACTCGATTCGACCGGTGACGCAACAGTTGGAGTCGCAGTATTATTTGGCGCTACTTGCGGGCTAGAATTAGTCGTTGGATTATTTTGTACTCTTGGAGGGGTATAATTAACAGTTCCTCTTGCTCTTTGTGTTGCAGGAACCTCGACAACCTCAGTATGTTGTGCCTGTTCATTAGTACTATTATTAGTTGTAGGAGTTTGAGTCACTTCCGTAGTCGAAAGATTTGTTTTAATTAGCTGAGAAATCTCACTAAACTCCTCATCTTTTTCAAAAATAGTTTCTTTTTCTTTTTCTACTAGAGTTTGTAACTCACTAAGTTCTTTTTTAACGCTATCAATTTTTTCTGAATTATTTTTATCATCATTATTTATTGTTAATGAAGAAATTTTATCTTTTAAATTACTTTGAAGTTTCTCTCTCATTTCTTTAACTAATTTATTATAATCACTAGTTAGTTTATCTTTATTTTCTTTTTCAATATCTTCTTTATTACTTAAAAGAGATTTTAAGATTTCTATTTTTTTATTTAAGTCATTTTCTTTATTAAAGTTAGAAGAAGATTCTTTAATGATCTTATCAAATTTAGATTCATCTTTCTTAGTTTGTGTAACTTTTGGTTTAATATTATTTAATGCTTTTTGCTTTTGATACGCATAAGCTGATAATCCAATAACTGCTAATAGTACAACTATTAGTAAACCAAGCAATACCTTATTGTTCTTTCTCAATTTATTATACCTCACTTAATATATTTTTTAGTTTACATAATATATTTTATGTAAACATTATTCGTGATCTTCAGCATATTCCTTTTCTAGAAATACTTTTCTAGGTTTACTTCCATCTACAGGTCCAATATATCCGTCTTCCTCAAGCATATCAATTATTCTAGCAGCTCTATTATAGCCAATTTTAAATCTTCTTTGTAACAATGAAGCTGAAGCTTTTTGAGTTTTAGCAATAAATAATAATACTTCTTTGTATAACGGATCTACATCATCACTTGAAGAGCCTCCACCTTGTGAACTTACTTCACTTGGTGTCATATTGGGATCATATTGAGCCTCTGATTGGCTTTTAACATAATCAACTACTTTTTCAACTTCCTCATCTGAAAGGAAAGCCCCTTGAATACGTACAGGTTTACTTGAATCAGCTGATAGATAAAGCATATCCCCTTTCCCAAGTAATGTTTCAGCACCAGATTTATCTAATATCGTTCTCGAGTCAATACTTGAACTTACTGCAAATGCAATCCTTGACGGTATATTAGTTTTTATAACTCCTGTTATAACATCAACAGATGGTCTTTGTGTAGCTATTATCATATGTATTCCAGCAGCACGAGCTTTTTGAGCTATACGAGCTATCGATTCCTCTACTTCTTTAGAGGATACCATCATTAAGTCTGCTAACTCATCAATAATTACTACTATATACGGTAATTCTTTATAATCTGGATCTTTTGCAGCTATTTTATTATAACCTTCCATATTTCTTACACGAGCTCGCGCAAACTCTCTATATCTGTTTTCCATTTCTAAAACTACTTTATGTAATACATCTGCAGCTTTTATCGGATCTGTTACAACTGACGTTAATAAATGTGGAATTCCATCGTATATAGATAATTCTACCATTTTAGGATCTATCATTATTAGTTTCACTTTATCAGGTTTGTTTTTTAATAATATACTTGTAATAATTGTATTTACACAAACAGACTTACCACTACCTGTAGAACCAGCTATTAGCAAGTGTGGTGTTTTATCAATTCTTGTGAAAATTGATTCACCTGATACATCTTTTCCTAATGCGACTGATAATGGGGAATTATCTTCATCATTTACAAATACTTCCTTCATCGTCACTAATTCATTTACAGTATTTGGAATTTCAATACCAATTAGAGATTTACCAGGAATAGGTGCTTCTATACGAACATCTTTAGCTGCAAGATTTAGTGCTATATCATTACTTAAATTAACAATTTTGCTAACTTTTGTACCAGGAGTTGGTAATATTTGAAATTGCGTGATAGAAGGCCCTACTATAGCTTTAACAATTTTTACTTCAATTCCAAAGTTATTAAAAGTACTTTGTAAGATTTTGGATTTTCCGACAACATCACTTTTTGTAATGGTTTGTTTTTTAACTGGGCTATTAAGTAAAGTGATTGGAGGAAGCTGATAATTATCATATGATTCCTTTAATAGGTCTTCACTTAGTGGCTCTTCTTTATCTTTAATTGTAGTTATATCTTGAGCCTTACGTTGTTTTCTTGTTACTCGTTGAACTATCTCTTCTTCTGGTTCATTTTCTTCTTTGAATTCTCTGATATCAACTACTAAATCTTTATCTTTAATATTATTATATCTTTGTTCATTTGAATTTTTTTTATTATCAATCGCATAATCGTAGTTATCAAGTATTTCATCATCTAATTCATCATAATGCTCTTCAATATATTCATTCTTATCAAATGCATTACTAATGTGATGTCTTAATTTTAAAACCATAGTTCTATGATTTATATTAAAATATAAGAATATAGATGTAATAATTGCTGAAATAACTACTAATAAAGATCCATAGTATGATAATAAGTATATTAAAAATTTAACTGGATAGTAAGATATCAGTCCACCACCATATGTTGAAACTTTATTATTATTATTATATATATCTATAAAATTAATATATGTACCTTTAGTATTACCTACTAATATAAGTTGAAATAAGAAATCAATTAATACTAAAATAGTCACTACAATAACCGGTGTCTTGATTTTTTTATTCATAATATAATAAATTGGTGTAGCCACTATAATAATATAAAGTATATAGCTGAAACTACCAAACATATATTTAAAGAGAGAATCAAAAAATCTACCTATAAAGCCCATCTGCAAGACAGACAATATTACAATAAGAACAGAAACGACAAAATATAATCCTCTATAAGTCTCTTTAGTTAACACAGGAATAATACTTTTCGAAGGATTTTTCTTTTTCGTAGCTTTCTTACTAGATTTAGATGTTGTTTTTTTACTTTTACTATTTTTTTTAGTTGTTTTCATTTTTTTTGTACTCAATCTTCTCTCCTTTCTAGTCCTCATCCACATAAACTGCCTCAGTCGGACAATTAACTTGTGCTTCAAGAACCAAACTTCTATATTTTTCTGGAATTTCTTCTACCATTGTATTATCATCGATTACACAATATGCAATTCCATCTTCATCATAATCATATATATCGGGACAGATAGCATTACAATTTCCACACGCAATGCAATCTTCACGGATTATTCTAGTTTTCATTATTTTCTTCTTTCAAAAATTGAGAAAATTTCTCTAATGATTGTTTTCTGTGACTGATACTATTTTTTTGTTCAGGAGTTAACTCTGCAAATGTCTTGTTTAATGTTGGAACATAAAAGATTGGATCATATCCAAAACCATTATTACCACGTTTTTCAAAAATTATTTCTCCGTGGCATTCTCCTCTAAAAGTATTCTCCGTTCCATCTGGTTTTACAAGAGCGATAACAGAAACGAATTTTGCTTTTGATTTTTTTCCGTTTAGTTCGAATAGGACTTTCTCAATGTTTTTATCATCTGTTTGTTCCTTCGAGTATCTTGCTGAGTAAACACCTGGTCTACCACCTAAAAGCTCTACACTTAGTCCACTATCGTCTGCAATAGCTGTTTTCCCAGAAAATTGACTAATTGTACGTGCTTTAATTAGTGCATTTTCCTCAAAAGTTGTTCCATCTTCTATAATTTCCTGATTAAAATTAATATCTTTTAAAGTTAAAATTGTATAATCATCTAATATACTTTTAATTTCTTCAACTTTATGTTCATTGTTAGATGCTAATATTAGTTTTTTCATTATATTTCTCCTATATTTCGACGACTTCTGCAGTAATTTTTTTGTTTAGCCATTTAGAAGCTATATTATTAAAGTTTTCGCTAGCTTCAGAGATATAAAATTTATGTTCTTTTTTATTTAATTTTTTCTGATGTAATTTAGCGTAACCTAAAACTGTACTAACCTCACGGGCAGCTTCTCTTCCTGAAGAAATCACCTTAATACTACTACCATAGTATTCTTCTATATCTTTTTTTAATATTGGATAATGAGTACATCCTAAAACTACAGTATCTATACCTAAGGTACTCGTGTTATTTAATGATTCTTTTAGTATATTTTTTGTAGCTTCTTTATCTAAATTACCTTCTGATTCTATAAAAGGTACAAAAGCAGGACAAGCTTTGTCAAATACTAAAATATCAGAGTTTATATTTTCAATTTCAATATCATAAACTTTAGAATTTGCCGTGAATTTTGTTCCTAAAACTAGTACTTTATTATTTTCAGTAGCTTGAATTGCTCTTCTTGCTCCTGGTTGTACTACACCAATTATTGGAATATCGTATTTATCTTGAAGATAATCAAGAGCTGCAGCAGTTGCTGTATTACAAGCTAAAACTATCATTTTAACACCTTTATCAATTAAAAACTTCACAGCTCTATCCGTATATCTAATTATCTCTTCTTTAGTTTTATCACCATATGGGCAGTTTTTCACATCACCAAAATAATAAATAGTTTCATTAGGTAACTGTCTCATTATCTCTCTAGCAACAGTTAATCCCCCTACTCCACTATCAAATACGCCTATTGCGTTATTCATTTATAGCCTCTTTCTACTTGGAACCTAGTATTTCCTCAAGTTCTAGTATTTTTTTAAATGATTTCGTTTCAACTCCAATAAATTCTTTAAACAACATATTAAAAAATGAAAAGAGTCTGATTAAATCTTTACTTTCTATCTCTAAAGTTTCCAAAAAATCAATATTTTTAATTGATAGATAGTATGTGAGTTTTACAAGTCTATCATTTAGTCCATAAATACTATAATCCGTATTAAATTTATCAACAAAACTGTTTTTTTGAAAACTATACCCTACATACTCATAATCGGTTTTTTGATATTTAAACATAAAACCTTGTTCTTTCAAGATTTTTGCTAAAAAGTAGCTTGCAACTAACTTTTCAGATACATCTTCTTCAATATTATTTAAACAAAGTTTTAATAGTTTGTAAATATTAAATGAGTTATCATTAATCAAATATGTATATTCCAACATATTTGAAACATAACTATGCTTTAATACATCATAAACTATATTCGTATAGGTATTTTCAACTTCTAAAGTTGTTATTTTATTCATACCATTTGTAGGGAAAAAGTTAATACTTACTTCGTATGGTGTACTAACTTTTATTTTCTTTTTACTTTTATGTACATTTTCATAAAAAAAACTTTCTATATATCCTTGCTCAGTCAAAACTTGCAAAATTTCATGGTAATCTTTATAGCGTATTTTTTTTATTATAATACCATTTATATAATTTCTACTAGTCAAAGATATCATCCCTATAACCTAAATCACGAATTTGATTTGGTTTTGATCTCCAATTATCAATAACTTTTACCCACAGCTCTAAGAATACTTTTTCACCTAGAAGAACTTCAATATCCTTTCTTGCCCTTGAACCAATTTCTTTAATCATTTTACCTTGTTTACCAATAATCATACCTTTTTGAGATTTTCTCTCGACAACTATAGTAGCAATGATATTTTTTTTCTTTCCTGGTTGTTTTTCAATTCTATCGATAACAACAGCAATAGAATGTGGAATTTCTTGTTCTGTTAATTGCAATACCTTTTCTCTAATGAATTCAGAAATTACAAAGTACTCAGGTGAATCAGTTATTACATCGTCTGGATACATTTTGAAACTTGGTTGCAAGTATTTTTTAGTTGTATTTAGTAAATTCTCAACATTAATTGATTTAAGCGCTGAAATTGGTACTATTTCGACAAAATCATATAAATCTTTATAAAATTCTATAATCTGAATTAATTGTTCAGGTGAAATTAAGTCAATTTTGTTAATTAATAAAAATGTAGGTACTTTTAATTCTTTGACAATATTTATTAAATGTTGATCTCCAGGTCCAAACTTCTCGCTTGCATTAATGATTAAGTAAACTATTTCTGATTCTTGAATTGCACTACTTGCAAGTTTCATCATATAGTCGCCTAATCTATGCTTAGGTTTGTGAATACCGGGAGTATCAATAAAAACAATTTGTGAATCATTATCAGTATAAACACCATTTATAATATTACGAGTTGTTTGTGGTTTATCTGACATAATTGCAATTTTTTGTTGTAAAATATTATTTAACAATGTCGATTTACCAGCATTAGGCCTACCTATAATTGTGACAAATCCTGTTTTAATTTGTTCTTCAAACATGCTTATCTCCTTAAACCAAATTTTTCTAAAATTTCATCTTGTTTTCCAAACATTTCTTTTTCATCTTGTTCTGTCATATGATCATAACCAAGAAGATGTAGAAATCCATGAACTGCAAGGAAACCAATCTCTCTATCGAAGCTATGCTCATATTCTTTTGCTTGTTCGTGAGCAATATCTACACAAATAATAACGTCACCGATGGAATTTAGTTCATCTTCAAGTCCGATAATATCAATTTCATCCTCTACTTCATCATTTAACGCAAAAGAAATAACATCAGTAGGAACATCTTTTCCTCTATAATCACGATTAATCTCTTGTATTTCTTCTTTGCTTACGAAAGATAATGACATCTCAGTAATCTCAGTATTAACATTTTCATACTCCGCAGCACATTCTAACAATTTTAATAACATATCTTTAGTGCTATCTTCTACTAAGTTATTATCATCTATAATATCAACAAATGTCATGTTGTTCTCCTTTATAATTTTAATACAATGGGGATAATTTGTGATATTCTCGCAAAACTTCCCCAAACTTACTATTTTAGTTTATTGAAATTCTGTTGTCTTAAAGCTTCATAAATAATTAATGCAGCAGTATTTGATAAATTTAATGAACGAACATTTTCACTCATAGGTATACGTAATGCTTGCTCACTATATTTTTCTCGGAATTCTTTAGGCAATCCTTTAGTTTCTCTTCCAAAGATAAAATATATTTCTTCATCATCAACATTAGAGAAATCAAAATCACAATAATTCTTTGAACCAAATTTAGTAATAAGATAATAATGTTTATCATTAGTCGCTTCAAGAAATTCATCAAAGCTATCCCAAACAACTAAATCTAAATGTTCCCAATAATCTAAACCAGCACGTTTAACATGTTTATCATCAATAGAAAAACCTAAAGGTCTAATTAAATGCAATCTTGTATTGGTACCAACACATGTACGTGCGATATTACCTGTATTAGCTGGTATCTCTGGTTGAAATAAAACTATATTATTCATAATTTATTAAAATGGAAGTTTGCCACCAAACATTCTTCCTAGACCCTTTCTCTTAGATTTGTCATTCATAAGTCCACCAAACTGTTTCATCATTTTTCTCATTTCTTCGAATTGTTTAATTAACTTATGCACCTCATTAATTGGTCTACCGCTACCTTGTGCAATTCGTTTTCTTCGTGGTACATTAATTATATCTGGATTTTGTCTTTCTTCAATAGTCATAGACTTGATGATAGCTTCAATATAAACAAATTGCTTTTCATCAACAGCATCTAAATTCATATTTTTAAGTTTACTCATTCCAGGAATCATACCTAGTATGTCTTTTAAACTACCAAGTTTTTTCACTTGCTCAAGTTGTGTCAAAAAGTCCTCGAAGGTAAAACTTTGATTTAGGATTTTTTCCTGCATTTTTTTAGCTTCATCTTCATCGATAGAAGCTTGCGCTTTTTCTATTAAAGTAAGCACATCACCCATACCTAAAATACGAGAAGCCATACGCTCTGGATGGAATATCTCTAGGTCATTCATCTTTTCACCCATACCAACTAACTTAATTGGTTTACCTGTGATAGATTTAATAGATAATGCCGCTCCACCACGTGTATCACCGTCAAGTTTTGTAAGTACTAATCCAGTGATATCTAGTTGTTCATCAAATGAACTTGCAATATTAACAGCTTCTTGTCCAATCATTGCATCTATTACAAGTAAGATTTCATCTGGAGTGGTTGCTGCTTTAATATCTTTTAACTCATCCATTAATAATTCATCGATATGAAGACGTCCAGCAGTATCGATAATTACATAGTTAAAGTAATTTTCTTTAGCAAATGCTAATCCTTCTTTAACAATATCTACAGGATCTTTATCAACATAAAAAACTTCTATATCAAGTTGTTTACCTAAAGTTTTTAATTGTTGAACTGCTGCTGGTCTATAAACGTCAGCTGCAATAAGAAGCGGTTTTTTCTTCATAGTTTTTTTAACTTTAAGAGCTAATTTACCTGCTGTAGTCGTTTTCCCAGCCCCTTGAAGACCAACCATCATTACAGTAGTAATTTTTCCCCCTTGGTTAAGTTCAACGTTAGACCCACCTAATAGTTCAACAAGTTCTTCATTAACAATTTTAACAATTTGTTGAGCAGGAGTTAATGATTTCATAACTTCAGTTCCTACTGCTCTTTCACTAATTTTTTTAACAAATTCTTTTACAACTTTAAAGTTAACATCGGCTTCTAATAATGCCAACCTAACTTCTCTCATCATTTCCTTAACATCAGCTTCAGAAACTTTACCTTTTCCTGTAAGTTTTGCTATTGTATTTTGTAATCTTTCTGATAGATTTTCAAATGCCATACAAGATTCTCCTAATTTTCTAATTTTATCAATTCATCAACATATGTTAATACTTCTGCATCATTTGTTGATTTTTTTATTTCATTTAGTAAAAACAATCTCTGATTGTTTAATTTAATTAAATTTAACTTTTCTTCAAACTGTTCCAATTCTAGTACTGTTCTTTTAATATTATTTGATACAGCTTGTTTTGAAATATTATAATTTTCCGATATCTCTGTAAGTGATAAATCATTAAAATAATAATCATTTAAATATTGTTTTTGTTTATCACTAAGTAAATCAGAGTAAAAATCATAGAGTTGTGAAATTTTTATAACTTGTTCTATTTCCACAATCTTCCTCCAGTCTTTAAATATAAATCTACATCCTTACATTATACGATAAAATCGCTATTTTTTCAAATTTTTATCATATTTATAAACAAATAAAATCAACTTGTAAAGCAATTTCTACAAGTTGATTTTTTAAAATTTAAAAAGTTAAATATCTATAGTGTCTACATAAAATCTATAGCCGAGTTATCTATAGTTATAGTTATTTTTTCTTTTGAAAATGATTCTGCAAAATAATTGTTAATATATTTTAAAAGTGGATGTAATTTACTATATTCTTTATCGTTATATCTTATCGCTAAATTATACTTAAACTCATTATTAACCTTATAAAATAAACTCTTATTAGGACCAAGAATAGATGAATTTTCCAATTTTTTATTGATAAAATTATATATCATCTTAGCAACCTGTTCTGTCTTTAATTCATCGTATCCTTTAATGGTAATAAAAGAAATTCTACAGAATGGTGGATAATCAATAAGTTTACGACGACCTATTTCATACTTATAAAATTTTTCATAACTATGTTCTATTGCATAGTCAATAATATTACTTGCAATATTTGATTGAAAAACAACTTCTCCTTCTTTTTCACTTCTTCCCGCTCTTCCAGCTGTTTGAACAAGTAATTGGAATAATTTTTCATTCGCTTTAAAACTTGGAACTGCGATCATACTATCAATCGATAGTACTCCTACTAAAGTAATATTAGGAAAATCTAGTCCTTTTGATATCATTTGAGTCCCTAAAAGAATGTCAGACTTGTGTTTTTTAAAATCAGTTAAGAGCTTTTCATAAGCTCCTTTACGACTAGTAGTATCAGAATCCATTCTAGTTATTCTAACATTAGGAATATGTTGCATTAAAAATTCTTCCACCTTTTGAATTCCATAATTCCCTGAAACTAATTCAGGACTAGAACAACATTTTTTTATACTTGAAATTTTCTTATGAAATCCACAAAAATGACAGCGTAATGAGTTATCATGTTTATGGTAATTTAAACTTATATCACAATTTTCACATTTATATAAATGTCCACAAGAAAAACAACGAATAAAATTAGTGTACCCTCTCTTATTCATCAATAATAATACTTGTTCATTTTTCTCAATTTTCCCTCTAATTTTTTCAAGTAATGAATTTGCTATAACCTGTTCCTTATCTTCAGTATGAACTACATTAATTTTAGGTAGTTTATTATTGAATCTATGAGTTAATGTTAGTAGATTATCAGGATTATATTTTTCAAAATTATAATATAAATCAACAGATGGTGTTGCACTAGCGTAAACTACTGTACATTTATTATAGATACCTCGTTTCTTGGCTATATCTTTAGCGTCATATCTAGGAGAATCTGTCTGTTTATAACTACTTTCGTGTTCTTCATCAATAATTATTATTCCTAGACTATTAAATGGTGCAAAAATTGCCGATCTTGTCCCCAGACAAATTTTAACTTTACCATCTCTAACTTTTTTCCATTCATTATATTTTTCTTTTGTATTCAATCTAGAATGGATAATCGCTATATTATCATTAAAAATACGTTTAAATTTCTTTTCAATTTGCGGTGTTAGAATTATTTCTGGAACAAGTACAATGGCATCTTTTCCACTTTTTAAAGCCGCTTCAACTAATTTAATATATATCTCCGTCTTTCCCGATCCTGTAACTCCATGAAGAAGATATTCATTAAATTTTCCACTACTATAATTTTTTACGATACTATCATAGATTACTTGTTGATATTCGCTTAATATAGTTTCATTATCTAAAGTTAACGTATTAATCTCTTCTTTCACTTCTTGTTTGATTATTTCTATTACGTTTAGTTCTAATAATTTCCTTGTAACTGTAGATCCTATATTTAATATAGATTTAACATCAGATTTTTTTATTTTTTCATGTTTATTTAAATAATCAATAATTAACTGTTGCTTTTTGGTTAATTTAACATTTTTTTCATTACCTAAAATAAAAAATTCTTCTACAGTATTGTTATTAATTTCTTTAATTTTACTAATGAGTTTTATAGCTTTAAGTGAGATTAAATATCCTATTTGCTCAATAGTAAAATATTTTTCAAACACTTTCTTTTCAACTAGTTTATCTTTATCAAAGTATTTTACATAATCAAAAAGTAATGTAGTATTTGCATTAATTAACTCATAATATTCTACATATTTATTCTTTAAGCTTGCTGGAATTAAAGACTCTATAGCTTGGATTCTTGTACAGAATAATTCATCAGACATAACTTTTGATAAAAGCAGCATTTCTTTTGTTAAGATTGGGAAATCATCTTTAACTTTCTTAATACTTTTAAAGTTATTTTTATCATACTCTCCTATATATTCATTAATAATATTAATAATATATCCTTGTACTGTTCGAGAACCAAAAGGAACCTCTACTCTATAACCAACTAAATCTGTACTGGTAAACTCTTCAGGAATTAAATAGTAAAAACTTTGATCAACACTATGACTGTTTACATCTACTATTACTTCAGCATACATAATCTCACCTCACTTTCAATAAACTAATTTTACTTGATTATAATATCTACAATTTCTTTTGCAATATTCGCTTTACTAGCCTTATCAATTTTTATTATATTATTGAACTTATCAATAATACACACTTCATTATCTTCACTTCCAAATCCAATATCCTTTTTAGAAATATCATTAGCAACAATGTAATCTAAATTTTTCTTAACAATCTTTTCCCTAGCATATGCAATTAAATCATTTGTTTCAGCAGCAAAACCAACTACAATCTGATTTTCATTTTTATTTTCACCAACATACTTTAGAATATCTTGGGTTCTTTCAAATTCCATAGTTAGATTTCCATCTTGTTTTTTTACTTTTTTATCATAAACCTGCACAGGTGTATAATCAGATACTGCTGCAGCTTTAACTATATAATCACAATCTTTAAAGTTATTTTTTACCGCTTCAAACATATCATTAGTACTTATGATTTCAATAACCTTTATATCACGGCTAATAGAATCATTTTTCACACTAGTAACTAAAATTACTTCAGCACCTCTTTTTTTAAATTCATTTGCTATAGCTATCCCCATTTTTCCAGTTGATGGATTCGTTAAACATCTAAAAGGATCTATAAATTCTTTCGTTGGACCAGCAGTCACCAGTACTTTTTTTCCTTTTAAATCTAGTTCACTTTCAGCAAATACAGTTCCTTCTATTTTTTCAATCGAAGGGAATTTCCCTTTTCCTACATCGCCACATGCTAATAATCCACTGTCTGGTTCAACAAAATTAAAACCTAGTTTTAAAAGTCTACTTATGTTTTCTTGTATAACAGGATTATTATACATTACTGTATTCATCGCAGGAACAATATATACCTTTGTTATATCTTGAACTGCCAGCATCAAAGATGTAGCTAAATCATCTGCAATTCCACAAGCAAATTTTGAAATAATATTAGCTGTAGCAGGTGCTACAATAATTTTATCCGCCCATTTTGTTAAATCAATATGTTGAATCTCTTTTTCATCTAATTCATTAAAAGTACTTGTATATACTCTGTTTTTCGTCAATGTTTGAAAAGGTAATTCCGTAATGAATTTCTTTGCGTTTTCTGTTAAAACAACCTTAACATCATGTCCTTTTTTTACTAGCGAACTTGATAAATCAATCGATTTATATGCTGCAATCCCACCAGAAACTATTAGTAAAACATTCATGATATTCTCCTTATTTATTAATTATGTATTTTATTAATATAAATCATGATCTGCATGATTCGGTCCAAAAACAGCAGTTTCAAGTTTAGATAATCTTTTTAGTATATCTAGATTTGTAACTTGAACTGGTTTATCTTCACGACTAGCATTCTTTATTGCATCAATTTTTATTTTTAAATTTTGATTTTCAATTTCCAATTCTTTTAGACGAGTAAGCAGTTTATCAAGTTTCATATAATCTTCTATAATTAAATCTAAATAGTCATTTACATCTTCCTCACTATAACCTTTCACTCTTGTTTTTTTAAATTCTTTTTCATATATTTCTTTTGCTGTTAAATTTAGTTCAATACTCATCATCTAACTCCTTTTACTTAAATTCACTAAAATAAGAAACACAACTTACAAAATATAGTGGCGCTGTCTCAGCTCTTAATATTCTTTTTCCTAAACCAATTACATCAAATTCCCCATCTATTAAACTGTCAATCTCTTTTTCAGACAGTCCTCCTTCACTACCAAAAACAGCAATGACATCTTTATCATTTAAATCTGAAGTTAGTAATTTTTTAAGATTGATGTTATCTTCATTAACAGATTCTTTTTCATAAGCAACAACTTTATAATCGTAGTTCTCACTAAATTTAATTAAATCTCCTAAACTATCTACATAAGTTATATCAGGAATTATGTTCCTTTTTGATTGTTCTGCAGCTTCTTTTATAATTTTATTCCATCTATTTAATTTAGAATCCACTTTATCTTTTTTTATTTTTGCTATATTACGTTCTGAATTAAATAAAACAATATTACTTACTCCTAATTCAGTTATTTTTTGAATTAAATATTCAATTTTATCATTCTTTAAAGGTGGTATTGCTACTGTTATTTTAATGGGAAGCTCGTTACTACCATCTACCTGTTCATATGGTGTAATTAGAACCTTATCAACATTATTATCTATAATATTACAAATGTACTTTATTTCATTATTAAAGACAACATATACTTTATCATTAATTTTCTTTCTCATAATTCTCACAATATGATTACTATCATCTTTAGATAATTCATATGTTGAATCCACGCTTAATTCTTCATTTAAAAAATACTGTTGCATAATTTCTCCTAAACTTTTATCTTACATTTAATTTTACCCTATTCTTGTTCTTAATTCAATAGTAGCTGATCACAAACATAGAAAGAGAACAGCCTAACAAATCAATATTTCAACAAATGATTAATTAGACTATTCTCTGATTTATTAAATTGAATTTTTATTTTCTAGCTACCTGATGGAATATATCCTTCAATATGTTCTTTAGCTAGTTTCTCGTGTTCTGGGTATGTTTTAGAGAAATAAGCTTTTCCATCTTTAGTCGCATGTAAGAAATAAACATATTCAGTATTTTCAGCATTATTTAACGCTTCGAATGATTCTGAACCAATAGAAGATATTGGACCAGGTGGTAATCCGATATTAGTATATGTATTGTATGGAGAATTTAATGATAATTCAGCTTGCGTTGGTGCCCCTGTAAGTTTATCTGCAGCGTAGTTTGCTGATGGGTCAGTTTGTAATCTCATACCTTGAGCCAGTCTGTTTAAAAATACACTCGCAATTAATCTATTTTCATCAGATTTTGTAGATTCTTTCTCTAAGATACTAGCAAGCGTCATATACTGATGAATAGAAACTTGTTTGTTTTGTCCACCAATATTCCATGAACGATTATTCTTTTTGTATAATGGTACTATTTTTTCATTAGATAGTTTAACCATTTTAGTAATTAAACTTTCTACAGTTTCATCATCTTTTAAATCGTATATTGCAGGATATAAATAACCTTCTAATGCATACTTAATATCCTTACCATAAATCTCATCTGTAATTAATTCAGGGAACTGTGATTGTAATTTTTTAATAAATTCACCGTCATTAACTTTTTCTAAGAATTCTTTAGAATCTAGTTTTGTTTTTTCTAAATTCTTAGCTATTTTCAGGATACTATCACCTTCGATTAAAGCAAACGTATTTCCTGTTTTACCTTTATTCTTAGCTCCTAATTCTTGTATAATTTGAGATAAACTCATGCTTTTTTTTAATTTAAAGCTACCAACATAAAAAGTTGTATCCGGTGTTAATCTAGAATAAATTTTAAATACCTCTTCGTTTTTGATTAAACCTTTAGCTTTTAATTCTTGAGCTATTCTAGCACTTCCATAATTCTCTTTAACTTCTACTGTAATGTCCTTATTATTACTTTTATCGACCGGTGTTGTCATGTAATAAAATATTGATAGAACTGCGATACCAATTACAACGATAATAGTTAGTATTAAAGGAATAATAGATTTTCTTTTTCTATTCTTCTTTCTCAGTTCTTTACTTCTTCTTATCTTATCTTCTCTCATTACTTACTCACTTTCGTCGTAATAAAAAGTATCTAAAACTTCAGAAATCATATCATATTCTTCATCTGTTTCTACTGGTTCAAAACGAACTGCATCTTCTCCATCTTCTATACATACCATTGGGAAAATACTAATTTCCTCTTCATCAATCGTTTCTTCCTCAGCGAAAATATAGTAAAGATTACCATTTGTAGGGTTAGTAAATTCTAAAATTTTACGGTATTCTTTTTCTTCTCCTTCTAAAGTACTAAGTGTATACACCTCTTCAGTATTATCAATACTAATGTTTTTTAAATCTTTTTCTTGCATTTTATTTTCCTCCTGAAAATTTATATTAATTTAATTTATCTAAATATGTCTGCAATATTAATACAGCAGCCATTTTATCAATAACATTTTTTCTTTTTTTCCTTGAAACATTAGCCTCAAGAAGAACTCTTTCAGCACCCATAGTAGTTAAACGCTCATCTTGTAGAATGATTTCTACATTTTTTATTTTTTTCTTTAAAACTTCTACAAAATATAACGTTGCTTCACCACGAAAACCAACAGAATTATCCATGTTTTTGGGAAGTCCAACTACTATAGTTCCTACATTATGCTCTGATACAAGTTCTTTAATTCTTTTAATTTTAAAATCTTTTATTTGCTCATTAATATTAATTGTTTCAATACCTTGAGCAGTAAGGCCTAATAAATCACTAATGGCTACTCCAATAGTTTTTGATCCATAATCAAGGCCCATTATTCTTTTATCTAACATTTAAGACTCCTGTATAAAAAAGTATAATAAGTACTCTAGTATATCATCCATGTCTATCATTCTAATTTGCTCTCTAGCATGATTATCACGTGGAATATATACTGGATCAGCTGTTTTGATATATCCCATCAATTGATTAATAGGATCATATCCACGTTGCTTAATAGTTTCAACAACATTTTTTAATATGTTGTGAATATCATTTTTATCATAAAAATTGCTATCAAATAATCTTGTTTCATCGAAATTTGCCATAATCTTTTCCTCCGATTATACTAACTCTACTAAGATACCTACTGCATTTTCTCCTGTGTGTGTAGAAATAATTGGTGTAGTAGTAAATATTTCATCTTCACTTACTTCATAACCAAAAGCTTCTTTTAATTCTGATTTTATTAATGTAATATATTCATCAGCTAATGAATTTGGTAAACTTATACTTTTTATCGTTTTATTTTGTTTTTCTTCTTCAATGTGTTTTATTAACGTATGAACTAGTTTTTTCTTACCACGAACTTTATCCAAGGCAACTAACTCTGTTTCTTTTAATTGTGTTAAAACTTTAATATTTAATAAACCACCTATTAAAGCTTGTGATTTACTTAGTCTACCACCTTTTACCAAATTGTCAAGTTTATCGATTGTAACATATGTTAATATATTCTTCGCTTTTTCTCTAAGTCTTTCTGCAATAGTTGATACATCAACATTCTCTTCCAATTGTCTTAAACACTCTTTTAATAAAAACACCATTCCTCTTGTTGTGGTTTTTGTATCAACTACATGAACATTTTCAAATTCTGAACTTGCTGTAACTGCTGTATTATATGTACCACTTAAAGCAGAAGAAAGAGTTAAAACAATAAGTTGATATCCTTCATTTGTCCATTTTTCATAAGCCTCAATAAATTTTCCAATGGCAGGTTGACTTGTAGAATACGATTCTGCTGTTCTCATTTTGACAATATATTCATCATTACTTATTGTTCGATAATCATATTCTACACCATCTATGTTTATAGTTAAAGGAATTACATCCACATTATATTTTTTAATTTCATCAAATGTTAAATCACTCGATGAATCGATAATAATCTTTACTTTCTCCATCGTTTACTCCTTCCTTCTTCTTATATAGTGTATGAATGAATAATTAAATTCATTATATTCATCTTTAGAAAAGTTCTCCCTACTAATCAATTCCCATTCATTCTCATCAAAATCAGGGAACTTCGTATCCGCTTCAACTATTGTATCAACTTCTGTAATAAACATTTCATCACACTTATCAAAATATCTACTATAAATCATTCCCCCTCCAAATATATATACTTTTTCAGTTTCAATATTATCTAAAATAGAATCATCTGAATAAACCTCAATATTTGAATAATGACTTAATGTATTTTTATCACGAGTTAAAACTCTATTTATTCTATTAGGTAAAGCTTTACCAATACTATCCAATGTTTTTCGCCCCATGATGATTGTTTGATTTGTAGTTAATTCTTTCACCCTTAACATATCACTTTTTAAACGCCAAGGAATAGTATTCTCTTGTCCTATTGATTTATTCTTATCATATGCAACTATAAGTGATAACATTATACCCCTCCTAAACTGCGATCGGTGCTTTTATAAATGGATGGCATTCATAATCAACCAATTCAACATCTTCAATCTTAAGGTCAAATATACTTTCAAAATCATTTATTTTCAGTTTTGGTAAAGAATATGGAGTTCTAGACATTTGTTCTTTTACTTGTTCAAAATGATTTTTATAAATATGTGCATCCCCAAGTGTATGAACAAATTCTCCCACCTCAAGATTGCACTCTTTCGCTATTAAAATTGTTAGTAATGAATAAGATGCAATATTAAATGGAACTCCTAAAAACACATCACCACTACGTTGATATAATTGACAACTTAATTTTCCATCATTAACATAAAATTGAAATAAAGAATGACAAGGTGGTAAAGCCATTGTATCAACTTCTGCCGGATTCCATGATGATACAATTAAACGTCTAGAAGAAGGGTTAGCCTTAATTTGTTCAACAACATTTTTAAGTTGATCAACACCATTAAAATTACGCCATTGTTTACCATAAACATTACCTAAATCTCCATATTTTTCAGCAAATTGTTCATCAGTAAGAACTCGCTCTTTAAATAATGACATTTGTTCTTTATATTCTTTTGCAAACTTTTCATCAATCAATGTACGATGTCCAAAATCCGTCATATCAGGACCAGTGTATTCTTCACTTTCTATCCACTTTTTAAATGCCCACTCATTCCATATATTATTTTTATTTTCTAATAAAAACTTAATATTTGTATCACCTTTTATAAACCAAAGTAATTCTGACCAAACTAAATTAAAATTAACTTTTTTAGTAGTCAATAAAGGGAATCCTTCAGTAAGATCAAACTTCATTTGGTATCCAAAAATACTTTTTGTTCCAACACCAGTTCTATCCTCTTTCTCAATTCCACTGTCTAAAATATATTGACATAATTTTAAATACTCTTTATCTACCACACTAATTCTCCATTACGCTTTATAATTGTTTTCTTTTAAATATTTCATTAAATCTTTAATCTTTTCTAATGAACTCTTACCGAAATGATGCTCGATTCCTTCTACTTCTTCGTATACTTTATCTTCATCAACTCCTATAAGTCTAAGAAAATCTTCTAATAATTCATGTCGAGTCAGGGCATACTCTCCCATTTTCTCACCTTGCTCAGTAAGAGCAATACCTCGATATTTCTCATATACGATATATCCCTCGACATCAAGCTTTTTCAACATTTTGGTTACTGTAGAAGGATATACTTCTAATTTTTCAGCAATATCAGCACTTCTAGCATAACCTTTGTTTTTTACTAAAGAATATATTACTTCAATATAGTCTTCCATCGTCGGTGTTGCTTTTGCCATGAACATGTACCTCCTTTATAATATTTTAAATGGTGATTTTTCTACTGTAGATTTTATTACTTCAACATTTAATTCAGAAATATAATCTAATAGTAAATCTTTCACTAAATTCTCAGAAAAATGTCCAACATCAATTATATTTTTTTTCATTTCTATTGCATCTAGTGCTGCGTGATATCCTACATCACCTGTCAAATATACATCTACTTCTGGTAGAGTGTAAATAAAGTCGGCTCCGCTTCCTCCTAAAAGTGCAATAGTAGAAATCTCTTTTTCATCTCCAATAACAGCTGAAACAGTTTCTAAAGAAAAGCAATTTTTAACATAAATGATAAAATCGCTAAGTTTCAGAGGTTTACTTAATTTACCAATTCTACCTAACCCCGCAGTGTTATCTAAACTATGTTCAAATAATACTTGGATTTCATTTAGTTTTAGAATTTTTGCCAAATAATCATTTAAACCTAAAGTGGCAGAATCCAAATTAGTATGAAATGAAATAACTGAAATATCATTTTTTATTAAATTACGAATAATTCTAGATTTAAAATCAGTAGTATAATCTATATTTTTTAACGGTTTAAAGATAAGTGGATGATGTGATACTATCAAATTAACGTTATTAGCAATTGCTTCTTCTACAACGCTAGTAGTTACATCTAAACATACCAATACTCTACTTACCTCATTATTGTTACTACCTAACATCAATCCGACGTTATCCCATTTTTCGGCTAATTTAACATCTGCTAAATTGTTTAAATGATTAAATACATCTTTTACTGTTGTCACAAAATCAACCTCCTTATCTTATCATCATATTATTATAACATTTTATAAAAAAAATTGCCATTACGAAACATATTTTGTAATTAAAATAACATATTTCTTTTCTATAATATTTTTGTTATTCTATAAAATAATGTTTTTAAAATTTAAATCAACAAATCATACAAGAATATATATAAAGTCTTTATACTTATTTTCAACACTAGACATTTTCAATTTTATATATTATTATTGTTCTTATAAAGAAATTCGTAGGAGATTATTATGCAAACTGTAGAAGGTTATCTAAATAAAATTATCTTTCATAATAAGGAAAATAATTATTATATTTTGTCTATATTTTTAAATGATCAATATAATTTTGCTGAAGGAGATTATTTAAGCGTTGTAGGAACATTTAACGATTTCGAATTTGTTGAAGATGAATTATATTCATTCAAAGGAGAAATTGTTCAGCATAGAAAATATGGTACACAACTTTCAGCAATTGTCGTAGAACCTGTTATTGAAAAAGATAAAGAAGCTATTGTATCTTATTTATCTAGTTCGATTTTTCAAGGTGTAGGAAGAAAAACCGCAGAATTAATAGTCGATAGTTTAGGTATAGATGCTCTAGATAAAATATATGAAGATAAAGAAGCATTATTTGCCATAAAAGGTATTCCAACACAACGTAAAGATACTATTTATGCTACAATCGTTGCAAATAAACAAACCCAAGATATAATTTTAAAGCTAAACGAATATAATCTTAGCAATAATTTAATTTTGAAAATCTATAACTTTTACAAACATAACACATTACGTACAATTACCGAAAATCCCTACTCACTAATTAAAGATATAAAAGGTATAAATTTTAAAACAGTAGATAAAATTGCAGAAACTAATGAAATTGCTGCAAATGATCAAGAAAGAATACTATACGGTTTTATTTATACTATTAATTCGTATTGTTTTTCTACTGGCAATACATATATATCAAAAAACAACCTTCTTTACAATACCTTTAACGTGCTATATTCTTCACGAAATATAGCAGTCGATAAACAAGATATATTAAATGCATACACTTATGCTCTAGATACTGGAAAATTAATAGAGATTGAAGATAGAGTGTTCTTACCAGAAATATACTATTCAGAGTATTCTATTTATAGTGATATAAATAGAAGATTAGAAATTAAAAACACTGAAGATATTAGTGAAAAACTATTAGATAAATATATAGACGAAGTCGAAGATGAATTGGGAATAGAATATGATATAGTTCAGATTGCGGCAATAAAAAACTGCATTCTTAACAATTTTTCAATCCTGACAGGTGGACCGGGGACTGGAAAAACTACAATCATACTAGCAGTCATTAAAATATTCCAAAAAATTAAAAACTATAGTATACATGATTTATTAGACGAAAATAGAAATATTATAACCTTATGTGCACCTACCGGAAAAGCGGCCAAAAGAATGTCTGAAAGCACAGGATTCTATGCTTCTACTATCCACAAAGCCATCGGTTGGAGTACAGAAGATGAAAACATGGAAGAATTTGTAAGTGATAAAAGTATAAAGTCTGAATTAGTAATAATAGATGAATCAAGTATGATTGATGTTTTCTTAATGTACAACCTATTAAAAATAATTCATAAAGATGCAAAGATAATACTTGTTGGGGACAACGATCAATTACCGTCAATTGCACCAGGGAATGTCTTAAACGATCTTATTAATTCTCAAGCTATATCGACAGTTAAGTTGAATAAAATCTTTAGACAAAGTGAACATTCAAGTATTATAAATATCTCCCACTCTATAAAAAATGATATTCCATTCGATATATTAGAAAATTTCGATGATAAGGAATTCATTTCAGCTAATAAAAATGAAATGATCAACGTCATCTCAGCCGTATATGATGATCTACTAAAAAACACAAGTAAAGAAAATATCCAAATCCTTGCTCCTATCTATAAAGGAACAAGTGGAATAAATGAGATTAATACAGCTATCCAATCAAGATTTAATGATAATGAAGAACAAATAGAGTACGGTGAATTAATATATAAAGTAGACGACAGAGTTATGCAACTCGTTAATAGACCTGAGGACAATATATTTAATGGTGATATAGGTTATATAAAAGAAGTATACAAAGAAGGAAATAAACTTAAAATCGTTATAGATTATGATGATAACTTTGTAACATATGAAAAGCAAGAATTAAACCAAATTACGCTTTCTTATGCATGTTCTATACATAAAGCACAAGGATCAGAATTTGAAAATGTTATAATTCCGTTTATTGATAATTATAACTTTATGCTCAATAAAAATTTAACTTATACTGCTATTACACGAGCAAAGAAAAAATTAATATTATGTGGAAATCATAATGTTTTTTATAAGTCAATCGAGCCTACAAATACCGTTAATAGACAAACTGCTCTAGAATGGTTCTTTACAACAGACAGAGAAGCGGATATTGAAGACATTGAAATTGATGAAGAGCTTAAAACATATATACTCGATTTTCAAAATATAAATACTATTGATCCTATGATTGGAATGGAAAACATCAAACCGACAGATTTTCTCTAATAAACATTAAAAACGGGGCTAACCCAAAAGTCCTAAAATTTAACATGGTTCATATGAGGACTCATAGACGCAGTGGTTTATTGATATCAAAAATCGCTTTATAAAAGCTTTTTAGATATCTAATAAACTGTGCGGAGGTGACTCTAAAAAATCGATTTCTACGAAATCACAATTTTTGAGTCACTCCCATCAAAAAGTCGAACTAACGGAAAAAGGTTGTATACTAAATCCGAGGCTGAAATTTTTCCCATGTCCTTAACTTCACAAAGACAGGTTATAGAACAATTTACGTCCTATAACCTATTTGAAATAATTATTAAATATTATCTATTTTTTCTTCTTAATGCTGCAGCTCCAAATAATCCTACGATTGCTGCTAAGAAGCCATAAGAAGCTGTTTGTAATCCTGTGTTAGGTAAAACTTTACCTTCTTTTTGATGGTTGTGAGCTTCACCAGCAGCTGCTTTGTTACTTTCACCTTCGGCACCTGCTTCTTCAGGCTTATTCCCTTCACTTTGATCCTCTACTAAAGCATATTTACTAAAGTGCTTAGCATCAAATTTAACAATACTTCCATTCCCGTCATCATATGTTTCTAATTTATCTAATTTTAATTTATTATTTTCATCACGATATATGTAATAAACTACTGATTTTCCTTTTGTATTAGTTAAAGTAACAGTTCTCTTAGAACCTACTGAATCAACAGTGTTTCCTAAAGAATCTGTAAGTTTTAAATCATAAACACTATCTAATTTATATTTTGGATTAATAGCTTTTAATTCTTTAGTTAATTCAGCTAATTCGTCTTTATCTTTAACTTCTTCGGCATAGAAATAAGTTGCTGGAATTTTAGTACTATCAAAGTGTACACTTATTCTTCTGTTTCCAACAGTTCGTTCTAGCATTTTATTTTTTGGTGCTTCTGGTAATTCAACTTTCGGGAAAGTTGGTTCTACTGGTTTAATTATTTTTGGCTCATCAACTTTTGGTTCGTCAACTTTGTCAGCTCTATAAATAGATTTCCCAGATGGATTTAAATCAAACTCAAAATTACTTAAATCACCTTTTGTCAAATCTAAGTCGTGAAGTTGTCTTAAATAGTAATGCCCAGGATCTGTATTTTTAAAGTTTTTAAAATATAATACATCATTTCCTTCACTATCTATTGTACTATCTACATCAAAAGAACCTGCCTTCTCTTCTAGGTCCCCATATTTTTTTGTCGATATTGTAATCTTACCAGGTAAATCTTTATGATGATATACAAATACAGCTTTTCCCCATATTCTTTCTGCTTCACTACCTGGCTTATTAGGACTATAATATTCTAACAACATTTTATCTGCAAATCTTTCTAAACCTGCTTTATACTTAACTGTAACTTTTAATACATCATTATCACCTACTTGTGATTTGTCTGAATATACTAAATAATCTTTATCACCTACTTCTGGCAACTTAGTTTCACTTAAATTTTTTATTTTTGTTTTATTATCGTATTTATATAAATCTTTTCTACTTAAATTAATTTCAGAAGTAATTCCTAACCCTACAGGTCGGTTTTCCTTATCAGTATTAATTATCTCAGCACTCAATTCGTTATTTTCAAGACTATTCGAAAGGTGAATATTATTTAATAAGTAGTTCCCACCTGTAAGTTTACTAGTATCTGCCATGTAAGAATTCTTTACTGTTCCTTTTTTTACATTTAGTTCATACTTACTTCCATTTGCTTCGTTTATATATTCAACTGAATTTACTGATAAATCAGAACTTGATGTTTGAATATTTAAATTTTTATTCTTGTCTAAAGAAATATCTTTTAATGTATAGCTAGTAAAGCTATCAACTTTCTTCTTATTAATATTACGATGACCCCATCCACCCTCATATACGTCGTCATCAAAATTAAATGGCTTGCTAACAGATACAAATCCAGTTTTTTTCTCGGTATCAGTTAACTCCGATGGACTAGGTGCATTATTTGGCTCAGCACTTGGGACTGTACTTGGGTGTGGTGTATTCGGCGTATCCGCTGCGAAAATATCTGCTTGAGGTATTACAATACCTGCTACAGTTAAAAATGATACAATAGCTGCACTTGTTAATAATTTTTTCTTCATATATTTTTCTCCTTTATAAAAATTAAAGTTATATCCATTATATATATATTGTCAAGTGTTTTAATAGATAATACAGAAATTTTTTTATAATAATTATTAGTTACTTAATATTTATTTTTCAGTATTATAATTTAAAAGATATAACATTTATTCTCTACAGGTTTTCTTTTGAGATTTGTTTTAAAATTTGTTCTTTTATCACACTAATTTTTGCATAATAAAAAGGAGTGATTCAACATTTGCGATTTCTTAGAAATCACGATTTTTGAGTCACTCCCTTTTTTAATTACATCGCTGCAAAATCACGTGCTATTTTATCTATATCGTTAATATTTAAAAATGCTGCTGCTATTGCAGAACCATTTTTTGCTGCAACAGAACTATTTACTGCTGCAATCATATTTTTAGTTAGTACATCTAAACGAACTAATTTAGCCTTAACTTCATTTAATTTTTCATATTCAATATTCTCATTATTTAGAGTTTTTAGAGTCGCTATCGAAGAATTTACTTTATCTGTCATCTCTTTAAATTTCTCTACCTTATCGCCTAAAGGACGTCCCTTATCAAGATCTGTTTCAATAGTTCCCGCTAGTTCGTCAAAAGTGATTAATTCTTTTGAAAATGAACTTAGCTTATTCTTCATATATTCACTTGAATATTTTGTTTGTGAAATATTGTAGTTCTTGTTAGCACTATCTTTTAAATTAAATGCAACTGAGTTTTTATTTTTAGTTACAATTTCAATATTGAAATCTTTATTATTAAACTCGTTTGAATTAATATTATCAATATTTAGAGTTTTCCCATTAAAATTATTAAGTTTTAATGATTTCAATAAAGATTCAAAACCTTCTTTGTTAATAACTTCATCATTAGTAGTAATTATCAACTTATTATCTTTTTTATCAAATTCAGTTTTTTCTAGCTGGTTTAGAGTAACAGAATTTGTAAGATTTTGCAATTGTTCTTTAGAAATATTGTCCTTAGAACTACAACCTTGCAAAATTAGCAAGGTTGTTAGTAATATTATCAGCTTTTTCATCACTTATTAGAAAAGTTCTGGTGCTGAGATAATGTTTAGGTTTTCGTCAATTTCAAATACTAATGGAGTACCAGTTGGTAAGTTAAGATCTAAGATTTTTTCATCAGAGATTTTTAATAAGTATTTGATTAACGCTCTTAAACTGTTACCGTGAGCAGAGATAAGCACGTTTTTACCAGCTTTAATTTGTTTAGAAATATCACTTTCCCAGTAAGGTAATACACGATCAATAGTAAGTTTTAAACTTTCTCCTGTTGGTATTTCATTTTCAGGAATTTCTTTATATCTATCGATGTTTCCTGGGTACATGTCACTAGATTTATCTAATGCAGGAGGAGCTACATCGAAACTTCTTCTCCAAATGTGAACTTGTTCATCACCGTATTTTTCAGCTGTTTCAGCTTTGTTTAATCCTTGTAAAGCACCGTAGTGTCTTTCATTTAATCTCCAGCTTTTGTATACTGGAATCCATAATAAATCTAATTCTTCTAAGAATAAGTTTAAAGTTTTGATAGCACGTTTTTGGTAAGAAGTATACGCTACATCAAAAGTAAGACCTAATTCTTTAAGTGTTTGACCACCTTTGATAGCTTCTTGTCTTCCTTTATCTGTGATATCAACATCAACCCATCCTGTAAATCTGTTCTCTAGATTCCATTGGCTTTCACCGTGTCTAGTTAATACTAATTTCATTAAGAAATCCTCCTAGTTTTATTATTATATTTTAATTATACAATATTTTTTAGTATTAGTACATAGTTTTTATTATAAAAAACATATTGAAAACGTTATAGGTATGCTGATTTTGATAAATTACATATATTTTTCACTTTCTGATATATATTAAGAAAAATAAGACTAGCTGAATAATAATTTCCATCTAATCTTATAATAATAAATAATATTTTCTGTTCATAATAACTTTATAATGAATTTTGTATTTTTAAAATACTTTACGCTCCACTTTACCCCTTTTTACAATTTTTAACTTGTTAGTCTCAAAAAAAGTAAAGACTTTAGCTAATAAAACTAATATAATAATCCAATATATAAACATAAAATTACCTTCTTTCTTTTTGTACGTAAAACTTAATTTTCTTCTTACTTATATAATAACATACGGAAAACCGAAAATCAAGAGAAAAATTCATATTTCTTAATTTTTTTATTATATACCCTTGATTTTATATACGGTTTCCTTTATAATCAATATATAGATAGAAAATAGATTGGAATGTAATATTATGACTACAACTTTTAGTATTAGATTTAAAAAATGTTTAAAAGAAAAAAATATAAAACAGGCTGAACTTGCTCGTTCAACAAAAATTACACCTTCATCAATTAGCGATTGGTCTAAAGGCAAATACACACCTAAAAGAGATAAATTACAAATTATAGCTGAATATTTATCAGTAAATCCTGCATGGCTTATGGGAGAAAGTGATACAATGGAAATAGAATCTTTAGATAGTAATTTAAATTCCAACAATAACTATTTAGATGATGTTTCTAAACTTCCTATTTTAGGAACAATCTGTGCAGGGGATGGTGTTTATATTGAAGAAGAATATGATGAACATATTTTTATCGATCAAGGTATGGGTGCTGATTTTGCACTACGTGTAAAAGGAGATAGTATGATAGAAGCTGGTATATTCGATGGTGACCTAGTTTTCATTCGTCAACAAAGTTCTGTTAGAAACGGTAAAATTGCTGCTGTTAGATTAACTGAATGGAACGAAGCATCTCTAAAGAAAATTTTTGTTAAAAATGACAATGTAATTCTTTATCCTTGTAATCCTGACTATGAACCTATAGTAACACGTAATGTTGAAATTATTGGTGAGTGCGTCGGTGTATATAGAGAACTATAATTTTATAAAATACGAGTTTCTTAGATTAATTCCTAAGAAACTCGTATTTTTATATCCTTTCTAATATAGCCATCCTATATCGACCGTTTATATCTTTATACACTTCAGCCTTAAATTCATTCTCATTTGCTAGTTTCAGTATCTTCTCTCTTTGATCATATCCTATTTCAAAAAATATCATACCATCATGATTTAAATATTCTTTAGCATTTTCTACTATTTCTCTATAGAAATATATACCATCTTCTTCTGCGAATAAAGCAAGGTGCGGATCGTAATTTAAAACATTATCTTCCATTGTTATTTTATCATTATATGCTATATATGGAGGGTTTGAAACTATGATATCAAATTTCTCATTTATATTTTCAAAAATATCAGATTGTATAAATTTAACCTCTGCCTCGTTCATTATTGCATTTTCTTTAGCAACTTTTAAAGCTTCTTCACTTATATCACTTGCGACCACCTCTAACGACTTAGATTCAAGTTCTTTTCTTAAAGTTATTCCGATAATACCACTACCTGTACATAAATCTAGAATTTTTATGTTATTTTTATTAATAGATTTTATATACTCAATAACCTTATATATAAGTTCTTCTGTTTCCATTCTAGGCGATAATACATCTTTATTAACTTTAAACTTCCTATCATAAAAATACTCAAATCCCACAAGGTGACTTAATGGCATATTTTCATCTATATGTTTATCAATTAAAGAAAAATACAATTCTTCTTTTTCTTTTGATAGTTGCTCTGAAATATTATTTGTAAATTGTTGAGAATTTTCATCCAACATATACATTAATAAAAATCTCGCTAACGATTCTTCTTTTCCTTGCCTTCTTAAAAGAAGACAAGCCTTTGTAATAGCTTGCCTTCTGTTCATTATAGTTCTTCACCTTTATTAAGTTCTGCCATCTTCTCGGCTTGTTCAGCAATACGAAGTGCTTCTAGAACCTCATCAAGTTTACCTTCCATAATTTGGTCTAATTTTTGAATAGTTAAACCGATTCTGTGATCAGTAACACGGTTTTGAGGATAGTTATAAGTTCTAATACGTTCAGAGCGATCCCCTGTTCCAACTTTAGATTTACGTTCAGCATCAAATTTAGCTTGCTCTTCTTGTTGATATTTATCATAAACACGAGCACGTAAAACTTTCATAGCTTTTTCTTTATTTTTAATCTGAGAACGTTCATCCTGCATAGATACTACAACACCTGTTGGAATGTGAGTTAAACGTACGGCTGACATCGTTGTATTAACCGATTGTCCTCCAGCACCACTAGATGCGAAAGTATCAACACGGATATCATTTTCATTAATGTCGATTTCAATCTCTTCTGCCTCTGGTAAAACTACTACTGTTGCAGTTGAAGTATGGATACGACCACTTGATTCTGTTGTAGGGACACGTTGTACACGGTGTGCCCCACTTTCAAATTTCATCTTAGAATACACATCTTCACCAGAAATAATAAAGATTGCTTCTTTAATACCACCGATACCAGTTTCAGAACGTTCTAAGACGTCAACTTTCCAACCTTGGGACTCAGCGAATCTAGTGTACATACGTAATAAATCACCAGCAAATAATTGTGCTTCATCTCCACCAGCTGCTCCACGAACCTCAACAACAACGTTTTTCCCATCGTTAGGATCTTTTGGTAATAATAAGATTTTTAATTCTTCTTCCATAGGTGCAAGAGTTGGTTCTAATTCTTTAATTTCCTCTTGCATCATTTCTTTCATCTCTTTATCTTCTTCAATTTCAAGAAGTTCTTTAGTATCTTTAATTTGTTGAACTATATCTTTATATTCTCTAAATACAGCTACTGTTTTTTCTATAGAACGTTGCTCTTTAGAGTATTCCATAAGTTTTTTTGTATCACTTACTACATCTGGATCACTAAGTAATTCGTTTAACTTTTCATAACGCTCTTCAACTATTTCAAGTTGTCCAAAAATTTCCATTTCTTCCTCCTAAATTATCTTTTAATTTCATGGCAATGACGACATCTAGCTTCATATGATTCACTAGCACCTATAACTACTATTGGGTCATCATACCTAGCTGGTTCACCATCAATCAATCTTTGACTTCGACTAGCTTCTTTACCGCATTTATTACAAACAGCATGAAGTTTTGTTACCATTTCACTTACAGCCATTATTTCAGGCATCGGGTGAAACGGTTCTGCTTTGAAATCCATGTCTAAACCTGCCACAATAACGCGTATACCATCATCAGCAAGCTTATTAATAACTTCTACAATTTTTTCATCAAAGAACTGTACTTCGTCAATTCCTATGATATCATATTTTTTATCAATAATATAGTCATAAATCTGTTCAGCTTTATCAATATTTACAGACTCATAACTATTTCCATTATGTGTAGAGACCATATTCTCTTCGTATCTATTATCTATAGACGGTTTGAATAAAAGTACTTTTTGTTTGGCTATTACCCCTCGTTTTATACGTCTTAGTAATTCTTCTGATTTTCCAGAGAACATACTTCCGCAAATACATTCTATCCATCCGAATTTTCTATTTTCTATCATTATTAATCCCCTCGGGCTTTTATTATACAATTACTAATAGAATAAAAACAGACAATCCAATAAAGAAATGTCTGTTTTATTTTTCTTACTTGATACCGTATTTTTTGTTGAAACGTTCGATACGTCCATCTGCTTGAGCGAATCTTTGACGCCCTGTGTAGAATGGGTGTGTATCTGAAGAAATCTCAACTTTTAATAATGGGTATGTATTTCCATCTTCCCACTCGATAGTTTCTTTTGATGGTTTAGTTGAACCACTTAAAAATTTGAAACCACTAGTAGTATCCATGAATACAACTTTACGGTAATCTGGGTGAATTCCTTCTCTCATTATTATCGTCTCCTTCTGCCCTGAACGCTTTTAATACGAACAGAGTTATTTTTCAGTGAGTTAATCACATACCTTATTATTATAAATAATAATCCTAAAAAAATCAAGTACTTTTACTAATATTTGTAAACTTTTTTTGTTGACACCTTATGTTTAATTACTTATTTAAAATATATCCATGATTTATATACATACTTAATTTTTTTAAAAAAGGATAATCTATTTTAAATAAGACTATCCTATATTAATTATTTACTTTTCACTTCTTTTGTTGCTACATCTTCTCCAAACCATTTGTTTGAAATTTCTTGAAACTTACCTTCCGAATATAATTCAAAAAATGCTTCGTTTATTTTATTAACAAGAGTTATATCCGCCTTTCTCGCTCCTACGGCAAAAGCTTCACTATCGAATCCAGCGTTTATTATATTATAATCATCAAGTTTATTTTGTTGTTTTAAATAATAATTTGCATAAACTCTATCAATTAATAATGCATCTATTCTATCATTTTCTAAATCTATTAACGCTTCATTAAAACTTTCATATTGTGTTGCATCATTATTTTTAACAATATTTTTCAATACTTCTGGTTTTTCATTGAATGTATCATACCCAGATGAACCATTTTGCGCACCTAAAATTTTATTTTTTAAATCATTTGTCGATTTAATATTTTTAGATTTCTTTGTAACAATCACTTGTTCATTAACCATATATTGATTAGTAAACTGAATAATACTTTCACGCTCTTCAGTTTTTGAATAACCGTTCCAAATCAAGTCGATATTACCATTTTTCAATTCGGTTTCTTTTAAGTCCCAGTTAATAGCCTGCCACTCTACCTTAATTCCATATTTTTCAAATACAGAATTCGCAAGGTCTATATCAAAACCAATATTTTTTCCACTTTTGTCTTGGAAACCCATAGGTACAAAGGTATTATCAAAACCAATTACAACCTTCTTATAATTTTGAAAATCATTCCAGTTATCTTTTCTCGGTTTGTCTTTTCCTCCTGATGCGCAACCAGTAACTATTAGAACAGTAATAATAAGTGTAATAAGGATTTTTAATTTTCTCATTTAATCACCTCTTATTTTGGTTCTACTTTCACAATACTATCCGCTATATTTTCAGCAAATTGCAAATCATGCGTTACGACAATCTGAGTAATACCTAGTTCTCTATTTTTTAGAATTAATTTTTCAACTTCCAATCTAAGTTCAGGATCTAAAGCACTAGTTGGTTCATCATATCCTATAATTTTGGGTTCAATCATCATAGCTCGCGCTAACGCTACACGTTGTTTTTGTCCTCCAGATAATGAAATAGGATAACTAGCAACTTGCTTTTCTAAACCAAGTTTTTCTAATAACTCAATAGCTTTTTTATCCGCTACTTCTTTGGGCATATTCATAGTTTTTATCGGTGATAAAACTAAATTTTCTAGCACTGTCAAATGTGGAAATAGCTGGAAATCTTGAAATACGAATCCTAACAAATTCCTTTTTTCTAATTCATCTATAGGAAGAGACTCACCATTATAAATAATTTCACCAGAATCTATCTTTTCTAATCCTGCTAACATTCTTAATAAAGTAGTCTTACCACCACCAGAAGGTCCTACTATTGCTAAAATCTTATTCTCTTCAACTGTTAAATTAAAATCTGATAGTATTTGTCGATCTTTAAATTTTTTACTAATATTTTTTAATTCTAACATAAGTTACCTCCTATCATAATTATAACGTTTTTCAACTCTTTTAGACACAATCGTTACTATACCTATTAAGATTAGATAAATAGCTCCAGCTACAAACATAGGTAATAAACTGGCATCCCTATTAGCTGCAGTTCTACTAGCTAAAATTAAATCACTAATACCTAGAGCATAAACTAGCGATGTATCTTTAACTAAACTCATTATCTCGTTAAATACACTCGGTAAAACAATTTTTATTACTTGAGGTAAGATAATATACCTAATCGTCTGAAATTGTGTGAATTTTAATACTGTGGCAGCTTCATATTGTCCTTTTGGTATAGATTCAATACCACCTCTAAAAATTTCAGCGAAATAAGCTGCATAGTTTAACGTGAATGCAATAATAGCAGCAGGTAATCTATCGAAACGTATTCCCACCGATGGTAGTATATAATAAATAAAAATCAACTGAAGTAATAATGGTGTTCCACGCATAATCCAAATATAAATATTAATAAAATAATTTAATAATTTAATATTAAAACGCATTATGAATGCAATAAAAATACCTAAAGGTATAGATAAAATTAACACAAGAAAAAATACTTCTAATGTTGTAACTGCACCATTCATTAAACTAGGTAATATCTCCAATAAATATTCCATATATATTCCTCCTTTTTTATATTATAACCCCTCTCTACAGCCATGTAGTTGGTTGTTATTTAAAATTACCACTATTATAGCACACTTTCAAACAAAGAAAAACCCCTTATATTACTAAGGGGCTAAATAATCATTATTTATTTAATTTTGAATCGTGGAATTTTTTCATAATTCCTTCTTTAGATAATAAACTTCTAACTGTGTCAGAAGGTTGAGCTCCATTACCTAACCATTTTAATGCTAACTCTTCATCGATTTTAACTTCTGCTGGTTCTTTAACAGCATTGTAAGTACCGATAGTTTCGATAGAACGTCCATCACGTGGAGATCTTGAATCAGCAACAACGATACGGTAGAAAGGTGATTTTTTAGCACCTAATCTTTTTAAACGGATTTTTACTGCCATGTTTGTACTCCTTATGTTTCAACTTTTTTATTAATTTTATGTGTGTGTGTTTATGAAGTGTTTTAATGAAAAAGTTGAATCTATAACGCTAAGTTTTATAAGCTAGATATTATTCTAACAAAAAAATAAAAGCATGTCAATACTTTTTGACGAAAAACGTCAACTTTTTTTGTTGACTCGTCTAATCCTTATTATATCAATTTTTCTACGCTATGTAAAGAAAAAATATTTATAAAAAAATACTTCATTTGTCCTTCTAAATCAGGTAAGGTAAATTACTGAAAAAAAAGGTATGAGAGTAACTCGATAAAATCATTTTCTTCAAAAATACATTTTTTGAGTCACTCCCACCCCTATTCATATATTAATCTTCTAATACCTTAGCTATTTCATTAAGAACCTGCTCTTTTCCAATTTTAGAAACAGATGAAAACGGAATAATGGCCATACTATTAGTTAAGTCTAATTCGCGTTTTATTATTCCTGTATTTTTCGCAAGTTCATTTTTAGAGATTTTATCAATTTTTGTCATAACTATGACAAATGGAATCTCATAGTAGTTTAAAAATTCATTCATCTCTATGTCATCTTGAGACGGTTTATGTCTACTATCAATTAAATGTAATACAAATCCTAAGTTTTCACTGTTGGTAAAATATTCAACAATCATATCGTATAGTTTTTCTTTTTCTGGTTTAGATAATTTTGCATATCCATATCCCGGTACGTCTACTAGTACTACTTGATTATCTACATCGAAAAAGTTTAGTGTACGAGTCTTCCCTGGTTTAGAAGAAACACGAGCATAATTTTTTCTATCTAATATTGTATTAATAAAAGAAGATTTACCAACATTTGAACGACCACACATCGCTACTTCTGGTTTGTCATGTTCTGGATATTGTTTTTTTGAGACTGCACTTATTAATAAATCAACATTATGTGTATTTAACTTTTTCATTATTATTCTCCAAATACTATTTTAAATACTTCTTGAATACTATCAACTGAATAAATAGTTAATTTTTCAAGTACTTCTTTCGGAATATCAATTAGATCTTTTTTATTTTTAGTTGGAATAATTATAGTATTAATATTCATTTTTTCTGAACTTAATATCTTCTCTTTTACTCCACCTATTGGTAAAACTTTTCCATGTAAAGTCATTTCTCCAGTCATAGCTATATTATTATCAACTGGTTTTTTAGTTAATGCAGAATACACCGAAGTAGTAATAGTTATACCAGCAGATGGCCCATCTTTTGGAACAGCTCCTTCCGGAACATGTAAATGTATATCTATCTCAGAAAAATTAATATTTTCAATATTTAAATTCTCAGCATTAGAACGTAAATAAGAAATCGCCATTTGTGCTGATTCTTTCATTACATCCCCTAGTTTACCTGTAAGAATAATCTTACCATTACCTTTTGATACACTTGTTTCAATTTCTAAAGTATCTCCTCCTACAACAGTGTAGGCAAGACCGTTAACTAATCCAATCTCAGGTTTAACATTTTTATCTTTCGAACTAAATTTTTCTGGTCCAGCAAAATCTTCAAGATTAGCAACACCAACTTTTATTTTTTCTTCACCTTGAAGAACTTTTAACGCGGCTTTTCTACAAATAGAACCGAAAACTCGCTCTAAATTCCTTACACCTGCCTCATAAGTATAACCATTTATTATCTTATTAATCGCTTGTTTTGTAAATGTTATTTGTCCTTTTTTAAGTCCATTTTCTTTAATTTGACGAGGAATTAAGTATTTCGCAGCGATATTTTCTTTTTCTTTAATCGTATAAGACTCAAGTTCAATTACTTCCATCCTATCTCTAAGTGGTGCTGGAATTAAACTCAAATTGTTAGCTGTAGCAATAAATAATACTTTTGATAAATCAAATGGAATATCTAAATAATGATCTACAAATTCATTATTTTGAGCTGGATCAATTACCTCTAGCATAGCTGCAGCAGGGTCACCTTTTATATCAGAAGCCATTTTATCAATTTCATCTAATAAAATAACTGGATTTTTAGTTTTTATTTTTTTCAATGATTGAATAATCTTACCAGGTAATGCACCAAGGTAAGTTCTTCTATGTCCACGAATTTCAGCTTCATCATGTACTCCACCTAAAGAAATACGAACAAAACTTCTTCCCATAGAAGCGGCAATCGATTTAGCTAATGAGCTTTTACCCACACCAGGAGGTCCTGATAAACATAAAATTGGAGATTTCATATCATCTCTTAATTTTTTAACTGCTAAAAATTCTAAAATTCTCTCTTTGATTTTTTCTAAACCATAGTGATCTTCATTAAGAATTTTTTCCGCATTTTTTATATCAATTTCATCTGCTGTTAATGTATTCCATGGTAAAGCCACAACAGTATCTAAGTATGTTCTAATAATCGAATGTTCAGGGCTCATTACCGGTGTTTTTTCTAATCGATCTACTTCTTTTAATAAGACCGCCTTATCTTCTTCTGATAATTCAATCTCATTAATAGCTTGACGAATTTTTTCAATGTCATCATCCTCAGGCGCTATTTGTTTCAACTCATCTTGAACAACTTTCATCTGTTCACGTAAAAAATATTCCTTTTGCTGAGTATCAATATTAGTTCGAACTTTTTCATCAATCTCTCGCTTAAAGCTATTACCAACTAAAAATGCTTCTAAACTTCTATTTAAGAAGATAGCTTTTTTCTCTAAATCTAATAAGAATAGTACACGCTGTTTTAACATTTTATCAATCGGGAAAAACTTAATATTCTTATTAATGAATTTTTCTAAATCATCAGTTTTATAGTAATCTATATCAAAATTTTCTCTTTTTAGATAATTTAAAAAGTTATTTCTTATATTGTTTAATAAACCTGTTTTGTCAAAACCATTATCAACAACTTCTCTTATGTTTATATCTAAATGCTCAACATGGTTATTATTGTAAACACCACTTTTAACTTCCGCTATACCATAACATTGATATTCATATTTTTTATTCTTCTTGTCTATAGTTAGTTGTCCATATGTTCCAAAAAAGACATTAAAACCATTACTATCGAATACATCATCTTCAGAAAATGAATCATCATAACTATCAATCGGTTTTCTCTTATAAGTTACAAAAACTGGTATTTTATCTTTTTTTACAGTTTTTATCGTTTTTAAAAATTTTTTGTCCGTTACATCTATTGTATAAGTATTAGACGGAAAGAATAAATCTCTATTCTCTAATAAATAATATTTTGTCAAAACGAACTCCTCTCTAACCTAATTATTTTAAAATCGGTTTTGTTTTATTAATAACATTATCACGTGTTACTGTACATGTTTTAATACCTTTTTTACTCGGAATTTCAAACATTACATCTAATAATAACTCTTCGATTATAGATCTTAAACCACGTGCTCCTGTTTTTCTCTTAATTGATTCTTTTGCAATTTCCTCGAGTGCTTCTTGTTCAAAAATCAATTCAACTCCATCAAGTTCAAACAAGTATTCATATTGTTTAACCACAGAGTTTTTAGGTTCAGTTAATACTCTTACTAAGTCTTTTTCATCTAATTCTTCTAAATAACAAACAACTGGAATACGTCCTATGAATTCAGGAATCATACCAAATTTTACCAAATCTTCATGTTTAACTTTAGAAATAATATCTTCATCATCTTTCAATTCATCACTCTTAGAAAAACCAATAACTTTTTCACCAAGACGACGCTTAATAATTTCTTCTATACCTGAAAATGCTCCACCAATAATAAATAGAATGTTTTTAGTATTAATTTTAATCATTTCTTCTCCAGGGTGTTTTCTACCACCTTGAGGAGGAACACTTGCTACTGTTCCTTCTAAAATTTTAAGAAGTGCTTGTTGTACACCTTCCCCTGAAACATCACGAGTTATTGATACATTTTCACCTTTTTTAGCTATTTTATCAATTTCGTCGATATAAATAATACCTTTTTCAGCTCTCTCTATATCGTAGTTTGCACTTTGAATAAGTCTAAGTAAGATATTTTCAACATCTTCTCCTACATAACCTGCTTCTGTAAGTGTAGTAGCATCAGAAATAGCAAATGGTACATCAAGCATTTTAGCTAATGTTTGTGCTATTAATGTTTTTCCTGATCCTGTACTACCTATTAATGCTATATTACTTTTTTGTAATTCTATATCATGATTCTCAGCTGCTTTAATTCGCTTATAATGATTATAAACTGCAACTGCAACAGATTTTTTCGCCTTATCCTGACTTATTACATAATCATTTAAGTGTTCCATTATTTTTTGAGGTTCTAATAATTTAAATACAGGTTTATTATTAGCATTTCTAAATTCTATTTCTTCTTCAATTATGTCTGAACATAAATCAACGCATTCATCACAAATAAATACGTCATTCCCTGCTATCATTTTAAAAACTTCGTTTGTATTTTTTCCACAAAAAGAACATCTAACTTCTTCTTTACTTTTAACCATAATTACACCTCACATTATTGAACTTTATCTTATATCTTATTATCTTTTTATTATCTAATCGATATAAAGCCCAAAAAGATACACATTATTATACCATACAATACATTTTATTTCTAGCAAAGACTATTAGAAAATAATTAATATTAAAACATTTGTAATATAATCCTTAACATTTTCAAATTAGAAAATATCGTTATTTTATATATTTCTAGTCAATTCTTAAAATTTTACATGTTATTCAATTTCTTATTTGTATTTCCTTCTTTTAGTAATCAAATATTAGTGGTATAATAATTCTATATAGAAAACAGGAGGAATACTATGTCATTTTTTTCAAAACTAGGTGAAAACATAATTTTACCTCAAGATGTACTAATTCAATCAAAAGAAACAGCAGCTGTTGCAGGTGCAATTAATGCTACAATTGGTATTGCAACAATCAAAAAAAAAGCAATGTCATTACCATCAATTAATAAAGTATTAACAGAATTAAACAATTCAGAATATCTACCTTATTCTCCTACACCAGGATTACCAAAAATGAGAGAATTATGGAAAGAAAAAATCTTAGCTGATAACTCTAGGATTAATAAAGATTTTTTATCTTTACCTATGGTCACAACGGGAATTACCCAGGGGATTGATATAGCAGCAAATCTATTTAGTGAAAGTGGAGATGCACTTCTTCTACCAAATCTGTTTTGGCAAAACTATGCACAGATTTATACAATCAAACTAGGTAATACCATATATAAATACAACCAATTCAATGAAAATAATGAGTTCAGTATCGAAAATTTCAAAAAAGCTCTTTATAGTATAAAAGAAGACAAAATTTCATTAATATTGAACTTCCCAAATAATCCAACTGGATATACACCATCTGACGTTGAATTAGATTCATTAGTTGAAGTTATAAATATCTTCGCAAAAGAAAATACAAATAAACAAATTATCATCGTTTCTGATGATGCTTATTTTGGACTATTCTTTGAAGACAAACACAAAACTCCAACATTAAGCGCTACATATAAATTAGCAGAAAATGAAAACTGTTTAATAGTAAAATTAGATGGTATCACTAAAGAATTTTACAGTTGGGGACTTCGTGTAGGTTTTATTACATACTATACTAAAAATGATGAATTAAGAAAAATTTTATTAGAAAAAACACAAGGTTATTTGAGAAGTACTACATCATCTCCTTCAAACCTATCGCAACAAATTGCTGTGAGATTATTAGAGAATAAACAATCATTAGAAGAAAAAGCAATCAATGATAAAATAATTGAAGAAAGATATAGCGAATTAAAACAAGCTATATCAAAAGAAAATTTAAATTCACTAGTTACAGTTCTTCCGTTTAATTCGGGTTACTTCTTTACTATAAAATTACCATCAAACATTAATGCTCATGAATTTAGACTTAAATTCTTAAATGAATATAAATATGGCGTATACTCTATGGATGATGATCATATTAGAATCGCATTCTCATGTTTAGATAAAGAATTAATTCCAGAACTTATAAATAAATTTAAAGAATGTATTAAGCAAATTTAATACAAAAATACGACTTAAAAAGGCTCATCAAAAAATCGGACTGATGGAAAAATCAGTCCGATTAAATTATATACAAATTTGTAAAAAAACATAGAAAA
>NZ_CABFLN010000070.1 GCF_901873445.1 Gemella haemolysans
ATATAATAAGGTAAAGTTTTAGGTCTTTCTAGAGTTTTAGATAGATCAGACTGTATTCTTAATACAGTATTAGTAGATACAGCGCAAGACTCAGCTATTTCTTTTGAAGTATTCTCTTTAGATAACCTTTTAATAATTCCAGCTCGTAGATTTTTAGAAGTATTAGAATTCTTCCTAACTTCAGTAGTTTGAGCTGTAAAGGATTTACGACAATCTTTACATATAAAGCGTTGTTTATTTAAGTATAAGATAGCTGATTTGTCAGAAATAGTTGGCATTTTAACCTTTACTTTTCTATAACCATTATTAGTTATCTCACATTTTCCGCAATGAGGGCAAGAGCTAGATGAAGCTTCCAATACCCCGTAATAAACTAGATGTATACAACCATTTATTTCAATTTTCTCTGTTTTATCTAGAATTTTTATATTTTCGTCAGTTATTTGTAGCGTTGTTTTAAGAGATTTGCTATAATTACACATATGAATGTAAATTTCCTTTCTTGATTTTTTGCTCATACTTAAATTATAAAG
>NZ_CABFLN010000071.1 GCF_901873445.1 Gemella haemolysans
GACAAGGAATTTCGCTACCTTAGGACCGTTATAGTTACGGCCGCCGTTTACTGGGGCTTCAATTCATACCTTCGCTTTCGCTAAGCACTCCTCTTAACCTTCCAGCACCGGGCAGGCGTCAGCCCCTATACTTCACCTTTCGGTTTTGCAGAGACCTGTGTTTTTGTTAAACAGTCGCTTGGGCCTATTCACTGCGGCCTACTCTCGTAGGCACCCCTTCTCCCGAAGTTACGGGGTCATTTTGCCGAGTTCCTTAACGATGGTTCTCTCGCTCACCTTAGAATTCTCTTCCCAACTACCTGTGTCGGTTTGCGGTACGGGCACCTCTTATCTCGATAGCGGCTTTTCTTGAGAGTTTGGCTTCATTGACTTCGCTACTTTATTTCGCTCCCCATCACACTTCAGTCTTATCAAGCAGCGGATTTGCCTACTACTCAACCTTTGTGCTTAGACGTCCTATTCCATCAGGACGATCAATTAGCCTCCTCTGTCCCCACTTCTCTCAATCGATATTTGGTGGTACAGGAATTTCTACCTGTTGTCCATCGGCTTCACCATTCGGCTTCACCTTAGGTCCCGACTTACCCAGAGCGGACGAGCCTTCCTCTGGAAACCTTAGTCTTTCGGTGGATAGGATTCTCACCTATCTTTCGCTACTCACACCGGCATTCTCACTTCTAACCTCTCCACCTCGCCTTACAGCTCGGCTTCTACGATGTTAGAACGCTCTCCTACCATATAACATTAGTTATATCCGCAGCTTCGGTTGTATGTTTAGCCCCGGTACATTTTCGGCGCGATGTCACTCGACCAGTGAGCTATTACGCACTCTTTAAATGGTGGCTGCTTCTAAGCCAACATCCTGGTTGTCTGTGCATCATCACATCCTTTTCCACTTAACATACAATTTGGGACCTTAGCTGGCGGTCTGGGCTGTTTCCCTTTCGACTACGAACCTTATCACCCGCAGTCTGACTCCCGTTGATATTTATCTGGCATTCGGAGTTTGTCTGAATTCGGTAACCCGGGATGGGCCCCTAGTCCAAACAGTGCTCTACCTCCAGTAAACTCACAACGAGGCTAGCCCTAAAGCTATTTCGGAGAGAACCAGCTATTTCCAAGTTCGATTGGAATTTCTCCGCTACCCACAGCTCATCCAAACACTTTTCAACGTGTCCTGGTTCGGTCCTCCATTCAGTGTTACCTAAACTTCAACCTGGCCATGGGTAGATCACTTGGTTTCGGGTCTACTCCATCATACTATTTCGCCCTATTAAGACTCGCTTTCGCTTCGGCTCCATGTCTTCCACTTAACCTCGCATGATAAAGTAACTCGCCGGTTCATTCTACAAAAGGCACGCCATCACCCTCAAGGGGCTCTGACTACTTGTAAGCACACGGTTTCAGGTTCTCTTTCACTCCCCTCCCGGGGTTCTTTTCACCTTTCCCTCACGGTACTGGTTCACTATCGGTCACTAGGTAGTATTTAGCCTTACCAGATGGTCCTGGTAGATTCCGACGGAATTCCTCGTGTTCCGCCGTACTCAGGTGCTCTCTCTCGCCAACTTAGCATTTCGTATACAGGACTTTTACCTTCTACGGTCTAACTTTCCAGCTAGTTCTACTATACTTCGTCATACTCTTTGTTGAGAGTCCTACAACCCCAATATGCAAGCACATTGGTTTGGGCTCTTTCCTTTTCGCTCGCCGCTACTTAGGAAATCGATTTTTCTTTCTCTTCCTACAGGTACTTAGATGTTTCAGTTCCCTGCGTTACCTCGCTTTCGCGTACCGCC
>NZ_CABFLN010000072.1 GCF_901873445.1 Gemella haemolysans
TTTAAATAAGACGTATTTAAAAAAGATAGAAAACTATTATAAAGTAAATGATAATAGCGTCAGATATAGTACTGCTTTTGAAAAATATAAGAGTAAGGATATAATCCTTGAGAATATTACTCCTAAAACATTAGTATTATTAGGTTCATCAGAATTAACTACAACAATAAATGAAGAATATCATCCAAAGAAAATCTTTAACTATGAAGATTTTAACATTATGCAAATAGGAGTAGGTAATTCTCAAAATATTATACATGCAGCAACGATAGGTTCTATCGGAAATGATATAAGAAATAATGAAATTGTCATGATTCAATCAATTCAGTGGTTCGATAATAAAAATGGTATTTTAAAAGATGCATTTTTATCAAGAATTTCTAGTGAGCATGTTTATAACACTATGGCTAATGATAAAATTAGTAAAGAAACAAAAGAAAAGTTTATTAATAGAGTAATTGAACTTTCATCAACTAATAAAGTTCTTAATAAGAAATATAGGAGTTATAAAAAATATTTTGTAGAGGAACAAGGGAATTTTATCACAGGGGAATTTTTAAAACTGGATAATTACTTTTACAAATTAAAGAGTAAGTATGAGTTTTTCAAAAATAAAGGAAGAGAAAATTATCCCTTAAGTGGTGAAAAAACACCTGATTATAACTGGAAAGAGTTAGATGAAAAGGTAACTGAACAAGCTAAAGAGAGAACTAATAACAATGATTATCAAATTGATAATACTTATTATGATAAGTATATTAAAACAAAATATGATCAATTGAAAAATAGTTCTAAAAATACGAAATATGATGAGTCTAAGGAATATGATGATTTAGATATACTTTTATCAATAGTTAAAGACTTGAATCTAAATATGAAATTCGCTATACTTCCTGCTAATGGTAAGTGGAGTGATTATACAGGAATAGATAGTGAAAAAAGACAGGTTGCGTATAATAACTTGAAAGAAATTGCTAAAAAGAATAATATAGAAGTAATGGATTATTCTAGTAAAGAATATGAGGAATATTATATGTACGATGCAATGCATTTAGGTTGGAGAGGATGGATTGATTTTGAAAGAGATCTTTACAAACTTAAAAAGTAGATTAAGCTATAATCAAAGTCTTGCACTTTGGGTGCTATTCTTTTATATAGTTATAATGGGAATAATAATATACTGTTTTTTAACGGATTTTTCAAATGTCCAAGAATATGTATATAGTGAATTTTAAAATAGAAGAAGGGCTGACTCAAAAGTCCTAAATTAAAAAAAGTGTATATGATAACTCATAGACGTACTGATTTATTGATATCTAAATTCGCTTTATAAAAGCTTTTAGATATCTAATAAACTGTGCGGGGGTGACTCGACAAAATCTTGTTTCAAAAGGAATCATGATATTGTTGAGACGCTCCCTTCTTTATTGGCTCTTTATCAAGTTCGGGGCATGGGAAAAATTCACTCTAGAAATCTAGGCAGTATTTTTGGATATTTGTCTTTTTGTATATAAAAATTGAAATCCAGAACCGGAATTTTTTCCATGCCCCGGATTTAGTATACAACCAATATTTCCCAGTTACTACTACTTGGCTTAGCATTAAAGTTATTATGAAGTCCTTGAGCAGTTTTTTCACGTACCTGCTCGGCAGTTAGTTCGTGCAATTTTTTATTGAAATTTACAATTATTTTGATTCTTTATGAATGAACTATTTTCTTATAAAAAACGATTGATTTTTTTTTTTTTTTTTGAT
>NZ_CABFLN010000073.1 GCF_901873445.1 Gemella haemolysans
GTTTTATAGTTTCTTTTTAAAACTGTCCTTTTTTGGAATTAACGTTGACTTAATTCGTTTAGTTTTCAATGTTCAAATTGTTGTGATTAACAACTTTTATATTTTAACATTTTTAAAATTCTTTGTCAAGTCTTTTTTAAAACTTTTTTTAAAAAATGTTTTTCGTCTCCATCAGAAGACTTTTATTATTCTATCATTTCTTGAAATATTTGTCAAGAAGTTTTTATAATTTCTTAACATTTAATCCATAGAAATATATGATTGTTCGTCTTCTAATGGAGAAGACTTTTACTAGTCTATCATCATAATTTGCATATGTCAATACTTTTTTTATTTTATTTTATTTTCATTTCTATTTTCAAATTTTCTCTTCTTTAATACTAACTTATTTACTTTTACTGTTTTATTGGTTATCATAGTATTATATTAATTAAAGATATAATACTACACTTAACTGTAAGGAGATATTATTATGATTACTTTTAAAGAACCTAGTGAGGTATCACTTCAACAAATACAAGACTATAAAAATGAGTTTGTTGTAAACAATGAAATAATTCATGGTGCTGCAAATTTAACTGATTTAGCTATTACCGAGTGGGTACAATTCTCGGAGAATACTAAATATAAAAAAACAGTAACCCCTGGTTTTGTTACTGCTCATACTTTTTTTGCTATAGACGATTCTGAGAAAATTGTTGGAATAATTAATGCAAGACATGAGTTGAATGATTATTTATTGAATTTAGGCGGACATATTGGTTATAGCGTAAGAAAATCTGAAAGACGAAAAGGATATGCTAAATCCATGTTATCTTATACTGCAAATTTTTTATTTTCACTTGGTTTAGATAAAATTCTAATTACCTGTGATAAAAAGAACATCGCTTCAAAACGTACTATTGAATCATGTGGTGGCATTCTCGAAAATGAAGTTATTGATGAAAACAGAACTACTCTTAGATACTGGATATATAAAAAATAAATGAGTGACTCAACAAAATTGAATTTCAAATTCACATTTTTTTGAGTCACTCTTTTTTTTATTTCATCTCTACTACAGTAGCTCCCATTCCTCCCTCATTTTGACCACCAGTTCTATAGCTAGCTACATATCTATTATTTTTAAGATATTCTCCTATATTTTTACGAAGTATACCTGAACCTAGTCCATGAATAATAGTAAACGTATCGTACCCTTGAAGTATTACTTTATCCATATAATTTTCAATTTCTCTTATAGCTTCTTCTGTATTTAAACCTATTACATTAATATCGATACCCACTTTTTTACTACTTACATTGCTAGTACTAACATATCTAGTAGCTACTTCAGGCTCACTATCTATTTTTCTAACTTCTTTTTTCTTAATATTCAGTTTCATTGCTCCCATTTTTATCTGTAGAGTATTATCAGAAATTTCTAAAACTGTTGCTCTTTGATTATAACTTAATACTAGTACATCATCCCCGACTTTTATCTCAGTATTATCAAATTTAGGTTGATTTTGTAGTTTTTTATGAAGTTTAATATTATTTTTACTTTTATCCATAGTATGTAAGATTTCATTTACTTCATGCTGTTTTAACGATGAACTATCTTTGAACTCTTTATAAATTTCAAGCATTTCTTCTTTCTTTTCTTCAATTGCTCTATTAAGTCCTATACTTAAATCATTATATAAACTTTCTTTATACTCTTCATATTTCTGTAGATTAGTATCAAGAGTTTGTTTTACCTCATCTATTTCATCTATTGTTTTATTTATATACTCTAATTTATAATCATATTCTCTAATACTTTCAGAAAGTTTATTGATAAATAGATTATTTTCTTTTGTATTTACTTCTAATAACGAACTTGCTTCATCTATAATTGATTGTTCTAATCCTAATTTAGCTGATATATTAATAGCATTAGACTTTCCTGGTAAACCTATAATAAATCTATAGGTTGGTTTTAATTTTTCAAAATCAAATTCCATTGATGAATTTTTATAGTACTCAGACTCAAAACAATAATTTTTGATTTCTGGATAGTGCGTTGTACATAACATAGTTGCATTTATTTTTTTGAATTTTTCTAGTAATGCAATAGAAAGTACTGCCCCCTCACTAGGATCTGTTCCTGAGCACAACTCATCTAGAAGTATTAGACTCGTATTATTTGTTTTATTTAGTATATTAATAATATTTGTCATATGAGAAGAAAAAGTAGATAAGTTATTCTCAATAGACTGTTCATCACCAACATCTACAAATACATCTTCAAAAAATCCGACTGTTGATTCCTCTAATGCTGGAATATAAAATCCTAAATGTGATAAGTACACACATAATCCAACTGTTTTTAAAATTACAGTCTTACCACCAGTATTAGGCCCTGTAATAATCAATGAATTCCCCTTATTATCAAGCGATATATCATTTTTTACTACCATATCTTTATCGATTAAAGGATTATAAGCTTTTTTTAAATTTATTTCTTGTGAGTTTACTATATTTTGTTTATTAAATCCATTCCTTGCACAGAAGTTCATTTTTGAAAATATAAACTCTATTTGAGAAAAGTTCCAAAGAGAATTTATAAGTTCATCTGCTTTCCCTTTAATCACTTCAGAAGCTTCTTTCAAAATTCTAAGAATTTCTTCTTTTTCTTTACGTTTTAGTATACCTATTTCATTATTAATTTCTACATTTTCTTTTGGTTCAATATAAAAAGTATTACCTGATGCACTCTCATCATGAATAATTCCACCAAAATCATTTTTATATTCGGGTTTTACTAAAATAACATCACGATCATTTCGTTTTGTTACAATTGCTTCAGTTAATTTTTTAACATTTGAACGGAGAATATTTTTTAATATTTGATCACTCTTATTTTTTAACTTAGAAATATTTACTTTAATATTCTTTAGTTCTAGTGATGCATCAGGTCTTATATACCCATCTTCATCAATAATTCTATCTAAGTATCTTTCTAAATCGCTAAAATCATCTAATTTAACTGAATACTTTGTCAAACTAGGATAATTAGAGTGTTCTTGTAATTTAATATTTTCAAATCTTTTTGAAAATCTATCATAAGTTATAATATTTCTTAATATATAGAAAAGTTCCTTTTCTGAAAGTACACTATCAATTTTAGCTTTTTTAACACTTGCATTATAATCAAATATCTTTAGTTTAAATTCATTCGGATACTTTCTAAGAAGATCATATCCCTCTTCATTCTCCTTATGTACTTCCACTAACTTCTCATAATCTTTTATATATTCTAAATTCTTTATTTTTTCATATGATAGTTCTGAAAAACAATATTTTTCTACATCTTTCAAAACCAAATCTAAATTAAGTTTCTTTTGAGTAATTTTATTCAAACTAATCTCACTCCTTATTTTCTCTTAAATACGATATCTATTTTAATAACATCAACTATTATACACTAAATAGAAGTATTAAACAATTTCTTTCAATTAAAATCATATTCTTACTAACTTAATAGAAAAATTCGGAGACCTTAGGACCTCCGAATCTAATATTATTTATTAAAGAATAAACTTATAAACTGTTTTGATAAAATTGGTGTATTTTGTATTATGTAGTCAGGTAATACCGAGTCTTTAAATATTGCAATTTTCCAATCTGGCGTCGGCAGTACTGTAACTAAATACAATACTACAAATACTATTAGATAAATTTCTAGAAAACCTAATATGGCTCCTAAATATCTATCCGTAATTTTTATTAACGGTAATTTTCTAACCACTCCTAATGTTTGTGCTAATATTTGTATTATTAACCGAATAACAATAAATAATACAATAAATGAAACTACACGATAATAAGCTGTTGGGATATTTAATCCTTTGTATATTCCTTCTAGTCCTTCTGTTACGTCTGTCGGTATCGGAATCATACTAGTAAATAAATATGCTAATCTTGAACTAAACAGCATCGATAAAACATATCCTATTATGATAGTTCCTAAATAAAAAATTTGCATGATTAGTCCGCGTTTGTATCCTAAATACGCACCTACAGCTAATAATAATGCAATAATTATATCAACCATTTTTTCTCCTTTCAATCATAATCTATATTGTTCTAACGTATTATGATTAATATATAAATATTTTACTCTATTAACTTTAAAGTAGCATTAATCTGTTTTAGACTAATGCTACTTTTTTAATTTAACATTTAATTATTATTCAACTCCGATAATATATGGATATACTGGTTGACCTGATTCTATAAGTTCTACTTCTACATCAGGATATTTTTCTTCGATTAATTGCTCTAAGAAATCAGTATACTCTTCTGTACTTTCTTCACCCAGGTAAAGTGTAACAATTTCCGTATCCTCATCGATTGATTTTTCTAATAATTCTTCTAAGACTGTATTTAGTGATAAATTAGAAACTACTATTTTACCATCTCTAATTCCCATGAATTCATCTTTTTTAATTTCAACACCTTCGATGTTAGTATCACGAACAGCGTGTGTTACTTCTAGAGTACTTACTGTTGATAATACTTCTTGCATATTTGCAAAGTTTTCTTCAGGAGCAGCTTGAGGATTAAATACCATTACTGCAGCTAATCCTTGAGGTGCTGTTTTACTTTCTATGACAAAAACATTTTCTTCTGCTAACTCAGCAGCTTGTTTTGCTGCAAGTTGAATATTTTTATTATTAGGGAAAATAAAGATGTTTTTAGCGTTAACTTCTTTAATTGCTTTCATAATATCTTCAGTAGATGGATTCATAGTTTGTCCACCTTCTACGATATAATCAACTCCCATAGAAGTTAACACTTTACTTAATCCAGCTCCCATAGAGATAGAAATCATGGCTTGTTCCTTAAGTTCTTTTGGAGCAATTGCTTGTTTAGCTTCTTGTTTTCTAAGAACTTCGCGGTGTTGTTCTCTCATGTTGTCAGATTTAATTTTAATAAGTTCACCGTATTGTTGACCGTAATTGAATACTTCTCCTGGAGTTTCAGTATGAACGTGAATTTTTACATACTCACTATCTGAGATAACTAGTAATGAATCTCCAAATTTACTCATGTCCGCACGGAATTTATCTTCATAAAATTCTTTTTTCTCTTTATCAAGACGAACAGTAAACTCAGTACAGAATCCATATACTATATCTTCTGGGCTCATGAAGTCCATATCATGATCATCTTCAAATTGCATATCAACAACATTTGTTTCTACAGATTCTAATCCTTCAATTTTTTCACCTTTAAGTGCTGCAACGAAACCTTGATATACACAAACAAGTCCTTGACCTCCTGAATCAACTACACCAACTTCTTTTAGAATTGGTAATAAATCTGGAGTTCTTTTTAGTGAAGCTTGAGATTCAGCATAAATAGCTTCCATTACTTCAACTACAGAATCAGTATTTTTCGCTGCTTTAAGTCCAGCTTCAGCAGCTTCACGTGCTACTGTTAAAATAGTTCCTTCTACTGGCTTAATAATTGCTTTATAAGCAATACTAACTCCATTTTGGATAGCTGCAGCAAAATCTTTTGCATCGATTTCTTTTTTATCAGCTATATATTGAGACATTCCTCTAAATAGTTGAGAAAGGATAACACCTGAGTTTCCACGCGCTCCCATTAATAATCCTTTAGAAAAAGATTTTCCTAATTCACCGATGTTTTCCACAACATTAGTAGCTGTTTCTTTTGCACCCGATGACATTGAAAGGTTCATATTTGTCCCTGTATCACCATCTGGTACAGGAAAAACATTTAATGAGTTTATTTTTTCTGCATTTTTAGCTAAGTTCTTAGATCCTAAGTCGATCATCTCAGCTAAAACGAGTCCGTTAATTTTCTCCACTATCTTTCCTCCTATTTATTTACCTTGATGTCTTGAATGTAAATGTTGATTTCATTTACTTTAACACCTAGAGTTTTTTCTATTTGATATTTAACTGAAGACTGAACATTATTTGCTATTTCTGAAATTTTAGTTCCATACATAACAATAATATATAAATCAATCACAAGTTTTTCTTCATCTTTTTTTACTACTATTCCTTTTGCGTAATTTTCTTTACGTAAAATTTCTGTAATTCCATCTTTAACTTGATTTTTACTAGCCATCCCTATGATTCCGTAACAGCTCACTGCTGCTCCACCGGCTACTGATGCGATAACATCATCACTTATAGAAACATGACCAAATTCATTATTAATTTCTAAAGACATATTTTTTCCTCCTATATAAAAATAGTCAAATGAACATAAGAACTATTATACCTTTTTTAACAAAAAAATACAAGTAAAACATTGATAATTCTTTAGTTAGAGCCTTTTAGCATCACTTTTATATCTCTATTATTTATTTCCGTTTATAAATTCTTTAGAATGAATCATTAATGTGATAATATCACAAACTGGTGTCGGTATATTGTGTATTTTACCTAATCTAGATACTTCTCCATTCAAATAATCTATTTCTGTTAAACGACCATTTTTCATATCTTGATACAATGATGGATAATGCGCACCTGCAGTTTCAAGAGGGAACAAGTTTTTAATATTTTTCTCTATAACATCTTGTTTTACATCAATACCTTCCGCTTTCCCTACTGCAGTTACTTCATTTAAAACTGCTCTAGTTAATTCTAAATTTTTATCAAAACTTCCATATTGATTAATATTACAATCAATTAATGTACAATATGTGTTTAGCACACAATTTAATCCAGCTTTATGCCAAATTGATTGGAACGTATCATTCGAATATTTAATATTTAGCCCAGAATTATTTAATCTAGATACCAATTCTAAGGTTTTCTCTAAATTAACTTCTTTTACTTGTTTTAATTCAATTTTTCCTGTTCCATGAGCATTCAATACTCCAGGTCCCCCTAGACCACTAGTCCATACTGTAACTCCAATAAGGATATTTTCTTCTTTTATATAGTCTTTTAATGTCTGAACATGCCCAAGACCATTTAAAATACAAATAATCTTAGTATCTTCATGGAACAGATGTTTTACTTGCTCTAACATTGGTCTTAATTGCATAGATTTTGTCGCAACAAAAACTACATCAAACTTACCATTTACTTGATCAGGTCTATATGTTGGAATATAATAATTTCCTAAATCTTTATCATCTATGATAACTTTTAATCCTTTATTTTTAATATTTTCAACATGTTCTTCCCAAGAATCAATAAAAGTTACATCCTCATTATTTTTAAATAACATGTACCCTAATCTGGAACCCAATGCCCCAGCACCTGCAAATAATATTTTCATAATTGTTCTCCTTAGCATTTTTCATTCTACACTAATTTTATAACTATATTAACGCTTTGTCAACGCTAGCTATACATCTTATTTACACAAAAAAACGATATTCGAAATATATCGAATATCGCTTAATCTATTATAGGTTTTCTGGTTTATATGCATCTTTTGTATATAATTTCAATACATCAGAATAAAATCTGTCTGCTAAAAATGCAACTGTAAATGGAATTATAAAGAATGCTAGTACTACTGGTAACAAGTTACCGTTATTCATTGCATAAGATTTAGATGGTCCGATTAAACCAATAATTCCAAATCCTGCACTCTCATGTGTTCCAAGAATTTTTAGAAAATATCCTGAAAGTCCTGTAATTGCCGCTGTTGTTAAAATTGTTAACAATAACTGTGGTTTACGTGCACAGTTTGGCATCATAAGCTTGATTGCACCTAAGATAATAGCCGCACTAGCACCTTTACTTTTCGCTCTATATGTACCAATAGCTAAAACTGCTGCCGCAGAAACTAATCCTAGAGTTGCGGCTCCCGCTCCCACATAGTTTTCATTAGAAAATAATATTAATCCCATCGCTACTGTAGAAACTGGTGTAACAATTAAGAATGAAAATGTCATTGTTATTAATATACACATTAACACTGGTTGTAATGTTGTAAATTCAAAAATGATTGATGCTAAAAGTTTAGTTAAACTTTTAGTATATGGTAATGTTACTAATCCTAATGCTGCCACTAATCCACCAGTGATTGGTAAGAAAATAATTGTAACAGCTCCAAATTTATCTTTAACAAGGTTAATCGCTAAAGCTCCGATAATTGTAATTAAAATGACGTTAAATAAATCCCCCATTGGAACCCCAGTCCATGCTTTTGTTTGTGCATTAAATGTTAAAGATCCACTTGCTGCTAAGACTGTCGCTCCTAATACCGCTGACTCTAATGGTTTGAATTTTAAACTTTGTCCTACAATAACTCCTACTAAAACTGGAATTGAAAATTGTAATAAATACATCGCTTGAGTTAATGTAGTGAATAATCCAGGTGCAAATAATGTTCCTAAGTATTTAAACAATGTACTTAAAACTGCATTTGAAATTAATCCTGCAACAACTCCTAAAGCTGTACCGTTTAAAATTATATTAAGAAAATCCCTTACTGATCTCGTCATATACATCCTCCTTTGTTTGTTTTTAATGAATATAATAAATATAATAATATAAAATCAAACAAAAGTAAAGAATTTTTTGAAAATTTCTCTATTTTTTCTTTATTTTGTTATGTAAAGCGTATATAAATTAAAAAAGTAGATGAGTATCATTATGTATAAAATGATTTTCATCTACTTTTAAAATGCTATTTTTTATAAAATAACATTATAATAATGGTTTTTTATTCGGTGTCCCTGCTTTTCTAGGGTATTTATTAGGTGTTTCTTTAGCTTTACGTATTTCTAATATGTGACGTTCTTCACCCTCAATATCAAATTCTAAATCTTTTTCTAATTTTCCACCTAAAAGTTTTATTGCATTAACAGCTTCTTTAGTTTCTTCCTCAGCTTTTTGAGATTTTAAACTTAAGAAATATCCATCTTTTTTTACTAGAGGTAAACAAAGTTCTACCAACACGTTAAGTCTAGCTACAGCTCTTGCCGTCACTATTTCAAAACTTTCTCGATATTCTTTGTTCTGACCAAATTCTTCTGCTCTTGCATGAACAAAATTACAATCAACAAGTCCTAGTTCATCTTTAACTAAATTTAAGAACTTTATTCTCTTATTCAGCGAATCAACTATTGTAACTTTTAAATTAGGATACAAAATCTTCAATGGTATTGAAGGAAATCCTGCACCGCTGCCCACATCACATATACTTTCTATATTTGAATAGTCTTTAAAAAACGCTAAAGAAATTGAATCGAAGAAATGTTTCGTATAAAATTCTTCTTCCTCAGTAATAGCTGTAAGATTAATTTTTTGATTCCATTCTACTACTAAATCATAGTATTTGCTATACTGCTCTTTTTGAAGTTCCGTTAATTCTATACCTACCTTCTCTTTTACAGCACTATAGAATTGTTCTTTATTCATTACTCATACCTCGTCGTTGTTCTAAATATACTAATAATATAGAAATATCCGCTGGATTAACTCCTGAAATACGTGAAGCTTGCCCTATAGTTAGTGGTAATACTTTTTTAAGTTTTTCTCTTGCTTCTAAAGCTAAACTTGGGACTTCATCATAACTCAAATCAGCTGGAATTTTCATTTCATTCATTTTCTTAAGTTTCTCTACTTGTTGAAGAGATTTTTTAATATAACCTTCATATTTAACTTCTATTTCTACTTGCTCTACTACATCTTTAGGTAGTTTTGTTTCATCATTAGCTAAATATAGAACATTCTCATGACTTAATTCTGGGCGTCTTAACATATCGATTGCTAAAATTCCATCTCTAATTTCTGCACTATTTAATTCCACTAGTTTTTCTAAAGTTGCTGCTGTTGGTGTAATTCTGAAAGTTTTAAGTCTTTCGATTTCATCAGCAACCATACTACGTTTTTCACGGAATTTATTGTATCTTTCTTCAGTTACTAAACCATAGTTATAAGCTTTTTCTGTTAAACGCATATCTGCATTATCATGGCGTAATAATAATCTATGTTCTGCTCTTGAAGTTAGAAGTCTATATGGCTCATTTGTTCCCTTTGTTACTAAGTCATCAATAAGCACTCCTATATAAGCTTCATCACGACCTAGAATCATAGGTTCCTCACCAAGCACTTTACAAGCGGCATTTATTCCTGCCATGATTCCTTGACCTGCAGCTTCCTCATAACCACTAGTACCATTAATTTGTCCGGCGGTAAATAATCCATCAATTAATTTCGTTTCTAAAGTTGGCCATAAAGTTGTTGGATTTACAGCATCATACTCAATTGCATAACCATTACGCATAATTACTGCGTTTTCAAGCCCAGCAATACTACGTACCATGTCACGTTGAACATCATCTGGTAACGAAGTAGACAGACCTTGTACATATATTTCTTTAGTATTTCTTCCTTCTGGTTCCAAGAAAAGTTGGTGTCTTTCTTTATCGTTAAAACGAACATATTTGTCTTCAATACTTGGACAGTATCTCGGACCAGTTCCTTTAATTACACCAGAATACATAGCTGAACGTCCTAAGTTTTTGTCAATAATTTCATGCGTAGATGAATTTGTATAAGTTAACCAACATGGTACTTGATCTTTAACAAATTCTGTAGTTTCATAACTAAATGCATGATCCTCTCCGTCTCCAGGTTGAATTGCTGTTTTAGAAAAATCCACACTATCTGCATTAACTCTAGGTGGTGTTCCAGTTTTAAATCTAACTAAATCAAATCCTAATTCTTCTAATTGTTTTGCTAAATCAATAGAAGGCATTTGGTGATTTGGACCAGAAGAATATTTAATATCTCCTATTACTATTTCCCCACGTAAATACGTACCGGTAGTAATAATAATTACTTTAGCTTTGTACGCTGTTCCTAACATTGTTTTTAAACCAACTACTTTATTATCTTCGATAATAAGCTCACGGACCATTGCTTGTTCGATATCTAAGTTTGGAGTATCCTCCAACACTCGTTTCATCTCAAGTTGATATTCTACTTTATCGGATTGCATTCTTAATGCACGTACCGCTGGGCCTTTAGCAGTATTTAACATTTTACTTTGAATGTTTGTTTTATCTGCTACTCTACCCATAAGACCACCAAGTGCGTCTACTTCACGGACAACAATCCCCTTTGCAGGTCCTCCCACACTCGGATTGCATGGCATAAAACCAATAGTATCTAAATTAATTGTAATCATTAAAGTTTTGACACCTTTTCTGCTAGCGGCGTGTGCTGCCTCAATCCCAGCATGTCCTCCTCCAATTACAATAACATCATATTCTTTTAAAAATTCAGTCATAGTACCTCCATATATTTTAACGTAATTGCAAAATAATGCTTTGACCAAAATTTTGATATATTACTAAATTTTTACCTTTATAATATTATCACATTGCAAACAAAAAAACTAATAATATACTTTTATAAGGACTATAAGTTTACATTAATTAATAGTCCTTTTTCATCCATAAATAATAATCTGTAAATTTTATATCCAAACCAAAAAATCGCAGTACATATCGTACTGCGACTAGTATTTTTATTCTGAAATTTTATCAAACTCATAAAATTTTTCTTTGTTAAATAAACCTAAGTGTTTATCAACCATTATAGAGTTCGTCATACCACCACTAACATTTAAGCAAGTACGTCCCATATCTAAAATCGGGTCTACTGCTAAAATCGGGTTAATTTGATTGAATAATGCTCCAAAACCTACTCCGTTAACTGAAACTGAAGCAGCTGTTATTGCTGTACCAGGAACACCTGCAATACCTACAGAACCTAATGTTACAACAATGACAGTCATTATGAATAATGTTGCATCAATAGTTATTCCATTTGCATTAGCTAAAAATACAACTAACATTGTTGGATAGATCCCCGCACATCCTTGCATTCCTGCTGTAGATGAGAACGAAGCAACGAAGTTTGCTGTTGATTGGTTTACTCCCATATCTTTAGTTAAAGTATTAATAGTTAAAGGTAAAGTACCCGCACTTGAACGCGAAGTAAATGCTAAAACTAATGGTTTACTTGCTTTTTTGAAATATGTAACTGGTGAGACACCGTGTAATAATAAGAATAATCCTTGAATTATAAATTGGATTACTACCGCTACATATAATAAACCGATAAATAATAATACATCTTTAATTGATTTTAATCCTCTTTGTGCAATTGTATTAGCTAATAATGGAATTACAGCGTATGGTAATAGTCTAATTACTAAAACTGTCATTCGAGAAATAATTGCATGTAAGCTAGCAATATAGTCAATAAAAGTTTTTACTTTATGTTCATCTTTATTTTGAATATATCTTGCAGCTAATCCTATAAACATTGCAAAGATTACAACTCCAATTACATTGAAGTCTACCATTGCTTTTATAGGGTTAGAAGGAATTAATTCACGGATAATTGTAACAACATTTTTTACTTCTTTTATTTTGCTATCTCCACTACCTAAAACAATAGAACTACTTCCTAGTTTGAATATTGCAGAAATTACAAATCCAACAATCGAACTTATTGCAACCATTCCTAACGTTACAATCAGTGTTAATCTTGTTAATTTTTTAACATCAGTATTAGCATTAATATTTACAATTACATTAATAATTGAAACTAATACTAACGGAACGATTAACATTTTAATTAAGTCAATAAATCCATTACCAAATAATGAATACCACGTTGTTATTTCAGCAACATACTTAATCTTCATCGGTTCATCACTAAAACCTGAATATGCTTGAATTAGAATTCCTAAAGCTAACCCTAGAACAGTAGATATTAATGTTCGTTTTGATGAACTAACTCTTTTTTTCGCCAAATAGTACATTAAGTAAAATAGCGCAAAAAGCACTACTAAAAATAATAAAGTTTCCTTTGTAGAAATCATTATGAATTTCTCAAAAAATGTAAATTTGTTTCCCATTATCTATCCTCCAAATGAGTATCTTACTCATCTTCTTTAGTATTTTGTAAAATTTTTATCTTAAATTTTACTCCATCTACAGATAGAGTGGAAAAGATTAAGATCTTTTTCCATATTGTACCTCCATAATGTAAAAGATATATAGATTAAACTACAATTTTCAATCATTTTCAATAAATTTGCTCAAAAAAATCTTTTTTTAGAATTTATTTATTTACTAAACTTTTTTAATACGTTATAATAATGATTAGTTATTTATATACGAATAGAACGGAGGGGTTTTTTTGAATATTAAATTAGTTTACGCAAGTTTGACAGGTAATACTGAAATGTTATCTGATTTAATGATAGAAAAATTCGAAGAAGAAAAAGGTTTAGAAATAGAAAAACTATTTATTGAGGATATGGAAGATTTTGATTTCCTTGATGATGCAGATGCTTTTATCGTGGCTAGTTACACGTATGGTGAAGGTGAACTTCCAGAAGAAATGGAAGAATTTTTTGAAGCTCTTGCTGATAAAAATTACGAAGGGAAAATTTACGGAGTTATTGGTACTGGTGACACTATTTATGATGAGTACTGTGTTTGTGTTGATCAATTCGATGAGCAAATTGCAAAAACAGGTGCAACTAACCCTACAGAAAACCTTAAAATAGAAATAGAAGCTGATACAGACGAAGATTTTGAAAATATCGATAAATTTATCGAAGCTTTCTCTAGTGCTTTATAAAAAAATACGGTTATGATTATCCATAACCGTATTTTTCTATCCTTTTCTACCCCTTAAAGAAGACATTCACCCTTTCAAACTCGTCTTCCCAATTATTCCAATCTAATCTTATCTTAGAATTCTCTTCAAGAATATCCTCGACTAAGTTTTCGATTGTAATTTCTTCTAATGAAGATTTGATTGCTTTATTTACAGTGTTAACTTTCTTCAAGTATTTACTGTAACGTTTGTCAACAGCTAGAGCACCCTCAAAAATTTTAGATACATAATCTGTTTTTAAAGCAAATATTTCTACTTCATCGTTTAGCGCTACATATACGTCATATAAAGTAACTTTTTTATTTGATTTATACTTATATCCCCCGCCAATACCAGTATTAGCTTTTACTAGATCATTGACAACCAATTTTCTCATAATTTTTTTCAGATATGTTGGAGAAATATTTAAACGCTGGCTTATTTCCTTAGAATTTAAGAAAACATGCCTATCTTGAAGGTATAACATTACCATTATACAGATTGCTTGTTCAGTACTTTTTGTTAAATGCATAAACTCAACCTCTTTTCTTTATAATATAACTCTACTTACATCCTTATTTTATGATATATTTTTATAATTGTCAAATATTATTTTAATTTTTCTCCCCAGTATTGATAATAGGTACATTCAATGGAACCGTTAAATAACTTTCTTCTTTTCGTTGCCTTTTTTCCGTATAAATGTTCAAACATTTTATGAGATGTTAATAAATAAAGTGACCAATGTTTCTTATTTTTAAGTTCCGCTCCTAAAAATTTATACATAGCTTCTACTTCTTTTTTCTCACCTAAACGTTCGCCATATGGTGGATTCGCAATTACACAACCAGTTTCCTTCTTCGCTACAAAATCAAAAACTGACATCTGTTTAAACTTAATAACTCCTGCAAGCCCTATTTCTTCTGCATTATTTTCAGCTGTTGCTATCATCTTAGGATCGATATCAGAACCATATAACTCTAGTTCTTTTTCATAATCAATAAGATCTTCTGCCTTATTTCTTTCTTCATCTACAAGACTTTTTGGCATCCATGGCCATTTTTCAAAGTCAAAGTTTCTATTGATACCAGGAGCCATGTTTTGAGCCGCCATTGCCGCTTCTATCAATAATGTTCCAGATCCACAGAATAAGTCATATAAAGGTGTTTCACCTTTCCAGTTAGTTAGTTTGACCATTGCTGCTGCTAGTGTTTCTTTTAATGGTGCAGTTCCTTGTTTAGCACGATATCCACGCTTATGAAGGCCATCTCCAGAAGTATCTAATAAAATGGTTGCAACATCATTCAACATAATTATCTCTAATCTATATCTTGCTCCAGTTTCTGTTAACCAACCAGTAACTCCATAACTCTTTTTCATTTTTTCTACGATTGCTTTTTTTACAATTGATTGACAGTCAGAAACACTAAATAGTGTAGATTTATGGCTACGCCCATCTACAGGAAACTTAGCATCTACTGGAAGATATTTATCCCACTCTATCTCTTTTGTTTTTTCAAAAAGCTCTTCAAAAGTGTATGCAGGAAATTGTGCAACAACAATTTTCACCCTGTCAGCACATCTTAACCATAAATTCGAACGAACTATCGCTCTTTTATCTCCAGAATAATATACTCTCCCATTTTCTACTTTTGTTTCATAACCTAACTCTTGTACTTCTTTAGCTACTATTGCTTCAATTCCCATCGGGGTTGTTGCTACTAAATTAAAATTCATTTCTTCCTCCTTAAAAAAGAGGCTCCAAAGAGCCCCTAGAACTAGTTGTTTTTCTTATCATAAGCCATATTCTGTATCTATCTTACTCAATCGAGACTAGTCTACTCTCGTAAAAATAGCTGTGATCATCTGTCTAAATATATACATATTTCCTATTCCTACATTCATTTCTGCGGAATAAGTGCTTCTACCAAAATTTGAATTGCTCACTCAAGGGGTTTACCGCGTTCCACTTCTTGTATTTCTACAAGAACTCCGTCACTGTGGCACTTTCAAGATATACAACCATATAGAAAACTACTTAGGTTATATTTTCTGCCGTCACCTTATGGTGCCTAAACTTATTTTTTCGTTTAGCGTTGAACACTACAAGCATCTCAGCCTGTGTGAGTATGGACTTTCCTCAGCATTACTGCCGCGATCACTCAAAGAAAAACACTTATATTACTTTACACTAAAAATACTATTTTGTAAACAATAATTTAAACTATTTTTCTAATACGGAAATTTTGCCTTCAGCAATTTCTTCTAATGCTTTTCCTACTTCTTTATGTGAAGTATATTTTTCTAATTTTGCAGTTTCTGGATCAGCAAATAATTCTCTTGCTCTTTTACTTGCTAATGATACTAGCATATATTTTGAATTTACTTTTGATTTTAATACGTCTAATTTTGGATATAACATTTCTTTCTCCTACATTTCTTCTAATTCTAATAATGCTCTTCTATACTTCATCTCAATACGTTCACGTTTTAAATGCTCACTAAGTATAATCGCTTTGATTCTTTCTACAGCTTTATCCACTTCGTCATTCTCAACTACATAATCGTATAAGTGCATCATATTAATTTCTTTTTTAGCTTTTGCTATACGCGATTCAATTACTTCATCACTTTCAGTTCCACGACCTTTCAATCTATCTTTTAGGTCAGCAATACTTGGTGGTGCTAAAAATATAAATAGAGCATCGGGAATTTTGCTTTTTACTTGACCAGCACCTTGTACTTCAATTTCTAAAAATATATCTTTACCTTTATCCATCGTCTCCCTAACGTATTTAACGGGAGTTCCATAGTAATTGTCAACATATTGCGCATATTCTAATAATTCACCTTGCTGAATTAAATTTTCGAATTCTTCTTTTGTTTTGAAGAAATAATCAACCCCGTCTACTTCACCAGGCCTCATACCTCTTGATGTCATTGAAATTGAATATTCGAAGTCAACATCATTACTTTCAAAAATTCTTTTTCTAACAGTACCTTTACCTACTCCTGAAGGTCCTGAAAGAACTATTAGTAATCCTTTCTCCATTTTTCGTATCCTTCTGTTATGTTTTATTATCTTTTTATGATACCATAAATCAAAAAAAATTTAAACTATAAACATGTATATTTAAGTTGTAAATTAATTCAGCATTATTTTTTCAAAATTCTTATTTTTTATCAATAAAAAAATCTATTTTATTAATTACTAAAATACATGTCTTATTATCGCTAAGGATAATATTCCAACTACAACAATAACTAGTAAACTCTTTGAAATAATTGCACTTACTACTGTAGGTAGAGAGGCTAGTAGATTTTCATAATTAATTTGAGGAAATTCCCCAATTTTTTGTATAAATAAACTATTAAACCATAATGCTGACATTATTACAATTGGTACAAAACTAAGATACTCTATTACCGCTTTTGGTAAATTAAGCTTTTTCAGTAACACAAGGGGTAGTACTCTTGATAACAAGGTTACAATTGTACATCCCAATATTGTTAAGAGAATATAATTAGTTGATAACATTTTTTAATACCACTCCTATCGAACATCCTATTAAAGTAACTACTATAATCAATGCATTACTAGAAATAAAAATCATTCCAAAATATACTAAAAATAATACAACGACAATTATAATAAACTGGATTTTTTTCTTTATAGTAAAATCTGACAGAACTTGCAAGTGTAATAATCCTATAAACATTGCTACTAAAGCAAAATCTAAACCAAGCGATTTAGGATTTTTAACTATTCCTCCTAACAACGCTCCTGCAACTGAAGAAGCTACCCATGTAAAATAAGATATTAAGTTTGCAGCATTGAACCATTCAAAAGATAGATTTCCATTTGTATAGTTTTGCTTGTTCATTCCTAAAGCAAAACTTTCATCGGTTAAAAAAGTACCAATTACTATATTCTTAAACACACTATAACGTTTAAAAAACGGGGCTATTGCCATACTCATTAATATCATTCTTGAATTAATAAGGAATGTTGCTAGTACGATTGAAAGTATAGGAGCCCCACTCGACAGCATACTCACTGTAATAAATTGAGCTCCTCCCGCATATATAAATAATGACATCGCGCCTACAATGAAGGGATTAAGCCCCACAGAGCTAGCTATAATACCAAATGCTAAACCTATTCCTATGTATCCAAATACAGTTGGTAATGTATCCTTTATACCTGTTTTCACATCCAATTTATCATTCATATATTCACCTTCCTTTTTTATTTAATTGTTATCATTTGTCAGAAGTTTTCCGATAAAAACTTTATCTATCTTTTGCTTAACTGTTTTCTGTCCAGTATAAGTCACTAATCCAGGTTTTGCTCCTGGTATTTTTTTCACATTTTTTATTAATGTTCTATCAACATTTACATATTCTTCGTTTTTAAACTTCGAATAGTATGCTGCTAACATTGACGCAACTTCTATAGTATCTTCTCCAGGATTATTATCGAAGATTACAACATGACTTCCTGGAATATCTTTAGCATGGAACCATAGATAATCACGTCTTGCTAATTTATTTGTTATGGCATCATTTTGAAGATTATTTTTTCCAACATAAATTGCAGTTCCATTGTGATTAACAATAAAATAATTTCTCTTATTCTTTTTCTTATTAATTTTCACTTTTTCCTTTAGGATTTCATTTGCAATTAATTCCTCTTTAATCTCTGCAATATCAGTTTTGTCTGCATTTTCAAGTTGAAATTTTATTGTTTCAAAATATTCAATATCTTTTTTTGCTATATCAATTTGTTCAATCAAATTCTCAATTGTTCTCTTATTCTTTTTATATAAATTAAAGTATTTCTCTGAATTTTTCTCAATAGTTAAGTTTGGATCTAATTCTATCTCAATATCAGATAAATCTTCACTATAGAAATTCTGCAATGTAACAACCTCAGGGATTTCTTTTTTAAATAAATAAATATTAGAAATCAATAGCTGTCCTTTTAATTTATAATCATCTCTACTATAAGCCTGATTCAATTCAGATGTTAATATTTCTATTTTTTTATTTAATCGATTAAGTTTAGCTTTAATAAAATTAAATAAGTTTCTATCAGTATTTTTATTGATTGCTTCTTTGGCAATATCCATATAATAATAATCAAGTAATTGTGATAAAGATTCAAATTCTTTACTAAACTCTTTTACTTTAAAGAAATAAAAGTCTTTTTTCTCGTTTTCTTCTATTAAGACTGGTTTATAATAACTATCAAAGTCTCTACAAAAACTTACGAATGAATCCTTCAACTCAGTACTTGATGTCTTCTTAAAATAATCATTTAGTAAAATAGATACCCCGTAAAAATTTTTCATTAAAAATTTTTTATCTTCATATTCAAAATTTAAACTACTATATTTATCAAATTCAAATGGATTAATTTTTTCTATAGTTGGAGGTAAGGTATAAGCCATATTCGAGATAGTTGAACGTTTATACTCCAAGCTATAACTATTTTTTAATGATTCTAAAATAATATTCTCTTCATTAGCGAGGATTATATTAGAATGTTTCCCCATCAATTCTGTAATTAAATAATAGTACTTTTCATAACCTAAATCATCAAAATTTTTTATTTTAAAAATAATTATACGATCATTATTTAATTGATTAATCTCTAGGATTATCCCACCAGTTAAATACTTCCTTAGCACTGAACAAAAATTTGAAGGTGTTGAAGGATTTTCATAACTATTATTTGTTAATTGTATTCTAGATGAACTTGGATTAGCAGAAACAAACAACTTCAAGTTTTTTCCTTTTCTTATAGAAAATATAAATTCATCTGTCGATAAATTATTTACTTTATTTATTCGACCATTCACTATACTTTCTTCAAGTTCTCTTACCATCTTTCTTACAAAAAAACCATCAAATGCCATTTTTATCCTCCTAAATTAAATTATATATATTTAAAAATTATACCACATATCTATATATGTGTATATGGAAATAATAAGTTAGCCTAATGTGAAGAAAGAGATGATTGTTTTATCATCTCTTTCTTCTTTTTTATTATTTTTTTTCAAATCTTTTTGATACTAATATTCCCCAGACTAATAATCCAAGTAAAACAACCCAGAAAATTACTGTCCAAAGTGTTGAATGTGGAAAATCATGTGGTATTAATCCTAATCTCTCATGAGCAGCTGCTATAACAAATAGTTTAGTACCTACCCACCCTACGATTAAGAAAGCAGCTATTTCTAAACCAGGTTTAGTCTCCAATACTTTGATAAAAATATTAGCAGCATAACGCATTATTATAACACCTACAAACCCACCAATTACCATAACCGAGAATTGTCCAAGGTTAATACCTCCAATTGATGTCTCTGAGATATGTGGTAATGTAATTGCAATTGCTACCGCTGCTAAAATTGAATCGATAGCAAAAGCTATATCTGTAAATTCTACTTTAATAACAGTAGCCCAAAAACCGCTTTGCTTTTTAGGTACTTTTATTTCCTCAGGTGAATCTTTATGTTTTTGTTTTTCAAAAAATTCCTTTATATGCACACCGGCCATATATAGCAGGTATAATCCACCTAGTACCTGAATCTCCCAATATTGCGCTAATATTGTAATTAAGAAAATCACAATAATTCTAAATATCAATGCTCCAGCAAGTCCATACATTAATGCATGTTTTTGCTCTTTAGGAGGAAGGTGTCTAACCATAACAGCTAAAACAATAGCATTATCCGCTGACAATAATCCTTCTAATAGTATTAAACTTAGTAACACTATCACATACTGAATTAAAATCTGTGTATCCATTAAAATCTCCTTCTATCCGAATATTTTTTTTATAAATCTAACTATATAAATAACTATTACTAAACCGACAATATTTAATACTACAGGTAAAAAAGTAGCAAGATTGAATGTTATATGTTGATTCAAATTATTGAATGATTTAGTAAAAATTGTTAATACACTATTATCTATTCTTTCACTTACAAAATTAACTCTTGCTTTAATCATATTAGCAATCACTTCTCCACCAAGGAAAAATAAAAGTGAAACTGAAATAGCTAAATTAGTATTATTGAATAAAGTTAATGATAGTAAGAATATAATGTTTGCAAATAATAGCAGTACTATTAACATCGTTGCATACGCACCTGCAGTATTTACATTCATCATTATCGATTTTAACTCTGTAAATAAGCTATTCTTACGAATAAATAAAGTAGCTAATAAACTAGTTACTATTATGACATAGTAAATTAAAAAATAAATTAAATTAGCTAAGATAGCAGAAAAATCACGTATACTTTTCTTTTTATGTATTTCAAGAAAAACATTCACCTTTGAAATATAGTCTTCTCTATATGAATATATATAATTCAAGCCCATAATAAACAATATCAGTATTAAATTTATTTTCAAAACAATATTGAAAATAATATTTACTAAAGACATATCATAAAATAATGATAAAAAGTCTAATTTAAAAACCATACCTACATTTATTAGAATTAAAATTAACCCAAATAGATAATTAAATTTTCTTCTAAATAACTTACCAAATTCAACCCTAAATAACATTATAAATCAGCCTCACCCTCATACAATTTAATTTTCTCACCTAAATTACGAATTTGATAAACTTCTATATTGTTTTTTAACAGGATATAGACAACTTCTTCAAGTACTTCTTCTCTTACTACTATTTCATTTTCATGGTAAATCGTATATTGATATCCAGATAAAACAGTTTCTAGATTTTCGTTGCTAGAAATATTTATAGCAGTTAATTGTTTTAATATTAGTAAGTCTTCAAGATTCCCATAATAAGACTTAATACCATCTGTAATAACTAGAACCTTATCTGCGATACTATTATATCTGTTCAACATTGTATCTAAAATAATAACATTAGCATTATTTGATTTATCCAAAATAAAATCACTTATAACTTCCATATCTTCTATAGTTAAATCTTTATTAGTGTTATCAATTATTAGTAGATTTTGATCAACTAATATTGAAAATAATATATGAAACTTGTTAATTTCGTTTGGTAATAAGTCTCTATACTTAGAACCCGGTTTAAGATTTAAAAACTCTAAATCTTCAGTTAAATTATCAACTGATACTTTTATATTAAATAACTCCAGTGCTACCTTTAGATTTTTTAGCAATGTTAAGTCATTATAAAATCCAAAATCTTTAGTAAATAAAAGTTGTTGTTTACTTACGTCTTCATTGTCAAAAAGTATTTCACCTTTAAACTTTATTCTTTTTCTGAAAGAATCTTTTATCAGTTCTAAATTTTCCTTTTTATTATTAATAATTGTTAAAATTTCACCTGTTTCGACCTTAAAATCAAGTTCTAATATAGTATCTTTTTTTATTTTCTTTGTATATTCTCTAAATTCTAAAACCATTACTTCTCCTATATAAAAATAACAAAATGATATCACCTTGTTTTTATTTCTGCTTTTCTTCTTATTACAATAAGACTACATCTTATTATAATACCATTGCTTTATCGTATTGTCAAAAACAATAGTCAAAAAATTAAAAGATGATAGAAGATTAATCTCCTATCATCCTTTACTAAATTATTTATTTTCTTTTACGAAGAAAGTTAAAACAATACCTAACACAAATCCTACTAATGCAAAGTTTAACCATGCAAAATCTACAGGTACTGGTAAAAACATAACTTTTGATAATAAATTATCCACAGCTGGTACTGCAAGTTTGAAAGTTGAAGTTATTGTTGCATATAAACTGAATACCCCTGTAAATAATACAGTAGCTACATAAACAACCCTCTTACCACCAAAGAAGTTATTTAAGAATCCTAGTAGAATTAATACCATTGTTAATGGATATAATAATACAAGCACTGGTACAGCTCCTTGGATAATTGCAGCTAAACCATAGTTACCTACTGCAAACGAGAATAATGTTAATGCAATTGCATAAGTTTTATAACTAATTTTATCATATAATCTCACAAAGAATGAAGAACATGCTGTTACTAATCCAACACTTGTTGTTAAACAAGCTAAGAATACAATAACAAATAGTAATAACTTACCAACATTACCAAAGTAATAAGTTGTCGCTCCAGTCAATACCCCAGCTCCAGTTTTTTGTAATCCTAAAACTGAAACAGATGTAGCTCCAATATTTGAAATGAATACATATACTAGTGCTAGTAATACTGCCGCTATAATAGCTGATTTTGCAGTATTATTAAATACTTCTTGTTTAGTTTTAGCTCCATAAAGTTTAACAGAGTTAATTACGATTATACCGAATACTAATGATGCTAGTGCATCCATTGTGTTGTATCCTTCCATTAAACCATTTGTAAATGCTAATGAAGTAGTAGCATACGCTTTAGTAGCTTCTTGAGCAGAACCCATAGGTTTAACTAAAGATGCGATAATTAAAACAACCATTGAAAGTAGTAAAACTGGTGTAATTACTGTACCAATTCTATCTACTAATTTATTAGGGCTTATTGCTAACCATAATGTTAACCCCATAAAGAACGCTAAAAAAATTGCTTGAGCAATCATTGTATTTTCTGGTGCTACGAAGCTTGATAATCCTAATTCATAAGTAGTTGTACCTGTTCTTGGGATTGCAAAGAAAGGTCCAATTGTTAAGTATAATAAAGTCGTAAATGCTATACCGAATCCTTTTCCTGCTCTACTAGATAAATCTAACAGATCTTCAGCTCCTGAATACCCCATTACAATAACTCCTAGAAGTGGTAATCCCACTCCCATAATAATAAATCCAACCATCGCTGTAGATAAGTTTGTTCCAGCGTTTTGTCCTAAAAATGCTGGGAAAATTAAATTACCAGCACCAAAGAACAGTGCAAATAACATAAGTCCGATTGAAACATATGGATTTTTCTTTAAAAATTTCAACATGTCATCTCCTCCAAATTTTTTCAATTAATTTTTAATATGTTATATACAATAATATATTTCAAGACTTTTGTCAATATATTTTTAAAAAATATCTTCTTTTTTGTTTAAAAAATGTTTTAAATTTTCTGATAATTTAGATTTATAGTGTTTTGAATTTTGCGTTTTCATCATAAATTTATCAATATTGTAAACACTTTCTTGTTGAATTAAGTATATATTAGTCATTTATAATATTAACAAAATAAAAAAAGATTTGATAATTGAAAATACTTATCAAATCTTTTTTTAGAAAATTCTATTTTTTTATTTCTTCTTTATAATCACAGTGATCACAATGAACACCTTTTTTTCCCTCAAATAAAATATTATCACATTTCGGGCAATTTCTGCTTATTGGTTTATCCCATGAAACGAAATCACAAGTCGGGAATCCTTCACAACCATAAAAAAGCTTTCCTTTTTTAGATTTCTTTTCTAATATATCATGCTCTTTACATTTCGGACATTTTACTCCTACTTTTTTCTGGATTGTATTCGTATATCTACAGTTAGGGAAATTAGAACATGCTATAAATTTACCAAATTTACCTAACTTGAATACAAGTGGAGACGAACATTCTGGACAAGATTCACCAGTGAATTCTTGTTTCATTTCAACTTTTTCCATTTCTGATTCAGCTTTTTCAACATCTTTTCTAAAACAACTGTAGAAATTATAAATTGTTTTTTCCCATCCAACTTTACCTTCTGCAATATCATCTAGCTGACTTTCAAGATTTGCAGTAAATTTTGTATTAATAATATCAGGGAAATACTGTTCAGTAATTTTGCTTACTAATGTTCCTAATTCTGTTGGAGTAAATACTTTATTTTGCAACTTAGCATAATATCTTTTTTGAAGTGTGTCTACTATTGTCGCATAAGTAGATGGTCGACCTACACCTAGTTCTTCTAATTCAGCAATTAATTTTGCTTCTGAATATCGTGCAGGTGGTTGCGTGAAGTGTTGTTCTTCTTTTATATCTTTAATTTTTGCATCTTCACCAACTTCAAACTCTGGAGCAAGTTTTACTTTTTCTTTTTCTTTTAACACTGCTAAAAACCCATTAAATAAAAGATTAGAATGTGCCCCGCGATATACAACTTCATTATTTTCAAAAGTAGTAGTACTCGTTTCATAAACTGCTGCACTCATTCTGCTCGCAAGAAACCTTTCCCAAATCAATTTATATAGCTTGTATTGATCATTTGATAGATATTCCTTAATTGAATCTGGTGTGAAATTAACATTTGTTGGTCTAATACCCTCATGGGCGTCTTGAACATTTTTACTAGACTTTCTAGATTTTATTGATGTTGCTAAATACTCTTTACCAAAATTATTAAGAATATAATCACTTGCCATTCTTACCGCTTCATCTGAAACCCTTGTAGAATCTGTTCTCATGTATGTAATTAACCCGGTAACACCACCTAATTTTTTAAGATTAATTCCTTCGTATAGCTCTTGAGCCACGCTCATTGTTTTACGAGTTTTAAAATTAATTTTTCTTGAAGCATCTTGTTGCATAGTAGAAGTAATATAAACATTAGGTGCATTTCTATTTTTCTTAGTTTTCGCTACATCTATTACTTTAAATGTATCACCTACTATAGCTTTTCTTATTTTTTCTACATCTTTTTTACTTTCAAGCTTGATTTTTTCACCTTTATATGAATAAAAATTAGCTGTTAAAACTTTTCTATTCTTAATAAAGTCTATAGGTATTGACCAATATTCTTGTGGTATAAATTTTTGTATTTCTTCTTCTCTATCTACAATTAATTTTAATGCAGCATTTTGCACTCGCCCAGCTGATAATTTCGGTTTAACTTTTTTCCATAGAACTGGAGAAATATTATAACCTACAAGACGGTCTAATATTCTTCGCGCCTGTTGTGATTGAACTAAATCCGTGTTAATTTTTCTTGGATGTTTAATTGCATCCTTTACTGCATCTTTTGTTATTTCATTAAATACTATTCTATTATCAGAATCATTATCTAATCCTAATATGTGAGCAATATGCCATGCTATTGCCTCTCCTTCTCTATCAGGGTCGGATGCTAGGAAAACTTTTTTCCCTTTTGCCTCTTTTTTCAGAGACTTGATTACATCACCTTTTCCTCTTATAGAAATATAATCAACATCCACATTCCCATTATCTAGTACTTCTACCCCCATTCTACTTTTAGGTAGGTCTCTTACATGACCTTTTGAAGATATTACTCTGTATTTTTTCCCTAGATATTTTTCAATAGTTTTTGCCTTTGAAGGAGATTCGACTATTACTAAATTTTCTGCCATTTTCTTCTCTCCATAACTTTTTAATAAGTAGTATCTTAAATCATTTTTATTAAATTGTCAACTTTTTTCAATGAAAATTAGTCTATTTTTGTTAAAATTAACGGTTCTTGATTATCTCGAACAACAATCGTATGTTCATATTGAGCGATATATGAACCGTCATTTGCGACTAATTCCCATTCATCTCTATCTGAATTTCCTACAGTTTTTGCTTTTGTAGATACAAATGGTTCTACAGCTAAACACATACCATCTTTTAGGATAATGTTATCCCATGGATCAAAATAGTTGAAAACATGTTGTGGCTCTTGGTGTAATGAAGTTCCAATACCATGACCTGTTAAATTTTCAATTACTTCTAACTTATGTTCTTTAATTTTTTTGTGGACATTTTTCCCAATTTGATTAATTTTTCTTCCAGCAACAGCATGTTTAATACCTTCGTAAAATGCTTCTTTAGCAACTTCACAGACCTTTTCTTTCATCGGGTCATCTACTTTACCTACTACAAAAGAAATACCAGTATCTGCATAGTAACCATCTTTACATCCTGATACATCGATATTAAGAAGATCTCCATCTTTTAAAATTTTAGTACTTGATGGAATACCATGTGCTGCTTGATAATTTAATGAAATACATGTGTATCCTGGGAAATCATACTCAGTTATTGGAGCTGATTTTGCACCATATTTTTCAAATAATTCTTTAGCAATATTATCAAGTTCTTTTGTTGAAACTCCTGGTACTGCTTTTTTTACCATTTCATCTCTGATTGTTGCACAGATGAAACCTATTTCTTTCATTTTCTGTAATTGTTCTTCAGTTTTTATAATCATTTTTATTCTCCTCACTATTTAATCAATTGATATAAGTTTTCTATTGAATACGTTGGTTTTTTCTCTTTTTCTTTCAATTCTTCGAAGCTTGTCACACCTGTTTGAACATGAATTGTATCTATTCCACTATTTATACCAGACATAATATCTGTATCGTAATTATCACCTACCATTACTATTTCATCTTTTCTATAATTGAATAATTTAATAGCAGATTCCATAATAATATTACTAGGCTTACCAATAATTGTAGCAGACGTAGAAGTTGAATATTCCAAGTATTTGACTTGTCCTCCATTACTCGGAACGAAACCATGTGCAGTAGGTAATAATGTATCTGGATTAGTACCAATAAGTTCTGCTCCATTTAAAATAGCTTTAGTAGCAATAGCTAATTTTTCGTATGTAAGTTTTCTATCTAGACCTACTACAACTGCTTCAACATTTTCTTCAGTATCCTTTTGGCTAAATGAACTAAGTGTATTCTTTACCCCAGCTTCTCCTATTACATATAAATTTTTATATCCTTTAGATTCAAGATAAATTTTAGTAGCATCACTCGAAGTAAATACATGTTCTTCAGATGTGTTTATATCAAATTTTTTAAGATGCTCAGCGACATCTTTTGGTTCTTTCGTCGAATTATTTGTTAAAAATAAATAGTCTATATTCTTTTCATTTAAATATTCAACAAACTCTTTGGCATACCTGATTTTTTTTTCTCCATTATATATAGTACCGTCTAAATCTATCAGGTATAATTTATAATCTTTTATAGTCATGCTGTTACTCCATAAGTTTCTATTAACATAACAGTAAAATCATCAAATTAAATTGATTTCCATCTTAATATATTAATTCGCTAATATCCCTCAATAGTACAGATACTGTATTAATATTATATTTTTGACTCATTTTAACACATATTATGTTACTCTTTATATTTTACACCGTTTATAAAAAAAATAAAAGCACTAATTAGGTTTTTCCTATTTAATGCTTTAAATAAAATCGTTAAATATACTATCTAAAAAGATTAACCATGAGTTCATTTCAGACAATTGTTTTTTCTCATGATACCAAACTATCATAATAACAGACTGTAACGTTATATACCATTTTAATCTATTTCTATATTTTAATGTAGGTTCTTGTCCATATATTTCTAACCATTCATTCCAATCACCTTGCGGAATATATCTGTATAGAACAAATGAAATATCAATTGCTGGATCACAAAGTATAGAATGTTCCCAATCTACTAAAAATAGCTTACCTTGATCAGACAATAACCAGTTATCTTTATGTAAATCTGTGTGACAAGGTGTATACTCCACATCATCTCCAGGTATAGAATTTTCTAAATAATTAAGCGCGTTAATAATATTACTGTTTTTACGAAGTTCATCTGTAATTATAGATTTCAAATTATATAAAGAACTAGCCGCTGTTTCTTCATTATACCCTTGCGCTTTCATAATTCTTTTTAATTTTGTAGATCTATGAACTTTTTTTAATATTTCGGGAATTCGCTTATCAGTCATGTCTTCTGTATTTAATGTTCTACCATTCTCAAAATCTTGAGCAATCAATACATCTCCATTACTTATTCGCTTCGTCCATCTTAATCTAGGAACAATTCCCTCTGCTGAAAGAGTTGCTATCATAGGAGTAGTATTTTTTTTAATAAAGTAACGTTGATTATCTCGCGAACAAAAATAGTCTTCTTGATATGTATCATCTAAAGTCCAGCCCATTTGATAATATTCTTTAGACATTTTTTCTACTGCTCCTTTCTTCAATCTCTTTTTCATTTTTAAAAATTATAATGCACTTTATATTTTACATTCTTTACCTATTTTTTTCAAGATGCTATTTTCTTATTAAAATTAAAAATTTCAAAGATATTCTAATTTTAATAACAAAAAACAATAAGAATATCTTTGAGATTTAGTTTTTTATGTTAATTTTAGTTTTAACAATATTATATTAAATAAATATTTTTATAAAATTTTTACACACAGCAAAGCTTGTAAATTCCTTCTGCATAAATCGCAGTTGCTAATAATAAATCTTCAATTTCTAAGAATTCATTGGCTTGGTGCATAGTATCTTGTTTACCTGGGAAAAGAAGTCCAAATGCTACACCTTTTTTCAAGCATCTAGCATATGTTCCTCCACCAAGAACGAACGCATCATTTTTAGTATCTCCAGTATACTTTCTATATACATCCATAAGAGTAGTAACTAACTCATCATCTTTTGGCACATAGTGTGCTTCTTTTGTACTAGTAACTTCGATATTAATATTATCTACTTTTACTTCATTTAATTTTTCTACTAAGTTAAACCTCATAGGATGACGGCAGTCAGTTGATACTACAGCAATTTTTTCTGCTAAATCATATTTTAGAATACCATAATTATATGTTGCTGCTCCCATTTCATCATCAGAATAATTAATACCTAATTTTTCACCAAATGGATCGTTGGCAAGTTTTTCTACTATATAATCAACAAAGTTTTTACCATTAACATCTAATCCTAATGTACTTAAAAATTCTGCTAATTTTGTAGCTCCATTTATACCAAATTGTGGTGTTGAACCGTGTGCCGCTTTACCTTTTAGAGTTAGTTTTATTGTATCTCCTACAGTTACTTCTCCTTCAAGTTTTTCTTTAGCTAAGAATTTTTCAAATTTTTCTTTAATATCAGCAGCTTCACCAACTAATTCAGCTTCTGAACTCGCAATAACCATATTAAGAACTTGACCTCCATTGAAATTAACAAGTTTATAGTTATAAGCTCCTTCTTCATCAATAAAGATTAATTTATGATCAAAAGTAACACGAGCTTTTTCAGCATATACTAGAGGGAACATAGCATCTGGTGTAAATCCTATTGCAGGTTGTTCTTCATGCTCAAAGTACGATTTAACACATCTAAATCCTGTTTCTTCATCACTACCGATAATTAAACGAACACGTTTATTCCATTTTACACCCAGTTTATCTAAAAGTTTTACAGCGTAGTAAGCAGCCATTGTAGGTCCTTTATCATCTAAAGATCCACGAGCATAAATTTTCCCATCTCTAACTTCTGGTTTAAACGGGTGACTAATCCAATCAGCTTCAACTACTGGCACTACATCGACGTGACCAAGGATACCAAATAACTCTTCACCTTCACCAACTTCAATATGACCAGCTTTGTTTTCTACTAATTTAGTTTTATAACCATCACGTTCTCCAAATGATAGAATTAAATCTAATGCTTCTCTTGGACCACTACCAAAAGGAGTTTCCTCAGTTACATCAGTTCCTAAAATTGAACGAACACTTAATAAATCGAATAAATCTTTTAATAGATCCTCCTTATGATTTTGAACCTCTTGTTTAAAATTGATATTCATAATATATCCCTCCATTATTTATTTAAATTTTTTAGTTCCTTTTCTGTTAAATATCTATATTCACCTAATTTTAAATTTTCATCTAATTTTAATGATCCTATAGACAATCTCTTTAAGTATGTTACTGTAGTTCCTAGAGCTTTCATCATTCTTTTTACTTGATGAAACTTCCCTTCAGTTATAAAAATATATGCGCGACTTCTTTCTTTAGAAGATTCAATTATCTCCAAGCGTGCACTTTTACACTTATAACCTCCATCAATAATAAGTCCATCTTTAATCAATTTTATATGCTCTTCTTTTAACTCTCCAAATACCTCAACATAGTATTTTTTTTCTACATCTTTTTTTGGAGAAATCAATTTATGAGTAAGCTCACCGTCATTTGTCAATAACATTAATCCTTCAGTATCCTTATCTAGTCTACCAACAGGAAATACTTTATTTATGCGATCTTTTTCTTCTAAAATGTCAACTACTGTTTTTTCAATCGCATCTTCTGTAGCTGATACAACATTTTTAGGTTTATTCATCATTATATAACTATATTTTTGATAAATCAACCTTTTACCATTCACTATAACCTGATCACTTTTTTCATCAACCTTATAATCGGGGGATTTTACTAGGATATCATTAATTAATATTCCCTTTTTAATAATTTTTTTCGCTTCTGCTCTACTTAATGTTGTCGTTGTACTAATAAATTTATCTAGTCTCACAATCCTCTTCTCCTTAAATTTCTTAATGATGCCAGGGTAATTGTTCTACCAAATAAATACTTATCAAATTTCATTCTAGTTATACTAAAGAAGTAGACCGCAGCTCCTATAACAGCACATATAACAATTAATAGCATACTAGAAAGTTTCGATTCGATAATGAAATTAGATACTATCGATTCATACACTGCTGCGACTGCAATAAACATAATAAAACAACTACTTAATAGTATCGACAATCTAGACACAAACTCAGGAATTCTAAGTTTCACTTCACCGTTAATTATTATTAAATTAATACTTATCATTATTAAATAAGTTGTTATTGATGATAAAATTACTCCATTCGTTTCAAACCTCACTACAAACGGTGTAATAGTTAAGTATTTAGCAACCAATCCAACACCTATAGCGATAAGATTTAACAATTGCCTATTTATCGCTTGCATAATAATACTTGTCAAACTGTAAAAAGAATATAAAATTGCTAATGGTAAGTAGAATCTTAATAAATCCGCATTAACTAAACTTCTACTGTAAAATGTAGAATACAATGGATCAGCAAGAACATACATACCAACTAGTGCTGGGAGAACTATCATCATAAGTGCTAATATAACTTTATTTATTTGAATACTGACACTTTTTTTATCACCTTGAGCAAATAATCTTGTAATAGAAGGTAAAAATGCACCTGAAAATGCCGGAGCAATCGCTACAGCTATCATTACAACCTTATTAACGAGTTGTAATGCCGAAAACCTTCCGTCAACTATATCTGCCTTTCCAATTTCAGTCATTCCATGTATAAAATTATGCTGATCAATTATATTTAAAATAGGAAACAAACCTACAATAAATATAAAAGGAATTGAAACAGAAAAGAATTCTTTCAGCAATTTACTTGTGGAAATCTCTATAAATACCTCATCTTTTTCTATATTTAAATCTAAGTTGTTCTTATACTTTTTATAAAAAAAGAGCAATGTTAAGACTGAAAAAACCGCACCTACTGCCGCTGCAAAAGTTGCACTAACATTCCCTTCAACTACTCCATACCCTAAAATTTTCATAATAAAATATGTTGCTCCTAACATAAACGCTATACGAGCTACTTGCTCTATAAATTGGCTTAATGCTGAAGGTAACATTATTTCATGACCTTGAAATAGACCTCTAATTCCTGCTGAAACAAGAACTAATGGAATACCAAAACTTAAACTCTTAAGAACTAATGTTCCTTCTTGAGGTGTGAATTTTTGTTGATTACTTATTAATATTTGTTCTGAAATATATCCAGAACCAAAAAATAAAATACAAAAACCAACTATTCCCATTACTAAGAGCATCCAAGAACCTAATTTAAAAATTCTATTACTAATACTATAAGCACCCAAAGCATTATATTTAGCTACTAATTTTGCAATTGCTAAAGGCGCTCCAGCTGAAGAAACTTCTAATATAGTTACATAATAACTATACCCATAATTGAACAAGGCCATCTGTTCTTCTCCGCCAATAATTTGATAGAAGGGAATTAGATACACTGCTCCCAAAACTTTTGTCAAGATTAAACTTATACTAAGTATCGCAGTTCCTTTAAACAAGGAATCTTTTTTCAAAATTTTCACATCCAAACTTAATTATTTAATTTTATTGTTTATTATAAGTATAAATATTGATAGCAAAATACTAAAGCACTAACCAAACTATATGTCGCTACCAATGTCAATACTTTATCCATACGTCTCTTTTTTATTTTCTTATTTGCTACTAACATTATGTATGAAACTAATAATAGTACAAATGTAATAATAAAAACTATAACAGATAAAAATATCGCCATACTATCATCCTTTCTTTTTTATATAACCTTATTTTATCATGATTTATAAAAATTTTAAACACACTTTGCATAGATAATTAAAAAAACTCAATAAAATTGTGATTTTGATTTACATATTTGTATTTATGTTAGATTTTATAACATACACTTTATTTTATATATTTTTTTTGTTATTATACTAATAGATATAAAATATTTATTTCACAAAATCTGATTAGAGAGGTACTATTATGGGGTTTAAAGAATTACAAAAAAATCTTCCAGTTTTTTCTATAAGTGTAGTAACAAAAATCACCCAGCTTACCGCAAGACAAATACGATACTATGAAGAAAAAAAACTCTTCACTCCAAAACGTACTGAAGGGAACACTAGACTTTTTTCATTCAATGACATCGATAAATTATTAACTATTAAAGATCTACTTACAAAGGGCTTCAGCCTAAAAGCAATCGATGAAATTATAAATGAGAAAAATGTCTCTGCTGAAACAACACAAATTAGGCAAATTATCCATAATGATATATTTGCTGGACCAAGCGGATTACCTAGGGAACGCTCAATTGGACGTGGTGATTTATCAAGATTTTATAGCAAGAAAAACAATAAATTTTAATGTTAGATTTTTTTACAATATATATTTTCAAATAATAAGGAGACGACATGGCTAAAACTATTACTAGAGAAGAAATTATTAAAAGAATTGAAGATGAAAATGTTAAATACATTCGATTACAATTTACTGATATTACTGGAACTATAAAAAACGTAGAAGTACCAGTAAGTCAAATCGAAAAAGTATTAGATAACAAAATGATGTTTGACGGTTCATCAATTGAAGGTTTCGTTCGTATTGAAGAAAGTGATATGTACTTATATCCTGACTTAAATACATTCTTAGTGTTTTCATGGGATAGTGAGTACGGAAAAGTTGCGCGTTTCATCTGTGATGTATACACAGTTGACGGAAAACCATTTGCCGGAGATCCTCGTGGTAATTTAAAACGAACTCTTGAAAGAATGAAAAAACTTGGTTTTGATACTTTAAACCTTGGACCAGAACCAGAATTTTTCTTATTCAGACTTAAAGAAAATGGTGAACCTAGTTTAGAATTAAATGATAATGGTGGATATTTTGACCTTGCTCCAGTTGATTTAGGAGAAAATGTTCGTCGTGATATCGTGCTTGAGTTAGAGCGTCTTGGTTTTGATATTGAAGCGAGTCACCACGAAGTTGCACCTGGACAGCATGAAATCGACTTTAAATATGATGATGTAATTTCAGCTTGTGATAACATTCAAACTTTCAAATTAATCGTAAAAACTATCGCCCGTAAACATGGACTTCATGCTACATTCATGCCAAAACCTATCTTCGGTATTAACGGTTCAGGTATGCACTGCAATGTTTCTATGTTTAGCAACGGTGAAAACAGCTTTTACGACGAAAATAGTGAGAATGGATTAAGCGAAGTGGCTTCGCACTTTATTGCAGGAATTTTAAAAAACGCTCGTAGTTTTACTGCTGTTTGTAATCCAACTGTAAATTCATACAAACGTTTAGTTCCAGGATACGAAGCACCTTGTTATGTTGCATGGTCAACATCTAACCGCTCTCCATTAGTCCGTATCCCAGCAGCTCGTGGTAAATCTACACGTGTTGAAGTTAGATCAGTTGATCCAGCAGCTAACCCATATTTAGCTATGTCTACTATTTTGGCAGCCGGTTTAGACGGAATAGAAAATAAACTTGTTCCTGCAGCTGAAGTTAGAAGTAATATTTACGTTATGACTCCTGAGGAAAGAATTGCTAATGGTATTGATGAGTTACCATCAACATTATACACAGCTCTTAAAGAACTATCTTCATCTTCTATTATGAAAGAAGCTCTTGGTGACCATATCTTCTATAACTTTATTGAAGCAAAATCAATCGAATGGGATTCATTTAGAACTCAAGTTACAGACTGGGAAATTGATCAATATTTAAAAAATTATTAATTTAAAAGAAACAAGGGATAATTCGTAATTGAGTTATTCCTTGTTGTTTAGTATACTTGAGAAAAAAATAGCTACAGAAAATATTTTCTGTAGCCTCTTTGTATATTAGTATTTAGATAATAATTCTACTAATGCTTCTTTGGGTTGGTATCCAGTTTTTTCTTCTAATACTTCACCATTTTTCATAATTAGTAGAGTTGGAATTGACATAATTCCATATTCACCAGCTGCCTCTTGATTTTCATCAACATTAACTTTGTAGAATTCAATGTTAGTTAATTCATTAGAAACTTCTTCTAATACTGGTGCTAACATTTTACATGGACCACACCATGGTGCCCAAAAGTCAAATACTTTTACGCTATCAGTTTTTGATAGTTCAAAAAATTCTTTATCTGTGATTTCTCTCATTGTTTCTGTCTCCTTTATTGCTTATGTTTTTATTTTATAATATCATTGAAAAATATTCAAATTATCTGTTTAATCTATAAATTTTACATCATTGGCATTTGAGGTTGCATAGGTTCATCTTTTGATACATCTGCAACAACTGCTTCTGTTGATAAGAATAAACTTGATACACTCGCTGCATTTTGTAATGCAGAACGAGTTACTTTTGTCGGATCAACTATACCTGCTTTAATCATATCAACCCATTCTTCAGTAGCAGCATTAAATCCATACCCTACTTCAACTTCCTTAAGTTTAGCTACGATAACACTACTTTCTAATCCCGCATTTTCAGCGATTTGACGAACTGGAGCTTCAAGAGCTTTTTTAATTATATTAATACCTGTTTGTTCATCACCAATTGCTTCTAGTTTTTCAACTTCAGAAATAACTTGAACAAGTGCTGTTCCACCACCAGGAACTATACCTTCTTCTACTGCGGCACGTGTTGAATTTAACGCATCTTCAATTCGAAGTTTTCTTTCTTTTAATTCAGTTTCTGTCGCTGCACCAACTTTAATAACTGCAACACCACCTGAAAGCTTCGCTAGTCTTTCTTGTAGTTTCTCACGATCAAATTCAGAACTTGATTCTGCATATAGTGCTTTTATTTGCTGAGTTCTACTTTCAATTTTTTCTTTATCACCTTTACCACCAACAATGACAGTATTGTCTTTAGTAACATTAACCTTAGCTGCTTTACCTAGCATTGTAATATTAGCGTCTTTTAGCTCAAGACCTAAATCGTCAGTAATTAATGTTCCACCTGTTAAAATAACAATATCTTCTAAAATTGCTTTTCTTCTTTCACCAAATCCTGGAGCTTTTACAGCTACAACATTAAATGTACCACGAAGTTTGTTTACAACAAGTGTAGCAACAGCTTCCTGTTCAACATCATCTGCAATAATTAATAATGGCTTCGCTGCAGCGACAACCTCTTCTAATACTGGTAAAATTTCTTGAACCGCATTAATTTTCTTATCCGTTACAAGGACATAAGGATTATCTAAATCAGCAATCATTTTCTCAGTATCACTAACCATATAAGGAGATAAATATCCTCTGTCAAATTGCATCCCCTCTACTACTTCTAACGTAGTTTCAAGTCCTTGAGATTCTTCAATAGTAATAACTCCGTCATTCCCCACTTTATCCATAGCTTCTGAGATGAATTTTCCTATTTCTTCGTCAGCAGCAGAGATTGCACCTACTTGAGCAATTTTATCTTTAGAATCCACAGTTACACTGATTTCACGAAGACGTTCAACTGCTACTTTTACAGCTCTTTCCATTCCTTTTCTGATTCCAATTGGATTAGCTCCACTAGTAACATTTTTTAAACCTTCAGTTATCATTGCTTGAGCAAGTATTGTCGCAGTAGTTGTACCATCACCAGCAATTTCATTTGTTTTGTTAGCAACTTCAGCCACTAATTTTGCTCCCATATTTTCATATGGATCTTCTAATTCTATTTCCTTGGCAATAGATACTCCATCATTAGTAATTAACGGAGATCCAAATTTTCTATCTAATACTACATTTCTTCCTTTAGGTCCTAATGTTATTTTTACAGCATTTGCTAGTTTATCTACACCAACCTTCATTGATTGACGAGCGTCTTCTGAAAATTTTAATTCTTTTACCATGTTTCCTCCTATTCTTCAATAACCGCAAGAACTTCTTCTTCATTAACTAAAATGTATTCTTCGTTTTTGAAACTTACCTTTTTATAGTTATCTGAAAAAACTACTTTGCTTCCAGCAGTTAATTCGCCATCATTATCTTTTGATAATAAGCAACTTTCTCCTAAAGCAACTATTACTGCGATATTAGAAGTTTCTTCTTTAGAAGCTAATACTATTCCACTAGTTGTTGCTTTTTCTTCTACTTTTTTTAATAATACATTGTCAAATAATGGTTTAATCATATTAATAACCTCTTTTTATTTTTATTCTTACTTTATATTATACACTGAAATATATAATAAAACAAAAGTCAAAAAAAGTCAAATCATATAATTTTATACTTATGTAATTGCCTACAACTATCTTTTTCCTAATTTTAAAAAATAAATATTTCACAAAATTGTTTATAATAAGGAACATATTTTCTCACCTAATAAAACGATAACAACGCTCTTCTTATCATTTTTTCAAACATATTATTTTTATATTTTAGCAATATATGTTATAATGCTGTTTGTATAATAATATGATAGTAATTATACGAGAAAAATTCAAATATTAAAAAATATTAATCAGGAGGAAAATATATGAAATATGTAGTTGTTGGAACATCTCACTTCGGTTATGAAGCTGTTCAAACTATTTTAAAAAACGAACCTAACGCTGAAATTCACTTATACGAAAGAGGCGCTGGGGCATCATTTATGGGCTGAGGTAGCCAATCTTATTTAGATGGGACATCTAAAGCGTTATCTGAACTACACTTTGCAACAGAGGAGTCTTACCGTTCACAAGGTATTAACATCCACTGCAATAGCGATGTTGTAGGATTAAACTCAAAAGAAAAATATGTTGTTGTTAAAACACCGGCTGGTGAAGAAAAACAATCTTACGATAAATTATTATTAAGTCCTGGTGGGGTTGCCGTTAAACCTCCATTCGAAGGAATTGAGTTAGAAAATATCCACACTTTCCGTGGGCCAGAAGACACTCAAGCTGTATACGATTGTATGCAAAACAGTAAAAAAGCTGTTGTAGTTGGTGGTGGATATATAGGTCTTGAAGTTGCAGAATCTTATGCAAAACACGGTATCGATGTAACAATCGTTGACTTCGCACCAAGAATCTTAAATACATATTTAGACCAAGAATTAACAGACATCCTTACTGAAGAAGGTGCTAAACACAACCTTAAAGTTCGTGGTGGAGAAAAAGTTCTTTCATTCAAAGGTGAAAACGGAAAAGTTACATCTGTAGTAACTGATCAAGGTGAATACGAAGCAGATACAGTAATCGTTTCTGTTGGTGTTCGTCCAGATGCTTCATGGTTAAATGGAGAATTAGAAATGACAGAACGTGGTTTTGTTGTTACTAACGAATACTTAGAAACATCTGCACAAGATGTATACGCTGGAGGAGACTCTACTTTACTTCCATATGCTCCAACTCGTGGAGAATTACCAATAGCTCTTGCTACTTTAGCTCGTCGTCAAGGTGTAGTTGCTGCATTAAACGCTATGGGTACAAAAACTAAAATGCCTGCAGTAAACGGTACTTCTGCATTATCATTCTTTGATTACAAATTTGTAAGTACTGGATTATCTCAAAACGGTATTTGCTTATACGGTGGTAAAGTAGCTTCTAAATATGTAGAAGAAAGAATCTACCCTGATTTCATGAGAAAAGAAAACAATCTAGTTCATATGAAAATCTACTACGATGAAGATACTCACAGAGTTCTAGGAGCTCAATTCATGTCTAAACATGACGTTTCTAGTGCTATCGCAGCTTTATCAATAGCTATCGCATCAGACTGGACATTAGAACAATTAGCACTTGCTGATATATTCTTCCAACCAGAATTTGACCGTCCATGGCACTTCATTAACGTACTTGCTATGGCAGCTCTAGACTACAAACTAGGTGGAGCAGATAAATTACTATTCTAGTATAATGAAAAAAGTTCGCAGAAAAATTTCTGCGAACTTTTTATTCTGGTTTTAAAATAAATCTTTAGAATTATAAACTATGTAACCTTCATAATAATAACTTGCATAAAGCCCCTTCATATAAATCTCCCTATCGTCAATTTCACTTATAAGAGCCTCTCTTAATATATGTTTAATTTCTATATCTCTAATTGGACTTCGCTGCATTGCTAATAAATAATCCTCTTTATTTATTTTATCCCAATCAATTACTTTTTGAATTTGATTTTTTAGTATATGATCTAACCATAAACGTGTAACTCGGCCATTACTTTCACGAAATGGATGTGCGATATTCATTTCAACATATTTTTCTACTATCTCTTCAAAAGTTCCTTGTGGCATTTGATCAATATGCTTTAAAGACGACTCTAAAAACATAACCGGTGCAAAACGAAAATTCCCTTTTGCTATATTAACATTTCTTACTTTTCCTGCAAAATCATAAATTTCTTCAAATAAATATTGATGTATAAAGGCTAAGGTAGAGAACTTACCTACTTCTTTGTTTTTTAGTAACTCATCTGTAAATAATTTAATCGCCTTTTTCTTACTAAGGCGTTCTTCTTTACGTGCTAAAACTGAACTTTCTGTTATACAAAGCTTATTTTCAAGTACCATAGTTCTCCTTTCTAAAATATATTTTCAACATTATCATAATCTATTATATATAACATTACTTCTCTTTACAACAATTTCACTATATTTTTACAAAAAAACCTACACAAGCTCCTTTTTGCCTGTGTAGGTTTATTATTTATTCTGAAATTACTTGATCTAAATTTGATACTATTCTCGCTCTTCCTTGTACTTTAAAGTTTACGATATTATCAAAAATATTTAGAATTATAACTTCTCCCTTATTTAATATTTCTAAAGCTTCTTCATTATTGGTCTTCTTAGTAATAACTTTTACATTATCTACTTCAGCTCTAATAATAATATAACTACTTTCTTTCATAATCTACTCCTGTTAATACTATAACTTGATTTTATATTGAATGTCTTTTACTAATTCCGTATTTTCTAAGAAAATACCAGTTTTTTTACTAGTTACTGTTTTTGATCCAATTTTCTTGATTCCACGCATGGCCATACACATATGCTCCGCTTCAATAATTACATACACACCTTTTGGTTGCAATTGTTCTTCAATTGCGTTTACTAACATAAGCGTCATATCTTCTTGAATTTGTAGTCTACGACTAGCACTCTCAACTAAACGCGCTAGCTTACTAAGTCCTGTAATCTTTTTATTATTTGGGACATATGCGATGTGACACACACCATAAAAAGGTAACATATGATGCTCACATAATGAATAAAACTGAATATCTTTTACTAAAATAGGTTCATCATTATCTGATTCAAAAAATGTATTTATCTCTTCTTTTGGATCTACATTCGTTTTAGATAATAACTCTTCATACATTTTCACACATCTTTTTGGTGTATCTAGTAATCCTGGTCTTGATGTATCTTCACCAATATTTTCTAATAATGTTTTTATAAGTTCTTGTGATTGTTCTTTATTTTTCAAAACTATCCTCCATTTTTATAAAAAAAAGAGCTACTAAGTAGTAACTCCTCTTTTTTGAATTAAATTGTTATTATTTAACTGCGTCTTTAAGAGCTTTACCAGCTTTGAAAGCAGGAACTTTGCTTGCAGCGATTTCGATAACTTCGTTAGTTTGAGGGTTACGCCCTTTACGAGCAGCTCTTTCTCTAACTTCAAAGTTACCAAATCCGATAATTTGGATTTTTTCACCTTTAGCTAAAGTTTCTTCAACTGTTTCTACGAATGCTTCGATAGCAGCAGTTGCTTGTTTTTTTTGTAGTCCTGATTTCTCAGCAACTTTTGAAATTAATTCTGATTTATTCATTAATTCTTTACCTCCATTATTGAGTAACGGTTCTACCGTTTCACTTATTAAATATTACCATATAAATCGCTAATAATCAAGGTTTTATTATATAATTTTAGCATTTTTTAGTATTTTTTCTATATTTTAATTAGTAATTTTCAAATTATTTTATTTTTCTGCAAATACGTAAACTTATTTATTCAAATTTATTTAATTCTTCTGCTGCCATTTTATTCATAAGATTATTAACACAGTCTTTAATATTTAGTCCTTCATATAATACTTTGTATATATTCTCTGTTATTGGCATATACACATCGAATTGTTTAGACAAGAAATAACATACTTTTGTAGTTCTCACACCTTCAGCTACCATATCTAATTTTTCAATAGCGTCTTCTAATGAGAAACCTTGCCCGATTAAATAACCGCAATTATAGTTTCTTGAGTGTTTAGATGTACATGTTACTACTAAGTCACCTATGCCACCAAGACCTAAAAATGTCATTTCATCAGCACCTAGCTTTTTCCCTAATCTTGTTATCTCAATTAATCCACGTGTTAATAATGCTGCTTTGGCATTATCACCATAAGACATTCCATCAATTATTCCACATCCAAGGGCAATTATATTCTTTAGTGCACCACCAACTTCAACACCAATTAAATCTTTATTAACGTAAATTCTAAAATATTTATTATGGAAAATTTCTTGTGCTAACTTATTTAATTCATCATTTTTAGATGCAATAGCAACTACTGTAGGATTTCTTAATATTAATTCTTCTGCATGAGAAGGACCACTTAATACACCTACACCCTTTAGTTTATCACTATCGATTTCATCAGATATAACTTCTGACATTCTCTTATTAGTTTCCATCTCTAAACCTTTAGAAACATGAATGATAAACTTAGGACGTTCCAGATATTTATTAATATCCTTTGCTACTTCTCTCATCACTTTTGTAGGAACTGCAATAACAATTACATCTGCAAACTCAACTGCTTCTTTTAAACTACTAGTAGCAACGACTTCTTTTGGTAAAACAGCATTTTTTAAATACCTACTATTTGTATGATTATTATTTATTTCATCCCTTGTTTTTTCACTTCTTGAATATAAGCGTAATTCATGTCCATTATCTACAACTGCTTGAGATAAGGCAGTCCCCCAGCTCCCGGAACCTATCACAGATATTTTCATCGTCCTATCCTCACTATAAATTATTGTTAATTTTATTATATCAAATTTTCTAAAAATATACATTAATTTTACTTATAAGTATCATTTTATCATAATCCAAATTCTACTAAAATAGGCATCCACTATCTGCTATACTATTTTTTTCTTAGAAATTATGTTATAATCTAGTCAGAATAAATAAAGGAGGTAATTTTATGAATTGGTTTGAAATTACTTTAATAGATGGAAATCGTGGATTAATCAACTTAAACAATATCGTTGATATTTGGAAGGGACTAAATGATGAGTATGCGACTATTTCTCAAGTAAATGGAGAAGAAATTGAAGTACCTGCATCAGAATATGATAGATTAAAACGTGCATTAGATATGAAAGGATTCGTATTAGGAGGGTTCTAATATGACTAGATTTTTAAAAATATTTCTTACTTTATTAACTATCACAATTGTAGGGTTTGGTTTATATTATTACTTTAACGACAACTCTACCGATGATAATAAAGTAGATGACAAAACTAATATTGAAAATACTGTAAAAAGCGAAACAAATTCTCAAGAAAATATCGAAGGGACTGTCGTCACAAAACGCAGTACTGAAAATAATTAATTCTCGTGAAAGGATAGTACTATGAAAAAGAATACACTTAAAAAAATAACAAGTTTATTTCTTACATCTACATTAATATTTTCTACAATAAGCGCATCAAGCATTAATCTTATAGAGGCAAAAGGATCATCAGCTAGACCAAGCGCTTCAAGATCTAGTTCTAAACCTAGTTCTTCTAAACCATCTAGTAGCAAACAAAGTTCTAAACCTACTAGTTCAGCAGCTAGTAGCAAACCAACTACAAGCACTACTAAAAACTTCACTAAAAAGTCAGGTGGTTCATATAATAAGGATTATAATAGTTACAATAATCAAGGTTACAAAAAACAGTATACTGACTACATAAATAATAACTATAGAAATAGCGGTTTCTTCTCAGGAAGCAACATAACTAATATGTTACTTTGGTACACATTATTTAATTCAGCAACTTCGCATAATCATATCCATGCTAGTGATCAGCAAAAAGAATTAGTCGATAATGTTAAAGATTCAAAAGTTCCTGTCTATATGCTAGAAATTAAGACAAAAGATGGGGAAACAAAATACGTATCTGTTACAAAAGAACAATATGAAAAAGTCAAAGAAGGAGATAATATCTCTTTAAAAGACGGTAACTTAGAAATTAAAAACTAATATCGTGCCAAAAATAGGAGTGACTCGAAAACATAAGATTTCTACGAATCCATGTTTCCAAATCACTCCTTTTATTTTTATTTGCAATATTTTTCTCTTAATATTTTTGAAGCTTCTACCATGTTCTCTAGCTTTTTCTGAATTATTGGATAAGGATTTAGAGGTCTCTTTGAAAATGTTGCAAATCCACAGTCAGGATTTAGCCAAACATTTTCAGGTGGTAAGAATTCTAGAACTTTTTCTACATTTCTCACTATTTCCTCAACAGTTTCAACTCTGTCACTTCTTGGATTTATACATCCAAAACCTAAAATAATTTTTGTATCTAGAAAATTATTGTAAAATAGTTTTTCAACTTCTCCTGCTCGAGGTGTAGAAAATTCTAATGCCAGCATATCTACTTTAAGAGAATCGAAAAATTTCCCAAGTTTATCATATGTCCCTTCAAGCAATACACTTTCATCTTTCGTCCAGTTCCCTCTACACACATGCATAACGCTCATGACACCTTCGTGAGAATTTATTTCATTTAAAACCTCAATTAATAAATTCTTTGCAAACTTTAACTCTTTGTCAACCTTGACTTTTTCCGATAAAGCACCTCAGTAAAAGGAATTATCTGATTTAGAATTAGTAAAGACGACTTCCGATAATATCGGTTCATCTATCTGGATAATTTTTACTCCTTCTTTTACTAATTCTCTAATTTCATGACGTAAAAGTTTTACTACATCTTCTCCTAGTTCATTTCTACTCTCGTAATAATTTCCTGTAATTTCTTTTAACCACATTGATCTAGTTAATAAATATGGACTTGGTAATGTACATTTGAAATGTTCTACTGAACTATCCTTTAGTACTTCTATCTCTTTTTTATTTAACCTAACTTCCGTATTTATTTTTTTAAAACAAATTGGACTATTCATACTATTATCTGAAGCATCCATTTCTTCTAAACTTTTACGAAAATTTTCATTATTTCCCGTTAATTCTTTTAACTCTTCAAGAGTTAATAATTTTATACCGTCAACGATTTCACCTATGTAACTCATATAGTTATCTCGATTTAATTCACCGCTAACAATTACCTCAATTCCACAATCTTTCTGAAAAGAAATTACTTTATTTGTTTCTTCAAGGTATTTTTCAAAATACACATTATTATATTTTTCACTTTTCATACTACTTTCTTTCAACATCAACAGTTCCTTTGACCTCGGCAAACTACCTATTAATGATGTAGTAAAAGGTTTAAACAAATTTCCATCCATACTAATACCTCCGTTAAAAAGGGAATGCCTCGACAAAATCTTGTTTCTTAAGAAATCGCGATTTTTGAGTCACTCCCTTAAAATAATACTATGGTTCAACAACTAATCCACTATTCGACAAAATATCAATTACTTCTGACATAGTTGTAAGTCCACCTACTTTTAAATAATCAGTTAAATCATAATAGTCTACGCAAATCCCACAAGAAAGTATTTTTACCCCTCTTGATTCTAGTTCTTTTAAATCTTCTAATGCTTCAGAACCTTTTGCAGTATATTTTACTCCTTCTCCATAAAATATAATATGCTCTGGTAAGTTCTCTTTTTGAGCAAGAGTATGAATAAACCCTTTCATTAGGTTATCACTTAATTCTTGTTCTCCACTACCCATTCCTGTAGATTTTATAACAACATCATATTTTTTTGACATAATTATGCCCCCTTAGTTTTTATAATATTTTTTTAGAGTTACCTCTAATACATATTATATCATCATGTGTAAAGTTAATCTACATTAAAATTAAATACAGAAAAATTATTATATTTCGAAACATAAAGATTGTATTAAAATAATTAATTTATATTCCTATAAATTAATACATTGTTCCTATAAATATACAATAATTTTTCTTTATAAAAAAACTTTCGAAATAGTTTCCTACTTCGAAAGTTTCTTTAATTTTATTCTTCTGAATATTTAGCTTTACGAGCTGCTTTTTCACGAGCTGCTTTATCTAATTCTTTTTTACGTAGACGAATTGACTCTGGAGTTACCTCTAAGTATTCATCATCACTTAAGTACTCAAGACTTTCTTCTAAAGTCATGATACGAGCTTTTTTAAGTGTTACTGTTTGGTCCTTAGTTGAAGAACGTACGTTTGTTTGAGCTTTAGCTTTTGTGATGTTAACTGTTAAGTCATTTTCACGGCTGTTTTCTCCAACAATCATACCACCATACACATCAGTACCTGGTTCAATAAATACTGTACCACGATCTTCTAAACTTGAGATTGAGTATGCTGTAGCTTGACCATTTTCTAAAGCTACTAGTACACCATTACGACGTCCACCAACACGTCCTTTTTGCATTGGTTGGTAAGAATCGAATGTGTGGTTAATAATACCATATCCTTTAGTCATAGACATGAACTCTGTAGAGTATCCAATAAGTCCACGAGCAGGAACGTTAAAGATAAGACGAGTTTGTCCATTTCCATCAGCTTGCATGTCTACCATGTCACCTTTACGTTGTCCAAGAGATTCAATAACAGCCCCAACACTTTCATCTGGCACATCAACTTGAACACGTTCAACTGGTTCGCAATCAACACCATCGATATTACGAATAATTACTTCCGGTTTAGATACTTGAAGTTCGTAACCTTCCCGACGTAAGTTTTCTATAAGAATTGATAAGTGAAGTTCTCCACGTCCACTAACTACCCATGAATCACTTGTATTAGGTTCTACACGTAATGAAACGTCTGTTTCTAATTGTTGCATTAATCTATCTTCTAATTTACGAGCTGTAACAAATTTCCCTTCTTTTCCAGCAAATGGTGAGTTGTTAACTAAGAAAGTCATTTGTAATGTTGGTTCATCAATGTGAAGTACTGGTAATGCTTCTTGGTGATCAGTTAGACAAACTGTTTCCCCAACGTTGATATCATCCATACCACTTACTGCAACGATATCACCTGCGTGTGCTTCTTGAATTTCTTCACGTTTTAATCCAAAGTAACCGAAAATTTTAGTTACACGGAAGTTTTTAACTGTTCCGTCAAGCTTCATAAGAGATACTGATTCCCCTACTTTCATACTTCCACGGAATACACGTCCAATACCAATACGACCAACATAGTCATTATAGTCTAATAATGCTACTTGGAATTGTAGAGGTTCGTCTCTATTGTCTTTTGGTGCTGGAACATAATCGATTACCGTTTCATATAAACATTGCATGTTTTCTTCTTGAGCATTAGGATCACTTTCTAAAGAAGCTGTTCCATTGATAGCTGATGCATAGACTACTGGGAATTCTAGTTGTTCATCATTTGCACCTAATTCAATAAATAAGTCAATTACTTCATCCACAACTTCTTCTGGACGAGCTGAAGGTTTATCAATTTTGTTTACTACAACGATTGGTTTTAAGTTTTGTTCTAAAGCTTTTTTAAGAACGAAACGTGTTTGAGGCATTGTTCCTTCATAAGCATCAACTACTAAAAGAACACCATCTACCATTTTCATAATACGCTCTACTTCTCCACCAAAGTCTGCGTGTCCTGGTGTGTCTAGAATGTTAATTCTCTTACCTTTATAATCAATAGCTGTATTTTTCGCTAAGATTGTAATACCACGTTCTCTCTCTAAATCGTTAGAGTCCATCGCTCTCTCTTCAACATGCTCATTAGAGCGGAAAATTCCTGATTGTTTTAATAATTCATCAACCAATGTTGTTTTACCATGGTCAACGTGAGCGATAATCGCAATATTTCTAACATCATCTCTTAATTGTACTGACATTTTTTTCTCCTTGTTCTTACTTTATAAAACATAATAAATCATTAAATATAATTTATTTAATCTAACTTATCAATAATACCACTATTTTCCTCCATTGTAAACAAATATACTAATGAAAGTGATTTATTTTAGAATTTTTTTCTATAATTTTATATACAAACAAAAAGAAGACCGAGTATAACTCGATCTCCCTTTAAAATTTCTTTTATTATGGGTGTACTGGAATCATCCATCCAAGTACTCCTGTTGATTGAAGTGCGATAATAGCACACACAATGATTAATAGGATGAAACTGTGTTTAACTGTAAATTTAAGTAAATCAGGTTCTTTACCAACTAATCCAACCGCTGCTGCTGCAACTGCGATAGATTGTGGAGAAATCATTTTACCTACAACCCCTCCAGATGCGTTAGCTGCTACTGCTAATAGTGGATCCATTCCAACTTGGCTCGCTGTAACTTGTTGTAGTTTAGCAAATAATAAGTTAGCTGATGTATCAGAACCAGTGATGAATACCCCAATCCATCCAAGTGCTGGAGAGAAGAATTTAAACGCTGCTCCAGTTGCTGCTAATGCATATCCTAAAGTATTTGACATACCTGATGCATTCATGATGTATGCAAATCCTACTACGAATGCGATTGTTAATAATGCAATTTTAACTTCATTAAATGTTTGAATGAAAGTTTCAAATGCGTCTTTCCAACTAATTTTAATGATAAATTTAGAAACTAATGCTGCTACTAAGATTGCTGTACCAATAGATCCTAGTATATCTAATTTGAATACTGCAGCGATTTCTTTACCAGATACTGAGCTGATAATATTGTTGTGAATAAATGGTACTTTCGGGTTTAAAGCAAGTGTTTTGAAGAATGCTTTAGAAGATTTCATAGTCCATAAGAAGATAAACACTGTTAATACTACGAATGGTGACCATGCTACTAAAATCTCATTTAAGCTGTGTTTTGCTTTAACATTGTCTTTTCCTTCAACTTCTTTTTCATCAGCAAATCTCCATGTTGTTTTTGGTTTCCAGAATTGAAGTAAAACAACGATTGAAACTAATGATACTAATGATGAAAGAATATCAGGTAATTGTTCTCCCATGAAGTTAGAACTTACAAATTGTGCGATTGCGAATGATCCACCAGATACTAATAATGCTGGCCAAACTTCTAATGTTTTCTTAAATCCAGCCATGATTAATACTAAGTAGAATGGAATAAAGATAGATACTAATGGTAATTGACGTCCAATCATTGCTGCAATTTCAGCTGCTGCGATTGGTGATCCATTTGCATAAGTTGCTAGTCCATCCATAGCTGTTACCGGTGCTCCAACTGCTCCGAATGCAACCGGTGCAGTGTTAGCGATCATACAAACACCTGCTGCATAAAGTGGTTTGAATCCTAAACCAACTAATAATGAAGCTGTGATTGCTACTGGTGCTCCAAATCCTGCTGCTCCTTCTAAGAAAGCTCCGAATGAGAAGGCAATAATCAATGCTTGAATACGACGGTCATCAGTTAATGAAGTAATACTATCTCTGATAATATCGAAGTGACCAGTTTTAACTGTCATTTTATATAAGAACACTGATGTTAAGATAATCCAACCTATAGGCATAACTCCGTATACCATACCGTGAATTGTTGAGAACGCTGCGAATTGGAATGGCATTTTAAAGAATAGGCATGCAATTACAATTGCTACTAATAAAGTTAAAAGTCCTGTTAACCACCCTTTAACTTTGAATCCAGCTAGTGTTACTAAGTAAAACACAATCGGGATTAATGCAACAAGTGCAGAAACATATAAATTATCAGCCACCGGCTGTAATAATTGAGTGAATTTTTCCATAAATACACTTCTCCTTTGTATAAATATATTTTGTTTGGTTTGTGAAAATCTATTGTTTTTAACTACCAAATAATATGTTAACTAAAAATCAATTATTGTAAAAATTCTTAACTGTTTATTCTAAAGACTATCTCTCTCTATCTTCATTAATCAGATATATAACAGTTTTTTTACTGTTTCAATTTTTGCTATTTAGATATAATAACTATTTTGTATTTGATGGTAATTTGTCAACGATTTTCTTGTTTACATTAAATATTGTAGCACGCTTTCATTTAAATGTAAAGCGTTTTTTTAGTTATTTTTACAACATTCTTAAAAAATCCACTAATACCAAAGAAAATAATATGTATTTTTTTGAAAAATATTACGTAGTTTTTTTATAACAGTTCGATTCTGACCAATTATTAATTATTTGAATCCAGATCATAAAGTAATATTTTTCTTTTATTTTATACTTCATATAATAAAAAAACATATTGTAATAAACTTTATCACAATATGTTTCTCTATATTTTTTATAAAATAATACGTAGTTTTTTAATATTTTTGTTTGTCTTTTAATACTCTATTAATTTCTTTATTGGCTTCTTTTTGCTTCAGTACATGACGCTTATCATAATTCTTTTTACCTTTAGCAACCCCTATTAATAGCTTAGCATAGCCATTTTTTATATAAAGTTTCAACGGTACAATACTCATTCCTATTTCATTTTGAATATTAGTTAATGAAGCTATCTGTTTTTTCTTTAGTAATAATTTTCTTACTCTTAATGGTTCATGATTAAATCTATTTCCCTCTTCAAAATGTGAAATATGCATATTATATACAAACATTTCACCTAATCTTGTTTGGCAATAAGAATCCTTTAAATTAATTCTTCCACGACGGATTGATTTTATTTCTGTACCAGTTAAAACTAAACCTGCTTCATATGTTTCTTCTATGAAATAATCATGATTTGCTTTTTTATTCTGAGCTATTACTTTAATTTCTTTATTCATAATATCTTCCTCTACTTATTACTTATTATTGATTTATGTTTTAATATTTTAAAATCTATCTCCTGATTTTCTAAATCAACATTTGCGACTTTAACAATAACCTCATCGCCAAGTCGATATACTTTTTTCTTTCTTCTTCCGATTAATATCATATTCTTTTGATCATACGTATAATAATCATCGTTCATTGCTTTAATATGAACTAAACCTTCAATATTACTTCTCTCTAACGTTATAAATACTCCAAAATTAGTAACACTAGAAATAATTCCTCTGAACGTTTGTTCTTGATATTTCAGCATATACTCACACTTTTTCATTCTATCAACTTCACGCTCACAATCAACAGCTCGTTTTTCATATTCTGAAGAACTTTCTGCTAATTCTGGAAGTCTAGTAAGGAAATTGTCAATCGTTTCATCTGATACATCTCCATTAAATAGATAAGTTCTTATCATTCTGTGTACTAATAAGTCTGGATAACGTCTTATAGGCGATGTAAAGTGAGTATAATATTTTGTCGCTAATGCAAAGTGCCCTATATTATTTGTAGAATATCTTGCCTGATTCATAGTTCTTAATAAAATTGTAGAAAGCATCTGTTCTACAACTTCACCCTTGAATTTTCTAAGCATATTAGCAAGAATATAAGGTTCAATTTCGTCAATTTTCCCTTTTGTTCTATATCCTAGACTAGCCGCAATATCAAAAAATTGTCTAAGTTTTTCAACTTTTGGCTCTTCATGAATACGATAAATGAATGGTACTTGCATCCAAAAGAAATGCTCTCCAACAACTTCATTTGCACTTAACATGAAATCTTCAATAAGGCGTTCTGATATACCTCTTTCTCTCAGAACTATATCTAGTACTTCACCATTCTCATCTACAACAACTTTTGATTCCGGTTTATCAAAATCAATTGCACCTCTAGTTTCTCTATTTTCACGAATTTTTTTTGATAATTCTAGCGCTATATTTAACATCGGCACATATTCTTTGTATTCTTCTATAACTTCTTTATTTTCTGCATAGACTTCATTAACCTTTTTATAAGTTAATCGACCTTTAGATTTTATTACCGCTGGATAGATATCATAACTCTCAGGATAACCTTTGGAATTAAAATCAATATCACAACAAATAGTATACCTCAATACATGTGGATTTAACGAACAAATATTATTAGATAATTTTCTTGGTAACATAGGTACAACTCTATCCGCTAAATAAACACTGCATCCTCTATTTGCAGCTTCTTTATCTAATGGGCTATCTTCAGTAACATACCTACTAACATCAGCAATAAAGACTTTCAATCTATATCCTTTTTTAGTTTTAACAACAGAAACGGCATCATCTAGGTCTTTCGCATCATCTCCATCGATTGTAACTACCATTTCATTTGTACAATCTCTATATTTATCTTCAATTTTAATCTCTTCACTAATTTCTTCAGTCTGTTCAACTACATCTTTAGGAAATTCATTCGGAATACTATGTTTGTATATTACTGAAAGAATATCCACTCCAGGATCATCTTTATGTCCTATTGACTTAATGATAATTCCTTTATGATCTTCAAAGCTAACCTTAGAATAATCAGTAATTTCTACCAATACTTTAGTTCCATCAACTAAATTAAAGTTTTTAGCATTTGTTATCTTAATATATTTTACAATATTTTTATCATCACTTTTAACAAATGAGAAAAACTTAGCATTAGTTAGTGTCCCAACTGTATATTTAGTATTTCTTTCTAATACTTTTTGAACTATTCCTTCAAGATTACGATTATCCTTATATACACTATCAACTTTTACTAGTACTACATCTCCAGTCATAGCACTTTGTGTGAATCCTTTAGGTATATAGATTTCTATTCCTAAATCTTCAGAATAAACAAAGGCAAAACCTTTTTGATGTAATCTAATTATTCCTTCAACTTCTAAGGCCTCTTTAACATAAAAAAACTTTTCATTCGGTAATTGAGTTATCGCTAATTTTCGTTCAAGTTTACCTACATTTTTTACTAATTCAACAAATTCTTTTGCAGAGTCAATATTTAATTTTTCTTTTAAATCTTCTATACTCAAAACTTTTTCTTCTTTAAATATTTTTTCTATTTTCTCTAACATATAATCCTCCTTAATTTTAGATTATATAACACATAATTATTATAAAAATAAACCTAAAATGAAATTACATTTTAGGTTTATCATTGTTTAGTCTATAATTTTAACCAAGTAAGACACACTAGTGATATAAAAAATATTAGTCCTAGCACTACTGTAATTCTTTGTAAAACTAATTCAGCACCTCTTACTTTTTGTTTTCCAAACAGTTCTTCTGCTCCACCAGTTAATCCAGATAAACCTCCAGATTTACTTTCTTGTAGTAATACTACTATAATTAACAGAATACTGCTCACTATTGCTATTGTCATTAAAAAAGTGTGCATACTCTCCTCCTAAAATAATCATTCGTTAATACAATACAATTTATATTAACACATTTTTTCAAAAAAAGCAAATTTATTAAACAATTCTTGTGAATATTATTCTTCCTGAAGATGTTTGTAGTACACTTTGCACCTCAACTTCGACAGTTTTACCTACAGCACGTTTACCATTTTCTACAACAATCATTGTACCGTCTTCAGTATATGCTACACCTTGATTATTTTCCTTACCTTCTCTTAGAACCTGAACTTCTAATTTTTCACCTGTAGTTAACATAGGTTTTACAGCATTACTTAAATCATTAACATTTAGAACCTTAATAGATTGTAAAGTAGCAAGTTTATTAAGATTGTAATCAGTTGTTATAATTGCACATTTATATTTCAATGCATAATCTATTAATAAATTATCCACACCTTTATGCTCATTATAATTGTATTTATTATCTATTTCAAGATCAATCTCTTTCATTTTTTGGAGATGTTCAACACAATCTAATCCGAGTCTTCCTTTAGCTCGTTTTAATGGATCTTCCGAATCTGAGATTAACTGCAATTCTTTTAATACAAACTCAGGAACAATAATTTTTCCTTCTAAGAATCCAGTTTTAGCAACATCTTGAATACGTGAATCAATTAAGGCACTTGTGTCAACAACCTTAGCTATCACTTTCTTAGTTTTCACTTTAGTTTCTTTTTCTTTTGGTTTAGATCCAAATTTAAACGCTGTAAGTATATTTAAAAATTCACCTTCACGTCTATATCCTAGTACCAATCCTAAGTATCCAAAAACAATATAAATCACAGCCGAAATAATTCTACCCATTATTCCCGCACCAGCTATAACATCTACCCCTGATGAAAGTAAACTAGCTAACAGTAATCCAAGAATTAATCCTATTGTCGTGAAAACAATTTTTTGTATTGGTGTTCTAGTAAGACGATCTTCGATTCTTTTTAACATTGCTACAAATCTATCTGAAAATAATAAAGACATTAATACAAAAACTACTGTAGTTCCAATGGTAACAATAATTCTTAACATCGTCTCGCTCATTGATGTGAATATATTATAGTATATCAATGCGCTAGTTGAAAGTGTTCCTACTGTTATTCCTAAGAAAAAGGAAATAATAATTAAAACTTTTTTCAACATAAAAATCACTCCTTTTAATATTTAATTGTAAAACAAAATTATTAAGTATACTTTAATAATTTTATATCATGGTATAAAGAGTCATATAAAACATCTCTTCTATTTATTCTACTACATTCTACTTAAAATTAACATAATTAATTTCAAAATAATTTAAGTTTTTTTATACTAATTAGATGAATAGAGAATTAAATATACTAAATCTCTATTCACCTATAATAAATTATTTAAAACACATTGCTAAAAGCTATATCTAAACATTCTCTAATATCTTTTACCGGTATTATTTCAATTCCATCTGGGAAATCAGAATTTTTCATATTTCCAATTGGGACAATTACACGTTTAAATCCATGTTTTTTAGCCTCATTGATTCTTTGTTCAATTCTACTTACTCTTCTAACTTCTCCAGTTAATCCTACCTCACCAATGAAGCAATCATTCATATTTACAGCGATATCTTTAAAACTTGATGCAACAGCCATAACTACACCTAAATCCACCGCTGGATCATCAATCTTAACTCCACCTGATACTTTCACATAAACATCTTGTTGCTGTAGTAAATAACCAGCCTTTTTTTCCAATACAGCCATTAATAAAATCAATTTATTATACTCTAACCCTGTTGAAATTCTTCTTGGGTTATTAAAGGCAGTTGGCGTTGTTAATGATTGAATTTCTACTAGAAGTGGTCTACTACCTTCCATAGTACTAATAATAGTTGCTCCAGCAAGATTTTTACTTCGTTCTTCAAGGAACATCTGTGAAGGATTAGCTAAATCTTCTAGTCCACTATGTTTCATCTCAAAAATACCAATCTCATTAGTAGATCCAAAACGATTTTTCACAGCTCTAAGTATTCTGTAGCTATGTTGCCCTTCTCCTTCAAAATATAGCACTGTATCAACCATATGCTCAAGCATACGAGGCCCCGCAATAGTTCCTTCCTTAGTAACGTGTCCTACTATAAAAATAGCTATGTTTAAACTCTTCGCAATCTTCATAAGTTGTTGTGTACATTCTCTTACTTGTGTAATACTTCCCGGAGAATTTTCTAGATTAGGGTTATAAATTGTTTGAATTGAATCGATAACTAAAAACTGAGGTTTTATTTTTTTTACAACTTGATAAATTAAATTTAAATCAGTTTGAGCATAAACAAACAATTCATCCGTATTATTTTTTAATCTATCTGCTCTAATCTTAACCTGTCTAACAGACTCCTCTCCTGTTACATAAAGAACATCGTGTTCTTTAGCTAAGTAAGCTGATATTTGAAGAAGTAACGTAGACTTACCAATACCTGGATCTCCTCCTAAAAGTACTAGTGATCCTCCTACAACTCCTCCACCTAAAACCCTATTTAATTCACCACTATCAGTAAGTGTTCGAGGTACATCCTGTGTAGAAACTGATTTTAGTTTTCCAGCTTCTACACGTTCTGTGTCATTTGTTTTAACTTCAAATTCTGTATGTTTAGTAGCCTTTTTTGCTTCAACTACTTCTTCCATAGATGCCCATTTTTTACAATTAGGACATCTTCCCATATATTTTAAACTTTGGTAACCACAGGCATTACATTCGTATTTAACATTTACCTTTGCCATAATTACCTCTTAGTTTTCTTTACAACAAAATTATCATTTTTATAATCAATATTAATAGTTCCAGTTAATTCAGGATTTCTTAATAGTTCTTCACTTAATAAGTCTTCAATATTTTTTTGAATACTACGTTTTAATGGACGAGCTCCGTATTCTTTTATACTACCGTCTTCAACGATTTTAGCCATGGCTTTTTTCGTAAGTTTAATAGTAATATCTCTATCTGCTAATCTCTTAGATAATCCATCAATTAATAACTCAGAAATTTTTTCTAATTCTTCTTTTTCAAGAGTTTTGAAGACAATAATATCATCTATTCTATTTAAGAATTCTGGACGATATTGTTTTTTCAATGCTTCCATCATAGTATTCTGAACATTTTTGTAATCATTTTTAATTGATTCACTTCCACCAAATCCTACGAATTTCTGATCACTTAATTCACTTACTCCAACATTTGAAGTCATGATGATGATGGTATTTTTGAAATCTACCACGCGCCCTGATGCATCTGTTAGGCGCCCATCATCCAATACTTGTAATAGAATATTAAAGATCGATGGATGAGCTTTTTCAATTTCATCAAATAGTACTACAGAATATGGTTTTTGACGAACTTGTTCAGATAATTGTCCCGCTTCTTCATAACCTACATAACCTGGAGGAGCCCCTACAAGTCTACTAATTGAATGTGGTTCCATATACTCACTCATGTCAATACGTATCATATTATCTTCTGAACTAAATAATGCTTCAGATAAACTTTTCGCAAGTTCTGTTTTCCCTACTCCTGTAGGTCCTAAGAAAATAAAACTTCCTATCGGTCTATTAGGTGCTTTGAATCCACTTCTTGCTCTTCTAACTGCTTTAGCTAAACTTACTACAGCTTCATCTTGTCCAATAACTCGTTTGTGTAAAATTTCTTCTAATTTTAAAAGTCTTTCACTTTCAGTTTCTGTTAATTTAGTAACAGGTACTCCTGTCCAAGCAGCAAGAACTTCAGCTACATGATCAGCACTAATTTTAATTTTATCTTTTGATAAACTATCTTGCCAAGAAATTTTAAATTGTTCAATTTTACTAATTACTTGATTAACCTCATCACGTTTTTTAGCTGCTATTTCAAATTCTTGATTAATTACAGCTCTATCTTTTTCTTTATTTAAACGACTTAATTCATCTTCATATTCTTTTAATTTTTCTGGAGATTTATAAAATCTTAATTTAACCTTAGAACAAGCTTCATCAATAAGGTCAATTGCTTTATCTGGTAAACATCTATCAGTAATATAAGTTGTACTTAACTTAACCGCTGCATCTAAAGCTTCATCTAAAATTTCCACATTATGATGTTCTTCATACTTATGACGTAATCCTTCAAGAATTTTAATTGAATCTTCTGTACTAGGTTCTTCAACTTTAATCGGTTGGAATCTACGTTCTAAAGCTGCATCTTTTTCAAAATACTTTCTATATTCTTCAGTAGTTGTCGCCCCTATACATTGAATTAAACCACGTGATAAAGCTGGCTTAAGGATGTTTGATGCATCGGCACTACCTTCAGTTCCTCCAGCACCAATAATCGTATGAATCTCATCGATGAATAAAATAATATCTCCTGCATCTTCTATTTCAGTAATAATATTTTTTAATCTTTCTTCGAATTCACCACGATATTTAGTACCTGCAAGTAAAGTTCCCATATCTAGAACCATAACTCTCTTACCTAGTAAATTACTAGGAACATTTTGAGATACTATTCTTTCAGCTAAACCTTCAACGATAGCTGTTTTCCCTACCCCAGGTTCTCCAATTAATACCGGGTTATTCTTAGTACGTCTATTTAAAATCTCTATCATTCGAGTGATTTCTTTATCACGAGCTAAAACCGGATCTAATTTGTTATTAAATGCATCCTTAGTTAAATCTTTAGCTAATGAATTTAAAGTTTTAGTTTTTGCTGAACTATCTTCTGGTGCTTCTAATTTTTTAAATCCATCAAATAATTTAGACAGTAATCCTTGGCTTTGTTTTAATAATTCAAATAATTCCGTAATTAACGCATCAACATTAACTCCTAGCTTGTCAGTTAGTAAACGAACAGCAGTTCCTGTTTTCTCATTTAGTAAAGATAATAGTAAGTGTTCGCTTGTAACTACAAAACTAGATGTATCATCTGCAAATTGTTGACTTTTTTCTATTGTTCTAACAGCACCATTAGTATAATCAATCTTCATTAGAACATTACGATAAAAATCAGTACCTTCTAATTCCGCTTCATAAAAGTCTACTACGCTTTTTCTGAAATCGTCATAATAGACACCATATTTATTAAGTGTTTTACATGACAATGTATTGTTCATACTCAACATAGCTAATAGTAAATGCTCAGTTCCTACGGCCTTAACACCAAAATCATTAGCTTCTTCTTTCGCTGTCGTTAGCACCATAAGGGCCGTTTCATTAAATCTTATGTACATAACCTTATCCTCTCTTATTATATTTTATATTTGTTAAAAATCTTATTGTCAAATCTTTTAAATTTGCTTTTGTTTTAGAAATCATCTCTTCAGCACTATTTTTATCAATATGATCTAAAAATTGATTATGAACATCGGTAATAATTTCTACACTATCTATAAAATGATTGTAATCAAATTTATCTATATAATCTTTATCAAGTAGAATTTTAGCTATTCTCATAGCTTCATCTACCTCTAAAATTTCATTATCTATTGTCTCAATTAAATAGTCTATGTAATCTTTATTTTTGTGAAGAGTTATTTTAGTAATTCTAATAAATCCTCCCCCTCCACGTTTACTTTCTATAATAAATCCATGCTCTGGAGTAAATCTCGTTTTTATTACATAATTTAATTGGGATGGTACACAGTCAAATTTTTGTGCGACATTACTTCTTTTAATAATTATATGATCCTCTGTTGCCTCATTAAATAAGTTCATAATATATTGTTCAAGAATATCTGTCATATTATTATTCATAAGGGCACCTCCTTTATTGACTAAAATTGACCTTTATTAAATTATACTACATCTACAATATTTTGTACACAAAAAACATTGATTTTTAAGCTTAAACACATAAAAAAAGAGAACGTTTTTATAAAATCGAAATATTATCTAAATCGACATTATAAAGTCATTCTCATTTTAAATTCTAATAAGTTTCTGTATCTAAATCATAATCAACAGTTAACTAACTATTTATTAATTTTTGATTTTCTATTAAATATTAAATTCATTACAATAGCAACTATTGTTCCTAATACTATACCACTATCAGTAAACATACGAACAAAACTTGGTAATTGTGAAAATGCTGTCGGAACCGTAGTAACACCAAGTCCTAGTCCCACTGAACAAGCTATTATCATAAGATTTTCCTGTTTAGCAAAGTCTGTATTACCTAACATCTTAACTCCATATGCTAGAACCATTCCAAACATACTAATCATCGCTCCTCCTAATACTGGTTGAGGTACGATTGTAGCTAAAGCTCCGATTTTTGGAACAGATCCAAAAACTAGTAGTAAAAGTACCATTACATACATCACTTTTTTACTTTTCACACCTGAAATTTGCACAAGACCTACATTTTGAGAATAAGTTGTATACGGGAATGCATTTACTAATGAACCTATCATTACAGCTAAACCTTCAGCTAAGTAACCTCTTCGTAAATCAGGTTCTTTAACTTCTTGATTACAAATATTTCCTAGGGCATAATATACACCGGTTGATTCAATCATACTAACAATCCCCACTATAACAAATGTTAAAATAGCACTCATATTAAATTCAAAACCAGTAAATTTAAATGGTGTTGGATGTTGGAACCAACCTGCTTGTGATACCTCTGATAAGCTCACCAATCCCATAAAACTAGCAATAACTGTACCAGATACTAATCCTAGAAGAATAGCAATTGATTGGATAAATCCAGTAGTAAATTTGTATATTACTAAAATAATTGCTAAAGTAATACATGCTAGTAAAATATTTTTTGGATTCCCAAAATCTTTTGATCCTTGTCCACCTGCAATATAATTCATCGCAACAGGCACTAAAGTAATACCAATAATCGTTACTACACTTCCTGTAACAACAGGAGGGAATAATTTAGCCACCTTCGCAAAAAACGGTGCTATTAATACAACAACCAACCCAGAAACGAAAATTGCTCCATACATAGTTGGTAATCCAGAACTATTACCTATAGCTATCATCGGTGCTACTGCAGTAAAAGTACACCCAAGAACAACAGGTAAACCAATACCTGTAAATTTACCTTTATAAACTTGTAGAAATGTAGCTATCCCACACATGAAAATATCAACTGACACTAAATAAGTTGTTTGTTCTGGTGAAAGACCTAATCCACCAGCCACAATTATCGGAACAATAACTGCTCCTGCATACATTGCTAATACATGTTGTAAACTTAAAATAAAAGTTTTCAAAATTCTTATCTCCTTAGTTATATATTATTTTTTGACAAATATAACTATATAAATACAAAAAATCACCTATAATTACTTATAGGCGATTTAAAATTCTACTACAAATAAATACTTTAAAAACTAGTTTAAAGTAAAATATAATAATAAGAATGCCCATAGTCATCAAATTTACGGTCTGATGGTAGAAACTTGCAAGCCATATTCTTGCTTTTATATGTGCTATATTTTGTCTGTACAATATATAATAACAATTTTCAAATTGATTTTCAAGTGTTATCTATAATTTATTTTATATTTTTATTATTTATCATAGAAGAATTTAATATATTATTAGATTCTCAACTAGAATATTTAAGCCACAATAACTATTCTATTACTTTCAATTTACCTCTAAAATCATCTAAACTAGAGTACCCTTTTTCTTTCATTACTTCTTGAAGTTCTTTAGTTAGTCTAGCAAAAACTGAAACTCCCTCTTTATGTAAAGTTGTTCCTACTTGAACTAAATCTGCACCACATAGAATATGTTCAAATACATCTTTACCATTTATTACTCCACCAGTTCCAATAATTTTTATACTTGGATTTAAGCGTTCCCTAAATGCACGAACATTAGCTAGTGCTGTTGGTTTAATATACTCTCCACCTAGTCCACCAAATCCACCTTTTGGCTTAATAACTACTTGTTCTTTATCTAAATCAATATATAAACCATTCCCTACACTATTTACACTATTCACATATGTAAGAGGATACTTATTAAGAATTTTAGCCATTTCATCAAAATGAGCAATGTCAAAATATGGAGGCAGTTTTACCCCAATAGGTTTTGTAAAGAATGTGAATACCTCAGATAATAATTTATCTGTTAGTTCAAAATCATAAGCAATCTGAGGCTTTCCTGGTACATTCGGGCATGATAGATTAAATTCAGTCACACCTTCATATTCACTCTCTTGAATTTCCTTTAGTAAACCAATATTCTCTTCATAACTCATACCAGTTACAGATAAAAACTGCAATTTGGCTCCAGCTCTTTGACGTTCAATTACATAATCTAAATAATAATCTAAACCATTATTTGGTAATCCCATTGAATTAATACTTCCTAAAGCAGTATCATAATATCTAGGCTCAGGATTTCCTTCTCTATACTCTCTAGTTGCAGTTTTTGTAACAAAAGCCCCCGCTTCACTATTAGCTAATTCATCTAATTCCTCAATAGTCATACAGTGTACCCCTGATGCATTCATTAACGGATTAGATAATTCTACATCTAAAAAATTTGTTTTTAACATTCTTCATACCTCCTATGTATACTAGTAACAGTTTATCACAAAATACTCTTAATAACCATTGATAAAACTAGTTTTAGATTTATATTCAAATAAAAAAGAAGAATTATAGAAAATCAATTTTATCTATACTTCTCCTTCTTTAAATTTCTTATCTAAAATAAACAATTCTTAATTATGCTTCTAGATGCTTAATTATATCTAAATACAAATTGTCCATCTTAGATAATATTTCTTTTATTCTATCAGAATGATCTTCTTTTAACCATGTAGTAGGTTTTTCATATAATACTTCTGTCTTATCTTCTCTCTTAATAAGTAATAATTTAAGTGGCAGATTAAAACTTAAGTACACATCATCTTGCATTAGTAATGTTCCAACTTTTGGATTCCCAAAAACAACATATTGAATATCCTTTAATTCTAAATCAACATTTCTAGCGTATTCACCTTGGTTTATATTTAGAAATTGGTGAATATTATTTTTTTCTAAATATTCATCTACTTTCGATTTTACATTTTTAAATTCGTCATTAATTAGATACTTTTCCATAATTTACCTCACATAAATACTAATATACTTTTTTAACCATATCTTAGTATAAAAAAGACATTTACACAAATAATTTGTACTTTTCTTCTAAATTTTAAAATGTTCTAATACCATTTTTTACTGAAAAAAGTAGAAATCTAAGCAACAAAGTACACCTAGATTTCTAATAAAATTTTTCTTACTTGATAAAACCTCTTTTTATTTTCTTAGATATTTTCTCATATAGCCCAACCCTAAGCTTGCTATCAGAGTAAAACCTAATAATCCTAACATAGAATCTTTCATTCCTGTATTTGGAAGTTGCTTCTTAGATTTTCCCTTTAAGTTAGTAATCTTTGCAGATTCTTAAGATATTTTATCATCTTTAATTTCTTCATTCCCAACCATTTCTTTTTTTGTTTCCTTCGCGTCTACAATATTTATGACTTTACCAGTAGCATCAGTAACTTCTTTTGGTTCATCTCCTATTTTAAAAGAAATACCATATCAATATTTTTCAGTAAATTATATTTTATCTTATTTAATACTTAAAGCTCTCTACTGCTTTTGATCTCTCAATTAGTTTTCCATACACCTTAGAATGTTCTAACAAGTAACTATGTGTTCCTTGGCACTCAACTATTCCATTATCTAAGACAATAATTTTATCCACATTTTCAATTGATTTAAGTCTATGAGAAATAACAATTACTGTTTTATTTTTTATAAGATTATTTAAACTATCTTGAATTTTTTTCTCATTTTCTACATCTAGAGCTGCTGAAATTTCATCTAAAATAACTATAGGAGAATCTTTCAAAAACGCTCTGGCTATTGATAATCTTTGTCTTTCTCCACCCGATAATGTTGCTCCATTTTCACCAACTATTGTATTGTACCCATTCTCTAAATCATCTATAAAGTCACAACAAGCCATCTTAGCAGCTACCATAACTTCTTCATCAGTAGCACTACTACGTCCTATTCTTATATTTTCCATAATAGACGTATTGAATAATACTACATCTTGGAAGACAATTGAAACATATTTATATAATGTGTCTGTAGAAATTTCTTTTATATTATGTCCATCTATAATTATCTGTCCATCATCATAATCATATAATCTAGATATTAATTTTAAAATACTAGTTTTACCACATCCTGATACACCCACTAGTGCTGTAACTTCATTTTGATTAGCTGTAAAACTGACATCTTTCAATACTGGACTATCTTTATCATAACCAAATTTTACATTTTTTAATTCAATACCAAAATTATCCAATTTAATTTCTTTACCTTTTTGAATTTGAGTTTCCCTCAATTCTTTGATTCGTTTAATACGAGCATCTAGGTAAAATAATTCAGAAGTATTTGCAGCTAATCCATCAACTATATCTTTCATTTTCATCGCTACAAATATATAACCGATTAAGTATAGCAGATTAATACTTCCACTTGCATAAAGTGTTGTTCCAACTATTATTACGACTACTAAAGTTCCTTGAGCAACAACCCATGATAAAAATAAAGGTATAAATAGTACCATTTCCACTTTAAGTTTTAATTTTTCACTTTTATCCATATCTTTATTCAATTTTTCTCTTATCTTATTACCTAAACCAAAACTTTTAATATCTTGTTGAAGTTCAATTGCTTCTTGGAAGCTTTCAGAATTGTGACGAAGTTGCTCAAAATTTTCATATTGTTTTTTTAATTGAATTCTTTTAGAAACTAGTATTAGAGAATAACTTAGGACTACAGGTATCATTATTGATAAACCTAAATATATATTCCCAACTAACATAAGTATAGACATAATAGGGAAGAAAAGTATGAATCCTATAATTTTTGCCATTGCATGACTCATTGCATGTTCTATTGCTTCAACATCTTTCATAACGGTTTGACTTATATCTGATAAGTTGTGTTTTGAAAAATATGCAAGAGGAAGTTTACTTAATGTTGTAGCTATATCTATTCTTAAATTAGCACTTTCTTTATAGGTTGCACTATACAATGCATCATATTCTTTAGCCAAAAGTACATATATAACAATCAGTACCACTATTGATATTACTATATATAGATATTTACTTTTAACATTACCTAATAAAAGTTCATCTACTAATATCATAAGTAACATAGCAGGAAACATATTTGAAAAATATACTAGAAATGATAAAATACTGGCTCTTATTAAATCACTCGCTCCTTGATTTGTTAAGGCAAACCAACTTTTAATTTTATTTTTCATAATTAACCCTCCACTCATTTGCTTTATTGTATAAACTTTGGAGTTTTTTATACTCACCATCCAAAGCCATCAACTCCCTATCAGTTCCGCGTTCTATAATTTCCCCATTGTCCATTACTAATATCTCATCTACATTTCTAATACTAGGTAATCTATGAGCAATCATAATAACTGTTTTATCTTTTATTAAATTTGAAAATGCACGTTGCAATTCATATTCATTTTCTGGATCAACTGCTGCACTAGCTTCATCCATAATAATAATTTTTGCATCTTTTAATATCGCACGAGCAATTGCAATTCGTTGTTTTTCTCCACCAGATAGATATACTCCTTTAGTTCCTATTTGAGTTTGTTCCCTTTCACTAAATTTATCAAGAATACTATTACATCCTGCTAAATTCATAGCAGTCATAACCTCTTCATACGATGCATCAGCTTTACCGATCTTAACATTATCATAGATTGAGGTTTTAAATAGTTTCACATTTTGAAAAACAAATGCAATATTATTAATCAGAGCCTCTTCACTGTATGAACTTATACTTCTATTTCCAATTTTAATTACTCCACTATCTACCTTATAAAAACCAGAGATTAGTTTTGCAATAGTAGATTTACCACTACCAGAAGACCCCACTAAAGCATAGCTCTTGTTTTCTTCTAGACTGAAACTCAAATCATTTATAATTTTTTTATCAGTATAACCAAAGCTAACATTTTCAAATGTAATATTATAATTTTCAAACTCATTATTAGAACCAAATGTTAATTTATTACTATTCATTTCTTCAAAAATACTCTCTAATTTTTCAACAACAGACTGTCCCATAAATGCATACATCGATACGTACATTATTGCCATTAATGAAACAAACAGTGCCCCGCTTAAAAATAGTACCATAATCAATTCAACAGCTAACATTTTTGGATCTTCAATATTAAAAAATAGTAAAAGAATTGGAATTACCATAGCTATAAAGCTAAAAAAGAACCATTGAAATCCAACAAAACCTCGTTTACACGACATAGCATATTCTAAAGAATATTTAGAATAATTTTTTATAGCTGTATTTAAGGCTTTAAATGATTCAACACTAATACCAAAAATTTTAACAACTTGAATTCCTCTAACATACTCTACTGTTTCACTACTTAAAGTTTCTAAAGACTCCTGATAAATCTTCATAAATTCTTTTTCACCAGTCATCATTGAAAGTGATATTCCCCCAACAATGCTAAGTATTATTAATATAATACCTACTTTCAAACTGACAAAAAATCCAAGTACTAATAATAGAATTGGCATTAATATAGCTCCAGCATTATCAGGTATTAGATGAGCTACAATCATATGTGTATCCGTCGCATTATCATCTATTATTTTTCTTGTTTTTCCTGAAGGATGAGTGTCAAAAAAACTAAAGCTCGCTTTTGATAATCCCTCAATTCCATATTTTCTAAGATTTGTTTCCAATCTAAATCCTAATACATGTGTTACTAATCCAGCAATTCCATATAATGTAATACCAATAATTAGTAAACCAACTACACAAAATCCATAATACTTAGCATTTTCTATATTATTATAAACAATTATTTCAATTAAAAACTTACTTAAATAATAGTATCCCCATACTTTGAATACTACTGACAACATAGATAATAAAATCCCTATATAAGCCAAATATCGTTCTTTAGGAACATAAGATAAAATTTTTTTATATACTGTTAACATAATTTCCTCCTTATTTTTTTATAAACTCCCATTTAGATTAATACTTTAACAATAATTTAAAACTCTTACATTAATTTTATCACTCTTATTTGTAATTGTAAATAATAACTATTATCAATTATATATAAAAAAGTAAAGAATTGTTAAAATTCAATTCTTTACTTTTAATACTTATTTATTTAGTTTTGCGAATATATCTAAGTCTATATATTCACCATTCAATACATCGTGTTCTACTAGTGTAGCTTCTTTAAAATAATCTAAACGTTGAGGAACACTTGCACTCTTATAATTTTCAGGATGTACCCTAATTTGTAATTTATGTAGTTTTAATTCGTTAAAAGAATACTTTTCTATTATATCAACAGCTTGTGTCATTATGCCATAACCTTCGAATTTTTCACTTAGCCAATAGCCGACTTCAGCCCTTTTTGAACTTCTATTTATATTATGAAGGTCAATCATCCCTGCCACATTTTCATCTACTAGGATAATAAACATCATCATTTCTTCTTTATGAATCTTTTCTATACTATATTCAAGAAATTGTTCCTCATCCTGAATTGACTTCATATCCATTACCCAAGGTAAGTACTTTGCTAGTCTTAATCTTTCATCTACTATTACTTTATAAATATCTTCAGCATATTTTTTATCAGGTAATACTAGTTTACATTCACTACCATTATTTAAAATAAACTTCTTTGTTTTATAAATAAACATTGTACACTCCCTATTCGTTTTCTAATTCATCTACAACTTCTTTTAATAATTCATATGAATGATGTTGAGCTTCTTCATCATAAATATATGAATTAATCATAAGCTCATCAAATCCTACTCTACGTTTTAAATCAGCAATTTGTTTTTTTACTGTTTCTTTACTACCAATAAACGAAATTTTAGTCATTTGTTTAACTACAGATTTCTCATGATCTACTATTTCATCGTGTTCAAAAGCTATTGGTCCAAAATGTGGAACCTTCGTAGTCGCGATATAATTTTTCCAAACCGCTTCTTCTGATTGAACTGGAGGAACCATTCCTTGTGGATTGCTAGTTATTATATTTAAAAATGATTGAATCTGAGTTGTTGATAATCTTTTTGCTTCTTCATCAGTATCTGCAACAACTGCATTAGCACCTAAAATCACATACGGCTCACTCAAAACTTCTGATGGTTTAAAGTTATGTCTATAAATTGCTACTGCATTTTCCATCATAGCTGGAGCAAAATGTGATGCAAATACATAAGGTAGTCCTAGTTCAGCAGCTACATATGCACTATCAGTACTAGATCCCAGAATATATAGTGGAACATCAAGACCAGCTGCTGGATATGCATGAACAGGTCGCTTATCTTTAAAATACTCTGACAGTTCTACAACTTCTTTTTTAAAATCCATCTCTCTATTAGTATTTCTTCTAATAGCTCGCGCAGTATTATAATCTGTACCAGGTGCTCGACCTAAACCTAAATCAACTCTATCTGGATATAAAGTTTCCAAAGTTCCATATTGTTCTGCAACTATATATGGACTATGATTAGGTAACATCACACCACCCGAACCTACTCTAATATTACCAGTGTTATCTAGTGTACGTTGGATTAATAACTGAGTTGCGCTACTAGCTACACTTTTTGTATTATGATGTTCTGCAATCCAATATCTTTCATATCCCAATTCATCAGCCTTTTTAGCTAATCTAATCATTGCATCTATTGCATCTTTAAAGTTTTCTCCTTGTCTTAATGGAGCTAAATTTAAAATTGAAATTTTCATAGTTGTCTCCTTACTTATTCTCTATCAATATTTTAATATAAATATATAACTAGATAAATATATCCTTTTGAGCTAAATTCTCAATACACTCATCATAGTATTCCTCATCGTGTTCTTTATAAATCGGCTTATTTATTTTATACTCTTTTAGATCGTTATGAGGAGCACAAATTTTTCCTCTGTAATTTTTATCTAGCCATTCTTTACTAACATTATAGCCTCTATTCTTCATTTCCTGCATGATTAATTCATGATACTTGAAAAGGAAAAATGGCTTATGTTCGAATACATAATCTACCGTTGCATGTTTTTTCCCCCAACCATTTCCTCTTAATGCACAGCATTCTCTATGTTGACCTAAAAGTTGTTGCCTTGGTAGTTTTGATATTAATTCTTCATGCCAAAGTCTCATCTTGTCCTCCATTGATAAAAGTAGCTTCTTCCAAATATTTATTTGGATATTTATTTAGAAGATATTTTACTTCTTTTATCAAATCTTCTTTTTTATATTTATTATTATGATATTCTTCAATCATTTCAAAAAAATTATCTTTTTCTTCTTTTGTAGCAAACTTTTTAAAGTATCCCCAGACATGATGTAAAGCATTTGTTACTTGACCCTTATCCTCCGGTAAACTTATTGCTTGTTTTATAAGCTTATTTACTTTTTCTAGAGATACCTCTTCTTGTTTTAAGTATGTTCTAATTTCCAAATATATTTTACTTGAATAACTTAAAACTAAATATTTATTTTTTGCCCATAACTTTTGACATTGAACTCTTTCTACTTTATTATTCATTTTATCCTTTCGAAAACAATTTATTTTTAATATTCATATTATATTATATCTTATATTTTTTTACTACATATTGATATCGAACTATAAACAAAAAAGTTCCTTATTAAGTTATATCTTAATAAGGAACCTCTGTATTAGATTTTTATTGTATTAAATTTAACCATATTTTTTATTTGCTACATAAATACTAATTCTAAAATACCAATGGAATATTTCCATATAATATAATTCTAAAAATACCTATAATAGCTAAATGTATTGGATAATAGTAGTAAAAGAACCATTTAGAACCAATATGCCTACCTCTATTCCCGTCATATTTCATTAATAGTGGTAATGAGAATAAAGTTGCAAACTGCAATACTCCATAAAATACATCTATAGATATAATATAAATAGTTGCATAAACACTTATCCAAATAACATAGTCAAATATTTGTTGTTTTTTATTTCCCCTATGATTATATAGGAAGAATGGCATCATAAGAGCAATTGAAGACCAATCCGCTACAAATGTTAGTAAACAGAAAACAATAATCGCTAAAATCTTCAGTGTATTACTTATTTTCTCATTTCTAAAGATAGCAATTAATAATACAGACATTGCTAATGGGAATAAGACACTTGTTTTATTAAATATACTTCCTGTAGTTATATCAAACGGTATACCTAGACCGAAGCAAAATGCAAAGTGACTGACAACAGCGAAACTCATAATTCTAAAGAAATATTTTTTAATATCTTTTGTATAATAACATCCTTCTGCGATAAAATACCACATAATTGGTGCTGTTAAACGTCCTACTATATGCATAAATACTGGTATTGGTTCTTTAACTAAACCTGGATATAATAACCATGCTAAATGGTCTATCGTCATAGCAATTATGGCTATATATTTTAACTGAGTTCCATCAAACTTTAAATTCTTCATTTTCTTCCTTTCTTTACTATTTTTACTTAATAAAAAAACATTAATTAATATATATTTACCAATACTATATTAACTAATATTACGGCATTAATT
>NZ_CABFLN010000074.1 GCF_901873445.1 Gemella haemolysans
GGCTCATCAAAAAATCGGACTGATGGAAAAATCAGTCCGATTAAATTATATACAAATTTGTAAAAAAACATAGAAAAAAACACAAATATCCGTTATAATTTAATCGACCAAAACTAAAGAAAGGAATATTTGTGTCATGATTAATTATAGTATAGATATAAAAAAATTACTAGGGGTATACGATAAAAATATTAAAATTAATGGAGTTGAAGACGTGACTTGTTCAAAACATGAAAACAGCCCTCTTCCTCCTAAAGTATTATTTAAAGTCGTTTATGCCAAACTTGAATACAAACATCATAAATGTGAAAAATGTGGTATCCAATGTAGTTCTAAAGTTATTAAAAATGGATGTAAAACTAGCCATATTAAACTACAAAAATGTGGAGGTTCAAATACATATCTTCACTTAGATAAACAACGTTATTATTGTAGAAATTGTAGTCAATACTCTACAGCTGAAACATCTATAACTAAAGGGAAATCTACTATTTCACTTGAATTAAAACGAGAAGTTATATACCGATTAACACTAGAAGCATCTAGAAAATCTATCGCTAGAGAATGTAATATAAGCGATATGACAGTATATAATATTCAAAAAGAATTGTTTGAATCAGAAACTAGAAGACCATCTTCTAAATTACCTGAATACCTATGTCTTGATGAATTCAGATCAACTAATGATGTAGAAGGTCATTTAAGTTTTATATATTGCGACGCTTTAACCCATAAGGTAATTGATATACTTACAAATCATAGGAAGGCTACTATAGTAAATCATTTTAAATCTAGGTATCCACTAAAAGAACGATTAAAAGTAAAAATGGTCTGCACAGACATGAATGTAGGATATATGGCTATGATTAAAGATATCTTCCCTAATGCCACTGTCATTATTGATAGATTCCATATAATACAAGCTCTAAATAATTCATTAAACAATCTTAGAATACGTGTTATGAAGAGATTTAATACTATTTTAAAAGATGATACTAAAGATGAAATTAAAGAAAAAGAACAAATTTATAAGCAATTCAAAGCATATTGGAAATTACTATTAAAGCGTGAAGATGAGGTATCGGTTGATGATTACGGAAAAAAAGATCACTTTAAACAATGGATTACAAGTAGAGAAATAGTGAAGCATCTTATTAACCAAGATGAAGTATTAAAGGATGCATATTATACGACTCAAATGCTTTTTGATGCATTTGACGCACGAAATTATAAAGGATTCTTCGATATCATTAACTCAAATAGAGGTACTATCGCTGAAGAATTCTCAGCTACTTTTGAAACATTTATTAATAATAAATCATATATTGAAAACTCATTGAGATATAATCTATCTAATGGACCTATAGAAGGTATCATTAATAAGGTTAAAAATATAAAGCGTACAGGTTATGGTTATAGAAATTTCTTCAGTCTTAAAGCTAGGATTCTAATTGTATTTAACCTTGGATATTCTAATACTGATAGAAATGTAAAAGAACTAATTGATTATGATAATTTAGCTGCTTAGAACTGGATTATATCATTCTCATAACTAAATTTATCGTTAAAAAATATAATTTCTTGAAATACAATTTCTTGACAAGATAAAATTCAAGAACTAAAATCTAATTTACAATGTTTAACTATTTAATTTCAATCAAAAAATTATCTTTTTAATATCTATTT
>NZ_CABFLN010000076.1 GCF_901873445.1 Gemella haemolysans
GGTAATAGCCCCCAAAATTTGGACAAATTTTGGAGGGCTATTTATTATGAAATTAACAGATGAAAATAAGATAGAAATGTATAGACTTAAGAAAGAAGGATACTCATATAAAGAACTATCTAACAAGTTTAAAATTAATCCTGGTAGTGTAAAGTATATGGTCAGATTAGCTGATTTACATGGTGAGACAGTGCTGATTAAGGGGAAAAATAATTACTATCCACCAGAATTGAAATTAGATATAATCAATGAGGTTTTAATATTAGGACATTCTATAAAATCTACTTCATTAAAGTACGCATTACCTAATCATGGTTTACTATGTAATTGGATTTCAAAATTTAAAGAAAACGGGTATAATATACTAGAGAAACCGAGAGGAAGAACTAGTAAAATGAAAAATAATAATAAAAATATTGAAAATAAAGAATTATCAAAAGTTGAACAACTAGAGAAAGAACTTGAGTACTTACGCGCAGAAAATGCAGTTCTAAAAAAGTTGAGGGAGATAAGGTTAAAACAATCTCAAATGAAGAGAAAACAAAAATAGTAGAAGAATTAAAGGTAACACACAAATTAAACATACTATTAGAGATTTTAGGCTTATCTCGTTCATCATATTATTATACAAAAAATAAAGAAGATAAAGATAAAAAAAATAAAAGTATAGAAGAAGCTATTAAATCTATTCAGGAAAAGAACAAACTAAGATATGGTTATAGAAGAGTAACATCAGAACTTAGAAATATGGGATTTTTAGTAAATCATAAAAAAGTCTTGAGATTAATGAGAAAACTAGATGTACTATCATTCGTAAGACCCACGAGAAAATATAATTCTTATAAAGGAGAGACTGGAAAAATCGCAGATAATATAATAGATAGAGATTTCTTCGCTTCAGAACCATTAAAGAAATGTTATACAGATGTAACTGAATTCAAAATTGGAGAGGATAAGGTTTATTTAGCTCCTATAATTGATGGATATAACGCAGAGATAATAGCCTATAGTGTTTCATTTTCGCCTAACATGGCACAACAGTATGAAATGTTATCGCAACTTCAAAATGAAAGATACAATGGTTTGATACTACATAGCGATCAAGGTTGGCAATATCAACATATAGAATATAGACAATTCCTTAAAGTAAAAGGAATAACACAATCAATGTCTAGGAAAGGTACATCGGCAGATAATGCATTTATGGAATCCTTTTTTGGAGTTTTAAAATCTGAGATGTATTACGGATTCGAAGATACTTTTAAGAATAAATATGAATTAAAAGAAGCCATTATAGATTATATAAAGTATTATAATGAAGAGAGAATAAAATTGAACTTAGGTGGACTAAGTCCTGTAAATTACAGGAAAATTAATAGAAACTAATATAAGATAAAAAGAAACTTTCATTCCCTTTTACAGTTTAGATTTCTCTCCTATTTAATCAAGGACAAGGGCTACGCCTTTAAAAAAATCCTTGATTAAATAGTTCGAAAAATCTAAAATAACTGTAAGGAATGAAAGTCACTAAAAGTAATAAAATTTACTGACTTTAAAGTTTAAAATACTAAACAAAAATAACTTAATATTTTGTCCAACTTTTTGGGTGCAGTACC
>NZ_CABFLN010000077.1 GCF_901873445.1 Gemella haemolysans
TACATAATTTATATATCTATTTTTTTACATTCTTATTTATTCTTCTTAATATTTCACCACTAAACACCATTCCATATTTATCTTTTGGATTTAATACCCTCTTTATTGATTTACTCATTAAAATTCTAACTAGTTTGTTCATCATTATATCTCCTTCTCTTCTAATATTTTTACGTTATCTCCTTGGCTATTAAGCCACATTTTTATTCCATCACCATAGCTTTCTGCTACTATCGTATGAACTTTATCCTCTGTTTTTATTACCTTTGCTGTCGGCAATCTATCTAACATTGCTTCAAGCGATGGTCCACTAAATTCAAATGTAAATTTCTTTAATTTCCCTCCGTACATAAACTGAATTCTCTTACGAAATTCCCCGTCTTCAAATCTATCTCTATATGGAATATAGAAAGTTTCGTCTTTATATTTAACATTACTCATTCTATCAATTCGAAAAACTAGTGGTACATCTTCCTTACTGGCTATTCCATAAGCTATTAAATAAAAGTAAAATTCTGAGAACATAATAGAAATAGGACGTACTTCTTTTTTAGTTTGTTTTTTATCCATTCGAGTATAATCAAAAGTTATAACTCTAGTTTCTCTAATTACATTCGACAGATTCCACAATACCTCTAGTAAATCTTTCCCATGCTGAAGTTCGGTATAATAATAATCTTCATTATTAATTAACTCTCTAACATGTATTTTGCTTTCTCGACTTAATTGATTCTGTAATTTTTTTAGCAATAAAGACATTTCTTTTTTATTAAATGCTCTACTTTCTAATAAAATCTTACTCAATGCTAATATATCCTGTTGAGTAAGTGTATTATCACTTTCACTTACAGCTGTATAAATATACTCTTTGTTCTTTACTATTATTTCAAATTCGCCAATTTCATCTTTTTTCTCAAATAGATAAACGCGTAATTCATCAATATCCCTTTGGATAGTTTTAAGTGAAACTCCATATTCATTAGCTAGATTTTCTTTTACTAGTCTCTCTCCTCGTCTAAGTCTATCGTATATTTCTAATCCACGAAACTTTTTATCTCTTGAATCATTCAAAATTATTCTCCTCTTCTCGTCAACCACTTAAAGTCTTATTTTTCATTATACATTATAAAATATTCACTTTCAACGAATTCTTTTATTATTATTTTGATAATAACAACTATACTTTTTAAACATATTTTACATTAAATATTGGACATATTTTGTCTGTTTTTTTAAAAAATGCTGACTTTGCTCCCCTTATCAAAATAATAATTTCAACCTTAATTTTTCAAATTATCAATAATAATCTTATTCTACGGAACATTTCCAGTAAAAAACTGCCCACGCTTACACGTGACAACATCTTAAAATTTATAACTACTGACAACGAAGCTAAATTCTCAACCCTAGAAGAATACTTCTCAAATGTGTTAGACATACATTTAGCACATATATATTCAAAAAAGTACACTTTGTTTAAATCTGCTAGTATTTTTTTCAAAACAGATACTATTATTACTTTAATTTAATCAGTTAACCTGATACATGAAAATCATTTAACTTTTTACTTCTTTAGAAATTTTTTTATTTTTACCATAAAACTTTTATTTTTTTAGAATTTTTTTACTAATTGCTTTACTTTCTAATTGAGAATGATTATAATTTATAATAGAACAAATATTAATATTGAAAGTGAGTATAAATTAATGAAGAAAAACAAATTATTTTTAGCCCTAATGGCTGGAACTATCGTAATTAGCGGATGTTCTGCTAAATCAGATAAAAAGGAAGAAAATAAATCAGCTCAAGTTGATACATCAAAAGGAACAAAAGAACAACTTAAACAAGCTACTGAGCTTTACAAAAAATTCGTAGAAAATCAAGTAGATACTCTACTTAAAGATACTGAAAAATTTGCTGAAACTATTAAAGCAGGAAATCTAGAAGAAGCTAAAAAACAATATCCACTTATTCGTATGGCATATGAACGTTCAGAACCAATTGCTGAAAGTTTTGGAGAATTAGACGTAAACATCGACTTCCGTCTTGCTGACTACTTAGAAGAAAACAAAACTGAAGACGGATGGCGCGGATTCCACAGAATAGAAAAGATCATGTGGGAAAAAAATACTACTAAAGGTACTGAAGAATATGCAGACCAATTAGTAAAAGACGTAAAAGAACTAAAAGCTAAAGTTGCTACTGTTGAAGTTACACCTGACTTAATGGTAACTGGAGCTGTTGACCTACTTAACGAAGTTGCAACACAAAAAATTACAGGTGAAGAAGAAATCTTCTCTCACACTGACCTTTACGACTTCAAAGCTAATATCGAAGGTGCTGAAGAAATCTTCAAAATCTTTAAACCTTTAATCGAGAAAAAAGACAGCAAATTAGCAAAAGATTTAGTTGAAAAATTTGCTACAATCAACGGTCTATTAGATAAATACAAAACTGATGACAAACACTATAAACTATATACTGATTTAACTAAAGAAAATACGAAAGAACTTTCTGAAGCAGTAACTAAATTAGGTGAACCACTTTCACAAATGGGTGTAATTTTAGACGAAGAGGCTAAGTAATATGGAAGAATCTGGTAAAAAATGGATTGATAAAAAAATAACAAGACGTGATTTCCTTAAAAAAGCAGGAATGACTGGAGCTGGAGCTGTTGTTGGAGCCTCTGCTCTTGGAGGATTTTTTGCAAACAAAGCCGAAAATAACAGAGTTATTGCTGACGGTGATGAAAAAATTAGTTTCTATGGTAAACACCAAGCTGGAATTACTACTCTAATGCAAAAATGCGTTTATTTCGTAGTATTAGATTTACACTCTACAGAACGTGACGATGTCATCAACATGTTTAAAGAATGGACTAAATATAGTGAAAAATTAATGAACGGCGAATTAGTTGAACCTGCTCTTAAAAACCATTATTTACCACCAAAAGATACTGGGGAAACGATAGGATTAAATCCCTACCGCTTAACTCTAACTTTTGGAATTAGTCCAAGTTTTCTAAAAAAAATGAAATTGGAAAACAAAAATCTTGAAGAATTTAAAGATTTGCCACCATTTGCTAGAGAGCAACTTAAAGAAAAATATACAGGTGGGGATATTTGTATCCAAGCATGTGCAGATGATGAGCAAGTAGCCTTCCATGCTGTTCGTAATTTAGTAAGAAAGGCTCGTTCTACAGTAACTATGAAATGGAGTCAATCAGGTTTCGCAGCAATCGGAAATCGTGTTGAAACACCTCGTAACCTTTTTGGTTTTAAAGATGGTACTGCTAATGCTACTAAAGAAGAGCAATTTGACAAAATCGTATGGTGCGATAAAAACAACTGGATGAAAGATGGAAGCTATATGGCTGTCAGACGTATTCAAATGCACCTTGAAACGTGGGATAGAACAAATTTAAATGAACAAGAAAATACCTTTGGAAGATATAAAGAAAGTGGTGCTCCGTTCGGTGAGACTGATGAATTCGCACCTATAGACCTTAACAAAAAAGGTCCAGATGGAAAACCTTTAATACCTGTAACTTCACATGTCCATTTAGCACATAAACCTGGTGTTGAATTACTTAGACGATCGTATTCTTATTCAGACGGCATAAATGAAACTACAGGTCAATTTGACTCAGGTCTCCTATTTATTTCTTTCCAAAAAGACCCAAAACAATTTATTACAATTCAAAACAGCTTAGGAACTGAAGATAAAATGAATGAATACATAACTCATATAGGTAGCGGCCTATTTGCATGTTTTGGAGGAATTAAGGAGGGTGAATATATTGGCCAAAAACTTTTTGACTAAGATTATTTTAGCCTTTATCGTACTTTTTAGCTTTAATTCCCCTTATTTAAAAACTATTATAGCTAAAGAGTCATACAGTAATCTTTTTATTAAAATCACTGATGCTAATACTGCATTAAAAAATAATGAAAGTGATAAAGCTAAAAAATTAATACAAGAATTTAAAACAGAATTTGAATCTACAAAAAATTCAGATTCCGAAGCTGGAAAAAAAGTTAAACAAACTTTAAAATCAAATGATATAAATGAAGAGCAACTGAGAGAGCTATCAACTGCCTTACTTGCTTTTGAAAATGAACAAAATCCTCTTGATATCGAAGCAGAAAAGAAAGCTTTTAAAACAAAACTCTTTCCTGCTTTTGATAAATTAGAAAAAGCAATTGATACTAAAAATGTAGAAACTATGAAAGCAGAGTATGTAAAATACAACGCTGCTTGGGTTAGAAATGAAGGTATCGTAAGAACACTTGAACCTGCCTACTACGGAAAAATCGAAACAACGATGTCATTTCTTCGTAGTTCAATGGAAGTTGAGCCTTACGACTATCAAACTACAAAAATGTATTTAACAGATTTAAAAAACTACCTTGATGATTTTCTAGCTGGTAAAAAACTAGAACAATCTTCAGATGTAAAAACACTTGAACAAGGTATAAAACTTCTAGAAGAGAGTTACTCAGCATTCAAAGATGGTAACAAAGCTCAAGGTTCTCAAAAAATGAAGAAATTCATTGAAGTTTGGCCTGTTATCGAAGGAGAAGTTCGTACACGTAACGCTTCGTTATATACTAAAGTAGAGAGTGAAACTCCTATTATAATGGTTAAAGGTAACGAGCAAAAATATCAAGACCAACTTAAAAACTTGATTTCAGAGCTTTCTAAAATCGATACGAAGTCTAACTATACTGCATTAGATTCTATGCTGATTTTACTTCGTGAAGGTGTAGAAGCACTTATTATCGTTCTTTCTTTAGCCAGCGCTTTAAAAGCAGCAAAACAAAGAAAAGGATTAATCTGGATATACGCAGGTGCTGTAGTAGGTATTCTTTCTAGTATACTTGCAGCTGTAGTCTTAAAATACTCTTTCCCTGCTCTGTCATCTGGTACTAACAGAGAGATTATTGAAGGTGTCGTTGGTATCTTTGCAGTAGTAATGATGATAGGTATCGGAATTTGGCTACATAGTAAAAGTTCTGTTAAAGCATGGAAAAAATATATGGACACTAAACTAAATCTAGTACTTTCAACTGGAAGTTTTATATCTATGTTCACACTTAGCTTCCTAGCTGTGTTTAGAGAAGGTGCCGAAACTATACTATTCTACGCTGGTATAATGCCATTAATTTCAACAGCTAACCTATTAGTCGGTATAGCTCTTGCTGTTGTTGCATTGATTATTATCGGTATAATTATGGTAAAAGCATCAGGAAAACTTCCTATCAGTAAAGTATTCCTAGTACTATCTTGGTTAATCTATATTCTAGGATTCAAGATGCTTGGAGTAAGTATACACGCTCTACAAATTACTGATATTGTTTCAAATCATATTATAGACTACTTACCTACTATCGAAATCTTAGGAATTTATCCTAGTTACGAAGTAGTCCTAGCCCAACTAGCTTACATCATTGTTGTAGCTATTAGTATATTTTATGAAAAATCTAAAAATAAATAGGTAACGAATGATGAAATATGGAGATAAAATTTCTACCGTAGATCATCTTACTGAACTACGAAAGAGACTAATACTAAGCTTTGTGTTTTTTATTGTCTCTTTCATAGTTAGTTTATTGTGGTCTGCAGATATTTATAAATTTTTAACAAGTAATTTTAATAATAAATTGATTGTTCTTGGACCTAATGATATACTATGGATATATCTAACACTAGCAGGAATTTGTGCCTTTACCTTTTCGATACCATTTATCTGTTATCAAATTTGGGCATTTATAAAACCTGCTTTAGAAGAAAAAGAAGCTCGTGCTTTACTTGCTTATATACCAGCAGTATTCATTTGCTTCACAGTAGGTTTAATCTTCGGGTTCTTTCTAGTAACCCCTGCTATTTTAAATGTGCTTCTTTCTATTGGTAATGACTTGTTCAATACACAATTAACAGCTCAAAATTACCTATCATTTGTCATTAATACAACAATACCGATAGCTATACTTTTTGAATTCCCAGTTGTTGTAGCTTTTTTAACATCACTAGGTATTCTAACACCTACATTTTTAACACGTAATAGAAGATATGCATATTTTATACTAATTGTAATAGCTGTTGTCATTACACCTGCTGACTTTATCAGTGATATCGTTATGTCAATACCATTAATTTTAATATATGAAATTAGTATCGTTATTAGCAAGTATATTTACAACAAAAGAGGTGAAAAATAATGGGATTTTTACGTGATATCGGGGCTCCTGGAGTTATAGTTCTTATTTTAGCTGCTCTAATCATCTTCGGTCCTAAACGTCTACCTGAACTTGGAGAATCAATAGGAAAAATGTTCACATCATTTAAAAAATCAATTTCAGGACTAACTGAAGAAGAAAATTCAACTAAACAAGACGATAAAAAAGACAACTAAAAATAGACTTTACAATATGTTTAAAGCATATCTGTAAAGTCTATTGTTTTGGCTTTATTTTGATAATTCAGTTAAATCATAAGGTGTTTGTTGATAAACTTGGTTTAACCAGTTGTGATAGAATAAGTAAGCAACACCTCTCCATCTATTTTTAGGAGTTTTTGTATCATCATTTCCTGGGTAATAATTCACTGGAACTTCTATAGGTAAGTTACTATTTTTATCACGAACATATTCATTATGAAGTGTATCAGCATCATATTCAATATGTCCTGTCACAAATATTTTTCTTAAATCTTTAGTCGCAACAAGAAGCGTTCCAACATCTTCTGATTTAGCAAGAATATCTAATTCAGAAATAGTAGGCAGCTTCTCTTCCTCTATCTTAGTATGTCTAGAATGAGGAGCTAAGAAAGTATCTGTAAATCCTCGTGTTAATGTATGATTTTCAATTAATACATCATGTTCAAAAACTCCAAATATCTTATCATTAACTTGCTCTTTTTTTACCCCATAATGATAATATAAACTAGCTTGTGCTGCCCAACAAATATTTAATGTTGAGAATACATGTGTTTTACTCCAATCGAAAATGCTATTCAATTCTCCCCAATAATTAACTTCTTCAAATTCTAAATGTTCAATTGGTGCTCCTGTAATAATAAGCCCATCGTAAAACTTATCTTTTATTTCATCAAAGGTTTTATAGAATTTCTCTAAGTATGATTGAGCTGTATTTTTTGCTACATGACTAGTCGTATGTAAAAATTCAACAGTTATTTGAAGTGGAGAATTTCCTAGAAGTCTTAATAATTGGCGTTCAGTTTCTTCTTTCTTCGGCATTAAGTTCAAGATCAATATTCTTAATGGTCTAATATCTTGATTCTTTGCTCTATTCTCCTCAATTACTACTACACCCTCTTCTAACAGCTTATTTTTTACTGGTAATTCATTTTGTATACATATTGGCATTGTTCGTCTCCTTAACTACTCTTTTTCTTAAATAAAAAAACTCGCCACTATTACAAGCTTATGTAATAGGGACGAGTTTATCGTGTTACCACCCATGTTCGTGAATGAATTTATTCACCTTTATTGATACGTGTTCATATCGTTGTACTATATCGCGCACCTACGTAATTACCTATTAGATAATTATTACTCCGAGACCATTTCAATTATATCTTTTCTTACTTTCTTCCACCAACCGAAAGTTCTCTGCCTTGAATCAATTATAATCTACTTATCTCTTCAATGTTTTACATATTAATTTACTTAATAGTATAAAGAATTTAACACTATTTGTCAATAGAAACTACCTTAAAATTCTCAATTAAAAAAACTATTTTATTACTAAAAGTAAACTCCACTATATAGAAAAAATTAAAAATTACTTTAAATACTTGTCTTTAAAAAATATACCACTATGATTACTTATTAAACTCTATGAGTTCAAACTTCTCTCCATCATAGTCAAGAACACTAACAGAAGTATTTACTATTACTCCACGCCCTACCTCTTTAATACCTTTTTGAGTTAAGAAAGAGCGAATTAATCCACCATGACATACTGCCAACATAGTTTTATCTGGGTGTTCCTCATATTTTTCTTTAAAGAATGCTTCTACTCTGTCTGCGGCATCTGTATCTAATTCCATACCTCTTGTTTCACCCGCTTTAAGACCAGCACCATATTCAGCAAAAGATACGCCTTCATATTCTCCATATGATTTTTCTATTAATCTTTTATCTTTGATTACTGATAATTTCTTATTATCTTCACTATTTGAATTGTCTAGCATATATCTTGCTGTATCATATGCCCTACCTAAAACACTACTATAAGCTATATCAATATCATATCCTTCAATTTTCTTACCTGCAGCAATTCCTTGTCGAATTCCTTCTTCATTTAAAGGAATATCAGTGTGCCCTTGAACCATTTTATTCTTATTATAATCCGTCTCTCCGTGTCTCGCTAAAATTATACGCATATTCCCATCTCCTTTTAATAAATAAAGGAAACAACTAAATAAAATCAATTCCCTAAAAATCACGATTTTTCAGCCGTTCCCTACTTATATTTATATATTAAACTTCTCTAATATAAATTCTTGTCCATCATAGTGTACTACGTTTAATGCAGTATTGTTAATTAACATATTTGATTCAGGATATAATCCTAACGTGCGTAAGAATATACGGATTAAAGCACCATGACATACTACTAAAATTGTTTCATCTTTATGCTCTAAATATTGTTCATTGAAAAATGAACTCGCTCTTTCATACACCGCTTCATCTTTTTCAATAGACTCTAATCCTTGCTCAGCTTCAAGCGCAGAAAAATACTCTTCAAACGTACTACCTTCAAAATCTCCAAAGAACTTTTCTATTAAACGATTATCAGTAGTTATTTCTTTGGAAATATTTTGATTATTATTTGAGTTATCAAGCATAAGTCTAGTTGTTTCAACCGCGCGTTTTAACGGACTACTAAAAGCACAATCAATATTATGTTCAGTTAACTTTTTTCCTGCTTCTGTCGCTTGATTTCTACCAGTTTCATTCAATTCAATATCACTATGCCCTTGAATCAATCTATTTTTATTATAATCTGTCTCACCATGTCTTACTAATAATATTTTCATATCTTTTACCTATTCGAAAATGAAATCCTCATCTTCAATTGATTCCACATTCATACTAACTACGTATCCATCACCCTTAACACTGAAGAAGTCATGATTTTTAGTATTTGTATTCATCGCATTTTCAATAATTGGGTTAATCTCTTTATCTTCAAAGTACCCTGGGTATCCTAAATTCGCTAATGCACGATTAGCATTATACTCAACATAATCTTTTACTTCTTCATATAACCCTATTTCACTATATATGTCTTTAGTATATACTAATTCATTTTCATATAAATCTAATAATAATTTATACATTTCTTTTTCAGCACGTTCTTGTTCTTCTGGAGTTAAAGTTTTGAATAATTCTTGTGCATCAAATCCAGTAAAACTTCCGTGAATAGTTTCATCTAATAAGATTTTACGAATAATTTCTCCAGATGTCGTTACTTTACCTTGTCCAGCTAAATATAACGGGTAGAAGAATCCACTATAAAAAATATAACTTTCTAAGAATACTGAAGCAACACGAGCCATATATAAGTCATATTTAGGAACTTCTGGCTTAAATAACTTCATGTAATAATCTTCAATTAATTTCGCTTTATATTGAAGTTCTGGGTTACTAGGAACCCACTCATCTAATAAGTAGTCTGTTTCTTGTGAAGGGATTAAAGACGTGAATATTGTTGAGTAACTTTTCGCGTGAATTTGCTCCATCATTCCCATAAAGCTGTATACAGCTTGTTTTCTCATATCTTCAGTATGTAGAGATACAAGAGGCATACCTTTATCACCTTGTTGAGTATCAAGACCAGTTAAACCAGCTAATACTTTTTTGTAAGCTTCACGTTCTTTATCATTTAAATCTTCGTTCCAGCTCTTAATATCTTTTGACACTTTAAACTCAGTATCGACCCAAAATTGAGCAATATTTTGACGCCAATACATAAATGTTAAATCATCTTGTTTATTCCAGTTTACAGCTTTCATAATTAGTAATTTTTCCTCTCTTTTCTATATAGCACATGAAGTACATTCTTCTACAGAAAGTAATTTATTTCTTGTGTAATATAGTGATTTCAATCCTTTGTGATGAGCATAAATATAATATCTAGCAAGTTCTCTTGTTGTGATATCAGAATTTACGAATAAAATCACAGAAATACCTTGATCTACGTGTTCTTGAATAACTGCCATTAAATCAATAAGTTTCATTTGATCTATAGTAAATGCAGATTTATAGAACCATTGAGTTTTTGGACTTAAGTATGGCATTGGATAGAATGTTTCAGCATTCCCATAACTTCTACGCTCAATTTTATCAACAATCGGTAATACACTTGATGTTGAGTTTTGAACATAAGAAATACTTTGTGTTGGTGCAATCGCCATTCTATATGCGTGATATAGTCCATTTTCTTTTACTCTATTTTTTAGACTTCTCCAGTCTTCTCTTGTTGGAATGTGAATTCCTTCGAATAACTCTTTTACTTTATCAGTTACTGGTAAATAGTCATTTTCAATATATTTAGTGAAGTATCTACCATTGTAGTAATCTGATTTTTCAAAGTCTTTAAATGTTTCCTTACGTTTTTTAGCAATTTGCATTGAACGTTCTAATGTATAGTAGTTCATCATCATGAAGAATACATTTGCGAAATCTTTTGCTTCTTCGCTCTCATAAGCGATTAAGTTTTTAGCTAAGTATCCATTTAAGTTCATTGCTCCTAATCCAACAGAGTGGAACTCATCATTAGCTTTTACTACACCAGGTGCATTCTTAATCTTAGTAGAATTACTTACAAATGTTAATGAGTCCATACCAGAATAAATTGATTCTTTAATTTTCTTGCTTTCCATTACGTTTACAATATTTAATGAAGCTAAGTTACAAGAAATATCACGCTTAATAATATCTCCTTCACCATAATCCTTAATTACTGAAGTTTCTTGTAATTGGAAAATCTCAGTACATAAGTTACTCATCTTAACTTGTCCAATTTCACGAAGTGCGTGATTTTTATTAGCATTATCTTTGAACATTAAGTATGGGTACCCTGATTGTAATTGAGTTTGTGCGATTAAGTTAAGCATATCACGAGCATCAAATTTACGTTTCATGATGTTTTCGTTCGCTACAAATTCATCATAATATTTTGCAATATCAATATCATCAAGGACTAATCCATACTCTTCATAAATAGAGTGCGGTCCAAACATATAGAAATCTTTATTCTCACGAGCTAAATCGAAGAACAATGATGGTACGATAATACCTGTAGAAATCGTTGGAAGACGTAATTCTTCATCAGCATTAACTTTTTTAGTATCTAAGAATTCTAATACGTCATAGTGGAAAATGTTTAAGTAAACAGCTCCAGCTCCAGGACGTTGTCCAAGTTGATCAGCATATGCAAAACCTTGTTCTAAAGATTTAGCTACCGGAATAACACCTTTAGCTACTCCTTTAATACCTTTGATACTCTCACCACGTGCACGAAGTTTTGATAAGTTAATTGCAACCCCTCCACCAATTTTTGAAAGTTGCTTGGCTGTTGAATCGATGTAGTTGATTGAGTTAAGTGAATCACCGACTTCTAATAAGAAACATGATACTAGCTCACCACGACGACTTCTTCCTGAATTTAAAAATGTTGGTGTTGCTGGTTGTAATCTTTGTTCAAGCATAGAAATCATAAGTTCCTTAGCTAATTCTACATCACCATCCCCTAAATACATAGCTACAATAAATACATGTTGATTAAAGTTTTCTAAATATTGTTTTTTATCATTTGTTTTTAATGCATAATCTTTATAGAATTTACTTGCTGCCATATAACTTTTGAATTCAAATTTAAAGTTTGCAGCTAATTCTAAACATTCTAGAATTTCATCTTCAATATATTTATCAAAGATATTATAGTAGAAATTCTCCTCTACTAGATATCTAAGTCTTTTCATTTCTGAACTAAATTTTACAGTTCGAAAGTCTACTTCACGAAGAAATTCTTCAATAGCTTCAACGTCTTTTTCTAATTTGAAAAATCCATTGTCACCTCTTTTTGTTACTTCATTATTTAGTTCAATATGGTTAAATTTCTCCATTCTTTACACTCTCCAAATATATTTTTTTAAATTTTATTAAATCTTTTGTATTCCCGTGCAATTCAATCTTCATAAGTAATGGCACATTATACTTCTCGCTAATAATCTCTGAAGCCTTAGCAAATCTATTACCCCAGTTTTTATTACCGCTACCAACTACACCTTTTAAATGTTTGTGATTTAGTTCCAAAAACGCTTCTACATCTTCTGGAACTTTCCCAAATCCTATAGTTGGCGTTATTAAAATGTAGTCAAAATCAACTTCGTAATCTATATCCCACAAATCTATAATATCATCTTCAGGGATTTTACACATATTTACAAATCGCATACAATTCCCAGTCAATGAGAATACAATTATCTTCATTTTCCTCACACTCCCGCAAAAATATTTCCGAGAATATTTCCCGGAAATTTAAGAACTTATATCAATTATACACTTTATTTTATTATTTTTCAATGATTATTTTTCTTGTGAAAAGGCTTTAATTCTTTTTTGGAAATTTCTATACTTATTTAATATTTTAGAAATCTATTACCTAACTTAGGCATCTATAAACTAAAAAAATATTATAGTAAAAAAATTTTTTACCTTTCATTTTTATAATATTTTAAACAAAAAACTCTAAACAAAATTACTCTGTTTAAAGTTTTCTTCTATAATCGTATTAATTTATTCTATCGCTTTTTCTTCTCGCAAATTCAGAGAAATAGAACTTATCGACCCTATGTCGACTCTCTGTATAATGTAGGAAATCTGTTCCTTCTGTATACACATCACTTCGTAATACTGCAATATGCTTATGACCGTTTAAATCAATATATGTAGTATCTTCTTCATTAACAGGTTCAATTTTAAAATCTTTATTTCCATAAGAGATTTTAATTCCTAAATCCTTTTCTAGATATTCATATAATGATTCCTCTACACGATTGGTAGGTAGATCCCCTATTGTACTTTTTCTAATATAATCTTTATCTAGAATTACTGCTTCTCCATCCACTATTCTTTGGCGTACTAAGTAGATTAATTTTTCATCCGGTTTAACAAGACCAAGTCTTACTAAAAAATCTGGAGCATCTACTTCTTTATTCACTAACACTTTAGTAGTTGCATCTACATCTTGAAATTGGCGACGTTCTTTAAAACTTAAAATCCCTGTTACAGGTAATCTAAATCTATGAACATCTAGCACTATAGATCCTTTCCCTTGTATTTTGTGAATATAACCATTTTCTAATAATAGTAATAATGCTTTTCTTATAGTTTCCCTAGAAACATTATATTCTCTTGCGAGTTCATTTTCACTTGGTAAGAGAGAGTTAGACCTGTATTGCCTATGCTCTATTTTTTCTCTTAACTCTAAATAGATCTTAAAAAACTTATTCATGATTTCCCCCAAAGTAAATAACTATATGTGTATATTTTACCATAATTTACATAAATATTAAATGCTTTTTACTCAAAAACTTTTATAAATCCTTATATTTTTGTTAATTTGTGTAAATATGTAAACCAAATTTAAAGCAAACCTCATTTCTACAACTATGTTTATGTGTTATAATGTTTATTGGAGGTGCAATAATGAGAAAATATATTATACAGTTCCTTATTGTTATAGAAAATTTTTCACTATTTATTAGTAGCATACTTGCCATAATATTTTACAATTGTTTTAATTTAAATTCTTATAAAAATTTCTATAAAAAAGAAAATTTAGCCCCTAAAATTGGAACTACATATGAAGAATTAATAAAAAATACCACTAATTTACTAGATTATCTGAATCATAAAGCAATATTAAATCTTGACTGGTATACAGATAAAGATATACTTCATATGCAAGACGTAAGAACACTATATAGTTTAAGTTACAAAACAATGGTATTCTTCTTTGTATTATTCGTCGTTTCAACTATATTATTAGTGATTCTTTGCAAGAAAAAAATACTTTTTTATATCTCAAGAACATTTAATAAAGTACTACTATCGTTTATTATAGTAATTGGAGTTTTATCGTGTATTATTTCATACAATTTCACATCATTTTGGATAAAATTCCATCAGCTTCTATTTTCTAATGACCTTTGGTTATTAAGTCCTGATGAATCAAATTTGATTCAAATGGTTCCTGAAGAATTTTTCATAAGTCTAATTACTACAATAATCATACACATATTTATATTATTTATTACCTTATTTGTTCTAAATATTTTGGTGAGAAAAAGGTTTAAAAATAATTAGTCTTAAAGATGATATTTAAAATTTAATTTATTATGATTATGTGATATAATAAATTCTAGTTTCAAACGAATAAATTATGAAAGGATATAATATGGCTCAAAATGATAAAAATATTGTTACTGAAGATAAAGTAACATTTAGATTATGTGATGATTGCCTTGGTGTTAACCTTAAAACTTTAATTCCGAAATTAAAAAAGAAAGCACCAAATGCCGAATTTATCATAGGATGTCAATCTTATTGTGGACCTGGAAGAACTCAGACGTTTACACTTGTTAATAGTAGAATTTGTATAGCTGATACTGAAGTTGAGCTGATGCCTTTAGTTGATGAAAAACTTAGAGATCGAATGAGTGCAGAAGACGAAGAAAAATACAGAAAACGTCTTGAACGTCGACTTGAACGTACTTTCTACTTCATTATCCCTGAGAATGCAACAATAAAAGTTGGTGAAAAAGTAGATATTGACAAAGACGGAGTAATCGCTCGTAAAGCAGGAAAATCTTATTTAGATGATCTTATTATCGAAGGTGAAGTTGATAACACTAAACCTGGAACTTATGAATTAGTATACAAAGTAACTATAGATAATAAAGAACATAAACGAAAAAGGCTTATTACTGTTATTGATGAAAACGTATAATCAACATTCATAAATACATATAAATATAAACCTATGGGACAAACGTTGTATATACGCTGTCTCATAGGTTTTTTCTTAGTTTTTACAAATAATTTTTATACTGTTTTTTGAAAATAACGTTTACTTTTTTTGTAAATATGATATAATATAAGTAAAGACATAGAAGTCGGAGGTTATGATCATGGAAAATAAATATTCTAAAATTTTAGTCGCAGTAGACGGTTCAAAACAAGCTGAATGGGCTTTCAAAAATGCCGTTGCCATTGCTCAAAGAAATGAGGATGCAGAGTTATACATCGCGTCTGTTATTGATGCGACAATCGCAACTTCTGGTTTATCAGATCCTTACATTTTCAACTCTTTCTACAAACGTACTAAAGAATTAGTTGATAGCTATGTAGAATCTGCTAAAAAAGATGGGTTAACTAAAGTATTCGGTATCGTTGAACAAGGTATTCCTAAAATTGTTCTTAGTGAAGATATTGTTGACGAAAAAGGTATCGATCTTGTAGTTTGTGGATCTTCTGGTTTAACTGGATTCAAACGTATGCTTATGGGATCAGTGTCTGAAGGTATCGTTAGATATGCAAAATCTGACGTAATCATCATCAAACAACGTTCTATTCCAGCGGATTTCGAAGCAACTATCGCTAAAAAATTCCAAGAAGAACAAGATAAATAAGTATCTCTAAAAAAGATTTAAGTTAATATTCTTAATTTAAATTCATTTAAAATTTTTCCTTTTTTATAGTGAACGACGCATACATCGTATGCGCCGTTCATTTTTTATTAATAAATCTTTTTCACTTTTAAACTATCATAATTCAATGCTGCAAGTTGCACAGAATTCGGTCCAAAATACTTAGTATAATCATGAAGTTGTTGCTTATCATCATAAATATAAACCCTATCTCCGATACTTTCTCCTTCACCTATTTCTACTACTAAGTGACTCATCATCGTTGAGTAAATATTTCTCTCTTTACCCTTGATTAAACATGTTTTTCCTTTTAATCTGTCTCGTAGTATTCCATCGCCGTAGCCAATATTAACAACCCCTACTTTTTTATCAGCATCAGCTATATATGAATTAGAATACCCTATGCACTCACCTTTACCCAAGGTTACTATATTAATAATTTCACCATAAACAGTAATTGGGTTTTTAATAACTAAATTCTTAAGAGTAACTGGATTTTCCTTCACATTGTAAGGCATAGCTCCATAAAGAATTACCCCCAATCTCTGGTGTGTTGTTTTCTCAAACGCACCATCACGTAAAAACGAAGCACTATTTTGCAAGTGAACTACTTCAAAATCATGATGTTTCTGTGCTTCATCAAGAACTTTTAGCACTAATTCTTTTTCTTTTTCATAGAATCCATCAAACTCATCAGCAAATGAAAAATGAGACCAAAATCCTTTTAATTTTAGTTTGTTTTCTTTGCAGAAATTTATAATTTCTAGCACTTCTTCCAGATTTCTTGCTCCTGCACGTCTCATACTACCTGCAAATTCTAGCTGTAACGTTAAATCTCTCACATTATCAAGATTTTCTTTTAAATATTCAAGACTCGCAATATTTATCTCAACATTGTATTCTCTAACTAAATCAAAGTCATAAGTTGGATTTAGAAGAAAAATATTAACATCTTCTCCTAATGTTTCCCTTATTACTTTACACTCTTCTTCTTTTGTCGTTGCAAAGTAATTTATCCCTACTTCCGAGTACAATTTTACACATTCTCTTAAATCTAAATTATACGCATTGTTTTTAACTACAGCTATTATGTCCTGTGCTCGTTCTTTTAAATTTATTGCATTTTGTCGTATATTATTGTAATTTAACTCAATTGTTGCCATAAAAATCCTTTCTTAGATAAAAGGGAGTGACTCAAAAATTATGATTTCAAAGAAATCAATTTTGTAAAGTCACCCCCAAAATTTCATCAGATATCTATAAACCACTGCGTTTATGAATTCTCATACAAACTTTTTAGGACCTTTAAATCAGCCCTTTTTATTTTATTCAAAATCAACAAAGTTATTTGTTGTAATGATTCAATATTCCTAGGTAATATTTAATCCCTACTTTTAATATTTTTTCATCAAAGTTGAAAGTTGGTGTGTGTAATCCTGAAACATAGTTTTTCTCTTCATTTCTTAAACCTAAAAAACTATAATTTATAGGAGACAATCTACTAAAGAATGAGAAATCTTCTCCGTATAGATAAGCTTCTTCTAACTCAATATAATCAATGTTTTCTTTTTCTATAACTTCTTTAATTACTTTATAAGGAACTTCATCATTAATTACCGCTGGATAACCTTCAGCAAAGTCAACACGAATACTTGCTCCAGTAAGATGTTCAAGTCCTACACGCGTATTTTCAATTGCAGCTTTTATCGTAGCCAGATCTTCCATGCTGTATGTTCTAATAGTTCCTTCTAGGTAGGCATTCTCCGCAACAACATTCATAGCATCTCCGCCGTACATTTTACCGATATGGATAATATTAGTATTACGCGCTTTTGTATATAATGCATTAAGTTTTAACATCTCTTGGAAGAACATTGTAGCCACATTAAGAGCATCGATTCCAGTATTTTTCAAACCAACGTGAGCTGCACGTCCTTTAATATAGATTCTATATTCATTAGCACTAGCCATAATTTCTTTTGGTTTAGAAATTATATGACCTTCTGGATAATCTGGATTCATATGCAGGGCATAACTTGCTAAAATGTTATACGGTGAAAAATCAAAATCATTAATTAATAAATTACCACCACCGAAAGTTTCTTCAGCTGGTTGAAATACGAAAATACTATTCACCTTCGTATCATTATTTTTGTAATAATCTACCGCTTCTATAACACTACCTAAAAGCATAGTAGTATGTCCATCATGTCCACAAGCATGCATCACACCCTCATTATTTGATTTAAAATCAACATCATTTTCCTCCGAGATAGGTAACGCATCAATATCTGCTCTGAATAAAATCGTATCTTTAGTTTCTACGCTTGCTTTACAGATTACCACCAACCCTGTCTCAAGAGTTTCTTGATATTCTATACCATATTCTTTTAAGACACTAGCGATAAATTCTTTAGTTTTATGCTCTTCCAAAGATAGCTCTGGATTTTGGTGTAGGTGTCTACGCCATGATGTTAAATTCTCTTCAGTAATTACTTTCATCTTCTCTTCCTACTTTATTATAAGTTTCTTAATTCTGCGATAATATCTACTTTTTCTTCTGCAACTTCACTACGTGTTTTGATTACTCGTGCTGGAACACCCGCTACTACATCTCCACTAGCTACATCTTTCGTTACTACACTTCCAGCTGCAACAACAGCGTTGTCTCCAATTTGTACACCTTCTAAGATAACAGCATTAGCTCCGATAAGAACATTGTTACCTACACGTACTGGTGTAGCATTAGCTGGTTCAATAACACCCGACAACACAGATCCAGCACCAACGTGAGAGTTTTCTCCAACTTCTGCACGTCCACCTAAAATAGCATTCATATCGATCATAGTGTTTTTACCAATTTTAGCACCGATATTAATAACAGCACCCATCATAATAACCGCATTATCTCCGATACTAACGTGTTCACGAATCGAACACCCTGGTTCGATACGAGCGTTAAACTGAGTTAAATCGATCATAGGCACACCACTATTACGACGATCATTTTCCACACGGTGATTTACTACCACAGCTTTGTTAGCTTCGTAAAATTCCACCCAATCAGCAAAATCCGCAAAAATAACTCTTGAGTTTCCTTCACCATAAACTTCTAAAGTTTCTGGAAATTCTACATCAGCGTTAAAATTAACATAAACTTTAACCGGTGTTTTCTTTTTAGATGTTGCTATAAATTTAATAATCTCTTCTGTTGATTTCATTTCTTTCTCCTATTATCTATATGATTTTTTTCTATTTTATATCTAATTTTTACATATGTCAAACTAACTTTATTATAATATTCTTTGTTTAAGTGTTATACTAGATTACTTTCTTCATTTATCTAGATATAAACCGCTTAGAGATGACTCTGTTATCACCTCTATAGACTCATTTGAGTCGCTTCTGACTTTATTATTCTATACCTAGTACATCTTTCATAGAATATAATCTAGGTTCATCAACACTGTCAAGCCACTGTGCAGCTGTAACAGATCCTTTGGCGAACATTTTTTTACTTAGAGCTGTATGTTTAATCTCAATTACTTCATCCTCTCCAGCAAAAATCACTTCATGTTCACCTACTATAGTTCCACCACGAACCGCGTGTATTCCAATCTCTTTTTCTTGGCGTTTCATATCTCCGTGACGACCATAAACTCTATTATAATCTTCTACATCTTTAACCGCATCTACTAACATTTTTGCAGTTCCACTAGGTGCATCCACTTTTTTATTGTGGTGTTTTTCAATAACTTCGATATCATATCCTAATAACAATTCACTAGCTTTTTTCACTAATTCTACCAAGACATTTACTCCTAAGCTGTAATTCCCAGCGTAAACTACTCCAACATGAGTCGCTAGTTCATCGATTAATTCTAATTCTTCTGCAGTATGACCTGTTGTCGCTATTACAACCTTCGTTGTTGTACGTTTAGCGTACTCCACTAGTTCAGCAGTCCCAGCGTGATGAGAAAAATCAATAATCACATCAGCCACCTTTTCTAAAGGTTCATATGAAGTATAAGTAGGAAATTTCTCTTCTAATAATTCACGACCTACACCTGCAACAATTTCTAAATCAGTACTGTCTTGAATATAGTTTTTTAGAACTTGTCCCATAGTTCCATTATAACCACTTAATAAAACTCTCATTTTTACTCTCCTTGTAATGAATTAAGTCTTGCAATCTCTTGCTCTAATTTTGTCGCTAATGTTGGTGCAACGTGTGTCATTGGTAGGCGGTAGTGACAAGCTGATTTTCCAATTAATTCTACACATTTTTTAACTGGCATTGGGTTTGGTTCAGCAAATAACATGTGAATGAAGTCTAAATATTTAAGTTGAAGAGCGAAAGCTTTATCCACTTGTCTTTCTAAAGCATATTTACACATTAAGTGAGTTGCTTTTGGATAAATATTAGCTAAAACAGAGATTGTCCCTTTACCACCTGCTAAAATAATAGGTACGTTAATGTCATCATTTCCTGAGTAAATATCAATTCTATCCCCTACTAAGTTTCTAACTGCTAAAGTATGAGCAATATCCCCTACAGCATCTTTGTACGCCACGATATTTTTGTGTTGAGATAAGTGTAAAATAGTCTCAGGCGCCATAACTTGCCCTGTTCTTCCTGGTACATTATATAGTACGATTGGTAAATCAACACTATTAGCAATCGCTTCAAAGTGCTCGATTAAACCTTGTTGGCTAGTTTTGATGTAGTATGGAGTTACTACTAGTAATGCATCAGGTCCTAATTTTTCAATTTCTTTACTTAATCTAATTGAGTGAGCTGTATCGTTAACTCCACTTCCTGCGATAACTGGCACACGCCCTGCTACTCTATCGATAGCAAATTTAATAACCACTACTTGCTCATCGTCAGGCATAGTTGAACTCTCACCAGTAGTTCCAGCCACGATAATCGCATCTGTTCCCTCACTAATTTGGAATTCGATTAACTCTCCAAATGTTTCATAATCTACACTTCCATCCTCGAAAAATGGTGTTACTATTGCTACTCCGCTTCCTGTATAAATTGTCATAATCTTATTCTCCTTGTATCTATGTTATTTTTGTATATTTTTAATAATATTTTTTATGTTATTCTTTGAATTAAATATCTTGTCTAATTAAATCTTCTAAAGTCTCACCTTTTACTACTAGGCGACTAGTCCCATCTTTTACAAACACAACCGGCAATTTTGGTAATCTATTGTAATTACTACTCATACTGTAGTTATACGCTCCTGTAGATGATACTAACAGTAAGTCACCTTGCTCAGCTTTAGGTAATTTTGCATCCATTACTAACATGTCTCCAGACTCACAACACTTACCAGCAACAGTGTATGTTGTATCAGCTTCTTCATTCATCTTGTTAGCTAACATCGCCTCATATTTTGCTTTATACAATGCATAACGAGGATTATCTGCCATACCTCCATCAACGAACACATATTCACGACCTGCGAAAGTTTTCTTAACTCCACCTACACTATATAATGTGCTACCTGCGTTACATGTTAAACTTCTACCTGGCTCGATGACTACCTTAGTTAAATCTAAACCGAAATTATCACTTTCACGTTCCACTACTTCGATATACTCTCTTAAAAATTCAGCAAGTTCAAAAGGTCTATCTTCTTCAGTATAATAAACTCCGAACCCTCCACCTAGGTTAAGAACACTTATAGTTAAACCTAATTTTTCTTGAACTTTTTTCGTAAATTCCATAACCACTTTTACTGCTTCGAAAAATGAAGTTTTCTCAAAAATTTGTGATCCGATGTGTGAATGGAATCCTACGAAGTTAAGATTGCTTTGATTATTAATATCTGCGATTAAATCATAAATTGTTTCATCATATACTGAATAACCAAATTTTGAATCATCTTTTGCAGTTTTGATATATTCATGAGTATGCGCATCTATACCTGTATTAATTCTTAGAAGTACATCTACAGTATTCCCACTCTCTCTTACGATTTCATTAATCATTTCATATTCATAGTCATTATCTACAACGATAGTTCCTACTCCTACTTCAAGAGCATATTGTAGCTCCTCACGAGTTTTATTATTTCCGTGGAAATAAGCTCTCTTCATATTATATCCAGCTTTATATGCTGTGTGAATCTCACCAAGTGAAACCACATCTACACCTAAACCTTCTCTACTCGCAATTCTTAATACTTCTAAACAACTAAAAGCTTTCGATGCGTAAAGAACTTCTGTATTGAACTTCGAACTTTTAAAATTATTAATAAAAGTTCTACATTGGTTCACTAACATATTCTCATCATAAACATAAAGTGGTGTCCCGTATTGAGCCTTTAACTCACTCACCCCAACACCTGAAATATTCAGTTCACCATTTTCTACCGTCATACCATCAAATAATCTCATTACTTTCTCCTTCAAATAAGTTATAAAAAATAGACTACAAGAACAAAAGGTTCTTGTAGTCTAGCTTATAATTCTATCCTATTCCTCTTGCCCTTATTATAAAAAGCTCACCATGAAGAAAATGGGCATTTTCTAATGACAGTGCTATGCCTATTCGACATAACCCCAGTGAAATAAATCACTTCGGCGATGCTACCTTTTAAATTAGTCATCGCGGCCTCTTTTTATAATACTTATCTATTTACGTTATTAAAATAATATCACACACAAAAATTAATGTCAAGAGTTTTCAGAAAATTTTTATAATATTCTATTTTTAAACCATGTATATACACAATTAATAATAGTTGTAATTCCCCTTTAAAACATCTATAATATACACATATTAAAAGAAGACTGCTTACTACACTACTTCTTATATAAAAAATAAAGGATTATAAAATATGATTGACTTCACAAAAAATGACGACTTAAATAAAATCATCAATGACAATGACATAGCGATTATTCAATACGGAGCAGCCACATGTATGCCATGTCACTCAATAAAAAACAGAATTACTACTTGGCAAGAAGATCACAAAGACATTGCAGTATACTACATTTCATTAGAAGAAAATATGGAAATTGCTGCTCAACGAGGTATTCTTTCAGCACCAACTGTAGAAGTTTATATTGAAGGAAAACTATCTATTCAAAAAAGCGGATACTTCAGTCTAGATGAAATTCTAGAAAAAGTAAGTACTGTAAGTGAACAAATGAAATAAAAAACAAGAGCGATTCAAAGTTATTATTTTTGAATCGCTCTTGTTTTTAGTTATGGATTTATTAGGCTAATATATCAACAGGATCTCTTCCTAATAGTTGCTTAACTTGATTAATATCTATAATCCTAAATCCTTCAATATTTGACTCTAGCGCTCGTACAGCTTTCGTTACCCTCGATGTATCGATAAGTAATATCTTTTCATAGTCAGGTACTTTTTCTTCTGCCCTCTTAAGAAATCTTATAACATGCTCAGGATGTAAATGTGTCTGACCTTTATATGATTTTATTTCTACTACATATTTCTTACCATTCTTTTCAAGACATAAATCAAAATCACTACTTCTGTTTTTCGGTTCCGTAACTTTATAACCAACATTTCTAAAAGCATATGCAAGCAATAATTCTTTACCTATTGGCGAAGTTAATTTCTCTAAGGCTGCAAGTAATGGTTTAGGTTTAATCTTAATAACCGATTTCTTTAATCCTTCAGGATCTTTTGTTAATAGCTTTCTATTAAAACCAATAATATAATCTTCCACTATCGCAAAATGACCATGTGCTATACAATTTCTAATCGCTGTCAATAAAGCATTTATTTTTGAAAATGTAGTATACTTCGCAACTATTATTTTTTGACAATTAGAACAAATATTACTCTCGAAAAATCTCCATTCATCATCGCTGATAACATCCTTTGAGCCTATCCACTTCACATCACGACTTTCATTCATTCCCATTCGACTCATTACATAGGTAAATGAAAATTCATCGTAAATCTTATCAGAAATTAATTCATTTTTATCAGATTGATATGAATCAATATTCGGTGTATACCAAAGTAATTTTTTTATTACAGTATCCATTTCTTCTGAAAGCTTAATTGGTCTAGGGCTGTGGTGTATTTTATAATTTTTTTCACTTCTACTACTACAACATTTCTTAAACATATCCTTCTCCTAATATGAAATCAATTAATATCAACTTTATTATAGCATAGATCATGTACATAAAAAAAGACACCTATAGGTTATATACGTGTTTTTAAAAAGGAATACTAAATTTTCAAAATCCAGGAATTTTTAATTAGTTTTCATCTTTTATTTACATAATCTTAAAAATGTAATTTTAATTCTAAATATATTAAGAATATCTTTTCTGATAGGAGCTATAATGATATAATTAAAGTAGGCTACTTGCCCGGAAGGGAGGTGTTTATATGGTTGATATATTCATCCAAATCCTTGTTGGGCTATTTGTAGGAGTTATTCTCCTATTTATAGAATATTTTTATTTCCTAAATGATAAAAACAACAAGAAGAAGTAGTCTTATTTAGGCACGACGTATGTGTATCACTTCATGTATGAATATATATTAGCCTACTAAATTGAGTATGTTAATACATATAAAAAAGCAACTGAAACACCACTTCAGTTGCTTTTCGTGTTTATATGTGAATATATTCATCCAATTCACTTATCTACATTCTAACACATCCATTTTCTTCTTGTCAATTAATTTGAAGGATAGTATATAGTAAAATTATTACGCTATTTCCTAAATAAATTTCAGTTCAAATAAAAAACTGGAATTAAATCTGAAATTGGTTTTCAACTGAAGGCTACCTTGTATAATTAACCGAATTTGATAAAGAACAAAAATTTGTCCAAATTTTGAGGCAATTACCAACTTTTTCTATATTATCTTATTTTATTTACTCGACAACAAACCTACTCGCTAATTTGTAGACTTGTTTTATTTCTTTTGTTTCTAAATTCCAAGTTTTTAATTCTTCACTTATAAGTTCTGGAAATTTTCTACTTATATCTCTTAGTGCATTTCCTACTGATTTTCTTACATATTCACTAGCATCTTCTTTTAATGGAGCTATTCTTTTTATTGCTTCTTGTGGATTTTCTTTAAAATATGGTCTACTAGTCCATATTCGTAATCCTTCTGTAACTGCCCTTCTAGTATTTGGATTATCAGAACTTAACCACTCATCAACTACAGGGATTGAATTTTCATAACCTTTATTTTTACAATATTCATCAAATGCTTTCGCAAGAACTTCTTGTACTCTCCAATTATCATCTTTAGATACTTCATCTCGCATAAAAGTTAGGATATCACTATCGCCTGATAAATATCCGAAAAGAAATACACCATACATTCTAACTTGATATGCTTTTGACTCATAAGATAAGAAAGCTAACTTCTTAATATAAGCTCTATCATTATTTTTATAATCAGCTAATGCTCTATTTTCTTCTTTCTTAAATCCACTCTTTATTAGAGAAAATTCTTGCTCTAGGCTTTTAATATATTCGTTCATACTTAGACATACCTCTTTAATTTCCTTCTAATTCCTTTAAAGTCTGTCCATCTTTTGTTTTCCAATGCGTTAATCCATTAGCATTAGTCCCTAATACAAATGCTGCCGCATAAGAAGCACTTGTAAACAATTGATTTTCTTTTAGAATTCCATCTTTTATTATTCCAGACGTAACTAATTGATTACGTAATTTTTTTATTAATTTGGGCATAATTTTTAAATCTTCAAGAGAAATCATACTTCCTTTTAAAACTACAAATCCCTCATTCGTTCTTTTACATTTCGCTTCAATTTGAAGATTACTTTTCCTTATTTTTCTACTTAAAAATAATAGATCTTTATCTTCTACAACTTCCTCTTCAAGTGCATCTTTGTTTAAAGTTGGAATGAATAATTTGTGTCCTAATGTACCTATTATCATTTCACTATTAGAAAGAATTTCAATTAACTCAGATTCTTTTTCTTCTGTAACATTTCCTATATTCGGTTCATTTTGATTTTTCAATATATATCTATCTGAAAATTTAATTTTTTCAGCAAATTTATTTTCAAGATAATTCAATTCTGTAGGCCCAAAGATATTAGTATCCGTCGTTAAAACTATTACCTCATTAAAGAAATCCATCTTTCCATCTTTAGTATGCTCCAATAACCTTAATAAAAGTGCCTCTCCATTTTTCCTATTCCCAGCTTGACCGACATAAACAAGATTCTTATCCTCTTTATCACTTTTACCTATTAAGAAATATATTCCACTATACTTTAAATGTTGTCTCTGTCTAATCAATTCTGAATTTAGCTTTGTTCTTGGTATTTTATAAATTACACCAGTCCAATTAGATAGCGTACATTTAATAGAACTCGTTACATCGCCCTCCATTAAGAACATATTAATATTTTTTCCTCTTGACATATTCTCAACTCCTTTTCCTAAATCTATCTTCTTTTAAAAAAAGCATATAGAATGTTAGACACTCTATATGCTTAAGGATGATTTGCTAAAATTAGTTGTTAGCTTTTAAGAAATCAACAGTTTTTTGGATTACTAACTCACCACGTAAGTCTTCAACACTAATACGTTGTTTGATTCCTTCTTCAGTCATGTTGTACATAGTAGCAAGTTCTTTAACTTCTGCATCGATGTCAGCATCTGTTACTTCAACTTTTTCTACTTCAGCGATTTCACCTAATACGAATGAAGTTTTGATTTTGTTTTCTGCATCAGATTTCATTTCAGCTTTAAGTTCAGCTTCACCTTTTCCAGTGAATTGTTGGTATAAATCAAATGATAATCCTTGACGAGATAAGTTTCCAGTGAATTGTTCAAACATAGAATCAACTTCTTGTTCTACTAATTTTTCTGGTACAGAAAGTTTTGAATTTTCTACAGCTGTAGAAATTACTTTATCAGAATAAGATTTTTCTGCTAAGTTTTCTTTTTCTAATTTAATTTCTTCTTTTAATTTTTCTTTGTATTCAGCTACTGTTGAAGCTGCTTCTTTAGTGAATTCTTTAACGAATTCGTCAGTTAATTCTGGTAAAACTTTTTCTTTTACGTCGTGAACTGTAACTTCGAATTTAGCTTCTTTACCAGCTAAGTCAGCTACTTGGTAGTTTTCTGGGAATGTTACGTTAACTTCTGTGTCAACTGGTGCAACTTTTCCTTCTAATTGTTCTTCGAATCCAGGGATGAATGAACCTGATCCTAATTCTAATTCGTAACCTTTAGCTTCTCCACCTTCGAAAGCTTCATCTCCGATGAATCCTTTAAAGTCGATAACTACGATATCACCTTTTTTAGATTCTCCTTCTTTGATTTGCCATTCAGCTTGACGGCTTAATAAGCTATCTAATCTTTCTTCTACATCAGCATCAGTTACTTCTACTGAGTCTTTTTCTAATCCAAGGTTTTTGTATTCACCTAATTCAACGTTTGGTTTAACAGTTACAACTGCTTCGAATTTAACACCTTCTTCTTTACTGATTTCTTTAACATCGATATCAGGCATAGCTAATGGTGAAACTTCTAATTCATCGATAGCTTTAGTGTAAGCTCTTGGTAATACATAATCAACTGCATCTTGGTATAATGCTTCTTCACCGTACATTTTGTTGAATACGGCTCTTGGTAATTTACCTTTTCTGAATCCAGGTGCGTTAACACGTTTAACTGCACGTTTGAATGCTTGATCTAATCCTTTCGCAAATTCTTCTTTTGTTGCTGAAAAAGCGATAACTACTTTTCCATCTTCTTTATTTAAAATTTGTGACATTTATTTTTCCTCCAAAAATACTTTTAAGTATCATCAAAAATGTTAGTATAAAAATACTAAAAACTCTTGATTAATTATATAGTAAATAGCATAAAAAGTCAATAATTACACATCTAAATTATTGTTTTCAAAAGTAATTTCCATACTTTCAAAAAATTTTCAAACTACAGACAATTTAATACTAAATTACAAAAAAATTGTAATACTTCTTGCTTTTTTATTATCTACCTACTATTTTTTTACTGAATTCTTTTATCAATTTATCATTCTCTCTAAAGTTTGGATAATATTTTCCTAACAATGCATAAAATCTAGGTGTGTGATTTGTTTCTAGTAAATGAGTAAGCTCATGAACAACTATATGTTCTAAACACTCAATCGGATATTTTATAAGTTCATAGTTTATCCAGATTCTTTTCGCTTCAATATTACAAGTTCCCCAGCGGGTTTTCATCTTTTTAATTCTTAGTTGTTCAGCATGGATACCCATGATTTTTTCGTATTTATTAATAAACTCTAAAGCTTTGTTATAAAGAACTTTTCTCAGATAGCTCGTAACTATTTGTCCCCTGTCTTGATCTTTATCCTTTATAACTAAAATGATTTTATCATCGGATAATTTTACTACATTTTTATTCCCTAATATTACTTCTAAAACAAATTCTTTTCCAAAAATAATATGTTTTTCACCAGTTACATACTGTTTCACAGTATAGCCATTCGTTAATATATTGTTTCTTCTTAATTTGATTTCATCAATATTTTCTTGAATTAGTTTCTTTATAATATAATTAGGGGTCCTTGGAGGGGCACTTACTACTACATCGGCGTTTTTTTCGACTTTTAAATAAATGTTTTTCATATTTTTTCTGTATTTAATCATAACGACTAAATCATTCACATTTATTACTTTTTGCATACTACCCCTCCTTTATTTCTTATTATTTTAGCTCATTACCAACTAAAGCTGTACCAACTCTTATATGAGTCGCACCTTCTTCAATCGCGATTTTGTAATCATTACTCATACCCATAGATAAAAATTCACACGGTGCATATGGGAATTTAAGTGCTTTTACTTCATCACGAACTTGTCTTAATTTTCTAAAACAATTACGCAACACATCTTCATCATCAACAAAAGGCGCCATTGTCATTAGACCTACAACTTTAATTTTCGAATAATGTTCTAATGATTTTATAAACTCTACTGTTTCTTCCGCTGTTAATCCATGTTTACTTTCTTCACCAGAAACATTAACCTGCACGAAACAATTAACTTCTTTTTCCGCACGTTTTTCGATTTCCTTAGCTAAGCTATCTCTGTCTAGAGCATGGAAATAATCTACCTCGTTAATAACATCACGTACTTTTCTAGTTTGCAAGCTTCCTATTAAATGCCAAGTCTTATCAGAATATTTACTTTTTCTCTCAACATAATTTTGAGGACGATTTTCAGCAAAATCTGTAATTCCCGCTTCTATCGCTTCTTCAACTCTAGTATCTGTAACATACTTAGTTACAGCTATTAATTTCACTTCATCAGCATTTCTACCAACTTTTGCGCAAGTTTCAGCTATTTCTTTTGTTATAGTTTCAAAGTTTTCTCTAACGTTCATTTTCTCTCCTATTTATTTTCCATTTTACTGTTTATAATTTTATTATAACATGATGTTTATTATTTTGTTATTAATTAAATAAAAAAAGACACCTATAAAATAGATGTCATAACAAGTAGTCGGACGGATTCGCACCGCCATTTCTCTTTTCAGAGCGTATTCCTTCTTCAAACCACTGCCCTACTTGTTTCTTTTATTATATCAACTATCTTTCCATTATTCAAATTACTTAAGTTCATTAAAAGAAAATGACAAAAAATTTCCGAAGAAACTGAATTCCTCGGAAATTATGCTTCACGCTTATATTTTTCTGAATTTCTTATTAATATTATTCTTAATCCCAAGAAGAAATATATTATACAACTAATAAATAATATACCTAAACTAAAAATCAACAATAAGATACTGTACACTAAGAATAGAAATGCGACTATGTTGTGGTTTATACCTTTTTTAAAAATCACAAATAATAATAATAAAAATAAAACTATTAAAAGTGCGAAATATACCCAAGCTAGTTGCCCCATCACTTGGAAGATAAAGTGCATATCCTTCGTTGATACGTTAGCACTATCTTGTGTAAGACGTGTTTGTTCACGAATCTGATCAACAATCTTGTTTCTTAAATATTCATTTCCTGCATATTCTCGAAATAGGTTGATCATACTACCAACAAATCCGATATATGCAATATAAACTACACTAGAGATAAGTAATAATATCTTCTCTAATTTATCAAAAAACATTAATTTTCACCTTTATTTTTACAATTAGCGCAAGTTCCATAAAATGATAATGAGTTATCTTGCACTTCAAAAGAGTACTCTTTTTTCATATATTCAATAAGTTTGTTAAATATAGGATTAGATACTTTTTCGATGCTATTGCAGTTAGTACATATTAAATGATGATGAAGTTCGTCATCTACAGATTGTCTCAAATGATATTTAGAAACACCATTGCTGAAAGATATTTTTTCTAATATTTTTAATTCATAAAAAATATCTAGAGTTCTATAAACAGTAGCTATACCAATATCTGGTGTTTTTTCTTTCAGAATAAAATACAGTTCCTCTGCACTAAGATGTTTATCTTCATTTTCAACTAAAATCTCTACAATCTTTTCCCTTTGTGGAGTTAATTTGTATGAAGATTTTTGAATAATTTTAATTATTTCATCATAAATACTCATATACTATTTCGCGCCTTTCCTATTTTTTAAGTAAGCTAATGCAAGCATCGTCTTACTGTCAGTTATAACATTATCATCTAAAAGCTTGAATGCTTCTTCAATTTTATATTTTCTTAAATTAATAAATTCATCGTCATCCGGATCAATTTCTCCAGCATATTCTAAATTATCAACATAGTAGATTGTGATTAACTCAGAGCTATAACCTAATGCTACGTGAACATCGCATAGTTTTTCCAGTCTTTCTTCTTCTACTACATATCCTGTTTCTTCACGTAATTCTCTAATAGCAGATAATTTCTTATTATCTTCACCTGGTTCTAGTTTACCTGCAGGAATTTCTAAAGTTACTGCTTCTATAGCTTTTCTATATTGTTCAACAAGAACGACTTCATCATTTTTTGTTAAAGCTAATATTGCTACAGCCCCCCTATGATTTATCAGCTCACGTTTTGAAGTTTCTCCATTAGGTAAAGTTACTGTATGTACTTCTACATCTAAAACTTTCCCCTTAAATATTTTTTCAACTTCAATAGTTTTTTCTTCTAAATTCATTTTCACAATCTCCTCTATATTTTTACAAACTATATTCTTCTAAATCATGTGCTATCTTCACACTACATTTATCACGTAATGATTCTATAGCCTCTTTTTCAATATTTCTATCATATCTAGCACTAATATGTGTTAAATATAAACTCTCAACCTTACTTTGTGATATTATTTTCTCAATATCTAAAATACTTAAATGATAGTTTTTTCTCGCATGATGTGCATCTTCTTTAAGTAAATAAGTGCATTCTGAAATAATAATGTTACTGTTTTTAACAAACTCCCCTAAACCATTAAAGTACCTAGTATCTGGTATAATTGAAATCTCTTTTTCAGGTTTATCTTCAGATAAAAATTCGCTTGAATTATACACTTTTCCATTAAATTCAAAAGTATCTGCTTCTTTAATTTCTCTATAAAACGGCCCTGGCATAATTCCCAATTCTTTCAGTTTGTTTACATCCAAGCTCCCTTTTTGTTTTTTGAATAAAATTTTATATCCAAAACATTCAATATTATGAGCTAATGGGTAACTAAAAACAGCTACAGTTTTATTATCTATTATACACTGTTCACTAGAAATTTCAATATATTCTACCCTATAAGAAAGTGAACAATGTGTGAACATCATGTTATTTTCTATAAAATTTTTAATCCCGACTGGTCCATATATAGCAACATCCGAAGCATTTGTGTCTAAAAGGAAACTTCTAGATGATAAAAAGCCTATTAATCCAAGGACATGATCTGCATGAAGATGGCTAATAAAAATTTTAGTTATTTTTGTCGGTTTAATATTTGTTCTTAGAATCTGATGCTGTGTTGCTTCTCCACAATCAAACATCCAACACTCTTTCAATTCTTGCATAAAATTAAAAACAAAACTCTGTGTATTTCTAAACTTCGCAGGAAGCCCTGCTCCTGTACCTAAAAATTGTACTTCCATCATATTCCTCAATTCAATTTTCTAAAATAATAGTGGCCTAAAAAGAAATCCCATTTAAGCCACATTATGTAATTTATAGTTTAACTACAAAAATCTGTGCATCTTGTAGGCATGTAATCACATGTTCTACTCCTGCTGGAATTTCTAATAGTTCAAATTCATTTACAGGTTCTACTTTTTCTTCAAAAGAAACTGTAATTTTTCCGCTGATGTTTAATAATAAGATATTTTTATCATTACTATATGAGTCTGTTTGGTTCCCTGCTTTCAGATTCATATGAACTACTTGATATCTATCATTTTCTAAAACAATTCCACCTAATAATGCATTTTTATCTAATTTTATTTTTTTCATAGTCTTATCTTCCTTTACGTTTGTATAACCCATCTTCTTCAATCATAATTAATTTATTCTTGAACAATCTTCCTACCGCACGTTTAAAGCTTCCTTTACTCATTCCAAATACTGCTTTAATCTCTTCTGGATCTGATTTATCAGTAAATTCGCAATAACCGTTATTTTCGATATAGTCCATTATTGCCTGACCATCGCTATCCATTCTTTCGTGAGCACGTGGTAAGAATGAACCATTGATTTCTCCGTTATCTTTAACTCCTATAACACGTAGTGTCACTTTCTCACCAAGACGTGGTTCTTTCTCACGTTCACTTTCATGAACAAAAACTTTGTAACCATCTTTTGTCAGCAAGAATGTTCCCACACGCATTAAACGATAAGGATAAGCTTCAATATCCTTGTTCTTCATACTCTTAGTAGCTTTTGAATATAAAGATGCTACGATTGTTTCTGTCGCTAAACGAGCGAATAATTGTCCGCTGAAATCACGACGAAGTGTAATAAACAGCTCGTCCCCTTCTTTTGGCCATACACTTCTTAACTTAGGTAAATCTTCTCCTAAAAGTGGGATTTCACGAGAGAACCCAATATCAAGCCCTACCCTATCTTCCTCAACTTTTACAACTTTACTAAATGCATAATCACCATAAGTTACTTCTGGTATATTTGGTGTAGCGAATAATTTCCCACTACGTGAAGGATATACGAACATTGAATACTCTTCTCCAATTTCGTAATCATCTAAACTTTCAACATCAGATTCGTTACAGCTTATTTCTTCATCATTCGGTCCTTTAAAAACTAATGATGAACTTTTCTTTTCTACTAACTCTAAGAAATGAATCTCTCCTGTAATAAATTTAATATCTTCTTTTTCCATTAAGTACCTCTTTCTTTTATTTTTGTTAAATACTTTACAGTATTATTGTTGAGTAACTTCTCATAAAAAAAGGCTGATACCTAATATCAACCTTTAAATTAATCGGTAAAAGTAGTATCAGGGCGTACTTACTTAACCATATTTTTTATTTGTTTTAATTGATTTACTCTTATTTCCTTTGGAAGGAATCTTCTTATTTCATCTTCATTATACCCAACTTGTAATCTCTTATCATCAACAATGATAGGTCGTCTAAGCATTCCTGGATTATCTTGAATAACTTTATATAACTCCTGAATAGACATACTTTCGATATCCAAGTTTAATTTTTGGAACGTTTTTGATCTAAAGGAAATTATATCTTCTGTTCCGTGCTCTGTGATAGATAAAATATCTTTAATTTCATCTGTTGTTAGAGCTTCTGAAAAAATATTTCTTTCCACAAAGTCTATATCATTTTCTATAAGCCAAGCTTTTGCTTTTCTACAAGAAGTACAACTAGGCGATGTAAACAACGTAACTACCACCAGCACTCACACTCCTTTATAAAAATAACATTAATATTTTTATAATTCTATATACTACTATATTATACTACATATATTATCGTTTTACAATATACTATTAGAAAAAATATTTTAATTTGTCAACTAAAAACACTTATTTTACATTGTTTCACACTTGACTATCCTTGTAAACACAAGCACAATGTTGTACCCTTACATTTTTTATTTGATTAGTTAAAATAAATTATATAATAATAAACTCATAAAACACTTCTTTACATAATCTAACTATCATATTATACAATCTAAAACTAAAACATAAATAAAATCTATCAAAAATCCCTATTATTTATCAAAAATTATTATCTAAAACCCTACTTTATACCTTGTACTGAAATTGACAAAGTATTTTATGTGTGTTATCATAGACATATGCCAGCATGGCGGAATTGGCAGACGCACTGGACTCAAAATCCAGCGATGGCAACATCGTGCCGGTTCGACCCCGGCTGCTGGTATTTTCAATACGTAGACACCAAGTTTTCTTGGTGTTTTTTTATTCATAAAGTTAAAGTATACTCTATTCCTTAAAACACATTTTTTTAAACAACTATTTTGCTTTACAAGACACCTTTGATATGGTACTATTATGTTTAACAAGATAGCGCGAATTTTTAACTTTCATATTAATAACTATAAAACCAAGAAAGGAGGTTTCAAAATGGAGATTAACACTTCTCAAATACTAAAAGGTACATTAGAAGCATGCATATTACAGCTAATTAAAAACAAAGAAATGTATGGCTATGAAATAACTGAACAGCTCTCTAATTATGGACTTGATATGGTTGCTCAAGGAACTATATATCCCCTACTATTAAAATTAGAAAAAGAGAATTTAGTCACTAGTTATTTGAAAGAAAGCAACTTTGGACCTCCTAGAAAATACTATTCTATTACTAATCAAGGTAAAGAATATATAAATTCATTTAAAGATATATGGGGCAATATAAGTACAACAATCACAGAGATTATGAAAGATAAATAATATTAGCAAGGAGGATGCACTATGAATACAGCTAACCTACTAAAACACAATAACGAACTTAGATCACAACTTAATGAAGATAACAAGAAATATTATGAAGAACTTTTAGTCGCTTGTCGAATAAAAAATACTACAAAAAATGAATCTGCTCTAGAAATTCAATTACTAGAAATATTACAAGATTTGATTCTATATCAAAAACAAGGAAAAAACTTTACAGATGTTTTTGGTAATGATATAAAAAAATTATCTTCATCAATAATTGCAGAACTGCCAAAGGAAAACAAAATGAAAATATTTAGATTTTCTCTAGTTTATCTTTTAATATTAATTATTAGTTCTCTAGTACCTTCTGTATTCACTAGAACTATACAACCAATTATAACAATGTTCTCTATATTATTATTAGCTTTAGGATCAGCAGTTTGCTTATATCTATTAATTTATAAAAAAACAGATAAAAATAAGTGGTTTATATATATTTCTTCGTTAATTATATTTGAAATTTCTTTTATTCTAATACCTATTCTAAATAAACTAAAGCTACTTCCAGAGTATCTTTCTCTAGAAGTAACAGTATCAAGTAACATCTTATACTTATTTGGAATTTTTAGTGCACTTTCTTATATATACATTTTTTTAACTTTCAAAAAATACTACTCTAAAAAAATATAATAAAGCTACCCGACTAAATCTTTAGTCGGGTGTTTCTTCGCTAAAGTTCACCTTAGTGAAATAATTTTAATTTAAAAATAACATTTTTTCTATTGAATAATTTTTTTAAACCTGTTATAATGGTAAAACATTATTTTAGGAGGAAGCCATGAATAATTCTATTTTCGATAAATTAAAACGTGCTGAACAAGGTGCCAAACTTAGTATTCTGTCATATTTATTGCTGACCGTTTTAAAACTTTGTGCTGGTCTATTTTTTAAATCTTCAGCCTTAGTTGCCGATGGTATTAACAACGCTACCGATGTAATTTCATCAGTATGCGTACTTATCGGTTTGAAAATTTCTAGAAAACCAGCAGATGAAGATCACCTTTATGGTCACTTTAGAGCCGAGCTTATATCTACATTAATAGCTTCATTTATTATGCTATATGCAGGGATCGAAGTAGTAATGTATGCAATAAAAAAAATTATAACAAAAAATTTCGAACAACCTAACCTACTTTCTGCAGTTGTCGCTTTTATAGCGAGTGCTATTATGCTTGGGGTTTATTTCTATAATATTCGTCTAGCTAAAAAAATTGGAAGTAAATCTCTTAAAGCTGCGGCTCTTGATAATCTTAGCGATGCTTTTGTTTCTATCGGAACATTAATAGGGATTATCGCTACATATATCGGACTTCCAATAGCTGATTCAGTAGTTGCAATAATTGTCGGATTACTTATTATTTACACTGCTGTTAGTATTTTCAAAGAATCTACACACGTTCTTACTGACGGCGTTGATACTGAAGTGATAGATAAAGTTAACGATATTGTAAATGATATTAAAGGTGTTACATCAATAGTAGATACGAAAGGTAGAACTCATGGCTTACTATACTTTATCGATATTACTGTTACTGTCGAACCATCATTAAATGTTAAACAAAGTCACGACATCACCGTAAAAATAGAAAAAGCACTATCTAAAGAATTCTATTATTGTGAAACTTTAGTACACTTAGAACCACATGGTATTGCTTGCCATTCATATTAAAATATTTCAAGATGAAATTATACTTCTTTTAACTTAAGTTATTTCTAGTATAATTTCATCTTTTTTACTGCACCGATGTTTGACAAAAACAAATACTAAAAGTATAATTATTGTACGTATAAAAGTATTTTTAACTATTAATTATCTTTTAATTAAATAGTATAAAATACTACTTAATTATAAAAATTGGAGTTTTTAAATTTATGACGCACGCAAAAGCAATATTCTTCGGTGAACATGCAGTCGTTTATGGATATAAAGGGATTACTATTCCACTTCCACAAATGAGTGTCGAGGTCACTTTAGAAGAAACTGATACAATTCAACAAAGAGATGAGATTCTTAGCTTTATAGCTAATACATGTGGAATCGATAATAAAACAAAAATTAATATTACTAGTACCATCCCTGTAGGGCGTGGACTAGGTTCTTCTGCTGCGCTGAGTAGCGCTATTGCACGTGCAAAAAAACTCCCAAATGTTAGAGAAATTGCTAATAAATGCGAGAAATTTATCCACGGAAATCCTAGCGGTATTGATGTAAATCAAGTACTTAGTGACACTCCCCTTTTATTTTCAAAAAAAGAGGGAGCTAGTGAGTTAACTTTCGATTTAAACAGTTATTTACTAATTATCGATACAGGTGTTGTTGGAATCACTAAAGAAACTCTAAAACATATAGAAGATAATTATGTTGAATACGAGAAATATATTGCTGAATTAGGTGAAATCACTGATTTAGTAATCGAACCATTAAAAAATAAAAAAATCGACCTTGTCGGACAATATATGTATAAAGCTCATGATTTACTGCGCAAACTAGGAGTAAGTCATGCGAGCAACGATGAGGTTGTGGAAATTTGTAAAAACAATAATGCAATTGGTGCCAAGCTAACTGGTGGTGGTGCTGGTGGTTGTTGTATTAGCCTTAGCAAAACAAAAGAAAATGCACTGGAAATTCAAAACGCACTAAAAGAGAAAGGATATTCATCATGGATAGTTACAGTTTAGGTTATGCTAATATTGCCTTAGTTAAATACTGGGGAAAAAAATCTAAAGATCCTGTCTTACCTTATAATCCTAATATTTCTTTAAGATTAGACAATCTTTTATCAAAAACAAAAATAGAAAAAAATAACAATAATGTTGATGAATTTTATATCAATGACGAAAAACAAAGCCAAGAAGAAGTTGATAAGATGATTAAATTCATCTCTAAATTTACACCTACTGAACGAGAAGCTATAACTATAAAAAGTTATAACACCGTACCTACTGCTGCTGGACTTTCTTCAAGTTCTAGCGGTACTATGGCGTTAGTTCTTGCTTGTAATGAATATTTCAATTTAAACAAAACTACTAAAGAATTAGTTGAAATAGCTAAAGAAGGATCTGGTTCTTCATGCCGAAGTTTCTATAAACTTGCTGCTTGGCTTGAGGATGGAAGTGTTGAAGAGTTAGAATGCTCTCTAGACTTCGGAATGATGGTTCTTGTAGTTAATGAAGATAGAAAGAAAATTTCTAGTCGTGTCGCTATGGAGCGCTGTGTTCAAACATCAACAACATTCAGTGCTTGGGTAGAAAAAGCTAAAAACGATTTTGTATTAATGAAAGAAGCTCTAAAAGAAGCCGACTTCGAGAAAATTGGTGAGATTACAGAAAGTAACGCACTAGCTATGCATGGTACAACTTCTACATCTACTCCAAGTTTTTCGTTCTTAACTGAAGAAAGCTACATGGCTATGGATATCGTAAAAGAACTACGTTCTAAAGGTTATAGATGTTACTTCACTATGGATGCTGGCCCAAATGTGAAAGTACTATACTTAAGGGAAGATCAAGACAAATTATATGAGGAAATTTCAAAATTATGGAAGAAAAAAATAATTTTGTGCATGGAGTAGCATACGGTAAGCTCTATCTTGCTGGTGAATATGCGATTTTAGAAGATTATGCTTCTGCACTAATAACAAGTGTCCCTAAAAAAATTACAGTATTTGTAGAAGAAAGTGATAAAACTACTATCTTCGATACAATTAATAAAACTTCTGTTGGCCTTTTTGAAGAAAATAGTAACTTCACACTAGTTCAACAATTTATCCAATTTTTAACAGAATATACAAATAGTGATAAAACATTTTCTCTTACTATTTTCAATGAACTTCATAGTGATGATAAAAAATACGGTCTAGGCTCATCTGGCGCTGTTCTTGTCGCTATAGCTCGAGCAATATTATCATTCGAAAATATTACATATAGTGATCTAACTATTTTCAAATTGGTTGCCCTATTTAATATTAAACACAATCTAAGCGGATCTATGGGAGATGTTGCTGCGAGTATCAATGATGGAATCACCTTCTATCAAAAATTCAATGCCAAATTCGTTAATGAAATGATTCTCCAAAACAAGTCTGTTAAAGAAATAATTAATACAAATTGGGATGGACTTCTTATTGAAAAAATACATCCTAAAGCTGATTTAAGCATCTTAGCACGATGGACTGGTGAAGCTGTTGATACGAAAGAGCACGTTAAACTTTGGAAACAACATAAAGATAATTACAAAGAAGAATTTAGAGTTTTTGTAGAGACTTCTAATCACCTTGTAAAAACATTAAAAGAGAATTTAGTAGAAACAGATGCATCAAATGCTCTTAATACGATAAATAAACTTAGAGAAAATCTATTGTATTTAGAAAGTTTCTCTAAAATACCTATGGAAACTAATGCAATGAAAAATTATATCGACTCACATTCTGCTGGTAAACAGAGTGGTTCTGGTAGTGGTGATATTGTATTAGGATTTGAAAAAAATAACGATAAGTATCAGCTACAACTGAACTTAGAAAGATTATAATACACTACGAAAGGATTAATTATGAGAAAAAAAGATCATATTAGATTGGCGCTTGCTGATAAAACAAAAGTAACTAGCTTGGACTCATACGCAATTGATTACAATAGTATTCCACTTTTCGGATTAGATGATGTGGATACTTCTACATCAGTTTGTGGGGATCGTTGGGAATATCCATTCTTCATCAATGCTATAACTGCTGGTGGAGAAGATTGTAATAAAATTAATCAAGATTTTATGGAAGTTAGTAAAAAATGTGGAATTAAATTTTTTCCAGGATCATATTCTCCAGCTCTTAAGAGTAAAGAAGACGAAGAAGCTTATCCTAAAGGCTATTCGGTAAACTTAGGATTAGATAAAGATCCAAAACTTATTTTAGAAGCAATTGAAAAATCACAAGCAAAATATATTCAACTTCATACTAATCCTCTTCAAGAAATAGTTATGCCAGAAGGTGATCATAACTTCGAAAGTTGGTACACTAACCTAAAAGAAGTCAGCTCTAAATCTCCTATTCCTGTAATCTTAAAAGAAACAGGTTTTGGCATGAACGAAGCTACTATTAAACTAGCAATCGATTTAAATATTCCAGCCGTGGATATCAGCGGTATGGGTGGAACAAACTTCGCTAGAATCGAAAATGGACGAAGAACTGATAAATCAACTTACCTAGAAGCAATTGGATACACTACAGCAGAAAGTCTAGAAATCGCCTACTCTTATAAAGATAAAATAGATATTATCGCAAGTGGTGGTATTCGTAATCCTCTAGATGTTGTAAAATGTCTAGCTTTAGGAGCTAAAGCAGTTGGTGTTTCTAAAATTTTCTTAGAAATCCTTGTAAATGAAGGAAAAGATGCCCTAATTCAAGAAATTGAAAAATGGAAAAAAGAAGTTAAGTTCTTGATGATACTTATGAATGCTAGAAATATAGCTGAATTAGATAAAAAAATAAGAAAAATAGAATTCTAAAAAAAGAAGATTCCGTCCGTCTTGGATGGAATCTTCCTTATTATTTATGCTCAGGAAGACTCAAAAGACCTAAATTCTAACAAAGTGTATATGATAACTCATAGACGCAGTGGTTTATTGATATCTAAATTCGCTTTATAAAAGCTTTTTAGATATCTAATAAACTTTGCGGGGGTGACTCGACAAAATCGATTTCTACGAAATCACGATTTTTGAGTCACTCCCTCTTCTAATGCTGCTAGTCTTTTAATTGCTTTATTTAAATCATCTTGTAAATCATTAATTTTATTTTTATTCTTCTGATTTTCAGCAATTAAGTACCAACATGAAATTAATAACATAATATTTAAACAAATTATTGCAAACATACTATTCTCCTAGTGATAATAATTAAAATAAGAATAACACAATTTCTTTCTTTTAACAAGAGCAGTCCTACTCCATTATATAAAGATATAAAAAAACCTCATCTTGCGATGAGGTCCTTATTTTTTAAATAAATCTAAAAGAGGGAAAGTTTTTTAGATTTTATTAATAAATTGCCTGATAATTACCAATTATTAATATTTACGTTTTCTAGCCGCTTCAGATTTTTTCTTACGACGAACGCTTGGTTTTTCATAAAACTCACGTTTACGAACTTCTTGGATAGTTCCGTTTTTAGAAACAGCACGTTTGAAACGACGTAGTGCATCTTCTAGTGATTCATTTTTACGAACTACAGTTTTTGACATTGGATTTCCCTCCCTCCGATACTACAAAATCTTAATTTAATACTTAATTAAATGTTTAAGATATAAAATAAATACAAAACATTCAATCAATAAGACTGCTTTTAAGCAATCTACTTACATATTGTATTATATTCTTACGTTCTTGTCAACCTTTAATAGCAATTTGTTAACATATTTCTACGAAAATAATCTTTTCATTTATACATTAATGATGCTATTTTTCTGCTAACCAATTTTTAAATTCTTCAATAAAATTAGCATAACCTTCTTTATTTTTATGACTAGGTACTTGAGCTAAAAATACTTGATTTGGCAATTTAGTTTGACCTTTTTTAGTTATTAAAATAATAGCTTTTTGTTGAGATGCATTTTTGAACATCTCATCAGGTAAAGTAATTACCGCATTTAAATTAATATCTTCTTCTAAAAATTTCTTGAAATTATCTTCAAGCTCAAGAACTTTTTTAGGCACTACTAATACTCCTACACCATTATCATTTAAATAATTAGATGCTTGCTCAATGAATAGTAAAGCATTTAAGCTATATCCTTCAGCACTACAAAGTTTATAGTTTAAGCTATTATCCTCATCAGCATAATAGCCAAAAGGTACATCACTGATAATAACATCTTGTTTTTTAATATTTAAAGGTTTAAGTGCATCTTGATTAATGATCTCAACATTAGTTTCTAATAAATTGAAAATATTTTGTTGTAATCTAGCATAATTATTATCAACATCAACAGAAGTTAATTCGTAGTCACCTTTTGATAAGGCAGCTAAGTTAATTAAGAAGTTTCCACTTCCACTAGCAAAATCAGCTACAGAAATTTTCTCATTATTGTATAAACACTCTAAAATATGAGATACATACATAGTAATAACTTCTGGTGTAATGTCGTAACTTGGATTATTTAACTCTTTAAGAGCTTTTAAAAGTAAAAACTGATAAGCTTTTTTAATATCCTCTTTAGAGAAATTGTCGACAATATCAAAATACTCTTCATCATTCTCTAAAGTTAAGTATTTCACTAAAGAGTCAAAATACAACCCTTCACCTTTATTCTCTTCTACCTGTTTATCTATCTTAAAAAATAATTTTTCTAAATCTGACATGGTTCCTCCTATATATTATTTTTTAAACAAATCAAATAAATATCCTTGTTTTAACATTTCTAAATTAAAAATATTGTCTATATGTCCAAAAGCTTCAGATAAAGGATAACGTGCCGTATGCCATCCTTGTCCATCAGTTACCCATGAAAAACTCACATCATCTTTAGCTGTTTGAATTAATTTACTTAGTTCCGTAAATTCACCAGAGACGGATTTCAGTTTACTTCCACCGCCACCATAGTAGTTAGTTTCAATAAGCCATACTTTATTTTTTTCTTTTGAAAATACTGCAATATCAAAACGACGTTCCGATTTATCTACAGGTACTTCAATTCCCCAAGAACTTCTTATATAATTTGCTGTTGCTTGAGCCTTATAAACTAAATTTTGTTCAATACAAATTTTTTCTACATTTCGCTCTAAAATATTCTCCATAGTTGTTCCACTGCGATTTTTTCTCGCATTACTGTCTAAACCAGCTTCCACACCATAAACATAATCAACCAATGAACGATTCGCATCTTTCTGTAAAAATTCTAAAAGACCTGCATCTTTCATGAAATCTACATACTTTCCTAATTGACTACTATCAATATTTTTGAAATCTAATTGGTAAAAATTCATAATATCATCTACGTCAAAAAATAATATATCTAAAACTTTTTCTCTACTTGCTATTAAACTAGGAATAGCTTTTAAAAGTTGTGGTTGCTTCTGAAATAACCCTAAAGCCTCATTATAAATATCTTCTTTTCCTATTAGATAATTTAAAGTGTGTAACTCTAATTCAAATGCTTTTGTTTCTCTTCTTACTTTATCCCAATTCACATAATATTCTGGAGTTCTATTAGTAACTGATAGTGTAGAAAAGAAATAATTTAATTTGTCTTCTACTTGGCCGGATAAATATTCCCTAAACTTCATCTATACATTCCTCCTCTACTGGTAATCCCAAAGCACTTAATGGTATGTAATTAAAATAATATCCACAACCTACTGAAATAATATAATCTAATACATCCTTATATTTTCGTTGTGAAAACCATTCTTTCTCTAATAAATAATAATATTTAACTTCTTTATTTAACGGAGAAAATAGCTTTCTGTATTGTTTTAATTTAAAATCACAAGTTTGTAATTTTTCATCTACACTACCACTTCCACTTTGAGTTTTCTTCTCTATTATAAATACTGTATTTTTTTCTATCACAAAAATTGCATCATCTGGTAATAATTTACTAGATATTATTTTTGTATAGTCGTAACCATCTATTTCGTCAAAATATCTATATAAACCCTCTTTTCTAAAAATTCTAGCTACTTCTTCTTGTTTATATAATACTATCCATCTTGCAGTTTTTTCTCCCGAGCGCAACTTTCTCCCTATAATAACTTTTCCGTTCTTTCTAGAAGTATCAAAATCACAATTTTTCACTTCATAATTCTTCAATCTAGAAATAATTTCTTTTAAGTCTGTCTGCAATTCAAATTCCAAACCAGTCTTCGTATTTACTCCACCTATTCCGTCTTTAATCATTTTACTGCCTCCAATCTTCTTTTAGCAATATCTAGATATTCTTCTTTAAAATCTATTCCTACAAATTTACGCTCTAATCTTTTAGCTACAACTCCTGTTGTCCCACTTCCTACAAAAGGATCTAAAACATAATCTCCCTTTTCTGTACTTGCTAAAATAATTCTTTCCAATAAATATTCTGGTTTTTGAGTAGGATGTTTCCCTGCCCATTTTTCACTAATTTTTGTTAAAGGACCTGTCCAGACATCTTTCATTTGCTTTCCATTATTGATTTCCTTCATCAAATCATAATTATAGTAATGTCTGGCATATTTATCAGCTTTTCTTGCCCATAATATAGTCTCCGTAGAATGCGTAAAATATCTACATGATAAGTTTGGTGCTGGATTAGTTTTTTGCCATGTTATATTATTTAATATTTTAAATCCTTCTTGCTCTAGAGCCATACCAACTGAATAAATATTGTGTAACGTTCCCGAAATCCAAATTGTTCCATTTGGTTTTAAAACTCTTTTAGCTTTTCTTATCCATTCTCGATTAAAGTTATGCTTTTCTTCAAAAGATGATATTTTATCCCAATCACCTTTATTAACAGAAACTACTTTTCCTCCAGAATTTGAAAAACCATCATTACTTAAAAAATATGGTGGATCAGCAAAAATCATATCAATACTTTCACTTTTAATTTTTTCGATAACCTCAAATGTATCACCTAAAGCGAGTGTACAGTTATCTTTTTTATAATATATGTCCATAATGCTTCCTCCCTTAATAATTTGTAATTATAACTTCTTTCACTACTCCCCTACTAGTTGATTTCGCTCCATTAGTTCTAGTTACATCTACATAATGTACATTAAACTCTCTATATAAATCTATTGTTAGTTCACTCGAAGAATTTGACACCATAACCTTTACACCTTTTTCTGTTAATTTTCTAACTGTATCTCGTAAACGTACTTGATCCTCATAAGAAAATCCTTCATGTGTATATGATGTAAATGAGCTAGTTTCATTTAAAGGAATATATGGTGGATCAAAATAAACAAAATCTCCCGATTTTACTGTATCTAAACTATCTTCAAAATCTCCACTCATAATTTTAATTTCATTTGAATTTAAATAATCACTGATACTATTAATTAATTCTTCATCTACAATCTTAGGATTAGAATAATTCCCATATGGGACATTAAATTGATTTTTTGAATTAACCCTGTATAACCCATTAAAATTAACTCTTAACATATACATTATTCGAGCTGCTCGCTCTATACCTGATAGATTACTAAAACAATCTAATCTATCTAATCCTCTTATCTCTAAGTAGTACTCTTTACTATTTTTTTCTTTATGCTTCCTTAGAGACTCTATTAATTTATTAGGATTATTTTTTATTTGAATATAACAATTAATTAACTCATTATTGAAATCATTAATAATCGCATTTTTAGGAGCTAATTCAAAAAATAGAGCTCCCCCTCCTACAAAAGGTTCATAATAATTATTATAATCTACCGGTAATAACTCTTTTAGTTTAGGAAGTAACTTTCGTTTTCCTCCTGTCCATTTTGTAAATGGTTGTAATTTTTCTAGTTTATCATTCATAATTTAATTATATCACATCTTCCTATCTTATATAAATCAACAATTTAAATTCTAATATTTTACTATTATAACCTAATATTACAAAAGAGGAAACATTTTGTAATTAAAACCTTTATAATTTTTATAAAGCTTCATCTCTAATAAAATTCTCATGCGAATTCATGTGGAGCTAGTGCAGAATTTTACATCTATCTATTTTCTCTATAAACCGAAAACAAACGAAAAAGATTTACATAATCAAACACTTTACACTTGATTATATAAATCTTATTTTAAACTTTCTAAAAGTAAGCTAAAACGCTAAAACTTCTGTTTAAACACTTTTATTTTAATACTTTTATAAATCTTTTTTGAACTTTATCACAGATATACCCGATATGTTCATAGAATTTATGCGCTTCTTCACGTTTCATGGCAGAATTTAATCTAATAAAGCTAATATTATTGTCTACGGCATAGTCTTCTAACTTATTCATAAGTTTTCTACCTATTCCCCTACCTTGAAAATCAGGATTAACAGCAAGTCCTAAAATATTTAATCCTAGATCACTATAGAAACTTTCATACATTTGAGCATGAACGAATCCTATAATCTTCCCTATATTTTCATCTTCATAACCGATAATAATATGTTGTTTCTTATCATTAGTTAGTTTTTCTATTTGTTTTTTTACATTTTCAACATCTACATCATACCCTAATGCTACTTTACAAATTTCTGCTACATCTTGTGTATCTTCTATATTTATTTCCCTAAACATATACTCACCTTCTAGTTTTATCAAATATTATTTAATGTATGCTTAAATTCTAATCTACTTCGCGACTTCTATTAAAGCTTGTTTAACTAAATCGAATTCTCTAGTGCGAAGAGTTCTCATATCAAGAATTAATTCATTATCTTTAATTCGTGTAATAATAGGTATTTCTACTTCTAAAAGACGACGTTCTAGTTCTGTAGCACTTAGTCTTGGATGTTCTAATTTTACTACAACACTTTCTAAGTAACTTGCTGGATAGCTTCCTCCACCGACTTCTGCCTTATCTTCAGCTATTGTAATCTTGAAGTCTAAGTCACTAAGTCTTATTTTTAGAACATCTGCTTTTTCAAATAAACGTTCTTTTGATAATGAAATCATATGTAACGTTGGAATGTGTTCTAACGCTTCTTTCTCGTCTAAGTATAGTTTTAAAGTAGCTTCTAATGCAGCTAAAGTCATCTTATCTACACGTAACGTACGAGTAAGCTGGTTCTTTTTCATTTTTTCTATATATTCTTTTTTACCAACGATAATACCTGCTTGTGGTCCTCCCAGAAGTTTATCCCCACTGAAAGTTACTATATCAATACCACTATCAAGCACTTCTTTTACAGTTGGCTCATAAGGTAAACCATATTTAGAAAAATCAACGAACTGACCGCTTCCTAAGTCATTTATAGATACTAGTTCATTTTCACGAGCAAGGTAAGATATCTCTTCATTAGATACTTCTTTAGTAAATCCTACAATCTTATAGTTACTAGTATGCACTTTTAACAATGCTCCTGTATTGTCATTAATTGCATTCTCGTAGTCTTTTAAGTGTGTTTTATTCGTAGTACCTACTTCAATAGGAGTACCACCACTTAGTTTTATAATTTCAGGAATTCTGAATGCCCCACCGATTTCTACCAGCTCTCCACGAGAAACTACTATTTCCTTGTCTTTAACTAGTGTATTTAATGTTAATAGTACAGCCGCAGCATTGTTGTTAACTACAAGGACATCTTCTGCACCTGTTAATTTTTTGATAATATCAATAAGATGGACATAACGACTTCCACGTTTTTTATTATCAATATCAAACTCAAGATTAGAATAGTTAAATGCTACACTCTCAATATTTTCTTTAATCTTCTGACTCAGTAAACTACGACCTAAGTTTGTGTGTAAAATTGTCCCAGTTGCATTTATAACTCGACGTAAAGAATTTCTGTCTTCTTTTTTTACTATTTGTGTAACTTCTACTACAATTTTCTCTAAACTTGGAACTTCGAATAATTCTTCATTTAGTATTTCTTGTTTAATTCTATCAATATATTCTTTTATCGCTGATTTTACCGCTACTTCTGCATATTCATTTATTAGTGCTTTTACTTCATCTAATAATAAAATTTTATTTATTGCGGGAATTTGTGATAATAATTGTTTTGACATAATAATTCTCCTAAATTTCTTTTGCTAATGTTTTTATAGCATTAATAGCATAGTCTACTTCTTCTTCTGTATTCATACTAGAAAAAGAAAATCTCACTATACCTTGTTCTTTTGTCCCTAATACCTCATGCATCAGAGGTGCACAGTGTGCTCCAGGTCTAACAGCAATGTCATATTCTTCAGCAAGTACATCTGCAACATCCGAAGCTGAAATTCCTTTGAAGTTCAATGAAACTACTGCTGTACGTTCTTTTGTAAAATCTCCATAAAACTCTAAACAATCTAAGTCTTTTAATTCGTTATAGAATTTGTTCGCAAAATTCATCTGTTTTTTATAAAGATTTTCTATTCCCTGTCTATTAATATATTTTATTCCCTCATGCAAACCTAAGATTCCTGCAGTATTAAGCGTACCTGCTTCTAAGCGCAGTGGATATTCTCCTGGATGTTTCTCATCGAAAGTTCTAACTCCACTTCCACCGACTTTAAATCTCTTAATTTCAGGTTCTTTAAGTCTTACACATAGTCCACCAATTCCTTGTGGTCCGTACAGACTTTTATGCCCAGTAAAACATAATATATCTATTCCTAGTTCATCTATATTGATAGGCACTACCCCAGCAGTTTGCGAAGCATCAACAACTGAAATAAGATTGTGTTTTTTACATATAGCCGCAACTTTTTCCAAGTCTACTATATTTCCTGTAACATTCGAACCATGAGTGATAGCGATCATTTTTGTATTAGGTTTGATAGCTTTTTCTAACTCCTCATAGTCGATTAATCCTGTTTTTCCAGCTCTAACAATCGTATAGTCACATCCTATTATTTCATGAGCTAAATAAACTGGTCTTAATACTGAATTATGTTCCATTGAAGTCGTAATTACATGATCATCTTTTTCTAATAATCCTAGTATTGCTATATTTAGACTTTCTGTAGAATTACTCGTAAATACTACTCTATCTTCATCTTTCATACCAAAAAATTTTGCAATATCATTTCTTGCTTCAAACACTTCACGAAAAGCGTTATTCGCTTCATAATAACTGCCCCTTGATGCATTTGCATATTTCGCCGATGATAGTACTTCATAGACTTTGTCCGCTACTTCCTTAGGTTTTTTTAGCGATGTTGCTCCATAGTCGAAATAATAACTCATATCCCTTACCTTATCTAAGTCAATTTTGTACGATGACTTAGCTCCCTTCTTTATTTATTTTTTCGCCAATACTCGATAATTTTCTACACGTTTAGTAATTCCTAGCTTATCGATATATTCTAAAATAGCCATAGAATATTTTCTACTAGACCCTGTCATATCTCTAAATTCAGCTAATCCCATTTGTTCATTCGCACTAAAGTGATCTTCTACTTTTTGAATAGCTTCTTTTAATACATTAACATGTAATACTAAATCAGTATCTAATCTAACTATTGTATTGTCGATTAGAGATTCTAATATCTCAACTTTCGGTTTTTCTCCGTTTGTTAAATCTTTAATAGTCGGTGGTGTAAATCCTCCTTCTAATAAAGCCTTCTCTATTCTTTCTTTTTCAGCCAATTGTTTCTTATCATAATTAACTACGAAATCTTTTTCAGCTACTAAGTTACCTTCTAGTCGAATTTCGTTGTTCGCTATAAATAGATCAAGTAGCTCTAATGTTTCTTTTTGAGAAAGTTTAAACTTAGAAAGTACCTCAATTTTAGGAATACCAACTTTCAATTTGAATCTATTATGATATTCTACTAATAATTTTTTCAGTTTTTCTAATACTTCTTCATATTTTTTCTTATGAATATATCCTAACTTAGTCTCATAAACTGTAGCTGTTTCTATTAGTTGTGCCAGTGATTCCACTATCTCTTCTTCTGGAAGTTGTAAATCTTTTACGATACTATCTTTAGAAACTAAATAGTTATTGTGTGATAGTATATAATTAGCTATTAAATCTGATATATTCCCTTCAAGTTGCACTTTAAGTTTTTCAAGAATTTCTTCATTAAATCTGCTATGTTTTTTTGGACTAGCATCAAGAATTACTCCTCCACCTATTGTAATCATTGGTGAATAAGTACGAATGATAAATTTATCATAATTTTTAACTGCTATTTCATCTTCTAGTCTAAGTTGAGCAAAACTACTCTCTCCTGCTTTTAATAAGTCAGTCCCAAGTGGTACAACCCTTGCCATAACTTCTTCAGTACCTATATATACACGCACTCTATCCCATAGTTCAAGATTAGCTCTCTCATCATTGATTAATTTAATCTCACTATCTAGCATATAAGTTTTTGTTAATGAATCTGCAGTCGCTAAAGTGTCTCCACGTTTTACATCATCAAACTTGATATTCGCTAAGTTTATGGCTGTTCTTTGACCTGCGTAGGCTTTTTCTACATCTTTTGCGTGAACTTGTATATTTCTTACTTTTGTTTTTATTCCTTTTGGATAAATAACAAGTTCATCCCCTACATTTACTACACCTTCCGTAAGAGTTCCTGTAACAACTGTGCCGAATCCTTTTACCTGGAATGAACGATCGATATTAAGTCTAGCATTTTTCTCTATATTTTTCGCTTCGATATCTTCTGTTTTCTTATCAATTGTTTCTAATAGATTGTCTAAACCTTTTTTACTAATTGAGTCTACTTCTATAATTGGAGAATTCTCCAGAACTGTTCCAGCGATGAATTCTCGAATATCTTCTTTAACAAGTTCTCGATATTCTTCTTCAACTAAATCTATTTTCGTCATTACGATAATGTAGTTTTCAATTCCTAGTAACGTTAAGATATCAATATGTTCTTTCGTCTGAGGCATTATACCTTCTCTTGAATCAACTAGTAATAATACTAAGTTTATCCCACTAACTCCAGCTAGCATATTTTTAATAAATTTTTCATGTCCGGGAACATCAACTACACCGCATCTTTTTCCACTTGGTAGATCAAAATAAGCAAATCCAAGATTTATTGACATTCCTCTATCTTTTTCTTCTTGAGTAGTATCTGTTTCAATACCACTTAGAGCTTTTATCAGGGTCGTCTTCCCGTGATCTATATGCCCTGCAGTACCAATAATTACATTGTTATTCATACAATTCACCTTTACACTTTATATTAAGAATAGAGATTATGAGAGAGAACTTTACAAAATAGATTTTAAACTTTCTCTATAATAACCTCTATCCAAAATTTTATTTTAATTTATAATCTTTTAATTCTGTTATTATTCTTTTGATTCCAGCTTTTCTAGAATAATACAAACCACGATATTCGATTTTTTCATCCTCTAACATTCTTACAACATTATCGAAATTATCCCAAGCTGTTTTTAGCATAAATCCACAACCTACACCTATAGATGGATGTGTTGGAATAAGTGATGCTCCCATTTCTCTTTCTAGACAAATGTTATCCGCCTTTATTGAATCGTGTGTACTATTAAAAACTACTAATCCTTCTTCTACCATGCTTCCTCCTACGGTTGAATTACTTTGTTAGCTTTTCTCATGTCTTCTACGATGAAGTACATGTTAGTTGGATTTCCAACCGCTAAATCAATATTGTGGTAGTCGATACATGCTCCACAACAAACTATCTCTACTCCACCTTCTTCTAGTGTTTTTAGCTCTTCTAGTACGTGGCTTCGAGTTTTATCTACTAAAATTCCACCATTATTGTAGAAAATAATTTTTTTAGGAAGAACTTCTTGTTCACCTAAAGCATAAAGATATGCTTTAATTAATCTTTTACCTAGTTCTTCACTACCATGTCCCATTTGATCTTTGTTAATCACAACGATATAGCTGTCATCTTTAACTACTGGTAAAGCTTCTAATTGCGGAGTTTCTTCTCTTGTAATTTCAACTTTGAAGCCACCTTCAATATCAGAAACTTTGAACTCATAACTGTTTTTATCAGCAAATTTTCTAAGACTTTCTACACTATCTTCAGTTTTTACTAATAAAGTTACTTTCGTATCTTCTTCTAGTGCACGTGTAGCTTGAGTTACAGGAACAACGCATTTATCACACAATGTATCCACAACTACTCCTTCATTCACTTCTCCCTTAGAAATAGTAACGATATATTTATCTTTTGTTTCTTCTTTTACCGAGAAATTGAAGCCTAATTGTGTAGCCATTTTTTCTAAGTTTTGAGTAGCTATAACATTGTCTACGATTGTTTCTACTACATCATTTTCTAGTAATAATTTTTTTGTTTGAATAACTGGCATTGGGCAAGCTAAGCCTTGTGCATCTAAAATTTCTTTTTTCATACTTATATTCTCCTATTGTCTTCCGAGTTATTTAATAATAACTGCTTTTTCTTGTTTTTCTATAACTTTACCTACTATAGAACTCTTAATTTCAAGAGTGTTTAGTTTTTCTAATAATTCGTACGCTTCACTTTCTGGTAAACTTATTAAAAGTCCTCCTGATGTTTGTGGATCATACATTATTTCTTCTAATGCAAAGTCTTTAATCTGATATTCTACATTTGGCTCAACGAATGTTCTGTTAAGTTGACCACCTGCGGTAATAACAAATTCATTTGCACATTTATACGCTTCTTCAATATATGGAATATCTTTCGAATATACTTCTGCTGAATATTTACCATCCAACATTTCTACAAGATGTCCTAAAAAACCGAATCCTGTAATATCTGTACAACTATTAACATTAAAATCTTTCATCATTTGAGCAGAATATTTATTAAGTGTTGTCATTTGCTTAACGCTTTGAGCAAATGATTCTTCTGAACATTCTTTTACCATATGAGCTGTATTAATAATACTCACTCCTAATGGTTTTGTTACGATTAATAAATCTCCTACTTTACAATTGTTATTTTGTAATATTTTATCAGGATGAACTATTCCTGTTACTGATAATCCGTATTTTGGTGTTGCATCATGAATAGAGTGCCCTCCTGCAAGAACCCCTCCTGCTTCGTGAACTTTCTCCGCTCCACCTTTTAATATTTGATGTAAAATTTCTAAGTCCATATTCTCTGGGAAAGCTACTATATTTAATGCTGAGATAACTTCTCCACCCATTGCATAAACGTCACTAAGCGCATTAGTTGCTGCAATTTGCCCATATAGATATGGATCATTTATCATTGTTGTAAAGAAATCTAATGTTTGAATAATCGCCTTATCTTCGGAAATTTTATAAACGGCTGCATCATCCGAAGATTCATAGCCAACTACTAAATTTTTATCTTCTTTTTTTGGAAGGTCTTTTAGTATATCTGATAAGGCTCCCGGCCCTATTTTCGAGTTTCAACCTCCACACACAATCATGTTCATTTTCTTCTCTGACATATTTACCTCCTATACTACTACTTATCTATAATTATACTACTTCACACTATAATTTAAAAGCATTATTTAGTTTTTTAATGTAAAATAGACAACTAACAGATAGTAATTTTCATCTGTTAATTGTCTATAATTTTGTTTATTATTTTTTGAAACTCACGTGAACGTGGTCATAGTGGTTAGCAGTTACTCCACCACGGTTAGGCATTATGTTCCATGTATTTGCTGGTCCATAAATGTTTTGTTGTGGCATATAGAATCTTTGTTTCCAGATAATATAATAAACTCCAAGTTCATCCATGCGCTTAGTTAAGTACTCTGCAAGTTGGTCACCTTGTGCTGAGTTTACAGGCACCATGAAGTCCACAGCCATACCAGAGTTATGTCCGTGACCAGTACCATCGTTGTCTCCCGCTCTAAATAGTGAGAAGCTTGTTATTCCGAATTTCTTCGCTAAAGCTACTTTCATCTTTTTAGTATGAGGAGTTAATCCATTCATCGCAGGATCTACCAATTCTGCAGCAGTTACTTCTGGTAATCCACCAGCTACTGTAGTTACTTGTTTTGCTTCGGCTTCTTTCGCATCTGCTTCTTGTTTTGCTTTTAGCTCTGCAGCTTTCTTAGCTTCTGCTTCTTGTTCTAATTTAGTATCTGCAGTTACTTTTGTTTCTGTTGCTTTCTTGGCTTCAGCTTCTTTTTCCGCTTTAGCTTCCGCTTCTTGTTTTAATTTTGCATCCACCACTGCTTTTTCTTCAGCAGCTTTTTTAGCTTCTACTTCTTCTTTAGCTTTTTGCTCAGCAGTTACTTCTCTCTTCTCAGCAAGTTGATCTAGAGTAGTTTTCTTTTCAGTATTTTTATCTACTGGTTTAGCTGCTTGTTCTTGAGAATCAGCAACTTCTACATCATAACTCACTACGGCGTTGAAAGTGTGATCTCCTAAATTTACAACAGATTTAATAGTTTCTCTTTTAACCGCAGTGTGTGGTAATTTTCTAGTAGGTACATTTGCATTTAAGTCAATTTCATACTCTACTACTTCTTCCACTTTGATAGTTTCTTTTTAAACTACATATTCTTTTCTATCTTCTGTAGTTACTCGTGCAACTACATTAGTAACATTTTTAGCTGTTGTAAGTTTTACGTAGTAGTGTCCATTTTTTTCATAAACACTAGCTTTTACATCTTTTTTATTAACATTAACTGCCACATTATTAACTTCATTAGCAACTGTAACTGCTCCAAATGCTCCAACTAATAATACTAACCCTGTTAATATTCTTCTAGTCAATTTCGTTTTACTCATTAAATTTCTCCTAAAATTTATTGTTGTGTTAATTATATCTGATTTACATATTTCAATCAATAGGATTCCTAATTTGTAATAAACCCCAACTTTCATTACAACATTGTTACAAACTTTTATTTAGTTACATTAGCACCATAGTAAGCTTTTTTATAATATAATAAGTTACATTTGTAGATGCGTCCTTCAATTTCTTAATAAATTTGTAACAATAAAAAAAGCCAACTAACATCTAGATTTAAAAATCTAATTAGATTTTCTATAATTTTGATGTTAATTAGCTTAATATTCTTAATTTATTATCTTATACTGGTCGACCATTTCTATAAATAGTATTTGATCCATCTAAATATTTACCTGCTTTTGGAGTACTTCCATTGAATGCTGCATTAGAGCTTTGGTGCTGTACAAGATATACTTGACCATTTTTTATTGTTACTCCTGCACCTACATCTTTAGCAGTTGCATCTAATAAGGTATTTCTGTGCCCGTATGGATATCTAGCTACTACATTTCCAACCTCTTTAAATAAGATATCAAATAATTGTTGTGCAACTTGTTCTGGTGTTCCAGAATCACCTGTTATTGCAACATTTGCTAAAATAGAATTAAAGTATCCTGCTGCTTTTGCTGCATCTGTTTCATATTTGATAGTTCCATTTGGTCCATGAAGATTTCCATCTATTTCACGAGTTGGCACATCATTACTTCTATTTTTAGAAGAAGTATTTAATGCTGTATTTTCAGATAATGCTGGTAATCCATTAATACTTCTTAATTTTGCAACTTTATCTAAGAATGCTTTTCTTATTTGCTCTTCTCTACTTCCTACTGCTGAGGTTTGTTGATTCGGTTTTTCAGCTTCTGTTTTTGTAGCTGTAGCTGCTTTTTCTTCTTTAGCTACTTGTGCTTTAGTTTCAGTAGCCTTAGTCTCTTCTTTTGTTGGAGTTGCTACTGCACTTCTATCTGTTCCAGCTACTGGTGTTGTTGGTTGTTTAGCTAAATCAGCTTGTTTTTCGTTATCTGAAGTATTTGGCCTAGCAACTGTTGTCTCTGCTGCCTTTGATGCTTCAACTGATTTTTCATTTTCTGCAGGTTTTGTTGTATTTTCTGCAGAAGCTGTTGCTGCCGGTTGTTCTGTTTTAGCTTCAGTTCCTTTTGTTTGATCACTAGTTGCTGAAGTTACTGACGTATCTTCTTTTTTAGGTTCGTTCACTGGTTTAGGAATTTCTTTTTGTTTTGCTTTTACTTCATCAGTCGCAATTTCATAACGAACATCAACTTTGAATGTGTGCCCACCTACTTTATTCTCTGCAGTAAAGCCTTCTTTTTTTACAGTTGCTGTATGAGGTAATTTTCTTGTTGGAGCTTTTGCTGTCATATCTAATTCTACTACAACTTCTTCCCCAGCTTTAATAAGTTCTTTTTTCAATACAAACTCTGCTTTAGTTTCAGTTGTAATACGAGCAACTACATTTGCTACTTCTTTATCTGCTACTAGTTTTGCATAATAATGACCATTTAATTCATATACTTTTGCTTTTACGCTAGCTTTATTTACATCGACTTCTGCAGTTTTAACTTCTACTGCATTTGTTGGAAGTGATGTTATTCCTGTTAATAATACCAAACCTGCTAAAACTTTACTCGTTATCTTTATCCCTTGTTTCTTCATTGTATATTATCCTCATTTCATCGAAATCGTTTTAATTCTTAATTTAATAATTACTTCTCCTTAATTATAATCATTCTAAATTTTATTATCAATAGATTTTCTATTTTGTAATACAAAATACATTTTGTAACAATTTAGAAATATTTAAAAATGAAGAGCATAATTCAAATCTGTGCAAACAATTTAATTACTTTATTTTTATTAGTTACTTTTAATTCCCATTTCTTTTAAAAATAATAAATATTCTCCATAAATACTTTTAAATAAAACTTTTATGTATTTTTTCAATCTTTTTACTTAAAACTAAATTTAAAGTATATTTAAGGTTCGAAGATTATAATGTATTCATAACTAGTAAATAGTTATAAACTTCATAAACTTTCCTTTTCTATAAGAGACCGAGACAAATGTGCTCGGTTTTTTTTGTTTAAAAGAAGGATAGGCGCTGATTTCATCAACCACTATCCTTCTTTTTTATCGTACAAATCCTCTTCTAATATTATACTTTGTCTTATCTCTATTTCAGAATTTTCTATTACTATTATATTTAACTTACCTCCATAAACACAACCACCATCAATATTTATTCGATTATCCTTTATTTCATAATATGGATTTTCTTTAACAGGGCTGTGTCCATGGAATACTTTTTTATTATATTTCATCTCACTCGTTAAAAACGGTTCTCTTATCCAAACCATATCACGATGTATTTGATCCCAAAAGTTTTTATTAAAATCTACACCAGCATGTACATAATAATAATTTTCACTTTCATATCTTGTAGGGAGGTTCTTTAGCCATACTCTTAAATATTTTTGTTCTTTAGCAAATTTTTGGAAGTATTCTCTTCGTGATTCCGTTGTTGCTTCTGGATAAAACGACTGTAATGTTGTTAATCCATTATTTCTAAAATAGTGATTTTGTCTTTTTGAAGATGTATTGTCATACATTGCTTCTTTTATTGCTAAATTAAACATGTCTTCATGATTTCCCAATAAAACTACGTGTTGTTTGTGAACTTTTTGTAAATTATAAAAATATTCCCAAACTAACTTGGTATTTTCCCCTCTATCACACATATCACCTAAACAAATCAGTTTATCTTCATTACAATCAAATTTTACTTCATCCAGTAATTTCTTCATCGTATAAAAACATCCATGTATATCTGAAATTACTATTGTTCTCATAAAAACACCTACTCTTTATTAATTCTTATTTTCTATAATAATAGAAAACATCGGCAATGTAAATAGTGTTGTTTTATTAATACTATTAAATTACACCGCTTTCAATTTAATGTCAATTCTTTAGGTTATCATTTTTATTTAAACTTTTTGCATGATATAATATTAGTAAATTACTATGAAAGGCGCAACTTATGGAGAATAATTTACTTTGTTTTAAACGCACTTCAAACATTACTGCTCTATCACTCCCAAAAAACTATAGAGAAGGATTTTATACTAAACAAGGCGTTTGGACAAAACTGATAATAGTTAAAGGGAAAATGAAATTAAGTTTTCTAGATTTAGAGAACAGCGTAATTAAACAATGTTCTTTAAATAAAAAGAGTGAAATTAACCTTATAGAACCAGAAAGTATATTTAGAATCCATCCTAATTCAACTGATTTACAGTTTCATTTAGAATTTTACTGTACCGCAGAGGACTACTTCTTTAACAAATACGATTTAAGTCCAGCTCATCCAGAAGTTGTTGCTGCAATGAAGTATATAAAGCCCTGTAAAGCATTAGACTTAGGAGCAGGTCAAGGAAAAAATTCTTTATATCTTTCTTCATTAGATTTTAAAATTACCGCAGTTGATATTGATGCAAAATTTTTACAAGACCTTGCTGACATATCAATTAAAGAAAAGCTAAATATAAATGTTTTTAAACATGATATTGTCGAGGCTAATATAAAAGATACATATAATTTTATCTTTGCTACTGATGTATTCATGTATCTAAACCCAACAAGGATACATAGTATTATCGCTAATATCAAAAAACAAACTAATGATGGTGGCTATAATCTAATCGTGAGCGCATTAAACAAAGCAGGTCATAGATGCCCTCCATTCCCATTTACTTTTATTGAAGGTGAGTTAAAAAACTATTATAATGATTGGAGGATAATTAAGTATAATGAGAATCTTTCTGCTTCCCCTTATCCATACACTGTAATTCTTGCTCAAAAAATATCAAAATAAAAACTATCCCCACAAGATTATTCAAATTTTCTTGTGGGAATCTCTTTTTTATTCAATATTTTCTCTAATATCTTTTTGATACCATACGACATCATACCAACGATTAAATTTATAACCTACTTTTTCGAAATGAGCTACCTTTCTAAACCCTCTCTTCTCATGAAACGATACACTACCTTCATCCGGATATGCTATACATGAAGTTAATCTGCATATTCCTCTATCATAAAGTTGTTTTTCAAGTTCATTATATAACTTCTCTCCAACACCTTTTCCACGAGCCTTTTCATCTAAATAAATCGTAATTTCAGCAGTCCATTTATATGCATCTTTCGGATAAAACTCACTAGCATATGCGTATCCTAATAAATCATCTCCTTCTTCCGCTACTAAAAATGGATAACTTTGAATTGATTTTGAAATTTTCTCCTCGAATTCGTGTACACTTGGTACAGTATAATCAAAAGTGATAGCCGTATGTTCAACATATGGTCTATAAATATTTACTAAATTTTCGGCATCTTGTAATTCAACCGTTCTAACGTTTACCATCATCTATCTCCTTAAATACTTCCCTTTACAAAATTAATAATCACTTTAGCAGCATCTTCTTGTTAAGTTCCTCTAAATCCATGACTTGCTCCTGGGATTTCTTTTACCTTAGCATCTTTAAAAGTTTCTATAGCATGTCTCGAATAACTTATCAGCACTACATTCTCTTTATTTATAACCATCTAAAATCACTACTAATTCGTGTCTAAAAGATCGTCTTTTCTTATATTTATCATCAAGATAATCTACCAAAGCAATGCCATCTTCTAAGCCAAAAAGATTTTTATATTTAACTATATATTTACAAATATTCCTATAGTGATTCCTGTCTGCTACCGATTCTGACATCTCAAATATATAATTCATATACATATTTTTGGCTTCTTCTAAATACACATCTTTAATAAGACTAGCATATTTCGGAATTTCACTAGGATATTCTCGCAGATAGCTTAGCATCTCATTTGTATCACGCTCTCTAACAATTATCCCACACCATATTTCTTTTTTCTTTTTAGATTTTTTTAGTAATTTTTGATAATATTTATCGAAGCCATCTTTTTGAATGTTCTTTAATTCATCATAATAAGAAAATTCGCCCGATAATACTAATTTTTCTAATATTTTCATTTGTTCTGCATTATTATCTAATTTTTTGAAAATTTGAAGCCTGTATTCCAGCCATTTTTTTCTATGCTTCCCATTTTCTGACCATGATTTTGTTGCATCTAAAATATTTTCGGTATTATTATTTTTTTCTAGTTTACTAATATAAATATCTCTAATGCTCTCATACCTCAAAAGCATCTTTAAAGATTGTGCCAATCCTTTTTCATCATTAGTTTTTTTATAAATTTTATATATTAGCTCTGCCGTTCTATTATTTATACTCTCATCATAATATACTCCGCTTATAAAATTTAATTTTGACAAAAGTACTTGCTTAGCTCCAGGCAAATCACAAAACTGAACCAACATTTCTATATCTACCGCTATTTCATATCTATCACTAACTTTTACATTTAATTTATTAATTCTATTAAATATCTCCTGTCTAGAGGTAATAGGTAAATTCTCTGCACTCGCTAACTTTTCTCTAAAATAATCTATAACTATTTCCCAAACCTCACGATAAGAAGTAGTTTCAGTCATTTTATTTAATTTATCTATTCCTTCTAAAATCTTCATTGACAATTTTAGACATTCAAAATTATTTAATAATCCATCTACATCACTTAAAATTTCTGAAATTTTATTTTCTAATTCTTCTGTGTCTACATAGTTATCATCATATTCTTCCCAATGATAGCGACCGTAACTATATCCATTTTCATAGTCTTCTAGTGCTTGTTCCTCTAGTTCTTCATATTCTAAAAATAACTCATCTATTTTTTCGTTATATTTTATTAAGATTTCTCTTTCATCTAATTGTAACGCCTCTTTACGCTCAATTTCTTTTAAAAATCTATCCCTAACTACACCGTTCTTCTCAACAATTTCTAATAAAATATCCAACAACTTCTCTTTAGAATAAGTTTCTAACAGCTCACTTATCTTTTGGACATGTTCCTCTTTGTTTTTCTCAATATTTTCTAAATTTTCTTTGTAATTTTCTACCAAACTCTTAGTCTCTTGTTCAAAAACTACATCACGATAAATTTTTTCGGCTAAGCACTCTACTGTCTCCCTTATCTTATAATATGCTGCAATTTCATGCTTACAGGTAAAGGTAAAATCATACGGACAATTACAACGAGAATTTTTTATATTATTATCCTCATCTATCTGCACGATTACTTGATAATTTTCTGTCCCACTCACGTCAAAAATAAATTCATCAACATTCCGGCTACAACACTTAATCTTATCATCTCTATAATACAGATATCCTCTATCTAGTATTACTGGTGATACAGTTTTTTCGAAATCGCCTATATTCATCCTCTTTTACTCCTTTCTATTAAAATTTTCAAATTACATTTTACTCCTAAAAAAACTATAAGTATCCTTTTGTAATAACTTTATAATTACACTAGATCTTCTTTCTTGATTTTATCTAATAAAGCCGTACATCCTTTAGTTACATCACTAAATGTTGTTTTAAAATCTCCTGTATACCATGGATCATCAATAATTCTATCTTCTCCTGCGTATTCTAATAATTTTTTAACCTCACCAGTTTTTCTTCCTGCGATAAATTTCTTAATGTTTTCTATATTACTATCATCCATTCCTATGATATAGTCTGCTTGTAAGTCACTATCATTAAGGATACGAGAATACATTCCCTCTACTCCAATTCCAACTTTAGCAAGTTCTTTTCTAGTTCCACTGTGAACGGGATTACCGTGTTCCCAACTACTAGTTGCTGCTGAATCAATTTGAATTTTTTCGCTTAATCCTTCTTTTTCTATCATATCTCTAAATATTGCTTCTGCCATAGGTGAACGACAAATATTACCTAAACAAACAAATAATACTTTTACCATTTTTTCATTACCTCATTAATATTTATTTTCTATTTTATTATAACATAAAGAGTTAAAATCAACATAATAAAGATACGAATGATAAACTCATCTATTGTTTTATTTTTATATTTTACATGGTATAATTAACTTAAAATTATCCATTAGTAAGGAGATTAAAATGACAGAAAACTTAGTATGTTACAAAAGATTACCAAATTGGACTGCTCAAACTCTACCTGAACCATTTAGACATAAACACAATACTAGAAAAGATGTTTGGGCAAGATTAACTATTCTTAAAGGAAAGCTACAGTTTACAGAATTAACTGAAGATAATGAGATTGTGAAGGAGCATATATTTACACCTGAGAGTAGTATTCCGTTCGTGAAACCACAAGCATGGCACCGTGTTGCACCTTTATCTGATGATTTAGAATGTTTCTTAGAGTTTTATTGCGAACCAAAAAATTATTTCGCTAACAAATACAATATTAATCCTGCTCATTCTGAAGTGGTAGAGGCCATAAAAACGATCAAGCCTTGTAAAACTTTAGACCTTGGATCTGGTCAGGGACGTAACTCTCTATTCCTTTCTAAACTTGGTTTCGAAGTCACTGCGGTAGATAATAATATTCCTGCTTTAGAATTTTTAATGGAGACTTCTAGAATTGAAAATCTAGATATTAAAATCGGTAGTTACGATATAAATACAGCAGCTCTTAGGAATACTTATGATTTCATACTATCAACTGTTGTTTTAATGTTTATCGAAGAACAATCTATTCCTAGTGTAATAAAAAATATGCAAGAACAAACTAACATCGGTGGCTATAATTTAATTGTTGCTGCTATGTCTACAGAAGATGCTCCTTGTCCTCTTCCTTTCCCATTTACTTTTAAAGAAAATGAGCTTAAAGAATATTACAAAGACTGGGAATTTATTAAATATAATGAAGATTTTGGACAACTCCACAAAACAGATGCTAATGGAAATAGATTCAAACTGCGCTTTGCTACTATGTTAGCTAAGAAAATTAAATAATTTTCTTTTGTAAGCTAGTTTTTTGACACCGTTATCAACGGATGTTATAATTTTAATTAATCATTAAAACATTTGGGGTGCTTTTAAGCTGAGATTATACCCATGGAACCTGACGTTGTTAGTACAACCGTAGGAAAATGTTTATTTAACTATGTTTATTTTTAAGTATATGAAATTTAAAAGTACCTCTTGTTGTTTTAATGGGTAATAGCCCCCAAAATTTGGACAAATTTTGGAGGGCTATTTATTATGAAATTAACAGATGAAAATAAGATAGAAA